>CAZFLE010000085.1:0-31043 GCA_964519895.1 uncultured Enterobacterales bacterium | reverse complement strand
ACACCGACACCGACACCGACACCGACACCGACACCGACACCGACACCGACACCGGGCTTGCCCTGCCTGTGGCCGGCGACGTGCTGATCACCGAGATCATGGCGGATCCCGCCGCGGTCGATGACGCGCTCGGCGAGTGGGTCGAGCTCACGAACCAGGCCGACCAGGACCTGGACCTGTCCGGACACCTGCTCGGCGACCTGGGCCGCAACCTGTGGGTCTTTCCCGAAGGATCGGTCCTGCCGGCCGGGGGCGTGCTCGTGGTGGCGCGGGACGCGGACAGCTCGGTCAATGGCGGGGTCACTGCCGAGTGGGAGACCGGCACGGCCATGAACTTGCAGAACCAGGTCTTCGTCATCGACACCGAGACCGAAGGCGCCGAGGAGATCTTCGGAGAGATGGTCGCCGTCGGGGTGAGCGGCTCCGGCATCGAGATGGGCCTCGAGGCCGCCTACATGGCCTTCACCGAGCCGAACCTGTCCGGCAGCAGCGCGGGCTTCATCCGCGAAGAGGCCGCGCTCAGCTTCATCTTCGTGAGCGACGAGGACGACTCGAGCCCACACAACGTCGACTACTACCTGCGGTTCATGACGGATCTGAAGGGCGAGGAAGCCTATCGAGATCACGGACTCATGAACATCTCCAGCGTCGTGGGCGACAAGCCGCCCGAGTTCGATGGGGACCCGTCCTGTTCGACCGAGAGCGGGTACGGCTGGTACGGCCCCCGCTACGTGGACCTGAGCACCAGGACCGAAGGCCTGCTGGAGTCCATCTGCGACGAGGACTTCTCCCCGCTGGTCTCTCGTCTGGGACTGACACTGTCCGGCCTGTTGGTCGAATTCGAGCTGTCGGAGCCCTGCAACGACAGCACCCTCGAGGTCTCGCTCTACGAGACAGCCGACGACGCGTCGTTCGTGAAGACCCTGGAGCGCGACGTGGACTACGAGTACGTGCTCGAGCGCAACAGCATCCGCTTCGAGGAAGGCCAGGTGCCACCGGCGTCCTGGTTCATCAAGGTCGAGTACACCCCGCTCGCGGCAGGCGCCTCGATCGATGAGACGGAGACGGCCCCGTGACACAGCTCCTGTTCTGGCTGGTCCTGGCCCTGGTCGGTTGTGGCGCCGACGCGGAGTGCGACGAGGAGAACACCTGTCGCTTCGGCCAGGTGTGCATCGAAGGCGCTTGCGTCACCAAGTCCTGCGCCACCTCGGCCCAGTGCCCGATGGAGCACACCTGCGACGATGGCAGCTGCACCGAGGGCTGTGGCGAGGACGACGACTGCTACCCAGGCGACGTCTGTGGAGAGACCGGCGCCTGCGAACCCAAAGACTGCCGGGACACCCGGGTGGACTGCGGTTTCCAGGAGTTCTGCAACGAGTTCACGGGCGAGTGCTACGAGGCCGGTGGCTACTACTGCAAGATCTGCAACGATGACAACGACTGCGGTGGCAACGGCAACCACTGCTACGGCGGCTACTGCGGCGTCGATTGCTCCTCGGACGCGGACTGTCCCTCGGGGTTCCAGTGCTACGCCTTCAGCAACGCCGAGGGCGTCCAGTACTACAACTGTTGGACCTGGTGCGCGGTCTATGCCGACGACCAGCGCGCCAAGCCCGCCTACCCGGTCGACGTGGTCGAGCTCCCGACCTGTGAGTTGCTGCTGGAGGAAGAGCAATGAGCCGCACCCTTGCTGCAGGCATCTGGCTCGCGGGCTTGACCGGGATCGCTTGTACAGACGACACCGGCACCCAGGACAGCAGCGTCCCCCTCCTGGGTCCGGTGCTGTCCCACGCGGCCCCCGATGGCCCCTTCGTGACCGGCGACGGGGTGGCCCTGACTGTGACCGCCACGGACGTCGACGGGGTCGACGCGGTCGATCTGGTCTACCGCACCGAAGACGGAGACTACTGGGAGACGCTGGCGATGGTCCCGGAGACCGGCTCCGATGACTGGACCGCCGACGTCCCGGGGAGCGACGTCGAGGATCCGGGTCTGGACTACTACTTCCGGGCGAGCGATGCCCTCGGCGTGACCAGCTTCCTGCCGCTCGACAACGCCGACTCCCCCTATTCCCTGGACGTGACGGACAAGGGCGCCCCGTTGCCCTTCACCGAGGACTTCGAGGGCTCCACGGCCGGCTACGGACCGTTGTACTCGCTGGGCTGGTCCAGCGTTGCCGACGGCTTTGCCGGATATCCCTTTGAGATCTCCGAAGCCCAGGCCCAGGACGGTGTGGCGGGGGTGCTCCACCCACGTGGCTTCGAAGGCATCTCCTTGCTGGACGACTGGCTGCTGGCGCCGCCTCTAGACTTCTCCGGGGTCGAGCAGATCCAGCTGACCTGGTGGGAACAGGGGCGTTCGACCGACGGTGCGGACCACAGCCTGTGGATCGGAACCGTCGACCGGGACCCCCGAAACGGCACCCACACCCAGGTCGCGGTGTTGCCGCCCCCGTCAGAGGACGGCTGGCAGCGCTCCCAGGTGATCGACCTGACCGAGTGGTCCGGCGAGCCTGTGGTCCACCTGGCCTGGCACTACGTGGGCGCCTACGTCGACGACTGGTACATCGACGCCGTGACCGTGCGCGAGCTGACCTGCGACCCGGTGATCACCGCGGCGTGGGACGCCTCTCCCGTCTCCCCTGGCGACAGCCCAGCCCTGGCCATCGACGTGGTCAACGGGCTGGACGTCGCCTGTGCCGGACCCCTCGAGGCGACGATCAGCTTCCCGGACAGCGGGGCGAGCGCAGCCGGCCCGGCCAGCCTCGGCGAGCTCGAAGGGGATGGCGCGGTCGCCGACAGCGTGGCGGTCGACGTGGACCTGGACTGGCCGGACAACAGCTACCTGCCGGTGGTCGTGACCGTCAGCGACGGCGTCGACACCTGGACCCTGGAGCAGGACCTGGTGGTGGGGGAGACCTCGGAGCTGCGCCTGGACCTGGACGTGACCACCGAAGGCGTGGTGCAGATCCTGGTCGGGGTGGGGGACCCGGATGCGCCAGCCTGGACGGCAAGCCTGGGCGCCGACGCGCTGGCCGTGGGCCAGCACAGCTTTGCGATGGACATCACCGACCAGCACGCCCTGCTGCCACCCGCCGCGGGCGAAGACCGCTGGTTCGTGAGCATCGACGCCACGGGTTCCGGGCAAGTCGCCCTGTTCGAGATGGACCACGACGGCTGGACTTACGAGTCCCTGGCCCGGGAGAGCTGGTTCGGCACCGACCCCATCACAGCCTGGCTGCCCGAGCCGCCCGATCCCACGGTCACCGCCACGATCACGAGCCCCTCGACGGTCGAGCCCGGAGACGTCGTCGTGCTGGACCTGAACCTCCGGAATGGCGGCGCGGACACCAGCGGTCCGGTCACGATCGAGCTGCTGTCGAGCGACGGCGACGTCACCCTGCTGGCGGCCGGGCCGGATCCACTGACCTTTGGCAGCTGGGGCGCCGGCTCGACGGTCTCACTGCAGACGCCGCTGCGGTTCTCCGTGAGCGACGACCACGTCGACTCCACCCCGGTCGAGCTCCAGGTCCTCCTGGACGACGGGGTCGAGACCTGGGAGCTCCCCGTGGCCGTCGACGTGCCCTGGGTGGTGGTCAAGGCCACAGCCGTCACCATCGACGACAGTACAGGCGGGAACAACGACGGGCTGCTCGACGCCGGCGAGAGCGCGGTGCTCGAGGTCGAGCTGACCAACGTGGGCGATCTGGACGCGGCGGGCATCGTAGACGCCGTCGCGACCCTCGAGTCCTCGAGCACGGCCACTGCGGTCCTCGACGTCTCCGAGTCCACCCTGAGCACCCTGAACGCCGGAAGCTCCCGCACCGCCGAGTTCGAGGTCACCGTCGATGCCGGCAGCGCGGGCGGAGAAGTCCTGGACCTGCGGGTCGACTCCACCGACGACGACAACACCTACACCACCCCCTTGAGCATCACCCTGGGCGAGCCACCGTGGCTGTCGGTCAGCAGCGTGGACGACGACCGGGGAGACGCCCACGGGTTCACCTTCGACCTGCTCAACGTGCTCTACCGCGCCAACGGCGATCAGCTCGAGCTCATGTTCGTGGCTGCAGAGCCCTTTGATGCCGCCAGCACCTTCGTGGAGCTGTGGGGCATCGCCACCAGTGGGGACTACAGCTACTACCGGATGGCCATGCAGTCGGGCAAGGCCACCCTGCAGGGCTACGACTCCGGGTTCATCGATCTGGGCGAGCCCTCAGTCGAGTACCCGTCGTCCACCGAGCTCAAGATCAGCTGGCCGCTGTCCGACATGGATCCCGACGTGGACAACCTCCGCGTCGGGTTCGGGGCCGGCTGGTGCGCAGTCGACACCGAGAGCTTCTGCGACCACTTCCCCGACGGATGGGGCTACTACTACCACTCGACCTACACGGACTCGCGGTTCTTCACCCTGACATGGTAGGTCGCGGCGGAGGCGCCGCCGACGGTGGCAGCGACGCCCAGGATCGCCCAGGTCACCGGATCCAGCGGGGCCAGCAGGTAACGGTGCAGGGTCCTTCCGAGCGCCAGACCGAGCAGGGGGCCCAGGACCCAGGTCCGCCTGGCGCTGTAGGGCCGACCACCCACGTGCACGGCCACGTACTCCGCCATGGGCAGGCTCCAGAGCGCCACGAGCTCCCCCGGCCCGGCCACCGGCCACCCCACAGCCACGCCGGCCGCGATCACGCAGAGGGCCAGCGGCCAGGCGGCCAGGCAGCGCCGGCAGACGGCGACCCCGCCCAGGTCCGCACAACGCGCCCGCTCGTCGGGGTGGTGGTGCGCCAGCAGCAGGGTCCACGACGTCATCCCGGACAGCTTAGTCCGGCCGCTGCGGCCATCCTGTTGGCGGGCTGCGGGGTGTTCGGCTTCGACACCGGCCTGGGAGACGACGAGGACACCGCTCCCCAGGGGCCCATCGGGGTCGTGAGCCTGACCCCGTCTCAGGGGCCGGCGGCGGGCGGCACGTCGGTCACGGTGGCGGGCTGGGGCTTCGGCGACGACCCGGCGGTGGGCTTTGGGGGCAAGTCGGTGGACGTCACCGGACTGAGCGACACCACCTTCACCTTCGTGACGCCGGGGGGCGACCTGGGGCCCGTGGACCTGAGCGTGAGCAGCGACGCGGGCTTCGCCGTTGTCGAGGATGCCTTTACCTACGGTGATGGGTCCTCGACGGGCACCAGCGACACCGGCCAGACCACCCCCCAGGCCGACGGCGTAGCCGCGGTGGTCCAGATCAACTACCTCTACAACCTGTGCCCCAGCTGCTGGGTGCCCCCGCTGGACAGCGAGGAGGCGTCGGCGATGGTCGGGTTCTTCGAGGCGACGGACGTGGAATTCCTCGCCCACCTGCCGAGCCCTGGGAGCTGTGCCAACAACCTGGTCGCGAACGACCCCCCTCTGGAATTCCTGGATGCCGGGGACTTCGCCTACCTGACCTCTGGCAGTCGCTCCATCACGATGGCGAAGACCGTGGAAGGTAGCGACATCACATACCTTGCCTCGACCGCGGCTGGCAGCATGGCGGCGTCGGCCATCGCACACTCCGCGGCCTATGACCTGGCCAGCCTGGGGGGCGACGATCTGGCGGCCTTCACGGTCGAAGACGCGGTCTACACGGCCCAGTTCTTCGACAGCCTGCTGCCGGACACCTCTGGCCAGTTCAGCTACCGACTGTCCCGGAGCGCTGCGACCTCGTGGACCTGGGCGCCGGCCGGAACCGGGACCAACTTCTTCCTGATCATGTACGAGTTCTACAACCCGAGCACCGGCAACTTGCGCAGCTATGCCCTGTGCAATGGCTACGACAGTGGCGCCATGACCGTGCCGGCGTCGGCGGTGACCGGCCAGGCAAGCGATCTGGTGGTGATCAGCTTCCTTCGGTACGAGCAGGGCAGCTTCACGGTCCCGTGGAACGGGGCTGACGGCGTCTTCCTGGGGGTGACAGGCGTGCGAGGGACCGGCACGGTGCGGTAGCGAGGACGCCCGATGTCGTAGGATGGGCGCGGGGACTCGGGGTCGTCCTTCCATGCGCGTGCTCATCCTGGACACTGACTCGGACCTGGAGAGGGTCCTGAGCAACCTGCTGGGCGGGTCGGCCCACGTGACCGGCTTCACCCGGGCCAAGCGGGCCCTTGCAGCCCTGGACGAGGCCCGGCCCGAAGTCGTGCTGGTGGATCTGGACCTGCCCGAGCGCTCGGCCTTGGGATTCCTGGCCCGGCTGCGCAAGCACCCGGACGCCGAGGGCACGCGCGTCCTGCTGAAGAGCGACAAGTGCGTCGAGACCGATGACCTGGTGCGGCATGCCAAGCGGCTGTGCGTCGGCCCGCACTTCCTGCGCGGTCCGGTGTCGCTGCTGGATCTGAGCGACTTCCTGCGCAAGCTCGCGGCGCTCGGGCCCGCAGAGCTCAAGGCGGGGGACACCGCGTCGGTCTACTCCGCGGCCAGCAAGGATCTGGGACGGAGCCACTCGCCCTCGGTGATGTCCGAGTCTTCCAGAAACGAAGGCTCAGCCCACGAGCGCCGAGCCGGTCGGCGTCGAGACATCGCGGCCCGCGCCCTGAAGGGCAGGAACCGCCCTCGGGCTCGCCAACAGGACAAGCGCAGTCGCCGCGCGGCCAAGAAGCAGCGATCGGCCGAGCAGCTGGCCAAGATCGGCCGACTGCTGGCCAAGGACGTGCGCAACCTGGAGTCGGTGGATGCCTGGACCATGTTGGGCATTCCCAGCTCTGCGAGCGAGGAGCTGGTCGGACGCGCCGAGGCGCGGCTGATGCGGCGATACGGCGATCTGGTCCAGGACACGGCCATCAGCGAGGCTGCCCGGCAGCACGCGGGGCAGCTGCTCACCTGGGTCCGTGGTGCCGCAGATCGGCTGCGCTCCCGCGCCCCAGAGACCCGTGCGCCTGCCCCGCTGCCGGACCCACCGCCCACGGCGCCCCGCCCAGCCCCAGTCGACGACGACCCGATCGCCCAAGCCCTGGCTGCGGCGAGGCAGGCCCTCTCCCAAGGCCGGCCGGCCCAGGCAGTGGGGCTGCTCCGGGGCGCTCGCAACCAGTCGCTGGACAACCCAGAGGTGCTCATCTGGCTGGGGTGGGCGATGTACAGCGACGAGGGGCGAGACCGCGAGACCAGGACCCAGGAGGCCCTGGCCCTGCTCCAGCTGGGCGACAGCTTCGACGGCGACCACCCCGATGGCCAGCTGTTCCTGGCCGAAGTCGAGGCTGCCACCGGGAACAAGACCGGCGCACTGGAGAGACTCTCCACCCTGCTCGGCCGGATCCCGGACCATGTCCAGGCCCGCCGCCTGCGGGAGCGTCTGAGCGAGCCCGCGCCGGCGCCCGTCGCCAGCCCCGAGCCGGCGCCCCCTGCCCGCCCGCCGCCGCCGCCGCCCCGGCCGGAGCCGGAGCCCGAGCCCGCCTGGGGGTTGGAGATCGAAGACGAAGACTCCTCGGAGCTCTCCGACTTCGACATCTCGGCTCTGGACGAGTCCGAGTCGTCCAGACCCGCCGCGCCCGCTGGAGGCCTGGACGAGTTCGAGGACGAGGACAGCGACTCCCACTTCACCTGGTCTTAGAGGTCTCTGGGAATTGGGGGCACAGCGCTTTGGGGGGCGTGGGGTGGCTTGGGGGGCGGCGACCGGGAACCTGCCAGCGTGGTCGCTGGGTTTGGTGCTGGCGTTTGGGCGGGGCGGGTGGGGCTAGGGGAGCTTTTATGTTCCCTCGGCGGGTGTCGAGGTTGGCAGACTTCGCCTGCGGGGCGGCTTCCGCCCTGGGCCGATGGTTCGACGAATCGGCGCCTATTCCCCGGCACACTCGAGCAGGGCTCTGTCGAGCTCAGCGCCGAAGTCGATGTGGCTGTCCAGTTCGCTGATCAGCCACCCGTCCCCGGCGGTGGCGCTGGCGACGTATGTCGGTCGCCTTTCCCCCCACCCGTGCACCGATGGGCGCTCGGCGATCGGTCTTTCTCGATCTGTCCTACACTCCGCCGCGGTGCTCCTCCGCCTCCACCTCGGTGTCCTGGACCTCGACGAAGGCGAGCTCCGCGCTGAGTCCGGCCCCGTCGGCCTCAGCCCCACCGAAGTCGGCGTCCTGGCCTACCTGGCCCAGCACGACAGGGCCGTCTCCCAGGAAGAGCTCCTGGCCGAGGTCTGGGGCTACTCGGCCAAGGTGCGTTCGCGCACCGTGCGGGTCACCATCAACCGCATCCGCACGAAGATCGAGCGGGACCCCAAGGCACCGGAGCACCTGCTCACCGAGCTCGGTCTCGGCTACCGGCTGGAGGCCCTGGTCAACGCGACGCAGCTGGTGGGTCGGACCGAGGACCAGCGACGGCTGCGCGAAGCGGGCCGCCTGGTCACGGTCACCGGGCCGGGCGGGGTCGGCAAGACCAGCCTGGTCCGAGACCACGTCTCCCTGCAGACGGCTCTGTGGGTGGACTGCCAGCGGGCGGAGACCGCGGAGCAGCTGGTCGACTGCGTGGTGGAGGCGCTGGGACTCGGGCTGTCCCCGGACCCCAGGCTGGCCATCGTGCGCGCCCAGCCGGCCCTGATGGTGCTCGACAACCTGGAGCAGGTCGACGACCCGTCGCCGATCGCCTCGTGGACCCGGGGCCGGGTGTTGATCACCTCCCGGCGCTCCCTGGGCCTGCCCGGCGAGCAGGTGCTCCCGCTGAAGCCGCTGAGCGGCGACGACGCCCGAGCGCTCCTGAGCCAGCGCTGGGTCCAGGCCGGCGGAGAGGCGCTGACGGATGATCAGGCCGGTGCGCTGGTCGACCGGCTGGGCGGTCTGCCCCTGGCCCTCGAGCTCGTGTCCTCCTGGGCGAGCCTGCTCGGGCCGGATCAGGTGCTGGAGCGCCTGGAGCAAGGGGTGGCCTGGGTCACCGACGATCGCCGCGAGGACCGTCACGGCAGTCTTCTTGCGGTGGTCGAAGGCAGCTGGGCGCTCCTGAGCGAGCCACACCGAGCCGTCCTGGCCCAGCTCACCGCCTTCGTCGACGCCCCGCGCCTATCCGACGCCGAGGCCGTGGTCGTGCCCGCCCGTGGGGTCCTGTCCGCCCTGCGTCGGCTGCGGGAGCTCGGCCTGCTCCGGGAGGACCTGTCGCTGCCGGTCCCGGTCCGCGAATTCGCGTCGCCCCGCTGCCCGGCAGATGCGCTCGAGCGCCACCGGTCCCACTTCCTCACCCGGGCCGAGGCCTTGCCGGGGCGGGGTCCCGACTTTCGCCGCACGCTCTCCGTGCTCACACGGGACCGTCACGAGCTGCTCGCGGCCCACGGGCGCTGCGCAGACCTGGGGGTCCGCCGCCGCATCGTCGCCGCCCTGGACCCCGTCCTCCAGTACTACGGGCCGAACGCGTTGGCCCAGGAGCTCTGGCGGGAACACGGGGGGGTCGCCTACGCCCGCTGCCTCCGGGTGGCAGGTCGCTTGGAGGAAGGGCTGGCGGTCGCCCGGGCCTGTGGCGCCTCCCAGCAGCTGAGCCGGCTCCTGGTTATGCTCGGCCGGCCCGACGAGGCCCTCGCGGCGGCTGACAGAGCCATCGAGGAGGCCCCGGGACTCGTGGATCGGGCGGAGTGCGTGACGGACCGGGCCCGGCTCTACCGCTTTCGGGGCGAGGCGAGTCGCACCACCGCAGAGCTCCGTGAGGCGCTCGGGTTGGCCCTGCGCAGCCGGGACACCCTGGTGGAGGCCCAGGTCCTCTGCCACCTCGGAGAGCACCTGGCGATGCAGGTGGATCGAGAGGCGGCGGACCTGCTCGCCCGCGGGCTCGCCCTGGATCCGACACCGTCGGTGGGGGTGATGCTCCGGGCCCGGCTCGCCTATGCGCTGGGCCGCTTCGACGCCGACGCCGACGTGGACGGCCTGCTGTCCGAGGCGGTGGACCTGTCCCGCCAGCTCGGGCTGTTGCCCGCCGAGCTCGACGCGCTGCTCGCCCTCGGCACCCACCGGGTGGCCCTAGGCCGACTCGACGACGCTCTGACGGTCCTGGAGGAGCTCCACAGGCTGGCCGACCAGGGCCACCACATGCAGTCCCTGCTCACCGCGCAGATGGCCTGTGCGCTCGCCGAGGCGGGTCGTGCCAGCGAGTCTCAGGCGATGGAGGCCGCCACCCTCGGCGGGTCCAGCCTGCCGTTCTTCCGGGCCTGGAATCGGGTGGTGCTGGCTCTGGCGGCGGGCTTTCGCGGCGAGGACCCGCTGGTGCACCTGCGCCAGGCCGAACTCGCCGCCCTCGCCGGGATCAGGGTCTGCCACGGCCTCGCCCAGGCCCTCATCGCCGCCCTCGACCCGGCAGAGGCGGTCCCCGAGCCCATCGGTGATCCCGAGGTCGACAGCGTCATCGCGCTGGCCCGTGCCCGCCGCGGAGCCCCCCGGCCCCGGAAGCTGTGGCGGAGCGCCGCGGTGAGGCTGGTGGCCCGGTCGCTGCCCGAGGCGTAGCGCTGGCTGTGTGCCTCGCGTCTCAGACGGGGCCCTACTTCTTGGCCACGCCCCGGAGCTGCAGCAGGTCGATGTTCGCCTCGGTGAAGCCCGGGGTCTGCATCTCGACTTCGACGCCGATGGACCAGCGGAGCTGGAGCTCGGGGTCTTCTTCGGAGAGGGTGTCGAACATGGACTGGGTCAGGTTGCGGGGCACGCCTTCGCGGTCGCGGGGGGCGGGGGACAGGGTGCCGACCATGACGGAGTCATAGGGCGGGATCTCGCCCTCGATGGGGATCTGGACCTCTTCCAGGACCTTGCCGTTCTTGTCCTTGATCGTGGCCAGCAGGATGATGTCCGTCATCGCGAACTTGGCCTTGTTCTGGAGCAGGAACTGGAAGATGGTCAGGTTCCGGTTCTGCTGGTCCAGCTGCATCCAGCTGGAGTTCTTCACGAAGACGTAGCGGTCCGGGTTGTAGAGCGGGTCGTAGTTCTCCTGGGTGCGCTTGTCGGCGAAGAAGTACCCGGGCACCACGTGGTCCACAGCCACATAGCCCTGCTGGCCGCCTTCGCTGCGAATCTCGTACCAGGGGCCCTGCTTGCCCAGGAGCTGGAGCTTGGAGTCCTTGACCAGGGTGCCGGTCTTGGCGCCGTTGGGCTGGTCCAGGAGTGGCGCCTGGGGCTCGGTGACCAACATCTCCGTGAGCTCGAGGTTGTCGAGCAGGTTCATGTTGTCGTAGTCGGGCATCTCCTTGGCCGACTGGTACAGGCCGAAGCCGCCGCCGGCGAGGAGTCCCAGCAGCACCAGGATCAGGACCTTCCTGGCGCCACCGCTGCTCTTCTTCCAGTCGTCGTCGCCGACATCGCCGCCGCTGCCTTCCTTGAGGAGGCCCTTGAGCTCGGGGATCTCAGCGGCATAGAGCCACTCGCTGGCCCCTGGGGGCTGGATCATGTCCGACGACAAGATGGTGCCGTCGGTCGCGAGCTGCTTCAGCTCGGACAAGTCCCGCGCTGCGAACTGGCGGTCCCCCTGTGAGATGAGCCATCGTGCCATGCTCGGACGCCCTCCGGCCGCCCGTTCGGGCGGTGATCTGACCCGGCGATCTATCACAGGGGTCTCTGTGCCCGTCTCGGCGCCGGGCCCATTGACCCATCATTGACCGTCCGTTACCCGGCCGGCGCTGGAGCCCACATGTCGTTCACGCCGCTGAAGCTGCTCATCGCCTACGACGACCACCGCGGCTACTGCGGCAAGGTGGTCCCTCGCATGCGGGAGATGCTGGAGCACCGGGCCTTCCAGGTCGAGACGCTGGTCATCGACGGATCTGCCCCCGAGCTGGACCTCGAGGACTACGACGGCCTGGTGCTGGGCACCCCGGCATCGGGTCTGAGCCCGTCCGAGCCTTCGGACAGGGTGCGGGACTTCGTGCAGGCCGTGGACGATCTGGACGAGGTCCGGGTGGCCATCTTCTCGGTGTTCGATGTGCGTCCAGGCACGTGCCTTGACGCCCTCGCCGAGCTGGTGCTCGACCACGGGGCCGAAGTCGTGGCCGGTCACCCCTACTGGCTGCTTCGCCCCGCAGAAAAGGAACACTTCCTGCCGGCCGAGTGCATGGTGCGCATCCGGTGAGTCTCGACCTCGCTCGGGTGGCGGCGGCCCTGGGCCGCAGCTCGACCCGGGCGAAGCCCCTCCGCGGCGGGGACATCTGCCGCGCCTGGCGGCTCGACACACCCGCAGGACCTGTCTTCGTCAAGGGCCACGCCCGCCCCCCAGAGGGCTTCTTCGACGCCGAGGCCGCGGGTCTCGAGGCGCTCCGGTCAGCGCCGGGGGGGCCTCGCGTGCCCAGCGTCCTAGGGGTCGCCCCCACCTGGCTCGCGCTCGAGTGGCTGGACGCGGTCCCGGTGTCGGACGGCGGCAGGGCGCTGGGCCGGGCCCTGGCCGCGCTCCACCGGCACGGCACAGGCTCGCACGGCGGCGCCGCCCCGAATTTCATCGGCACCCTGGGGCAGCCGAACCGCCCTTGGACCTCGTGGGAAGCGTGTCTGCGCGAGGACCGGCTGCGGCCCCAGCTGACACTGGCCCGGGACCAGCTGGGGCCCGCCCTGGCGGGCCAGGCCGAGCGGCTCCTGGGCCGACTCGGCGAGCTGGTGCCGGCGCATCCCCACGCCGCCCAGCTCCACGGGGATCTCTGGGGAGGCAACTGGATGCAGACGGCGTGCGGACCCGCCGTCTTCGACCCCGCAGCCGCCAAGGGCCACCGCGAGGTCGACCTGGCCATGATGGCTCTGTTCGGCGGCTTCCCACCGGGGACCTGGCAGGCCTACGACGACGCCTGGCCGCTCGAACCGGGGGCCGAGGAGCGGCGCCCGCTGTACCAGCTGTACCCGCTGCTGGTCCACGTGAACCTGTTCGGCGGGGGCTACGTGGCCCAGGTCGCCGATGTGGTCCGGCGCTACGTCTGATCGGCCGCGGGCGTGAACAGTGCAGCCGCGCCAGCCGCTACGGCTGGGTCCTGCCACAGGCGGATCAAGCGAGGATCGAGCTTGGCCAGAGTCGCGACGACCTGTTGATTGGCGATGTAGAGCTCGACGGCCTCCAGGGCCTTGAGCGCCTTCGCCCGTCCGATGGCCTGCCCAGGGGCGAGCGCCCGGGCGAAGTAGAGCACGCAGGCGGCCTGGAGCAGGAGTCGGGTCACCCCCGCTGCGAAGTGCGGCGCGTCCTTGAGGACCTGGCGACCCCGGAGACGGGCACGGAGCCAGGCGAGCAGCAGCGCCTGGGCTTCTTCCAGCACTGTGCCCGGGTGGGCGAAGACAACGCCCATGTCGATCGACGCCCCCGTGAGGCGGCTGGTGTACCGGTGCCCGAAGCCCAGCATCCGGGGGAGGGCCAGCACGCCGCGGGTCCGGCCCCAGAACGAGGTCGCGTCGACCGCGTCGCTGTAGAGCGTCAGGGCCAGGGCGTAGCGCACGTCCCCCGAGACACCGCTGGGGGTCGGTGGGGCAGACAGGGCCGGCTGGGTGGACGCGGTCGAGGAGTCGGCGGTGAAGGCCGCCAGCGTCGCCAGAGCGGAGAACAGGTCGTCGCCCAGGGCGTCGCAGAGGGACTCCACCAGACTGTGGAGCTCATCACCGCCCACCACGTGCCCGGGGCCGATGGGGTAGCCGATGTCCGCATCGGGCCGGATGGCCGCCAGCTCCGCGGCAAAGGTCTGTCCGAGGGCCTCGCTGTGGGTGGGGAGAGCCGGGCCCAGGCCTTCTTGGACCGCCTTGCACCCGTAGTTGGCCGTGACCCAGACGGCCTCGGCGGACGGCACGGCCAGGTGGGGGAAGCGCACGCACATCTGGGGCTTCGCCCGCTCCCCCCAGTGGCGGTGCAGGTCGCACAAGCCGTCGTCGGCGAGCATCACGCAGCGGTTGCTGCCCGCCTGCTTCGTCAGTGCCCACAGGCCCTTGCCGAGGGGTCGCAACAGGGTGGCCGGGTCGACGCCGTGCTCGGCCCAGGGCCGGGCCAGGATCTCGTCCCGCTTGGCCTCTGAGACGGCGATGGCCCAAGCCGCGGTGCAGCAGCGCCCGCACCCGGAGCAGGAGAAGCGAGTCTCCGGGTCGACCACCAGACGCGGGTCCACGCCCGGCGCCACGTTCAGCTGAGGCTCATGGCCTGGGCCAGGGAGATGCCCGCCGGCGTCAGCACCCCCAGGGTGATGTCCCCGATGGTGAACAGCGCCAGCTTGTGTTCACCGCCCACCAGGACCGTCTGTCCCAGGCCACCGAGCCGAAAGCTCTCGGACGCCACGTCCAACGCCACCCGAACCGTGCGCGCGGTGCTCGCGAGGTTGTCGAAGTCGGGCACGAAGCCCTCCTTTTCCAGGACGGCTTCGCCTTGGCAGGCAAATGCCGCGGTCACGCCGTCCAGCTTGCCCAGCTGTTGCACGACCTGGACCACGCCTTCTTGCAGCTCCGTGGCCACCGCCTGGCGCTCTTCTTCACTGGAGTTGTCGCCCACCATCACGGCGTGCTTCCTGGACGCCTCTCGCAGGTCGTCCAGCGCTTCGGCCAGCCAGCTCATCGGTGTCTCCTGTGGGGGGCAGCCTACTCGATGCGGATCTCGACCCGGCGGTTCTGACGCCGCCCGGACGCGGTCTCGTTGGATGTGATCGGACTGGTATCGCCTGCGCTGGCGACCTTGATCCGCCATCCGGGCACGCCGTTCTCCACGAGCAGCTCGCGCACGGCTCGTGCGCGCTCGTAGCCCAGGTGCACGTTGTAGTTGGGGTCGCCCAGGTTGCAGGTGTGTCCTGTGATCACGATGGTCGAGCCCGCCTGCTTGAGCTGCCGCACCAGGCTGGTCAGCTGGGACTCGGACACCACCAGCGGTGTGGCGTCGTCGTACTCGAAGCGCAGCGGCGCGGCGTCCCCGGACTGCTGGGCCGCAGCGCGGGCCTTGGCGGCGGCGTCGGCCTTGGCCTTGGCCCGTGCGTCGGCCTCTGCCTTGGCCTTGGCGTCTGCTTCGGCCTTGGCCCTGGCCTTGGCCCTTGCATCGGCCTCCGCCTTGGCCTTGGCGTCTGCTTCGGCTTTAGCCTTGGCCTTGGCGTCGGCCTCTGCCTTGGCCTTGGCGTCCGCGTCGGCCTTGGCCTGGGCTGCAGCTGCGGCGTCCGCGTCGGCCTGGGCCTGGGCTGCAGCTGCGGCGTCGGCCTTGGCCTGGGCTGCTGCTGCGGCATCCGCGTCGGCCTGGGCCTGGGCTGCTGCTGCGGCATCCGCGTCGGCCTGGGCCTTTGCTGCCGCAGCGGCGTCGGCGTCGGCCTGGGCCTGGGCGTTCGCTGCGGCCTGGGCATCGGTGGCCGCGTCGGCCAGGGCGGGCTCGTCTGCCGGGGGCTCAGGCGTCGGCTCGGGCGCCACGGGTGGGGCTGGCGGAGGCTCGACCGCTGCGGCCGGGCTCGGTGGACTCACCGGGGCCTCGCCGCCGCCGACCTGACTCAGTCCGAAGCCCACGAGCCCCAGCACTGCGAGCGCGGCGATGATGATGGGCGCCTTGCCGCCGCCGGATGGTTCGTCCAGGTCGACTTCTTCGCGGGGCGGCGGCTGTGGCTTGGGCGGCTCGAGCTGGATGCGCTCGGCGATCTGGGCGTCGCCGCTGGCCCGAAGCTTGGCCCGGGTGGGCTCGATCATCAGCTGGATGTTGGAGTCTTCGGAGTCCTCGTTGGCGGTCTTGATCTGGGCCAGCTGGCGCGTGGTGGCCTCGCCCATGGGGATTCCCGGCGCGGTCGGGCTGTCGTCCCAGTCGGACGGCTTGCCCGGGGCAGGGCGAACGTTGGTCGTGTCCTCGTCGTCGAAGTCTCCGGTGTCGGCCGTCGCTGGGTCTGTCACACGGACCTGCACCGGGCGCTGGCTGCTCTCCCCGGAGACCGGGAAGACGCCGTCCAGGCCGTCCGGATCGATGGACTTGCTCATTGCTGTTCCCCTCTGTCGTCGTTGTGCATGATACCGCGTGGCCCCGGGAAACCCCGGTGCGACCGGCTCAGAGGAGCAGCCTGGCCAGGACGTGGCCCGTCGGGCTGTCCACGCGGGCGACCAGTTCAGGGGTGCCGCTTCCAATCACCCGACCCCCGTCGCTGCCGCCCTCGGGGCCCATGTCGATCAGGTGGTCGGCGTTCTTGATCACGTCGGGGTTGTGCTCGATCACGATGGCCGTCGCGTCCCCGTCTACCAGCCGGTGGAGGACGTGGACCAGACGCTCCGTGTCGGCGAAGTGGAGGCCGGTCGTGGGCTCGTCCAGCACGAAGATGGTGCCCTTGCCGCGGCCGTGGAGCTCGTTGGCGAGCTTGACCCGCTGGGCCTCGCCGCCGGACAAGGTGGTGGCCGGCTGGCCCAGCCTCAGGTACCCCAGCCCCACGTCGTGCAGGGCCTGGAGCTTGCGGGCGATGCTGCGGTGGGCGCTGAAGTGTGCCAGGGCCTCGGACACCCGCAGGTCCAGGACCTCGGCGATGTTCAGGCCCCGCCAGCGCACCTCGAGGGTGGCTGGGTTGTAGCGGCGGCCGTGGCAGTGCTCGCAGGTGACCCAGACATCGGACAGGAAGTGCATCTCGACCAGCACGGCGCCCCTACCCTCGCAGTGGGGGCAGCGGCCGGCGGCGGCGTTGAAGGAGAAGCGACCGGGCGCCCAGCCGCGCTCCCGGGCCTGGAGCGTGGTCGCGAAGAGCTTGCGCAGGGCGTCCATGACCTTGGTGTAGGTGGCCGGCGTGCTGCGCGGCGTGCGCCCGATGGGCTGCTGGTTGACCACCACCAACCGGCGCAGTCCCAGCGGGTCGTCGACCGTGATGGCCTGGGCTGCGGCGGGGGCGGACTCGGCACGGAGCTGCTGCTGCAGGCCCGTCACCAGGACATCCATCACCAGCGTCGACTTGCCTGAGCCGCTGACCCCGGTCACGACGCTCAGCACCCCTGTCGGCACGTCGACGTCGACACCGTCCAGGTTGTGCAGGCGGGCGCCCCGGACCCGGAGCCAGCCGCGAGGCTCCCTTCGGCGCTCCGGTACCGGGACACAGCGCTTCCCGGACAGGAAGGCCCCGGTGAGCGACGCCGGGTCGGCCTGGAGCTCTTCGGGGGTGCCACGGGCCACCACGTGGCCGCCCTCGTCGCCGGCGCCGGGCCCCATGTCGACCACCAGATCCGCCGTGCGGATGGTGTCTTCGTCGTGCTCGACCACCACCACCGTGTTGCCCAGGGCCTGCAGGCCCTTGAGTGTGCCGAGCAGACGGGCGGTGTCCCGGGGGTGGAGCCCGATGGTGGGTTCATCGAGCACGTAGATGCAGCCGGTCAGCCCGCTGCCCAGCTGGCTCGCCAGACGGATCCGCTGGGCCTCGCCACCGGACAGGCTGGCCGAGGGGCGATCCATGTGCAGGTAGCCCAGCCCCACGTCGCGCAGGAAGCGCAGCCTGGCTGTGACCTCGCGGCGGGCCTGGTCAGCGATGGCGGCCTGGTCGGGCGCGAGCACCAGGGCGTCCCAGAACGCCAGGGCTTGCCCCACCGAGAGGGTCTGGTGGTGGTGGATGTCCTGGCCTCCCAGGGTCACCGCCAGGGACTCCGGGCGCAGTCGACCGCCGCGACAGCCGGGACAGGCCTGCTCCCGCCGCAACCAGTCCAGCCGCCCCTGCCAGCCCTCGAGCACTGCGCGCAGGCCCTCCCACACGATGGTCTCGTTGACGGTGCGCCGGGTCTTGCCCCAGCGCTTGGACCAGCGCACGGAGAGCTGGACGTCTGGAAGGCCAGCCCAGACGGCGTCGAAGGCACCTGCTGGCCAGTCCTGGACGGGCAGACCGGGCTTGACGCCCAGGACCTTGAACAGGGCCTTGAGGCGACCCTGGATGCGCGCCGATCGGTTCACGACCGAGGCGACCCGGGTGTCCATGGCCGCCGCCAGGGCCTTGTCGGGGTGGGGGAACACCAGCGACGTGTCGAGGGCCGTCAACCGCCCCAGCCCGTCGCAGGCCGGGCAGGCGCCCACGTGGCTGTTGAAGGAGAAGTGGCGCGGCGTGAAGGCCTCGGGCAGCACGCGGCCGTGGTCCGGGCAAGCGGGCAGCTCGGTCAGCAACACCGGGGTGCCCTGGCGAGGAAGGTAGACCGCCGAGCCCGCCCCCCAGGCATAGGCGGTCTGGAGCCCTTCGCTGAGTCGGGTGCCCGATGTGTTCGCGGGCTTGACCCGGTCGATGACCAGCTCGGTGCCAACGGCCAGCAGTGCGTCGGCCTGGGAGGACTCGAGTGGGACCTCTGCGGGTGCGCCTTGGGAGCGGTCCAGCAGCCGGGCGAAGCCCTCCTTGCGGAGCTCCTCGGCGGTGTGGCTCTGGGGCCGGAGTGCGGTCAGGAGCCAGCCTCGGCCCTGGCCGTGGGCCTGGAGGTGCCGGGCGCCCAGGCTGGGGCTCCAGCCCACGACACCGCGCCCGCAGTGGGGGCAGTGGGGCTGGCCGATGCGGGCCCAGAGCAGCCGCAGGTAGTCCTGGATCTCGGTGATGGTGGCGACCGTCGAGCGGGGGTTCCGACTGGCGGCCTTCTGCTGGATGGCGATGGCGGGGGCCAGACCCTCGACCTTGTCCACCGGGGCCCGGTCCAGTCGGCCCAGGAAGCGTCGGGCATAGGTGGACAGACACTCGACGTAGCGCCGCTGACCCTCGGCGAAGAGGGTGTCGAAGGCCAGTGAGGTCTTGCCCGAGCCGGACACGCCGGTGATCACGGTCAGCGAGCCCTGGGGGATTCGCAGGTCGACGCCCTTCAGGTTGTGGCAGGTCGCGCCTTCGATCACCAGATCGGTCTCGCGCTGCCGGGCCTTGCGCCTGGGCTTGCGGGTCTTGAAGCCCGGCCCGCCGAACTCCGGCAGGGCCTGCAGCACCCGACCGGTCGGCGTGTCCAGCCGACACACCTGCTCCGGCGTGCCCTGGCCCACCAGCTGGCCGCCGGCGGCACCGCCTTCGGGGCCGACGTCGATCAGGTGATCGGCGACCTTGATGACGTCGGTGTTGTGCTCGATCACGACCACGGTGTTGCCGGCGTCGACCAGGCGGCCGAGCGCTGCCAGGAGCGAGCGCACGTCGTGGAAGTGCAGCCCCGTGGTCGGCTCGTCCAGGAGGTACAGCGTGCCGCCTGTGGCCGGGCGCTTGAGCTCCGAAGCGAGCTTGATCCGCTGGGCCTCGCCGCCGGAGAGCGTGGTGCTGGGCTGGCCCAGCTTGACGTAGCCCATGCCCACCATCAGCAGCGTGTCCAGGGTTCGCTTGAGCTTGCGGTGGTTCTGGAAGAGCTCGGCGGCCTGGGCGATGGACAGGTCCAGGACGTCCTTGATGGTGCGTCCCCGGTAGCGGATCTCCAGGGTCTCCTCGTTGAAGCGCCGACCATTGCAGGTGGTACAGGTGACCTGGACGTCGGCAAGGAACTGCATCTCCACGGTCTTGACCCCCGCGCCGGAGCAGTCCTCGCAGCGGCCTCCGGCGACGTTGAAGGAGAAGCGGCCTGGCTTGTAGCCCCGGGCTCGGGCCTCGGGCAGGCGCGAGAACAGGGCGCGGACCTCGTCGAAGGCCTTGGTGTAGGTCGCGGGGTTGGAGCGCGGGGTCCGACCGATGGGGGACTGGTCGATGACCACGAGCTTGTCGATGTGTTCCAGCCCCTCCAGCCGCTCCAGGCTCAGATCGCGCTGGTCCTTGCCCTTGGGGTTCAGGTGCCGAGAGACGGCCCGCTGCAGGACCTCCATCATGAGCGTGGACTTGCCCGAGCCCGACACCCCGGTGAACACGACCAGCTTGCCCAGGGGGACGTCCAGGTCCAGGCCGTCGACGTTGTTGGCCCGGGCGCCGCGGATGCCCAGGACGTGGCCATTGCCGTCTCGGCGGGACGGCGGGAGCGGCACGGTCTCGTCGCCCCGGAGGTACCGGGCGGTCAGGGTCTTGCTGCGCCGCACCCGCGCCGGAGTGCCGGCGGCCACGATCTCGCCCCCGTGCACGCCTGCACCGGGCCCCACGTCGACCAGGAAGTCCGCCGAGGACATGGTCTCCTGGTCGTGTTCGACCACCAGGACCGTGTTGCCCCGGTCCCGCAGGGCGGTCAGGGTGTCCAGCAGGCGCCTGTTGTCCCGGGGGTGCAGGCCGATCGATGGCTCGTCCAGCACGTAGGTCACGCCCTGGAGCCCGCTGCCCACCTGGGCGGCCAGGCGAATGCGCTGGGCTTCCCCCCCCGACAAGGTGGCGGCCGACCGGGCCAGGCCCAGGTACCCCAAGCCCACCCGCTGCAGGAAGCCCAGGCGGTCCTGGATCTCCTTGATCAGCTCGGTGCCGATCCGGGCCTGGTTGCCCCGCAAGCGCACCTTGCGGAAGAACGCCACCGCGTCGTCGACCGACATGGCGACGAGATCGGCGAGGCCTTGGCCCCGGAAGTCGACCGCGCGGGCCACCGGGTTCAGTCGGGAGCCGTGACAGGCGGGGCAGTCCCGGCGGGTCCGCCACTTGGAGAGCGGCCCATGGTGGGTGTAGTGCCAGACCATCTTCAGGGTGTTGAGCAGCCCGCGCCAGGGTCGCTCGCCCTTGTCGACGCGCCCGTTGTCCCGCTCCTTGACGAACTTGTAGGTGAGGGACGGGCCCTCGCCCAGCAGCAGCATGTCCTGGACCGCTGGGGTCTGCTGGGCCCAGGTCCCGCCCGGGTCGGCGCCGGAGCGGATGGCGATGTCCGCCACCACGGCCGTGTCCACGGTCGAGAACGGGATGCGGCCTTCGGGTCCCAGGGGCAGGAAGGCTTCGAGCAGGGGCCGATCGGGCGCCAGGGTGCGCGCGGGGTCGAAGCCCTCGAGCACACCGAGCCCGTTGCACTCCTGGCAGGCGCCCTGGGGGGCGTTGAAGCTGAACAGCCGTGGCTCGAGCTCGGGCACCGAGACGTCGGTGTGGTCTGGACAGGCCCGTTCGCTGGACCAGGTGTTGTGCTCCCAGCCGTCGTCGCTGGTGGCGATCAGCGCGGTGACCACGCCCTTGGTCATGCCCAGGCTGCGCTCCACGCCCTCCCGCAGTCGATCCCGGGACTCCGGCACCGCCTTGGTGCGGTCCAAGACGACCTCGAGGGTGTGCTTCTCGTACCGGGCCAGCGCGATGTCGTCCTCGTCGAGCCTGCGGATCTCGCCGTCGACGCGGACCCGGACCCAACCGGCCTGGCGCAGATCTGCGAGCTCCTTGCGGTACTCGCCCTTGCGGTCCCGCACGATCGGGGCCATCAGGACGATCCGCGCGCCGGGTCGCCGGGCCAGCAGGTCGTCGACGATCTGTCCCGCCGACAGCGCCGTGATCTCCCGGCCGCAGCGCGGGCAGCGGGGTGTGCCCAGCCGGGCCATGAGCAGCCGCAGGTGGTCCAGGATCTCGGTGACCGTGCCCACGGTGGAGCGCGGGTTCCGGTTGACGGTCTTCTGGTCGATGGAGAGGGTCGGGGAGAGGCCCTCCACGTGGTCCACCTGGGGCTTCTCCATCTTGCCCAGGAACTGCCGGGCATAAGCCGACAGGCTCTCCATGAACCGGCGCTGACCCTCTTGGTAGATGGTGTCGAAGGCCAGCGAGGACTTGCCGGATCCCGACAGCCCCGTCACCACGATCAAGCTGTCCCGAGGCAGGGAGATGTCGACGCCCTTGAGATTGTGCTCGCGGGCGCCCAGGACGGTGATGGCGTCCGGGCCGGCGGTGGGCATGGGGCGCGGGTAACGCAGCGCCCTGGGCCGGTGCGGACGGATTCCGTCCGACAGTGCGTTGGCAGGCTTCCGAAGAAGTCTCCCGTCGCCAAGCCGGCGGCGGCGCTTCGCTGGATGGCCCCGCCAAGCGCTTGAAATGACGCGGCCATGTCTGCGGCTTGGCGAGACCAGCCAGCTCGGCCGGCGCTCGGCCTGGCTCGGTCCGACTTCTTCAGCAGCCTGTTAGCGTCAGGACGTGACCCGTTCCCTGTTGCTGTTCTTGATGTCCTTGGTGCTCGCGGGCACGGCCTTTGGCGCGCTGCTGACTCGCGCCGAAAAGGAAGAGGCCGTGCGCTCCTGCCAGGAGGATCACGTCCAAGACGACTGCAGCCTGGTGAAGTGCAACGACGGCAAGGACGACCTGTGCCTGGCTCTGGGCCTGCGCTGGAAGCGCGACAGGCCCCAGGACGCGCTGCCCCTGTTCACCAAGGCATGCAAGGGCGGGGTCCTGGGCGCCTGTGTCGAGGCCGGTGTCATCCACATGGGCTTGGGTCCCGGAGATCCCACCGATCCCTCCCAGGCCGAGACCCACTTCAGCAAGGCCTGCGAGGGCGGCGAGGCGCGCGGCTGCCGGTTCCACGAGAACTTCCTGGGCACCAGCGTGCTGACCTGGACCGGGCGGCGCACGATCTACCTGGAGCAGTGCCGGGGCACCGTGCGAGGCGAGCGCACCGGGACCAAGGCCGTGCCCGGTGCGTGCATGGTCGCCGGCTGGTACTACCTGAACGGCTTGGGGGTGACCAAGGACCGCACCCGCGCCTGTGAGTGGATCCGGCGCGGCTGCGAGAAGGGCAGCGAAGCAGCCTGCGGAGAGCAGAAGTCCCGCTGCCGGTGACACCGCTCCACGGGGCGGGCTAGACTCGCACCGTGCACGCAGCCATGTCCCTGGTGCTGGTTTCCTGCCTGTGGGTGGGCGGCGATGACGTCTCGGCGCGTCTGGACGAGGACGGCGACGGCTACGCCCCGGACGAGGACTGCGACGAAGGCGACCCCGCGATCTCCCCGGCCGCCGACGAGCTCTGCGGAGACTTGATCGACAACGACTGTGACGGCAGCGTCGACGAGGAAAACGCCGCCGATGCCGCCCTGTTCTACGAGGACCTGGACGGCGACGGCTTCGGCACCAACCTGGACACGGCCCAGGCCTGCGAACAGCCCGATGGCTTCGCCGCAGAGCTGGGCGACTGCGACGACGACGACCCGGCCAGCTACCCGGGCGCCTTCGAGATCTGCGGCGACGGGGTCGACAACGACTGCGCCGACGGCGACATCGGTGCCTGTGCCATCCACGGCGACCGGGACCTGTCCGATGCCGCGCTGATGGTCGTCGGCGGGGATCGGCTCGGTCAGTTCAGCTCGGCTGTGACGCCCGCGGGAGACATGGACGGCGACGGCCTGCCCGAGCTGGCCTTTGGCGCTCGCTACGAGGAGTGGGACAGCTACGGTGCCGGCTCCGTCTACGTCATCGACGGGGCCACCCGAGGGCGGGTCCAGGCCGGCGCAGTGGCGGAGATCCACCTGAAGGGCGAGCTGGCCTACGAGGCGGTGGGCCAGGCCCTCTCCCCGCTGGGAGACCTGGACGGCGACGGCCACGACGATCTGCTCGTGGGGTCGTACAGCACCTACTACGAGAGCGCCTGGGTCCTGTACGGGGGGGTCAGCGGGACCCAGGAGACGTCCAGGCTGCCGACGGTCATCCTGGCCGAGGAAGAGGACGCCTACGCCGGCCAGGTCTTGGCCGGTCTCGACGACACCGACGGCGACGGGTTCCCGGACTTCGTGATCGGCCTGCCAGAGGAAGACCTGGCGGGCCAGGACAGCGGCGCGGTCTTCGTGTTCACCGGGGTGGGCAAGGAGTCCCTGGACCTGGCCGACGCGTCCGCCGTGATCACCGGCGAGGCCATCGGCGCTGCGGCGGGGACCACCCTTGACCGGGCCGGCGACGTGAACGGTGACGGCTACGGAGACATGTTGGTCGGTGCACCCCAGGACAGCCAGGAAGTGGAAGAGGCGGGCGCTGCCTACATCGTGTTGGGCCCTTTCAACACCGGCAGCCTGGCGGGGGCGTGGCTCGAGATCCACGGCAAGCTGCCCCAGGACCAGCTGGGCTGGTGCGTGGCCGGGGCCGGCGACGTGGACGGCGACGGACGCCTGGACCTGGTCATCGGCGCCCCGTTCAGCAGCACCGACGACCTGATCTACAACGGCGTCTTGTGGGTGCTCACCGACGTGGTCCAGGGCGACGCGGCCATCGGGCAGATCGCCACCCAGATCCGCGGCGTGGACAGCGCCGAGGCCACCGGCGAGGCCTGCACCACCGGCGGTGACCTGGACGGCGACGGCCTGGCCGAGCTCGTCGGGGGCTCGCTTCAGGCCCAGCGCGACGGCACCACCTTGGGGGCCGCCTGGATCTTCGACAGTCCCTTCTCGGGCGTGGGGTACCGGGACCAGGCCGACGCCCACCTGTGGGGGGTCGTCGAGCACGAACAGGCCGGCAACGTGGTCACCGGCGGCTTCGACGTGGACCAGGACGGCTACGACGACCTGTTGGTGGGCAGCCGCTACGGCGGGGACAACGACCAGGGCGCGGCGTACCTGTGGCTCGGCGGTCCCGAAGAGTGAGCCACCGGCTGGCAGCGGTCCAGTACCGCCCTCCCAAGGGCGACCCCGTCGCCGCCAGAGCGGCCCTGGCCGAGCTGGTGGACCATGCCGGAGCCCAGGGCGCAGACCTGATCGTGCTGCCCGAGATGGCCACCTGTGGCTACGTCTGGTCCTCGCCCGACGCCCTCCGGCCCCACGCCGAGCTGGGCGATGGACCCACCCTGGCCGCCTTGGCCCCCCTGGCAAGGCATCACCGGGCCTGGATCGTGGTGGGCTTCCCGGAGCTCGCCCACGACAAGCTCTACAACAGCGCCCTGGTCATCGATCACCGGGGGCAGCTCGTCGACGTCTACCGCAAGGTGCGGCTCTACGAGGCCGACATGACCTGGGCGGCGTCCGGCCTGCGTCGGCCGGTCTACGACACCCCCTTCGGCCGTATGACCCCGGGCATCTGCATGGACCTCAACGACGACGGCTTCGCCCTGCACCTGCTGCGGGAGCGGCCCGACGTGGTCGCTTTCTGTACGAATTGGGTGGAGCAGGGCCAGGACATCCTGCCGTACTGGGTCTGGCGCCTGGCCGGGTGGCAGGGCTGGTTCGTGGCCGCCGACAGCTGGGGGACCGACGCCCACATCACGTTCTACGGCCGCTCGGCCATCCTGGCGCCCGGGGGGCACCCGGTGGCGATGGCGGCCGCAGAGGGAGACGGGGTGCTGGTGGCCCACGCCGAAGGGCTGGGCTGAACGCCCCCGGTCAGCAAGTCCGCCGACGCCTGACCCGCCAGGCGACCCCCAGGAAGACGAGGGCGATGAGGTCCGTGGGGTCCGCCGTGGACACCGTGGGCACCACGCTGGGCAGGGGTCGGCCGTCCAGGGCCGCGGCCAGCACCCGGACAGGCCACTGCAGCGTGCCGAGGCTCCAGGACCAGATCCGGGCGACCCCTGGCACGAGCTGAAGACCGGCGAAGAACGCGCCGGTGGCCACGATCGCGACCCCCAGAACCCGCCGGCTCGGTCCCCAGGGCCGCCGCAGCAGCCAGAGCCCGGTCTCCCAGCCCGCCTGGAGCAGCAGCGGGAAGAAGGCCATGCCGGCGAAGTCGCTGAGCTTGCCGGTCCACCAGCCGGGCACGGTGGCCTTGAGCCAGTGATCGTTGATCACCAGCAGCGCGATCGCGGCCAGGGGTGCCGGGTGGAGCAACCCGCCGGCCGGGATCGGCGCAGGGCTCTCAGAGCCCAGCCAGGACCTCCTTGACGTCCGGCAGCTGCGGGATGTCGTAGGTCCAGGTCTTGGCCACGTTGCCGTCTTCGCCGACCAGCACGATGGCGCGGTTGGAGATGCCCGCCGCCTCGTTGTAGGTGCCGTAAGCCTGGGCCACGGCGCCCTTGGGGTGGAAGTCTGCCAGGAGCGGGAAGCTCAGGTCCTGGCTGGCGGCAAAGGCCTTGTGGGCCCACTTGCTGTCGACGCTCACGCCCAAGACCTGGACGCCGGCGTCGTTGAAGGCGCTCAGGTCCTGCATGAAGCAGCCCATCTCGTCGGTGCAGACCGGCGAGAAGTCGAGGGGGTAGAACACCAGCAGGACCCGCTTGCCGCTGTAGTCGGCCAGGCTGTGGGTCTGGAAGTCGTTGCCGGTCAGGGAGAAAGCGGGGGCGGCGGTGCCGGTCTCGATCATGGGAGCTCCGTCAGGAGTGAGAGTGGGCTCCCCCGCTATCGCGCCTCCGCCACCCGAGCACCAGGGCAAGGCCCAGCGCGGCCCATCCGGTGGGTGCGCCCGGGGCGGTGCTGCACCCGGAGCCGGTGATGCTCACGTCGTGGGACAGCTCGGCCTCGGACAGGTCGTCCCGCCCGGTCACGCCGAACTGCCAGGGGACCCAGCCGTGGTTCGGGTTGTCACAGTCCCGGCCGATCTGGTAGCTGCCCGTCTCGGGAAAGCGGGCTTGGCCGGCGGCGTCGCTGGACTGGAAGTAGTACTGCTCGCAGCGGTCCCCGTGGTGGATGCCATCGGGCATCTCCAGATCCACGGCCCAGACCCCCTGGCTCTCCGTGCCCAGGATCAGGTCCATCTCGTGGGCCTGGCCGGTCAGCACGACCTCCATCCGGTCTGCGCCGGTGCCGCCGTAGTCGGCGTAGAAGGTCACGGTCTCCCCCACCGTCGGGATGGGTGGCACGTGCACGCCCATGGCGATGGGGTCCCGGGTGTCGACCGTGCCAGACGCAAAGTCCTGGGTGTAGTAGTTGCCCACCACGCCGGCGCCGAACTCGTTGTAGCCACCGTTCATGATGTTGGCGCGGTGCCCGCTGGAGCACATCCAGCCGCCGAAGACCGCCTGCTCGATGGTGTAGCCCTGGGCGATGTTCTCGCCGACGAAGCCGGACTCGCTGTACCAGCGGGCGACGCGGGTGCCGAAGCTGGTGCCGTCGGAGCTGTCGTGGTCGAACCAGCTGTTGTCCCGCATGTCCTGGGAGTGGAAGCGGGCGGCTTCGTTCAGAGGCCGGCTGAAGTAGACCGGGGCCTGGGGGGTCTGCTCCCCGGGCTCGAAGCCGTCGAAGCTACAGCCGTAGGCGTTGTACCAGTCCTCGAAGGCCTCGGGCTCCACGCGCACCATGTTCGTGTACATGTGGAGCTCGCGCTCGGCCAGGCTGGGGTACTCGGTGTTGCGCTCCACGCCGCCGTTCTCGCTGGGCACATCGACCCCGACGTCGCCGTAGCCGGCCAGTGCGGGCGTGCTGAGTGCGAGAGCGAGCAGCGTCATCCTGACCTCAGTCCGGGTTCGCCTCGAGCCAAGCGCTGATGGCCTGGGCGTTCCGGTCGTAGCCGTCGGTCAATTGGTCGACGACCTGCTTCTCGATCTTGCGTCCCACCAGCGGGATTGCAACCGAGATCTGCCCCTTGACCACACGTTCACAGGTGCCGTCTCCCCGGTCCCGGACCGTCAGGGTGCCTTCGCACCGGACCTTGCCCGCCACCTTGCGGGCCTCGGGGGTCGCGCGGAACTTCAGGACCAGGCGCTCGTCGTCGTAGTCCTGTTCCTGGATGAGCACGAGCCGCTCGCTGCCGATGGCCTTGGCCACCACCGCCGGCAGGCGCCGGTCCGGCACCGAGCGGACCTTCTGGCGTCGCCGCCCTGGGCTCTTGGTCTCCTCGAGCAGCTCGCGCCGGACCGCCGTGGCCCGATCGATGTCGGCGTTGCACGAGTCAGTGTCGGTGGCGTGCCAGTAGCGCCGAGCCGACGAAGGGAAGCGGTGCACGACGTGGAATCTCATGGTGCCGGGCAGCCTATTACGCTCCCCCGATGTCGTCTCTGCTCCCGCTGCTGTTCCTCACGGCCCACGCCGACATGCCGATGCCGGCGTTCCCAGAGTGCGGCGAGCCCGGTCGGCCGGACCTGTGCCCAGATGACCTGGACGAGGAGTGGTGGCTGATCAGTCACATCCCTGAGCAGTCCCTCGAGACCGTGCGGCCCGAGGAGTTCGAGCTCGGAAGTGGTGTCTGGGCCGACCGGGCCTGGCGGACCACCCCCGGGCGCTTCGAGGTGGTCATCGCGGTGACCGATGGCGGCGTGGAGTGGGAGAACAACGACTTCGCCACCTCGATCATGCTGAACACGGCCGAGCTGCCGCTGCCGTGGACGGCGGGCGACGTCGAGGCCGAGAGTCACGATGCCGACGGCAACGGCCTGGTCAACATCCTGGACTGGGCCGGGGACTCCCGGGTGCTGTGGGACGCCGGGAACGACCAGGCCGACCACATGCTCGACGCCAGCGACCTGATCTACACCTTCAGCGATGGGGTGGACGACGACGGCAATGGCTACGTCGATGACATCGCGGGCTGGGACTTCTTCGAGAACGACAACGACGCCTGGAACACCTTCGACACCGACTACGGCACCCACGGCAACGGCGTCATGCGGGACGCCGCCGCCACCGGCGACGACGGCGGAAACGACATCGGGGTGTGCCCGAATTGTGCGCTGCTGCCGGTGCGCATCGGCGACGTGTTCATCGTGGACGGTCAGCGGGCCGCGGCGGGCATCGCCTACGCGGTCGACGCGGGGGCCAAGGTCGTGGCCATGGCCAACGGCGGCGTCTCGACGCCCGAGATGGCCCGGCAGGCGGCCAAGTACGCCCACGACAACGACGTGGTCATCGTGGCGGCGGCCGGCGACGAGAACACCTACCACCACAACGTGCCGGCGGTGCTCGACGACATCCTGTATGTGCACAGCATCCGGCCCGAGGGCGCCGACGACGACGGCGCGTCCGAGACCTACCTGAACTTCTTCAACTGCAACAACTACGGCCCGCGGCTGGACCTGGTGGCGCCGAACCCGGGGTGCGCGACCGGATCCGTGGCCGCCATCGCGGGCATCGCGGGGCTGATCGGGTCCGCGGCCTTGGACGAGGGCCTGACGCTCTCCGCCGACGAGGTGCGCCAGATCCTGATCCGCTCCGCCGACGACATCTGGCTCTCGCTCGAGGACAGCGAGGAGGTCCGGACCTACCCGTCGAGCGAGGGCTGGGACCCGTTCTACGGCTACGGCCGGGCCAACGCCTACAAGTCCGTGCAACAGGTCATTCAGCGGGACATCCCGCCGGTCGCGCGGCTTGCCGGGGACCACTGGTTCCAGGTGGTCGACCCCCTGGGCGTGGGCCAGGTCTCCCTCGTGGCGACCGCCACGGCCGAGCGCAGCACACTGGTGGGCTGGACCCTGGAGCAGGGCACCGGGTGGGAACCCGACGACTGGCACGTCGTGGCCCAGGGCTCCGACGCTCTGGCGGGGGAGACCCTGGATCTGGACGTCGCCGGTGTGGACCTGGAGACCCCCGGCGAGCCGGACCTGCTCGAAGGCGTGCAGGAGCGCGTCCGCCGCGTCCACGCGCCAGCTGTGACCTACCGCTTGCGGGTGACCGACACCGAGGGCCGGGTCGGCGAGGCCCGGCGCACGCTGTACGTCCAGCACGATCCAGAGCTGCTGCCCGGCTTCCCCATCTTCCTGGACGGCTCGGGTGAGTCGAGCCCAGTGCTGGTGGATCTCGACGGTGACGGCGTCGACGAGCTGGTCGTGGGCACCGCCGCGGGTCGCGTGCTGGCTCTGGACGGCGCGGGCCAGGCGCTCGACGGCTGGCCTGTCAGCGCGGGGGTGTGGCCGGACCTGGAGACCTTTGGCACCGCGCCGGCCTATGCCAGCGGCGCCCTGGATCCGGACCATGCCCAGGGCATCGTGGCCACGGTCGCCGTGGGGGATCTGGACGCCGACGGCGCCCTGGAGATCGTCGCAGCGACCATGACCGGCGAGGTCTTCGCCTGGTCCACCGACGGCGTGCTGCGCGGCGGGTTTCCGGTGGCCATCCAGGGGCGGGAGCACTCGGAGCTGGACCGCGACCACAGCTACGACCGCCACATCGCGGGCTCGCCGACCCTGGCCGACCTGGACGACGACGGGGACCTGGAGATCATCGCCGCCGGTGGCGATCAGCGCCTCTACGTCTGGCACGACGACGGCAGCCTCATGGCGCCGTACCCCATCGAGGTCTGCCACCCCGAGAACTGCGGCGTGCGGGGCTACCGCATCATCACTTCGGTCGCTGTGGGCGACGTCGACGGCGACGGCGATCAGGACCTGGGGCTCGGCACCAACGAGGTCACCAGCGGCGGCACCTACTCGGTGAGCTTCCTGTACGACGCGATCAGCGCCAGCCTGCTCCCGGGCTGGCCCCTGGAGACTCGGGGACTGGTCGCCCGGGCGGACATCCTGCCGGTGTTCGGCGAAGGACACCCGGCGAGCATGGCCTTTGCCGACATCGACGACGACGGCGATCTGGAGATCTTCGACACCGTCATGCTGGGCCAGAGCGGGCTGGTGGACCACACCGGCACCACGGTCCTGGACCTGCCCTACTTCGAGGCCGACGGCTACGGCATCTACAGCAACAGCAACGAGCCATCGATGGTGGCCATGGTGACCCACCCGGCCTTCGGAGATCTGGACGGCGACGGCTTGCCGGACCCGGTGCTCGGGGGGGCAGGGGCCTTTGGCATCACCAGCCTGGCGCTCACCACGGCCCTGGACTTCCAGCAGATGGTCAGCGCCTGGAGCGGGGTCAGCGGCGACTTCCTGCCCGGCTGGCCGCGGCAGATCGAGGACTTCCAGTTCCTCTCGGCCCCGGCCATCGCCGACCTGGACGGCGACGGCCTGCGCGAGGTCATTCACGGCTCGGGGGGCGGCATCCTGCACGCGTGGAACCACCTGGGCGTCAATCCCCGAGGCTGGCCCCACTTCACAGGCCAGTGGATCCTGGGCTCGCCGGGCCTGGGCGATCTCGACGGCGACGGCTTCCTCGAGGTGGCGGTGACCACCCGCGAGGGCTGGCTCTGGGTGTGGAGCACCCGCGGGCGGGCCGACCAGGACATCGGCTGGGCCGGCATCCACCACGATCCGCGCAACACGGGCAACCACGAGACCCCGCTGGACCCCCGGGCCGGACCGGTGTTCCAGGAGGGCTGCGGAGGCTGTGCCACCCCGGCCGGACCAGTCCGTGGCTGGGTGTGGGGCCTGCTGGGCCTGCTGGGGCTGCGTCGGCGGGGGTGAAGTCTGTCAGGAATGACGTACGTTGTTTTTGACGTATTTTGCCTCCACGCCTGCCCGCCCCCCGAATGCCCTCGCAGATGGCGGCGACCCTGGCGCGCTACCGCCAGTTCCGCGGCGATCCCGAGCCCTGATCAGGCCTCGAGCACCGCGTCCAGAGCACCCATCTCCTTGAGCACGTCTTCCTCGTCCTCGGTGAAGATGTCCTCGCCGC
>CAZFLE010000084.1:0-31239 GCA_964519895.1 uncultured Enterobacterales bacterium | reverse complement strand
TCTTCAGGTCTTCGGTCGTCTTCCACAGCTGGTAGGCGTAGTCGCCGATGGCGATGACCAGGACCAGGGGCAAGGCCGCGAGGAGGATCTGGAAGCCCAGGTCCACGAGGCGCTGGAGCATCTGGTCCGCGGCGAGGGTCGCCAGCGTCGGCAGATCCGTGAGCACGCCGCGAATCGCAAGCCAGGTCACCCAGCCCAGGGCCACGAGCTTGCCGACACCCTTGGCCAGCTCGACCAGTGGGGTCCAGCTCATGAACTTCTGCTTGAAGCCGTTGAGCGGGTCGATCCGCTCTGGCTTCGGTTCCAAGGCCTTGGTGGCCATCTGGCCCTTGGACTGGGCCAGACCGGCCAGGGCGGCGGCCAGGAACAGGGCCCCGAGGGGGACCCACAAGGCCGCGACGGTGGTGCGCAGCACATCGAGTGACAACAGGCGGGCGGCGCCCACGTCGAAGCCGTCCAAGGGCTCGATCACGAAGGATCGCAGCGCCAGGCCCTGCAGGGCCCGGGTCATGGGCTCCGACGCATAGGCCAACACCAGGCCCCCCGTCAGGAGGATCGCGGCGCTCGAGATCTCCCGAGATCGGGCGATCTGGCCCTCGTCTGCGGCCTGTTTGCGCTTGCGCTCGGTGGGTTGATGGGTCTTTTCCTGGGCGGAGTCGCCAGCCATCAGCGCACCAGGACGAGCACGCGGGTCATCAGCGTCGTGCTGTCCGCCAGCGCCCCTGCGTGCATGGTCAGCAGGTAGGGCAGGGCCACGCCGAAGAGCAGGATGCCCGCCACGTTGGTCATGACCATGCCGACCGAGAAGAACACGTTCATGTTGGGCGCCAGGCGGCTGAGCACGGCCACGAAGCAGTTGACCATCCAGACGAGCGCCACGACCGGTCCCGCCAGCTGCACGCCCAGGACCAGGGTGGCAGCGACCGCGTCCAAGAGCACGGGGCCACCCTTGAGCACGGTGCCGACGTCACCGGGTGCGATCACGGTGAAGGAACCGGCGACCACCTCGATGGCGCGAAGGTGCAGGCCCAGGCCCAGGAAGACCGCCGCGGCGATCCAGCTCCCCAGGGTGCCCATCGTGCCCTGGTTGCTGCGCAGCATTGGATCGAACAGCGTCGCCATCGCCAGGCCCATCTGGCCACTCATGATCTCCGCCGCCAGCGCCAGCGCACCGAACACGGCACGGACGCAGCTGCCCATCAAGAGTCCCAGCAGGACCTCGCTGGCGAACGCCATCATCAGCACCGACAGCGACTGCAGGTCGCCAGCGGCCGGTGCGATGGGCCCGATGACGATCGTCAGGGCAAAGGCGCCCAGGACCCCCACGTGGCGCGGTACGCCCTGGGCCGACACGACCGGCAGGGCCAGCAGCAGGCCTCCGATGCGACCGAACACCAAGAGCCCGGTGACGATCAGGGGCAGGGTCACGCCGCTACTCCGTCTCGGCGATGGACTCGAACATCACGGTGCCGAAGCCGACCGCCGTCTGCATCATCCAGCCCCCGGCCAGGGCCAGCACCACGAACACCGAAGCGATCTTCGGCACGAAGACCAGGGTGATCTCCTGGATCTGGGTCACGGCCTGGAACAGCGACACCAGGGTTCCCACCGCCAGGGCTGCGACCAGCATGGGTCCGGCGATCAGCATCGCGGTGAACAGGCCCTGCTGCCCGATGCTCAGGGCGGCCTCCATCGTCATGGTGCACCCCTGCTCATCGGAAGCTCGCCACCATCGACGTCATCAACAGCCCCCAGCCGTCCATGAGCACGAACAGCAGGAGCTTGAAGGGCAGCGAGATGATGACCGGCGGCAGCATCATCATGCCCATCGCCAGCAGCACGGACGCCACGACCAGGTCCATGACCAGGAAGGGGATGTAGACCTTGATGGCGATGACAAAGGCGGTCTTGAGCTCGGTGAGCATGTAGGCGCTCACCACCGCCGACGTGGGGATGTCGTCGAGGGTCTCCGGCCGTGGCAGCCGAGCGATGCGGATCATGGTCTGCATGTCGTCGCTGTGCACGTTGGCGAGCATGAAGGCGCGAACGGGGACCACGCCGAGCTCCAGCGCTTCGCCGGTGCGAATCTCCCCGTTCATGTAGGGCTGCACCGCGTCGTGGTTGACCTGGTCCAGGGTCGGCTGCATCACCAGCATGGCCAGGAAGAGCGACAGCCCGATCAGCACCTGGTTGGGCGGTGACTGCTGCAGGCCCAGCGCCTGGCGCAACAGGCTGAAGACGATGACGAAGCGGGTGAACGGCGTCATCACCAGGATCATCGCCGGGATGAAGGTCATCGCCGACAACAACACGACCAGCCTCACCGCGACCGAGACCTCGTCTCCGTCCACCAGGTCTGCGACCTGTGCCACCCCCTGGTCGACCGCAGGCACGGCGTCCTGGGCCCAGGCCTCTCCGCCCAGGGCCAGGCAGGCTGCGACCAGGCCGATGGCCAGGCCGACCCGTCCCAGGCCGGTGATCAGGCGGTCCACCCGGGCTCCTTGCGAGCGGCCAGCACCTCGTCGATGAGGCTGCGCGCATCGGTTCGCCGGTCTGCCAGCGGGGTAGGCGCTCGGCCGCTCTGACGCGACGTGCTGATCCGGTTGATCTGCCGGTACCGGCGGCTCGCATAGGTGGCCGGCTCCGAAGGGGGAGGTGGCGAGAGCGCGGGACGGGCGTCGGGCATCGGTGTCTCGGCCCGCGGCGGCGGGGGGACCCGCCGGGCCAGGCGGTCAGACGCCTGGGCGGCGGCCTGGACGGCCGGTGGCTCGTCGGTGTCGCCGGCCGGGGCTTCCGCGACCAGGCGATCGAAGTCCACGGAGGGGTGCAGCTCGCTGACGAGCCGAGGCCCTTCGGCCCCGGTCCCGATGAGCAGCCGGCGGGTGGTGCCGTCTGGGTCCTCGACTTCGACCAGGACCAGCTGGCTGGTGCCGCCCAGGCCCTGGCGGGCCACGATGGTGAGAGGGGAGTTCCGGCTGCCCAGCGCGGCAGGGCCGCCGCGCCGGCGGAGCCAGAGGTTCGCGCCGGCCAGCAGCGCCACCAGAGGCAGGCACCACCACAGGCCTGCGCCGGGCAGCGACGTGGCCGTGGCTCGCGGAGAGGGGCTCTGGTCGCCGAGCAGGCGGTCGAGCTGGGCCTGGTCGGCGCTCGGGGGGACCGGGGCGGCGTCTTCCTGGGCCATCGCGGCCTGGAGGCGCCGGGGCACGATCACCGGCTCGTCGGGTTGCACGGCCGAAGCCGTCGCCAGGAACCAGCCAAGCAGGATCACGCGGTCTCCGCGTAGTCCTCGTCTTCCACCTCCGCCTCGCGTCCCACGAGCTCGGTGATGCGCAGCGCCAGGCGCTCTCCGACCATCACGACCTCGCCGCGGGCAAAGACCCGGCCACCCACGACCACGTCGAGGGGCTTGTCCGCGGGTCGGTCCAGCTCGATGACCTCGTCCTTGCCCAGCTCTGCCAGGTCCTTGACCGTCAGGTGGGAGCGCCCGAGCTCGACGACGAGCTCCACAGGGATGTCGTGGAGGAAGGTGACGTCTGCGCCATTGGCCATGGGGTGCTCCGAGGAGAGGTTCGGTCTGAACCCGAAGTCGGACGCCAGCGGCGGTTGTTTAGTCGTTCTTGGGTTCTTTGTGGCCGTCGACCCGCTTCACGACCCGCACGGAGTGAAAACCGCCCTGCACGCCGGGCTGTCCGGAGATGACCGGGCGATCGTTGACGCGGACCACCGCATCCCGGCGCCGGCCGAGCTGAATGACCTCGCCGACCTCGAGGTTCTTGAGGTCGCCCAGGGACACGTGGACCCGCGTGAGCTCGGCCACGAGCTCCAGGTTCAGGGGCAGCACCCGCGTCATGTCCTGGGTGCGCTCGGTCGTGGTGGAGCGGCTGACGGCCTCGATGCGGTCCACCCGCAGGTCCCGGGTCGCCTGGGCGGGGATGGCCACCACCATCAGGCCGTAGGGATCGTCGGGCCGCCCGAAGTCGAGACTGGCCGCCACCACCGGGGTGTTCTGGGCCAGGCCTTCGGCCAGGCGCGGGTTGGGTCCCAGGCTGTCGAAGCCGATCCGCGCCAGCTTGTGCTCGGGCCAGCACTCTTCGAGTCCGGCCATCACGTCCTCGCAGACGCGACGGGCGATGCGGACCTCGACTTCGGTGACCTGGCGGACCCGGTAGGGCGGGGGCTCGTCGTCCGGGCTCTCGCCCAGCAGGACACCGACCATGCGCGACAGCAGCCGCCCCTGGACCACGGCCAGACCGGGCATGCCCAGGGGCTCGAAGCGAAGCATGGCGAAGACGCCGCCGTCCCGGGTCTCGGGGTCGTCTAGGATCTGGCCGATGGTGGTGATCTGGGCGATGCCCAGGCGCACGGGGATGTCGGTCCCGGCCCGGTTGACCAGGCGGGTGCGCACCTTGCGGCTGACGGCGCGGAACAGGTCCTCGATCGCGGGCAGCGCCGACGCTGCTTCTCGATCGGGGTGGGCGAGCAGAGTGGGGGAGCCCCCTCCACCGCCGTACCCTCCGCCGCTGTAGGGGTCCGTCATGGCCCCTCTTCGGACCCGGCCGGGCGAGACTGCAGGCTATTGCACGACGAACTCGGTGAAGTAGACCCGCTCCAGCCGGTTCTTGCCGAGCATCGCGTTCATGCGCGTGAGCAGCTCGTCCCGCAGGCGCGTCTTGCCGTCCAGGCCCTCGACCTCGGCGTAGCTGTAGTCGCTCACCAGGGTGATGACCGAGTCACGGAGCTTGGCGTGCTCGTTCTCCACGGTGGCCACGGCGGTGGTCCCGGCCTCGACCTGGACCTCCATCCGGAGCACCCGTCCGCCGCCGGTGCCGCGCAGGTTGATGGTGAACAGCCCCAGGGAGTGCACGATGCGCTCCTCTTCGGCTGGCGCATCCTCGGCCGCGCCCTCCTCGCCCTCTTCGCCTTCGGCAGCCGTCTTGTCACCGCCACCGGCGAACGACGCGCCTGCGTAGCCTGCGCCGCCGCCCAGGATCAGAAAGGTGAGGGCGCCCAGGATCATCGGGAGCTTGGACTTCTTGCCCTCCCACTCGACCTCGACCTCTTCCATCTCTTCATTGGCCATGGCTGCCTCCAGGGGCACTCAGGAGCTCTACGGCCCCCACGGTGTTCACGTTGTCCGAGCGGAGCACAAGCTCCACGCGTCGGTTCCAGGTCTCGACTTCGCCAAAGCTCGCCGCTGGGCGGTACTGCCCGAAGGCGTCCGCCTCGAGCCGCTCGCCCGCGATGGGCCCCTTCTCGTGGAGCCCCATGACCACTGCGACGGCCCGGTCTCCCGACAGGTTCCAGTTCTTGATGGGATCCCCGCTGGCGTCGCTGTGACCCTCGACACGGATCTCCACGGGCTCGTCGGCCAGGACCAGCGCGACGTCCGTGAGCAGCGCATAGGCCGCCGGGTGCAGCGTGGCGGAGCCGGGACGGAACAGCACCCGGTCGTCCAGCCGCACGCGGATCTCCTGCTCGTTGTTGACCATGCGCACCAGGTCGTCGCTCAGGTGCTTGGAGAAGGCCTGACGCAGCTTGGCCATGACCGGCTGGATGCTCTCCTGCCGGGGGTTGTCCGGCGTCATGGACTGGGCCTCGTTGTGTGTGCCGACCCGGTTCAGCTGGTTGGCGCCCACACCCAGGGCGCTCTTGATGCTGTGAAAGACCGCCTCGACCCGCTGGGTGTCCTCGAAGTTCGCCATCGCCATGAGCATCACGAAGAAGGTCATGAGCAGGGTGACCATGTCCGAGAACGTGGCCATCCACGCCGGGAGCCCGGCAGGCGGCTCTTCGGGCTTCTTGGGGCGGCCCATCGCGTGGTCCTAGGCCGCGTCTTCGAGGCGATCGGTGGGGGCCAAGGACGCGTTGAGGCGCTCGACCATGAAGCGGGGGTTCTCGCCCGCCAGGATGCTCAGCAGCCCCTGGGCCACCAGGCCCTTGGCCGCGGACTCCTGGCCCGAGCGGATCTTGAGCTTGTTGGCCAGGGGGATCGCGATGAGGTTCGCGATGACGGAGCCGTAGAAGGTCGTCAGCAGCGCCACCGCCATGGCGGGTCCGATCGCGGTCGGGTCGGACATGTTCTGGAGCATCTGCACCAGCCCGATCAGGGTTCCGATCATGCCCATCGCCGGGGAGTAGGCACCCAGGCCGTCCCAGACGCCGATGTTGGCCTTGTGGCGCTCCTCCATCTTGTCGAGCTCGCTGTAGAGCACGTCCTCGACGGCGTCGGCCTCGTGGCCATCGACCACCATGCGCAGGCCCCGCTTCAGGAAGTCGTCGGTCGCCTCTTCGGCAGCGGACTCCAGCGACAGCAGGCCTTCGCGGCGGGCCCGGTTCGACAGCTCGCTCAGCAGCTTGATCGTCTCGCTGACGTCCATCGGTGTGGTCGTGAAGGCGTTCTTGACCGCACCCATCGCCGCCTTGACGTTGCCTGCGGGAAAGCCGATGAACAAGCACGCGATCGAGCCGCCGATGACCACCACGCCGGACGGGGCGTCGATGAAGATGCTCAGCGGGCCACCCATCAGGATGGCTGCGAGGATCAGGCCGAAGCCGACGACCAGGCCTCCGACTGTCGCGAGATCCATCTCCTCTCCAGGGTCAGGGTGGGGGTGGGACACCTCACGAATCGGATCAAGGGGGGCCGCACTTGAACCCAGAGCGCAGAAGGCGGAGGCGCCGCCACAGCCGCCTCCGCCAACGCGTTGCCGGACCCCGGGCATGGTTAGCGCCCGGGATCGGGGGGACTAGACCAGGTTGATCAATTCCTGGAGGGTGTCGCTCGCGGTGTTCACCACTCGCGCGTTCGCCTGGTACGAACGCTGGGTCTGGATCATCTCCACGAATTGGGACTCCAGATCGACGTTGCTCTTCTCCAGGCTGTACCCGTAGATGGCGCCCCGGCCGCCACTGCCGGGGACGCCGAGCTGGACGTCGCCAGTCGCCGCGGTGGTCGTGTACAGGCCGGAGCCCGCTCGCTGCAGTCCGCCTTCTGCAGGGAAGCCCGCCAGCGCCACCTGGCCGAGCACGATCTCTTCGCCGTTGCTGTAGGACCCCGTGATGGTGCCATCCGGGCCGACCTCGTAGGACACCAGCTCTCCCTTGGGGGCGCCGTCCTGGGTGATCGCCTGCATGATGATGGGCGACTGACCGGTGCCGCTCACGTCGACACCGCCGCCGGTCTCTGCGCCGGTGTCGTCCAGACCGAACTGGAAGTCGATCGCGGGCTGGTCAGTGCCCTCGAAGCTCCAGCTGGCGGCCAGGAAGGTGGACGCGCTCCGGTTCACCAGGGTGCCATCCCCGTCGAATTCCAGCTCGCCGCCGTCGATGATGTGGGCCTTGCCGTCCAGGCCCCCGGTCTGACCGGCGTCCACCGCGGCCACCCAATTCCAGGTGTCCTCGCCGGTCCGCTCGAAGTAGATGCTGACCTCGTGGGCCACACCTCGGCTGTCGAAGATCGTGATCGAGGTCTCGGCATCCACCAGGGTCGAGAGCTCGACCAGATCCGGGTGGGCCGCGTCGGTCCCATCGGGGGGAACACCGGCGCCCATCGCGTCGGTCAGGGGGGTCTCCAGCGTGCCGTCATCCGCCTCGAAGTCGGCCTCTGCATCCAGGGTCGCGGTGAGGGCGACGTTCGTGGACTGTTCGTGGGGTCGGGCGCTGGCCTCGTCGATCCGCAGGTCCGCCAGGCTCCCGGTGATCTGCCCGTCGACGGCCTGGTACCCCTGGAGGCGCATGCCGCCCAGGTTCAGGTAGCCCTCCTGATCCTTGTTGAAGGCGCCGTTGCGGGAGTAGTACATGCCGCCGTCGGCGTCGCGCAGGGCAAAGAAGCCCGCGCCCGAGATCGCCATGTCGTTGACGCTGCCGGTCGCGGTGATGCTGCCTTGGCCGAACATCGTGGTCACCCGGTCCACGCCGGCGCCGCGCCCCAGCTGGCCACCGCCCCCCAGGCCGCCGATGCTCTGCGGGATCAGGTCCGCGAAGCTGGCTCGGGAGCCCTTGAAGCCGACCGTGTTGACGTTGGCGATGTTGTCGCCGATCACGCCCAGGGTCGTGGCGCTGGTCTCGAGCCCACTGGCGCTCACGTTCATCGTGTTGAACAAGGACATCTGGGTGCCTCCGTAGAAGCTGGGGAGTTGGAGGATCCACGCCCGCGTCGTTGCGAGAGTGGGATTTGAACCACGTCAATCGGTCAGTGGTTCCCGGGCCCCCTCGGAGTCTGTCCTTGGTCCGGCCCGGTGCTGTCGGTCTGTTCCTGAATCGTCAGGGAACGAAGAGAGTTGAGTCGATTTGGGTGAAGATGTTGCCCACGGCCTCGGTGCGGCTCATGGCGGTGATGACGGTGCGCTTTGGCACACCGACGATGAAGGCGTGGTCGTCCATGACGACCAGGGACTCCTTGGCCCCGCGCTTGTCGAGCTGGTCGACCGCATTGCCAAGCCGCTCCAGCTGCGGTGCGTCCAGGGCGATGCCGCGGCTGTCGAGCCGGGCGTTGGCGTGTCGGGAGAAACGCAAGGGCGCCGGGGCGCTCTGTTCGGTCTCGCCGCGCTGGCTGCTCAGCAGATCGTCGAGTGCGCGTCCGAAGTCCGGCTGGAGGCCCGGGGCGCCCCGTTCCTGGGGCCGCGGGGTGTCGCTGCGGTGGACCTGGGCGGGGGCCAGGGCGTCGAGCACGTTCATCGACATCGGCGATCAGGTCTCCTCGGAGGACTTCTCGGATCCTTCGTCGGCGATCGTGAGGCGCAAGATGTCAGCGATTCCGATCGGGGTGCCCTCGACGCTCGGCTGGGGCGTGCCGGTCGAGTAGTCCATCTCGGTGATCGTGCCGACGACCAGGCTGGTGATGGCCACGTCGTCGCCGTCGGCGTCGGTTCCCTCGAACTCGAAGGTGTAGTCCCCTTCTTCGGCCTGGGAGCCTTCGGTGGTCCGTCCGTCCCAGGTCCAGGCGCCTTCGCCGGCCTCGAACGCCCCGGCGTCGCCGGAGTAGACGACGTGGCCTTCGCTGTCGGTGATGGTGACGGTGGTGGCCGTGGTCGCCTCGGGCGCGTCGAACGCCAGCGAGACCTCGGTGCTCTCGCCGTCGTAGGCGATGGTGTCGGCACGGGCCACGACCTCGGTGCCGACCAGGTTTGCCATGCTGGCGTTGTTCATGGACGCCACACCCAGGTACACGGCCTCCAGCGTGGCGTTGATGCTGATGAGCTCCTCCAGGGTGGAGAACGTGGCCAGCTGCTCCACGAAGGCCTCGTTGGACATCGGGTCCAGGGGATCCTGGTGCTGCAGCTGCACGGTCAGCAGGTTCAGGAAGGTCTCCTGGCCCAGGGCCCCGGAGAGCTCGTTGCCCGTCGCGGTGGACGCGGTGTCGGTGGTGCCGACGGTGGAGATCTCGGACATGGGTCCCTCGAAGAGTCTTCGGGACCTCTACGGACGCCGCCGCTGCCAGCTGGAGGGAGATTGGTCAGAACACCACGTAGATGAACGGGGCGACGTACTGCATCATCTGCAGGCCCACGAGCGCCAGGCCCACCAGGACCAGGACCAGGACCAGCGGAAGCATCCACCACCGGCCTCCGCGGACCAGGAGCAGCATGAGCTCCCCGATCGTGCCCAGTCGGAGCAACAGTCCTTCGAGGCGAGTGGGCTGGGGGATCTGGGCGGGGGGGGACTGGCTCAGGGCGCACCGGGGCTGGCAGGGTCATCGTAGGGGATGGCGGCCAGCTCGGCGACGACGGGCGTCAGGATCTCGCCGAGACGGTTGCTGCCGTACCGGGTCAGGTGGTTGCTGTCGATCAGCACCCGCTCGTCGGGGTCCTGGCGCAGGGCTGGCCAGACGTCCAGGTAGTGCACGTGCTCGTGGCCTTCGGCGACGTCCCGCTGCATGGCTGCGTAGTCCTCGAAGCCGTCCTCGCCGGCGCTCGGGGCGTCCACCGTGTCTCGACGCACGTACTCGGTGATCACCAGCAGGGTGACGCCGCGAGCAGCCGTCTGTTCGGCCACAGACTGGTGGTTCAGTCTCGCATCGGCCACTGGCACGTCCTGGACCTGCTCGCCCGCCAGCTGCTCCCGGCTGCGAAGGACCAGGCCGGTCCCGGTCACCAAGCGCGACCAGCTGCTCAGCGCCTGCAGCCCGCGCAGGCCCCCGCGCCACTGGGCCATCTTCTCCTCGCGCTGGCGTCGGGTCAGGCGCTGGAACCGGCTCAGCAGGTCGTTGACCGCCACGTACATCACCACCAGCTGCGGCTCGAGCCGGTCCATGACCGGGGCAAAGGAGCGGGCGATCACGTGGGTGTCCACGGCCCCGCGCCCGAAGTTGTAGGTGGCCAGGCTGTGGCTGGGATCCAGGCCCTCGCACAGCCTGGCGTGGGTCCGGCCCGGGAAGAACAGCTCCGGCTGGTCCTTGAATTGGAGCACGCCCCCGGTCGAGGACCCCCCCACGAACAGGACGGTGTGGTCTTGGTCGCCCTGGCCACAGCGGCCCTCCCAGGAGGCGGAGGTGTCCAGCGCGCTCCCGTCGGTGCCCAGGTCCAGAGTCATGTGCTCCGGGTGCCAGCCGCGGTCCAGGTAGGTGCCGCGGAGGGCGAGCTCGAGAGAGACGGGCACCATGAGCAGCAACAGGAAGCCGTAGTCGGCGGCTGCGCGGGGGGCGAGGCCGATCAGGACGCGGGCCGACGCCATGAGCCACCCCAGGCGCCAGAGCACAGCCAGGCCCAGGCCGAAGTGCCAGCCGAGCCCCGCGACCGCCGCCAGGGCCGGGAGGTCCCGGACGAGCAACGCCGGCCCCGACAGAGGGCTGCGCGAGGCGATCCACAGGGGAGCCCCCAGGAAGGCCAGCCCGAGCAGCGACCAGGGCAGGGCCTCCAGGGCGGGGTCGGCGGCCCAGCCCGTCGCCAGGAGCAGCCCGATCCAGACCGCCCACAGGCCGCGGCTCGGGCCGGGGGCCGGAGGGCTCGCGCCGTCGAGCCGGGTCGGCAGGCTGCTGCACAGGTGCAGCAAGAGCGGGATGGCCGCCAGGCCCGTGACCACGGTGGCCAGGTCCCAGGGGGGGCTCCGCGTCAGGTAGGCGTGCTCGCCCAGGGCCAACCAGGCGGCGGCGTCGATCCGGGCGACCGCCAGGGGCGGCAGCGCCAGCAGCCCGCCAGCGATGACGGCCCCCGGGCCTCGGCGGACCCCGAGCCACCACAGGGCCAGGCCCAGGAGCATGCCCAGCCGGGTTCCCGCGTCCTTGATCCATGGCGACACCCGGTCCCGGTCGAAGCGGCCCTCGGCCAGGACTCTGCCGCTGTGGTCGAGGGCTCGCATCGCCAGGATGCGGGCGGTGCCGTCGTGGACGGACACCTCGACCCGCACGTCTCCTGAGATGCCCAGGTCCAGGGACTCTGCGCCGTGGTGCAGGACCAGGCCGGCTGGCGATGCCACGATGCGGTACTCGCCGCCCGCGGCTGTCTCTCGCCAGGTGCGCGCCGAGGGCTGGGTGTTGAAGCGGTCCGGCGCCAACAGGACCAGGTTCCGACTCTGGGTCATGGGGTCCGAGTCGTCCGCGAAGAGCTGCACCGCGACCGCATCCGAGTCCGCGGCCAGGGACAGCTCGAGCCGGCCCACGGGGGAGGGGTCCTTGGGGCCGACCTTGTCCGCGGTGAAGGACAGGTGCTCGCTGATGGTGAGCGCCCCGTCGACCACCATGGTGCCTCGGCCGAGCTCCGGCAGCATCAAGCTCCCGTCCATGCCGGGGGACACCACCTGCCAGGTCTCGGGGTCCAGGCCCCGCGGCTCCGCGAAGTGGGAACCGACGGCCCGGGCATAGAGCTCGCCGGCGTAGGCGCCGGCGGCGATCAGCACGACCAGCCACCACAGGGCCGGGCCCCGGGGCAAGGCCCCGCGAACCCGGGCGAGGGTCGTCACTGCCCGTCCAGGCGGAAGTCGTACCCGGTCCTTCGCAGCTCCGCGACAAAGGCCGGGTCCAAGTCCAACTGAACGGCCGCGCCGCCATGGGCCGCCCGGAAGGACGCCCAGCGGGCCAGGAGCTCCTTTTCCACGTCGGGGTGCAGCGTGGTGACGACGTCTGTCTGGTCGGGGTCCTGGTCCAGGTTGAACAGGCACGACGCGGGCTCGCCAGGGGGCGGGCGCGGAGAGTGGGGATCGTCCGGGTCGCAGCCGCCCTCGTGGCGCAGAAGCGCCCACGGCGGGGCGATGATCGCCCCGGGCAGGTGGTTGCCCCGGGGCTTGGTGACGCCGCCCTCGGACAGGGCCGTCTCCCGGATCCCGTCGGCCTTGCCGGTGAGCAGCGGCACCATCGAGGCGCCGTCGGCGTCTGCCGGGACGATCGCGCCGACCAGCTCCACCAGGGTCGGCAGGATGTCCACGTGGCTCACCAGGCCGTCCAGCATGCCGCTGCCGGAGGGTCGCAGCCCGGGCACCTTGAGCACCAGAGGCACGTTGATCACCGTGTCGTAGAACGCCGCGCCGTGCAGGAGCTCGTCGTGGTCGTTCAGCGACTCGCCGTGATCCGCGACCACCAACCAGATGGTCTTGTCCATGCGGCCCCGACGCTCCTGGGTCTCGACCAGGCGCTTCACGTCCACGTCCATGCGAGCGACCGCGGCTCGGTAGTGGCGCCTGATCTCGGTGACGGCCGGCTCGCCGACCCGGTCCACCAGCACCTTGAGCGGGTCCTGTCCCGTCGGAGCGACGGCCCCTTCGGTGGACGTGCCGCCGGCATCGCCGGGCAGCACCGTGTCTTGGCGCTGATCGTGGCCGGCGTCCCACAGGGCCTGGTGCACGCCGGTGGGATCGTCGGCGGCGCCGGTGTCGGACACCACGAAGGGAAAGTGCGCGGTCCGGCTGTGCAGCATGACGAACAGCGGCTCGCTGCCGGTGTGGGCGGCCATCCAAGCAGCGGCCGGCATGGCCGAGGCGCCGTCGCCTTGGGTCGAGACGGTCTCGGTGCCGCCAGCTCGCCGGCGCCCGTCCGGGGTGCTGCGGGGTGCGCTGCTGATCGCCATGTGCTGGAAGCCCCGGTCCAGCCCGTAGTCCGGCCGGAAGCCCGAGTAGGCGTCCATGGTGAAGGCCCCGGTCTTGTAGCCGTACAGGCCGAGCACCTCGGGCAGGGTCGGCACGTCGGCGGTCAGGCCTTTGTCCCAGTGGGTGACCCCGGTCGAGCTGCCGAAGCGCCCGGTGAGCACGGCCGTCAGGCTGGCCAGGGTGAAGTTGGATGCCGCGTAGGCGTTGGAGAAGCTGAACCCCCCGTCGGCCAGGCTGTCGATGGTCGGGGTGGGGCTCGGACGGAGCTCGCCGTACACCCCCACGTGATCCTGGCGTAAGGAACAGACCGTGATCAGCACCACGTCACAGTCGGCACACAGCGCCCCTGTGCTGCGTCGGGCCACGTCTGCCGGCGCGGGCTGGGTGAAGACCTGGTTGCCGCCGCTGGGCGGGGTGCGTGGCGAGCCACCGCCAGGGGGTTGTGGGGTGGCGTCGGGGGGGGACGGGGCCTCGGCCGGGGTGTCCGGACGCGGTGGCCCGAGCGGGGCGGGCACGTCCAGGGCGTCGCCCTCCAGCGAGCCACCGCCGGCGTCGGAGATGGTCTCGCGGTCGAGATCGATGATCAGCTCGCGAGGGGTGTCCGGATCCCCCAGGTCCAACCCGTAGCGGTCGAACACGATGATCCGGTCCGCGGGTGTGGGCCCGTCGGCGTCCACGTCCAGGGTCGCCTGCAGCACGAGCAGCCCCTTTGGCAGCGCGGGGAAGCCGAAGGCGCCGGGCTGGGGCACCACGTACGGGTCCAGAGCCCCACCCTCCTCCAGGGGTGTGATCGGGATGGCGTCCAGGATGATCTGCCCCCCGGTGTAGCCCTTGAACACCACCTGGCCCGTGAGGTCGCCCTCGAGAGCCAGCACGGCGCCGGGAGGGCCGACCGGATCGTCGCCATGGGGCCCCGGTGGCGGCGTCCGGTCGCTTTCGCCGGCGGGCTGAGGCGGCGGCGTGGTCGGGTCCGGTGGGGTGCCCGGTGCCGTGGGTTCCCCCGGGTCTCCCCCAGGCTCCGGGGCGACCAGGCACCCAAGGGGGAGAGAGCAAGCGCCGACCAGCGCGGCGAGTCCGAGCGCCCGCTGCGCTCGGGAGACGGACCTGTGCATGGCCGGGAGCATATCAGCGCTGGCGCCGGTGCTGAGGTAGCGTGGGAGCCCTGGTGAGCTGGCTACAGACCCCCACCCTTGCCCCCTCCGCGGCCCTGGCCGGACTGGGCCTGCTCGGGGTCTGGGCGCTAGCGTCGCCGGTCCACGCCCAGGACGCCGATGCCGCGGCTCGGCAGACCGACGCACTGCGCTTCCTGGCCACGACGGCGGGCTTCGACACGGTCTCCACCGGGCTGCAGCCGTGGGCCAGCGCGGAGCCCAAGATCCCGGTGGGGCACCACCGCAGCGACGTCGTGCCCGAGGGGCCGACACCGGCGCCGCCCGGGGCGCCCCAGGGCGCGGACGGCGTGGGCAGTGCAGAGCCCCCCCCGGGGGGCGAGGACCAGGTGGGTCCGCGGACCGGCTCGGACCGGGTCCACGAGGCGATGCCCGAGGGCGCTCAGGGCGGGCCCGATCACGCGCCGTTGGAGATCCTGGTCGGGGACTACCAGCCCGATCGCGGACCCGCCTTCGTGCTGACCCTCATCGACAACGACCGGACCCTGAACCTGCGCCCCACGGTTCGGATCGGCGAGGCCTTGTTCGCCCTGAACGACGCTGGAGTCCCCCCCGACGTGGCGGCCGAAGACGGGCGCTGGGCTGCCGTGATCGAGCAGTACCCCCTGGACGTGCCCGTCGTGGTGATGGAGGGGGTGGTCGTTCGTGCCCGGGTGCCGCTGGTCCTGGACGGCGATCTGGCCATGCCCGGTCTCCAGATCCGCCTCGGCGACCCGGCCGCGCCAGATCAGGCGGTCGTCGAGACGCCAGAGGCGCACCCGGACGATGCGGCGGCTCGCCAGGCCGCACTCGCCCCCCAGCAGCCGGCTCCCCGTGGGGGCTGGTGGCCTTTGCTGCTCGCTGGCGCCGCTCTGATCGGACTCGTGGGCGTGGCCGCTCGGGGCGCCCGAGGCCAGACGCGACGCCAGCGCCAGCGGCGCAGGCGCCGCCGCAAGGCCTGAACAGCGCCGCCCCGCTACCAGGTCCCTCCGCCATTGCGCGCCCGCAGGGCCTCCAGTCGCTCCGGCGTGGCCAGGTCCCCCTGCAGGGAGGCCTGTTCGGTCCGGATCACGACCAGGGCCTCCCGCAGTGCAGCCGCGGTGGCTGGATCCGCCTGGAGCAGGTCCTGGCGCTGGTCAGGGTCGGCGACCACGTCGTGGAGCCTGAAGAACGCACCGTCGTCGGCGGTGTGGTTGAGCAGCCGGTCGGTCACGAGAGGATCGAGGGACATGCTGTCGGGCAGACCGCCGCGAAAGGTCAGCAGCCAGCGCCCAGCCCTGAGCGCCAGGGCGTCCCCCGCCGCGCTGTAGACGGTGCGGTCGGTGGGAGGGCCCTCCGGGGTGAGCAGATCGGTTCCCTGCAGTCCCTCCTGGGGCTTGGCGCCGGCTCTGGCCAGGATCGTGGGCATCACGTCGGTGACGGCCGCGATCCGGTCCACCTCCACGGTCGGACCCTCGGCAGCGGGGTCGAAGATCAACACCGGGACCCGCAGGCGATCCAGAGCCAGCCAACCGGGCTCGGCCGGTGCGGCCAGGGCGGTGGTCGAGGTGATGAGGATCCACGGCGCCCCGCGGGTCGCGTCCTCCTCGAGGGCCGTCAGCAGGCCGTCGACGTCCGCCCCGATCCCCGCCGTGAGCGAAGCGACCGTGAGGCCCGGACCGGGCTCGACGACGGCCAGGTCGGGCACGACCACCATCGCGAAGCGAGGCTGGTCCGGGACCTGGTCCCACCAGCCCTGGACGTCGTTGATCACCACGGTCCAGCGGTCGGTGTCCCGGGCAGGGTCGGCCTCGGCCACGGTCGCCCCGGTCTTGTAGCCGTGGGTGGCCAGCGCCTGGGGCAGGGTGACGACGGTGCGTGGGAGCGCCGTGCACCACGTGGTCGGGGCGTTGTCGCCCATGCGCGGGTCGCCCCCCTGCAGGCTGCACAGGGGCAGGGCCGAGGGGTAGGCGCTCGTGAGCAGCGAGCCGAGGCCGAGATACGGCGACGTGGACTGGGCATGGACCTGGGAGAACCGGACGCTGGGCGTCCTGTTCAGGCCGTCGAGAAACGCTGCCTCCAGGCCCGGTTCAGACCCGTCGGCGCCCAGACCGGGCACGACCACGAGCACGATGTCGGGGCTCTCGCCGAGGCTCGGCTGGGTGGGCTCCTCGGACGTCGGAGGGGGCGGCCCGAGCTCTGGGATCGGCCCGTCATAGGCCTCGGCCCGAGCCGTCACGTCGAACACCGCCATCCGGAACTCCGAGGGCAGCGCGTCGTCATGGAGCGCGATCCTGGAGGCGGTCCACGTGGCCCTCGCGGGCTGCGAGGCCTGGGAGCGGTTGCCGGGGAAGTCGAACCAGGCCAGGTCGACCTGTTCCTCGGGCTGGACGCCCAGCCGTGCGGCGAGCTGGCCCACAGCGGTCTGGTACAGCTCGGCGCCGCGCTCCGGATCCACCAGGAAGTAGCCCCGCTCGTGCAGGACCACGTGGTGGTAGCCGCCGGCCGCGAGGGTCAGGCCCAGTTCCTGGTCACCAAAAAGGCTCAGATCCGCCTCTGCGGGATCCCGGGACAGGGTGCTGAGGGCCTCGTCGACGCTGGGCGCGTACCCGTCGCGGGCCGCCAGGTGGCGCAGCTGGGCCCCGGCGGGTCCACCCCCTCGCTCGCGCAGCAAGGGCGGCACCGCGCCTTCGGTCGCCCAGCTTCCATAGACCTTGCGGCCGTGGTGCAGCTGGTACAGGCAGATCAGATCCTGCTGCTGGCCCAGGGGCAGCTCGATGATGCCGGTGTCCGGGTCGGCGGCCAGGGCCTCGTAGAAGGTTGGCACGCGAAACGCCGAGACCCCCAGCGGGGTCAGGAAGGCACTGGGGGCCTGGGCCTCCTGGACCGGGTCTTCAATGTCCCAGCGCCACTGCGCCTGGAGCAGGGTCGCTGCGATCACCGCCAGCGCTGCGACCCGCCGCGGCCAGGACCCGCCCGGCAGCCGCGCCAGGCCCAGGGCCAGGAGCCCCACGCTCGCCACCACCAGCAGCGACCCCATCCGGTAGGGCCCGAACATGCGGGCCATGCCGGGGATCCACTTGAACATCCAGGTCCAGGGCAGCCGGACGGCCTCGCCGCCGACCCGCACCACCTCGGCGGTGTCGACCTGGCCCCCTGGGGGCTTCAGGAAGGGTCCAAGGGTGCCCAGATAGAACACTATGAACACCGCCAGCCAGGCGAGTGCGACTGGCGTGCGCCAGCGCGGCACGACCAGCAGCGGCAACACCCCCAGCCAGAACACGGCCACCGGCATGGACCGGCCGTGGCCGGGGTTCACGATCCAGTCCGGCGACCACGACGACATCAGACCGCGCTGCAGCGACGAGAGCAGGTTCTCCTCGGGTGTCGAAGGCCGCAGAGGCACCTCGAGCAGGGTGTCCAGGTCGGGAAAGTCCTGGGCCCAGGTCAGCTCTGGGAGCTCCGAGGTGCGGCCGACGCCCCGCCCCTCGCCTTCGTCGAGCACGTACGGCGTGGCGAAGGGCACCGCGACGAGGGCGGTGAACAGGGCCAGGTCTCCCAGCCAGCGCAACCCCTTGAGGGTCTGGACGGCCTGGGCCCGGTGTTGCCATAGGTGGACCGCGACCCAGATGACCACGAGCATCCCAGCGAACAGGCCATAGAACCAGTAGAACGCCGCGCTCAGGCCCAGCAGCAACCCACTCGCCGCTGCCGCAGGCGCCGAGCGGTGCTCGATCGCGCGGCGCAGGGGGATCGGCAGCAGGAGCACCCACCATAGGAGCACCTGGCGCAGGCCCGAGGCTTCGATGTCCTGGAAGCAGACCGGGTTGATGACCGCCACCAGGCCCGCGGCCAGGGCCACCACGCGGTCGCCCGCCAGGCTACGCGCCAGGGCGTAGCCGCAGAGCCCGTTGATCGACAGGGTCAGCAGGACCTGGAGGTTGTAGCCAGCGGTCAGACCGAACACCGACTGGAGCGGCCACGCCAGCAGCATCACGTCCAGGATGTTCCCGGTCTCGGGGTAGCGGCCCAGACCGACCAACGCGACGAGCCGATCGATCAGGGCCAGGTCCGAGACCACCAGGGCTTCGAACTCCAAGGAGTGCCACCACTGGCGCCACAGCCAGCCCCCCAGCTCGCCGCCGCCGATGATCACCTGGTCCAGGTGGGCGATCGCCGGCCAGGTGACCAGGGCCGCGGCCACCATGTAGAGCGCGGCGACTGCGACGCCCTCTGCCGCGATGCGGGCCCGCCGCCCAGTCCTGCTCACAGGGGCTGCTCTCCGGAGAGCCGCCGGGAGCGCTCCACCCGGAAGCCTTCGATGTAGAGCGCGTCCAGGCCGCAGCGCATCAAGGTCGCCAGGGCGTCGGTGGGGCTCGCGGCGATGGGCTCGCCCTTGAGGTTCAGGCTCGTGTTCAACAGGACGGGCACACCCGTGAGCTCGGCGAAGGCGCCGATCAGCTGGTGGAACACCGGGGTGGCGTCGGCGGAGACGAGCTGCACTCGCGCGGTGCCGTCGACGTGGGTCGTTGCGGGAACGCGGGCAACCCGATCCGGGCGCACCGGGGCCGCGGTCAGCATGAACCCGGCGGCGTCTCGCTCCCCCGGGTGGAGCTCGAACCAGGCGTCGGCGTGCTCTGCCAGGACAGCCGGGGCAAAGGGCCGGAAGCGCTCCCGGAACTTGATGCGGTCGTTCACGGTGTCCCGCATGGCCTCGTCGCGAGGGTCGGCCAGGATCGCCCGGTGGCCGAGAGAGCGAGGGCCCCACTCGAAGCGCCCCTCGAACCACGCCAGCACGCGCCCCTCTGCCAGCTCGGCCGCGGCCCGTGCGGTGCTCTGGGCCGCCGACCCCAGATCCTCGTAAGCCAGCTCCAGGTCGTCGAGCAGGTCCTGCACGTCTGCCCGGGACCAGCTCTGGCCCAGTCCCGGACGGGTCTGGACAGCGTCCCGGGGATGCCCGAGCACGCCGTGCCAGGCCCACAGGGCTGCCCCCAGGGCACCGCCTGCGTCCCCGGCGGCCGGCTGGACCCAGAGCGACTCGAAGCCGCTGTCCACCGCCAACCGGTGGGTGGCCACCGAATTCAAGGCCACGCCCCCGGCCAGGCACAGGTGGTCCTCGCCGGTCCGCTCCCGGGCATGTCGGGCCAGGTGGAGCAGGGCCTCTTCCAGGGTCTGCTGGAGGCTCGCCGCGATGTCCGCGAAGCGCTGGCTCTCCGGGTCTGTGGTCGGCTCGAAGGGGCTGCCCGGGAAGCGTGGTGGCCCCAGCAGCGCCACCAGCTTGGGGGTGTAGCTCTCGCTGGGGTGCCAGTGGAAGCGGAAGAACGACAGGTCGAGGGAGAAGCCCCCAGCGTCGTCCAGCTGCACCAGGCACGCCAGCTGGTCCCGGAAGCGGGGCTCGCCGAATGCGGCCATGCCCATGACCTTGTACTCGCCCTCGTTGACCGCAAATCCCAGGTAGGCCGTGATCGCCGAGTACAGGAGCCCCAGCGAGTGTGGGAAGCGCACTTCGGCCAGGGGCTCGATGAAGGGCGGGTCTTCCACCCCGTGCCACAGGGCGGTGCTGGCGACCTCGCCCACACCGTCGACGGTCAGGATCGCAGCGCTGCGGAACGGCGAGCACAGGAAGGCGCTGGCGGCGTGGGACAGGTGGTGCTCACTGAACAGCAACCGCTCCGGCGACACCCCAAAGGTTCGGACCAGGTTGTTGCGCAGCCAGAGCTTGTCCCCCAGCCACGAGGTCATGTGGCGGGGAAAGGCACGCCAGGACCGGGGGAAGGTCGCCACCGCCGTGGCCAGCACCCGCTCGAACTTGCGCAGGGGCTTCTCGTAGAAGACCAGCCAGTCCAGCTCGGCTGCGGTGATGCCACCCTGGGCCAGGCACCAGGCCGTCGCCCGGACCGGGAGGCTCGGGTCCTGCTTGATGCGGGTGAAGCGCTCCTCCTGGGCCGCTGCCACCACCTCGCCGTCCCGGAGCAGGACCGCAGCGGCGTCGTGGTAGAGCGCCGAGACGCCGAGAATCCAGGTGGCCATGGGGCGGTGGGTCGGCCTCAGGCTTGGGAGCGCGCGGACGCGAGGGGGGTGGACCCACCCCGAGACCCCAAGCGCCGGGGCGCCTGCCAGCCCCCGGACTCGAGCCGCGCAAACAGGGAGAAGGGGGCCACCAAGAATCCGTAGAGCAGGGTCAGCCAGAGGGTGGTCACCCCGTGTCCGATGTGACGGCTGGTGCGGAGCCACCCCTGGCGAACGCGATCCCAGCGCGCCTTCTTCAGGGCCTGGGCGATGCGCCCTGGGTCCTGGTAGTGGTCCAGGGCCGCTCGGCTGTACGCCACGTGGAAGCGCTCGTCCTTGAGGATGGTCCGCAGGGTCTCCCGGGTCGCCGGGTCCGGCAGCGCGCGGTCCAGGTACACGTGGAATTGCTCGACGGCGTCGTCTTCGGCGACATGAACGAAGGCCAGGAAGTCCAGCTCCCCCAGTCGCTCGAACAAGGTCTGGCCGCCCACGATGCCGTGCTCGGTGAGGTAGCCGGCGTCGGCCACCACCGCGCGGACTCGATCCATGCCCCCCTGGGCGCGGGCCCGCTCCAGGAACAGCCCGGCGTGCCGGGACTCGTCCATGGCGTGGCGGAAGTACTTCAGGCGCAGGTCCCGCCGCGTGGTCTGGTCGACAGCAGCCAGCATGTCGTAGCAGCTCCCCCGCTCGGCCTGGGAGAAACCGGTCAGCAGGCGGGTGGGCCAGCCTGGCAGCCGCCAGGACACTTCGCTCACCCAGCCGATCCGCTGCTGACGAAGCCAACTCATCGCGCCCTCTGGGCCCCGCCGCGGGGCTGGCGGCGCGGTCCCCGAGCATAGCACCCGGCTCGGGTCCTTGAGATCGCGGCGCGCAGGCCCCAGGATGGCCGCTGTCTGGAGTTCGATGGGCCGCCTGAGACTCGCCGCCGCGCTGTTCCTCGTGGCCTATGCCGCCATGGTGGCGTGGTCCCGGCGGCCCCAGCCCGACCTGACGCCGCCCCAGGCCGAGCACGTGGACGTGGCCCTGGGCAGCGGGGAGCCCGATCGGGGCCCCATGGATCTGTCGGCCCAGGCGGACCAGACGTCGATCGTGGTGGTCAGCCTCGACACGCTCCGCTTCGACCACACCGGAATCGGCGGACATGCCGGGGACCTGACGCCACGCCTGGATGCCCTGGCCGCCCAGGGCGTCGCGTTCCAGGACGCGGTCTCGCCAGCCCCGTGGACCCTGCCTGCCCACATGTCCATCTGGACAGGGCTGTGGCCGTCGGCCCACGGCATCACGAACAAGCTCCGCAGCACCGGCCAGGGCACGTGGGAGGACGCCGTCCTGGACCCGGGAATTCCCACGCTGCCCCAGAGCCTCGCCGCGGCGGGGTGGCGCCTGGGCGCCTTCACGGGCGGCTCGGGCGTTCTCGGTGGCTATGGCTTCGACCGGGGCTTCGAGGTCTACGAAGACGAGGGCCGGTTCGGAGGGCTGGACGCCGCGGTGCCGGCCGCGCTGGCGTGGCTCGAGGAGCAGGGCGACCAGCGCACGCTGTTGTTCCTGCACGGCTACGACGCCCACGGCCAGCACCCGCTCCCCGCCGATGTGCTCTCGGAGCTGGTCGGCGACAGTCGTCTGGACGGCTCGATCGCCGAACAGGAAGCCCTGCGCGAGCAGCTGCTGAAGCACCTGGGGGGCGGGGACGCCGAGCCGCCGGACCTGACCGCTGGCGACCGGGCCTTCCTGCGGCGCGTCTACGAGGCCAAGGTGCGCTCGGCAGATGCCCAGCTGGGGCGCTTCCTGGACGGCCTCGACGCCCTGGGGCTCTCGGAGCGCACTCTGGTCGCGGTCGTCAGCGACCACGGCGACGAGCTCTTCGACCACGGCGGGCTGGACCACGGCGCGACGCTCTACCAGGAGCAGCTCCAGGCCGTGCTGGTCCTGCGGTGGCCCGGCCAGGAGGGGGGGCGTCCGATCCGGCAGGGCGTGCGCACCCTGGACCTCTTCCCCACGATCCTCGACGCCCTGGGCCTCCCGCTGTCCGACGGGCTGGACGGTGTGAGCCTGATGCCGCTGCTCCACGGCGAGCCCTGGGAGCCCCCACCGCTGCACGCCGAGACCGACTTCCGCATGGTGAAGAACCTGCGCATGGTTCGGCAGGGCACCTACAAGCTCATCCTCGATCTCGGGGACGGCTCCTCCGAGCTCTACGACCTGGCCCGCGACCCCGACGAGTCCGAAGACCTGTCCGAAGCCGAGCCCCGGCGGACCTACGAGCTCGAGCAGGCGGTCAAGCGCTGGATGGCCGAGACCCGTCCACCCTGAGGGTTCCTACAGCTCGGCGCGGCTCCAGTTGGCCTGGAGCACGTCGGCGCCGAAGGCTCGCCACCCGTTCACCGCCGTGTTCACCTCGACGGCCTCCATCACGCCGTCCGGGGCAGGCCGGCACAGCCCGTCGATCGTTTCCTCGGACGCGTCGGGATCCAGCCACGCGTCCCAGTCCTGGCGCCCCAGCACCACGGGCATGCGGTCGTGGATCGGCTCCATCAGGGTGCTGGGTCCGGTGGTCAGGATGGCGAACACCATCTTGCGATGGTCCTGCTTGCCATAGGTCCACCAGATCCCCCCAAAGGTCATGCAGGGGCCGTCGGTGGGGCGGAAGTGCAGCGGGTACTTCTGCTTGCCCTTGCGGATCCACTCGTAGAAGCCGGTGGACGGGACCAGGCAGCGCCTCTGGGCCAGGGGCTTGGCCCAGGTCCGCTTGGAGCGGGCCTCTTCGCTCTTGGCGTTGACCATCGGCCGCTCCTTCCAGGGGTCCTTGCCCCGGGACGCGAGCCACAGGGGCGGAAAGCCCCAGCGCATCACGCGACTCTCGAGCTCACCGTCCTTGAGGACCAGCACCGGAGATGGCTGCCCGGGGGCCTGGTTGTACCAGGGCAGGGTGGTGCCCTCGGCGATCAGGCCGCGCACGAAGCGGTAATAGGTCTGGTAGGTGTCCCACTCCATGCCGAGCTGGTAGCGGCCGCACATCGCGGTCAGTGTCGCGCGGTGTAGGTGATCAGGTCCACGAGGTTGTTGGGCAGCATGGCCTTGGCAGCGGCTTCGCCGGCCCATCGGGGGATGCGGCCCCCGGCATCGGAGCAGGTCCGGAAGCGGGCCAGGGTCTGGCCGTCTGGCAGCGGCAAGAAGGCCCAGGAGCCCAGGTTGAAGGCCACTTCGACCGCGCCGTCGTGGTTCGCCGCCAGCTTCTCGTGCCGCTGGGGGTAGCGTTCGGCGCCGTCGAGCCGGTCCCAACGAAAGGCCTGGCCTCCGTCCTCGGGCACGACGCGCCCCTCCAGGTACCAGTATCGGTCCGAGATCGGGGGCGGGTTGTTCAGCACCTGGAGGTAGTGCACCCGGTTGCTGTCCTGGCTCAGGGCCTCGGACAACACCAGGTCCGCCGACGTCCACGCCGGGTTGTTCGCCACGTCGACGGCCACCGCGAGCAGCGCGTCCGCTGGGACGCGGGTGGTGGCGGAGCCCTCCAGGCAGTCCACCCCCGCGAGGTTCAGGTGGCGGATGCGCACCGGTCCCACGTCGGTGTCCTTGGTGCCCTCGTCGGACCAGTTGCTGTCGTGCTGCATGGCTGCGCGCACGGTGGCGGGCGGTGGACTGGCGTGACTGAGCGCGATCAGCAGGAGCATGGCCGCGGCACGGTAACCGGCCCCTGCGCGCACCCGCCGGCTCAGGCCCGGGTGTTCACCAGGCGGCCACCGGAGGCCTCGCGCTCGGCGGGCGCACCCTCCTCGCCAGCGCCGGCTTCGCCCTCGCTGCCTTCGCCGCCGCGCTCCTGCTGGGAGAACCCTCCGAGCTCGAAGCCCAGCTCAGCCAGGCTGGCTGCCAGCTCCGGGCCCAGGTCCTGGAGCTCGCGCAGGGCGTGCTGGCTGCCGTCGACGGCCACTTCGATCCGGCCGCCGCGCCGACTCACCTCGACCGCCAGGTCGTCGTCGACCGTGACGCGCAGCCGGCCAGGCTCGGGCACGGGCAGCTCCGGAGCGTCCTGGGGCTCCGGTGCAGCGTCGACCACCGCGTCCGGCTCGATCAAGCCATCGAGCTCGGCGCTCTCGACGTCGAAGGCCTGGGCCGCATCGCTCCCCATGCCGTCCGGGGCGTCGTCGCTCTGCCCGCCCAGGTCCATCAGGTCCGTGCCAGCACCCGCCGTCCTGGCGCTGGCGGTGCGGGCCGGCGCGGGGGGGAGCTCTTCGACGTCCAGCAGCTCCGGGGGACCTTCAGGGGCCGGCGGTGCCGTGCCCATCTCCACCTGGGCCTCCAGGGTCTGCCCTGCGAGCTGGACCGGATCGGACGGGGGTGGCTCCACCGGGTCCACCGGTGCAAGCAGGAAAGGCGCGACCTCGGGCTCGGGAGCCTCAGGGTCTTCGGGCGCAGTGTCCACCGCGGCCTGCGGCAGGGTCGGGTCCTCGGTACGGGTCTCCTGGGGCGCCGCTCCGTCGGCCTCGTCGTCGGCTTCGCTCAGGTGCTCCTCGAAGTCCCGGGCGGTGGCGTCCGGCTCGGCGCCGTCTTCTGGCGCGGCCACCGGGGCGGTGTCGGGGAACACGGGCAGGACAGAGGATGAGGTCACGAGCCCTCCCACAGCACCGGCACGGTCAGCTGCTCGGCCAGGCTCGCGGCCTTGGCCGGGTCCATCTTGGAGAGCATCTTGCCGGCCTTGCCCTTGTTCATCCGGTCCAGGACGTCCACGGCGAGCTCGTCTTCGAGCTCGGCCACCATCGTGGCGGCCTGGGCGGCCCGCATGGACTCCACCATCTTGACCAGTCCCTTGACCCGCTCCTCGCGCTCGGCGTCGGCGTCCTCGAGCAGAGTGCGGAGCTCGTCCCGCAGGGCCGTCAGCTCGTCCAGCCGGCCCTGGAGGCCCTCTTCGACCCGGCGCAGATCCTCTTCCCGGTCCTCGATGCTCTTGGCCCGCCGCTCCAGGGCCCGCTCCTTGGACTTGAGTGCGTCGAGCACCTCGCGCATGCCGGGGCTGGTCGGGTCCGGACACTCCAGTAGGGTGCTCGCGTCAGCGGCTTCGGCCGGCGACGAGATCGGGTCCCAGCCCGAGAAGAATGCGCCGGTCAGCAACACCGACCCGACCGTGACCACGCCCAGGAGCGTGCCTTGGCTGCGGCGGTCCATCGAACCCCCTCAGGCCGTGCGCCGGAACCAACTCTGGAGTCCGACCTCGTCGAGCTCCTGGTCCTCGGCCCTGCGGTGCTCCAAGGCGGTCTGTTCGGCCCGGATCTCCTGGATCCGTTCCACCACCCGGACTTCGCGCAGGGCGTCGACCAGCTTGTCCTGGCGTGCGTTCACGTCGCGCTCGCGATGCTCCAGCCGGGTCTGCTCCCGGCGCCTGGCCATCTCCATCCGCAGCTGGAAGGCGTGGTAGCGAGCCAGCTCGACCGGGTCTGCGGTCTCGACCAGGGGGCGGGCGTCCGCAACCTGTGCGCGGTTGTCGGCCAGTCGCTCGGCCTGCTGGGCCTCGGCCCTCTGCGCCCGGGCGAGCTCCAGCCGAGCCGCCTTGCGCTGGCGGTCCCGAAGTCTCTGGAGTTTGGCGAGGGTGTCAGCCATCTTGGACCTCCGGTACCCAGACCGGATCGGTTCCTGGATCGGCACCTTGAGCCGAAAGCTTGAGCGCCCGATCCAACGTGGCGGCGCCACCCGCTGCTGACTATGCTGCGCCGCTCTCAAAGGAATCGAAATGGGTCTCGACTACCGTGTCTCCTGCTGTCCCGACGGGCTGGTCACCGATCGCCGCCGCCGCATCAAGGTGCTCGACTGCACCATCCGCGACGGCGGAATCTGCAACAAGTGGGCCTTCAGCCCGGAATTCGTGAGGAAGACCTTCAAGGCGCTCACGGCCAGTGGCGTGGACTACATGGAGGTCGGCTACAAGACCAAGGCCGGCATGTTCTCCCGCGACGAGAACGGCCCCTGGAAATTCTGCACCGAGGACGACCTGCGCGGCATCGTCGAGCCCGGTCAGATGAAGCTCTCCACCATGCTGGACATCGGCCGGGTCGAGCTGGCGGACATCCCGCCGGCCCACGAGAGCGTCATCGACGTGGTGCGCATCGCGACCTACCACCACCAGCTCGACGAGGCCCTGCGGCTGCTCGATCACAGCCTGGAGATGGGGTACGAGACCTTCATGAACGTCATGGCGGTCTCCACCTGTGAGCCGTCCGAGGTCGACATCTTCCTGAAGCGCCTGGCCACGAGCGGCGTGCACAACGTGGCCATCGTCGACAGCTTCGGCTCGCTGTTCCCGTACCACGTGAAGTACCTGGTCCATAAGTACATGAACTACCTGGGCGAGGACATCAAGGTCGGCGTCCACTTCCACAACAACCAGCAGCAGGCGTTCGCCAACAGCATCATCGCCATCGACGAGGGCGTGGACTTCGTCGACGCGACCGTGCACGGCATGGGACGCGGCGCCGGCAACTGCCCGCTGGAGCTGCTGCTGTTCTACCTGGACAACCCCCGCTACGACGTGAAGCCCGTGCTCGACCTGGTCGAGAGCTTCGCCGACATGCGCGACGAGCTGCGCTGGGGCTACCACTTGCCCTACGCCATCACCGGCTTCTTCAACATGCACCCCCGGTCGGGCATCGAGCGCATGGACGACCCGGAGCGTCGCTACCAGGTGCTGGACATGTTCCAGAAGCTCGCCCGCGAAGAAGACGCCGCCAAGTAGCGCACCCCATGAGGCGCCAGCTCCGAGACAAGCTGGCCTGGGATCCGGCACCGCGACTGCGGGTCGAGCCCGTGCCGATGCGCCGGGCGAGTCCGCTCCGGGCCGGCGAGCCCTTCACGGTCTTGTGCTGGAATCTCCAGTTCTGTGCGGGGCGCTCGGTCGAGTTCTTCTACGACGGCGGTCCGGCGGTGCACGTGCGCCCGGACGAACAGGCCCGCACCCTCGCCGGTGTGGCCCAGGTGCTGGCCCAGGAGCGGCCGGATCTGGCCCTGCTCCAGGAGCTCGATCGGGACAGCGCCAGGACCCAGCGCACGGATCAGCTGCTGCCCCTGCTGGCCACCGTCGACTGGGCCGCCTGGGCAACGACCCCCTACCACCGGGCCCGCTACGTGCCGGTGCCTCCTCGCCGGCCGCTGGGGCGCATCGACCTGCACCTGGCCGTGCTGAGCCGCTTCCCCTTGCGCCCCGGCGTCCGGCTGGACCTGCCCCGGCTGGACGAGCCGGGCTGGCGCCAGGCCCTGAACCTCAAGCGGGCGCTGCTGGGGCTGCCCATGCCCCTGCGGGATGGGGGTGCGCTGCGGGTGGGCAACACCCACTTCTCGGCCTTCTCCCGCGGTGACGGCACCTTGGGTCGCCAGGTCGCCCACGCAGCGGCGTGGATGCGCCGGGATCCCACCCATCTCCTGGGAGGGGATCTGAACCTCCTGCCCACCGGCGACGAGCCCAGCCGTCTCTCCAGGGACCGGGAGAACTATGCCGATCACGGCAACCCCTTGGACCGGCTCACCCGAGAATTTCGAGACGTCTCGGGCCCAGCTGTCGCAGATCCCGCCTGGCGCACGTACCTGCCCTTCGGCGCGGACGCGCCGGACAGGCGGCTCGACTACCTGTTCGCCGGGTCGCGCCTGGAGGTCATCGAAGCATGTGTGCTCCACCAGCACTCCGACATCTCGGACCACCTTCCTGTCCGGGCTCGACTCCGCGTGATTCCGGGCTTCGACGCGTGATTGCCCGGGGCTTCGGAGGGGCGCTATATTGCGACCCCGACCGGCTCCGTGGAATACCCACACCTCTCCTTCTCACCAGGGACCCGTGATGTTGCGCAAGGCTCTGTACTCGGCGATGGCCCTCTTCCTGGTGGCCATCGGGCCTGCGTGCGACGACGAGTCGCTGATCGAGACCGCCGAAGAGACCTCGCAGCTCACGTTCTCCATCGACCCACCCGAGGGCGCTCTGGGCACGTCCATGCGGGTCACGGCGTCCGCGTCTCGGTCCGGTTTCTCCTTGGACGACACCCAGGTCGACTTTGGCGCCGGCGTCACCGTCGAGTCGGTCACCGTGGTCGATGGCTGGACCGCGTTCGCGGACATCGAGATCGCAGCCGACGCCGAGACCGGCCGGCGTGACGTCACCCTGGCCATCGACGGCACCGAGCACGTGCTGGCCAAGGCCTTCCGGGTCAACGCCTCGACCTTCACCGTGAGCCCCGAGAACGCCCGCATCGGCGAGACCGTCGACGTGGAGATCGTCGGCACCAACACCGAGTGGCTGGGTGGGCGCACCTGGGTCAACTTTGGCGACGGCATCGACATCCTGGAGCTGACGGTCCTGTCGGGCACGCTCATGGAGGCCCGCATCGCCGTGCGGTCCGACGCGCACCCGGGCTCCCGGGACGTGTTCTCCGAGGACGGTCCCAAGGTCGTCACCGCCTATGACGCCTTCACCGTGGATCGCGTGGGCCTGGCGGCCACGTGGGACCCGCCCATCGCCGAGCAGGGCACCCAGGTCGAGTACACCGTCGTCGGCCGGGACACCAACTTCACCGAAGACATCACGGACATCACCTTCCTGACCGCCGACGGTCGCGAGGTGCTGGACATCGTGGTCGACAACACCAACGTCATCGACGCCCAGAACATGTGGGGCAACATCACCCTCTCCAACGCCGCGACCCTGGGCTGGCGCGACGTGCTGATCGAGACCGGAGACGAAGGCGTGTTGATCCCCAACGCCTTCGAGGTGGTGGGCGGAGACCTGGCCCTGGGCGACGTCGCCATCGGGCTGGCGTTCTACGTGTCCCGCAGCATCGACAACGACACCGGCGGCCTGAACGAAGGCGTGGTCGCCTATGCCCAGTTCGTCATTCCGCTGGACCCGCCCTGTGGATCGGGTTCGCCTCCGGGTGACGGACCGATGCCCTACGACCTCAACGGCGTGTTCGAGGTCCCCGAGTCCGAGGAATCCAACGACGACTGCCCCACTGCCCAGACCGTGTCGGCGGGCGACGTGGTCTGGCTCGAGTCCGACGCCAACACCGTCACGCTGACCAAGCAGATCGACTCCAGCACGGGGTCCATCTACTACTACGGCGAGAACCTGACGATGGCGGACTACGTGCCCGACCAGTGGTACGACCTGCACCTCCAGGGCGACCCCGACGGCCTGCCCGAAGAGCTCCTCGAGGACGTCCAGCCCACCGTGCCCGCCGACTGGTACCTGACCAGCCCGGACCTGTGGGGCAACTACACCCACAACCGGGCCGAGGACTTCCACTACACCTGGGACCAGCCCGACGGCACCCCCGGCGCCAACACCTACCCGGACGCCATCTTCAGCACGAGCCTCAGCGGCACGCTGGTCTCCAATGGCAAGAGCGGCTTTGCGGGCTCGATCCCCTGGGACGACGGGGTGCACAACTACACCGGCGCCGAGCTCTCCCAGCTCGAGGCCACGCCGTCCACCTTCACTGCCTACAGCTACATCGAGGGTCCTGAATTCGGTCTCAAGGACTCCAAGTACCAGACCAACCAAGCCTACTCGTACATCTACCTGTCGGCCTCCCTGATCCTCGAGTAAGACATGACCTCCATCTGGCTGGCGACCCTCGGGGCCGCCTGCATCGAGACCGGCGTCAACGTGCGCCCGATCGAGAACGTCGCGGTGGTCGCCGGGGACTTCGACAACGTCGGGGAGTCCCTGGGGCGCCAGCTCATCGCCTACCAGGAGTACGAGGGCTTCATCTGCTGTGCGAGCTACGACCCGGACCTGGACCCGGCCTTGATCGCGCTCAAGTCCGAGACGCTGTTCACCGGCGTCAGCGACGCCGGCGGCCGCGAGATCTTCGAGTACGACGCGGTGCTCGTGAACTCCGGCGCCAGAGGCTTCGGCGAGTGGCAGTACAACGGCGTCGAGGCCGACGACCACCTGGTCACGGACCCAGACGCGGTGGCCAACACGGTGGAGTGGGTGGACCGCACCGGGCTCTTGTGGGCCAGCGACTGGTCCTACGACCTGGTCGAGGCCGCGTGGCCCGACAAGATCGACTTCTTCGGCGACGACCTGTTGCTCGACGACGCCCAGGTCGGCACCATCGGGCGCATCGAAGCCAGGGTGACCGACACAGCGCTGCAAGAGGCACTGGGCACCGACACCCTGTCCCTGGAATTCAACTACAGCGACTGGATGGTGATGGAGTCCGTCGCCAACGACGACTCGGTCGACGTGCTCCTGCGCGGCGACGCCGAGGTCCGACTGTCCGCCAGCGAGGGCTTCGGCGCGGTCCAGGACGTCCCGCTCCTGGTGAGCTTTGACCACGGTGCGGGCCAGGTCATCTTGAGCAGCTTCCACTGGAACGCCCAGAACGCGGACCTGGTGGACACCATCCTGCTGGCCATCGCCCGGGGGCTCGACCCCGGGGCGGGCGGCGGAGCAGACACGTCGACGGGCGGTACCAGCGAGTCCGGCGGCACGGAGGCGACCCCGTGATCATCCCCCTGTCGGTCCTCTTCAGCCTGCCGGCGTGCACCGAGTACACCTACACCGAGCGTACGCGCACAGATTACTTCGAACAGGCCGCCCGCAACCGGGTGGACATCGTGCTGGTGGTCGACAACTCCTGCTCAATGGACGAGGAACAAGAGAAGCTGGCGGCCAACTTCGCCAGCTTCATCCAGCACTTCGAGACCAGCGAGTCCGATTACCAGATCGCGGTGATCACCACCGACACCATCGACGAGGACTTCATGGGTCGCTTCGTCGGCGGCGACGACGAGCTGATTTTCGCCGCTCCGGACGGTCGCGACCTCGACCGCGTGGCCTGGGACAGGGACTGGGGGCTGGCCGAAGGCGCCAGCTGGTCTCTCGACCCCGCCATCACGTCGTCGAGCTTGAACGACAGCGCCATCAGCTGGTGTCTGGGCTCCCAGGCCTATGGCGACGGTGATCTGGGCACGCCCGGCCAGGCGAATCCGGTCTGTGGCGCCAAGGGGCCGGGCACGGACACCGGGACAGCGGACACAGGGTCGACGGACTCGGGTGATGCCGACACCGACACCGACACCGACACCGACACCGACACCGACACCGACACCG
>CAZFLE010000083.1:0-31325 GCA_964519895.1 uncultured Enterobacterales bacterium | reverse complement strand
TCGTCTGATCTGATCGTCGCTCTGAGCCGCAGAGCCCCGAGCAGCCGGGTGTGCAGCCGGCCGAGGGCCAGCGAGGACAAGCCGGAGTCATGCCCCGGAGCCAAACATTGTATTGATAGGGATCGAAGCTCAGCCTGCTAATGCTTAACAAAAGGTTCCTGACCCCGGTTCTCCCGCGAGTCGCGCCCGTCGGCTCGAGGGCCGCCGGGCGCGGCACTGAGGGTGCGCGTGGCCGTGCGCGTGGCCGTGGCCGTGGCCGTGGTCGTCGAGCAGCCAGAGAAACCGCGAAACCCGAGCCTAGTGCGCCCGCCTCAGGTGCGCGGTCGACGCGATGTTCATCTCGGCCTCGACCTTGTCCAGCTCCACGGCGGCGAGCTCGTGCTTGGGGTCCAGGGTCAGAGCATGGATCATCCAGCGTCGGACCTCGGCGTTGCGGCCGCGGCTCTGCTCGATGCAGCCGCGCAGGAAGCACATCTGGGCGTCCCTGTGGGACTCCGGTGCGGCCAGCTGGAAGACCTTGTGGGCCTCTTCGGCCTGGTCTTCCTGGAGCCAGACCTCGGTCAGGCGCTGAACGATGGCCATGGCCTCGCGAGCCAGACGATCGTTGCGACCCAACACGGCGATGGCGTCCTCGGTGGCCTGGGCACGCTGGCCCTGCTCCTCCAGGAGCTCAGCCCGCTCCAGGCGGAGCATGCGATCCCGCGGATCGCGCTTCAGGCCCTCGTTCAGGACCTGGTGGGCCTGTTCCTGATCCCCGCGCCGGAGCAGCAGATCCACCAACAGGCTGGCGACCCAGGCCGGGGCGTCGTCCTCGTTGAACCAGTCCCGGGCCTCCCTCTCGCCGAGCTCCTCTTCGCCCAGGTCCCGCAGGCGATCGAGCCGCACGGACCGAGCCAGCTCCGGGTTCGGGCCCCAGTGCCACCCGGCGGTCACGAGCTTCAGGGCCACCACCTTGCGACCCTGCGCGGCAGCACGCTCCGCAGCCTCGAGGAAGTCCTCGCTCTGGAAGCGGCGGGCCATGTTCAGGTGGAAGCGGTGATCGGCCCGCAGAGAGACACCGCACTCCTGGCACTTGGGGCTGGGGTCGATGGCCTCGCCGGGAGCGATCATGGTGACGGTCAGCTTGCGCACGCCGCCACAGTTGGCACAGTGACCGTGCTTGAGGGGTGCCAGCGGCACCTTGAGCCGAGCCATGCGCAAGGGCTTGCGGGTCTTGGTGTCCCGGAGGATCTCCGTCGGGATCCCTTGGACCCGCAGGGTCACCCACACGGCCTTGCCCGACACCTCAGCCATCCTGGGCCCTCCGGAGGCTCACCTGCAGCATATCAGCGCCTGCTCTCGGTTGGGGGAATTTGCACTTCTTGACAGTTCTCTGGCCGGGAGTCCTTCTTCGGATCTGCAGGACCGTCACGAGACCCGAATTTGCCTGCACAGGGTCAAGACCCCAGAAAGTGCAAACGGGACCCAGCTAGGGTCCCGTTCCGAGACTGACGTCTCAAGGGTTCCAGTGATCTTCGAGGCCGTGGCCCGAGTCTGCTTTAATTGCAGACTCGAACCGAACGGTAGGATCCTGTACCGCACGAGCGGTGTGGACTCGACTCTCTCGCGTTCAGCATACCGACCGGCGCCGACGACTCATCCGCGTTCCATGGAGGAAGATTCGGTCCCGGGCCACCAAGGGTGGGCCGTGGGCCTTGGTCCGCAAGAGCGGGTAGATGGTCATTTGTCAGCGCCTCGGCGGCCGTCGGCCAGGAGGCGGGAGTCTGTTCAGGTCTGGATCCGTTCGCCCCGGGTCGTCACCGGAGCTGCGGAGTCGGGCGGACTTTCATCCATATAGGACCCTCCGTGGCGGGAGTTGAAGAGACTGTACCCGGTGTCTGTCGATTCCGAACAGGCCGATCGAAAAAATCGCTGCCGTCATCGATCGTCCTGTGGCAACGATCGACAGGCGATCACGCCCTGGCACGGAGCTTGCTTCGGAGACGTTTGGTGACCGCGTTTCCCCGATCAGACCTTCAATACGGCCGTCCGGTCCAGCTGGCCCCGCCAGCGAGCGAGCGCCGGGCGCAGCTCGGTGGCCAGGAAGATCCCCACCTGCTCCGGGGCGCGACCCACGAAGCGCCCGGGGTCTGTGAGGGAGTCCAGGGTGGCGTGCACCGGCCCGAAGTCCGGATCGGCGCGAAGCCGCTCCAGCAGGTCATTGTCTGCCCCGTCGGTCTTGACCCGGGTCGCTGCCGCCTGGCTGTGGACCCGGATGGACTCGTGCAGGTTCTGCCGGTCACCGCCGGCCTGGACCATCGCCATGAGGATCTCCTCGGTGGCCATGAACGGGAGCTCGGCATCGAGCCTGCGCCGGATCGTGGCGGGGTAGACCACCAGGCCTCGGCTCACGTTCAGCAAGGTCTCGAGGACGCCGTCGGCGGCGAAGAACGCGTCGGTCAAGGAGATGCGGCGGTTGGCCGAGTCGTCCAGGGTGCGCTCCATCCACTGGGTGGCGGCGGTCCAGGCGCCGTCCTGGGTCAGGCTGATCAGGTGGCGGGACAGAGCGCAGATCCGCTCCGAGCGCATGGGGTTGCGCTTGTAGGCCATGGCCGAGGACCCGATCTGGGACTTGCCAAAGGGCTCCTCGAGCTCCTTGAGGTTGGCGAGCAGGCGGATGTCCGTCGCCAGCTTGTGGGCGCTCACCCCGAGCCCTGCGAGGGCCGCGAGCAGGCTGTGGTCCTGCTTGCGGGGGTAGGTCTGGCCGGTGACGGTGTAGGCGCTGTCGAAGCCGAAGGCAGCGGTGACCCGCCGATCCAGCTCTTCGACCTTGTCGTGGTCGCCGTCGAACAATGCCAGGAAGCTGGCCTGGGTGCCGGTGGTGCCCTTGACCCCCCGGAAGCGCAGACGGTCCCGGAGCCTGGTGAGGGTGTCCAGGTCGGCGAGCAGGTCCTGGGCCCACAGGCACGCCCGCTTGCCCACCGTGGTCGGCTGCGCGGGCTGGAAGTGGGTGAACCCCAGGGTGGGCAGGGCGGCGTGGGTCTCGGCGAAGTCACCCAATGCGGCCACACAGGCGGCCAGCTTGGGCAGGATCACGTCCAGGGCGTCCCGGATCTGGATGAGGTCGGTGTTGTCGCCCACGAAGCACGACGTGGCGCCCAGGTGGATGATCGGCCTGGCGTCGGGGATGCGGTCACCCCACGCGTGCACGTGCGCCATCACGTCGTGGCGCAGCTTGCGCTCATAGGACGCCGCCAGGTCCAGGTCGATGTCCTCGAGCGTGGTGCGCATCGCCTGGAGCTGCGCGTCGGTGATCGGCAGGCCCAGGGCCTGTTCGGCCTCTGCCAGGGCCAGCCACAGCCGCCTCCAGGTGCCAAAGCGATGGCGGGGCGCCCAGATCCGGACCATCTCCGGGCTGGCATAGCGCTGGACCAGGGGGCTCTCGTAGCGGTCGAGGGAGTCGGTCATGGTGTCGCGCTCCTAACGCTGCTCCGGGCCAGCACCGTGCCGTCCCGGTCACAGAGGCCGGGCTGTTGTAGGGTCCGGCCTGGAGGTACATGGCATGGCCGACGCCCAGGGCTTGATCGACTTCATCGCTGCGGGCCCTTCGCCGTTCCACTGCGTGGCCGAAGCGTCACGGCGGCTGGCACTGGCGGGCTTCGTCACGCACGATCTCGGGGGCGAGCCCAGGACCTGGGAACCCGGGGCCGGCGGCTTGATCGAGCGCGGGGGCACGCTGATCGCCTGGCGGGCCGGCGCCGCTGCTCCGGCTGCGGCGGGCTTTCGTGTGCTCGGCGCCCACACGGACTCGCCGAACTTGCGGCTCAAGCCCAGCGCCGAGCGCTTGAGCGAAGGCTTCTTGCAGTGGGGGGTCGAGGTCTACGGCGGCGTGCTGCTGCACACCTGGACCGACCGGGATCTGGGCGTCTCCGGCCGGGTGGCGGTGCGGGGCTCGGGGGGCACCGAGCTCCACCCTGTCCGCGTCGAGCGGCCGATTGCCCGGGTCGCGAACCTGGCCATCCACCTCCAGCGCGAGCTCCGCACCGATGGGCTGAAGCTCAACAAGCAGAAGCACATGGCCCCGCTGGTGGGCCTCGGGGACGCTCCGGGTGCGCTCCAAGAGCTCCTGGCCGCCGAGCTGGGTGTCGCGGCCGATGACCTGCTGGCGTGGGACCTGGGGCTGCACGACCTGCAGTCACCGGTGATCGGTGGGTTGGGGTCGGAGTTCGTGTTCGCGCCGCGCTTGGACAACCAGGCCAGCTGCTACATGGCCCTCGAGGCGCTCCTGGCGGTCGACGAAGTGCCCGGGCCCACCAGCGTGGTGGTGCTCTTCGACCACGAAGAGGTCGGCTCCAGGTCAGAGCGCGGCGCGGGCTCCGCTCTGTTCCGCGACGTGCTCTCCATGCTCGAGCGGGACCACTGTGAGCGTGCAGCGGGTGGCCTGGAGCGGGCGTCGGACCGCAGCTGGCTGTTGTCTGCGGACATGGCCCACGGCGTGCACCCGAATTTCGCCGACCGCCACGAGCCGGATCACAAGCCTCGGCTCAACGGAGGTCCGGTGGTCAAGACGAACGTGACCCAGCGCTACGCCACCGACGCCGAGACCGCGGGCCGCTTCAAGGCCATCTGCGCCGAGCGCGGCATCCCGGTCCAGGACTTCGTGAACCGCACAGACCTGGCCTGCGGCAGCACCATCGGGCCGATCTCGGCTGCGGGGCTGGCCATTCGCGGACTCGACATCGGCGGCGCCATGCTCTCGATGCACAGCATTCGCGAGCAGTGCGGCGCGGCGGATGCAGACCTGATCACCCGGGCCATGACCGGGTGGCTCGTGGACTGATCACCCTCCCGGGCTGTCCGCCACCTGGATCGTGGTGATGCCGGTGCAGGACTCGGTGCCCGGCGCACAGGCCTGGATGGCCCAGGTGCCCGGGGCGGCGCCGGCGCGGAGGGCGACGGCGATGCGCTCGTGGGTGCGGCCCACGTAGCAGCGGCGGGTGGTCCGGTTCACGTAGCCGTCGCAGGTCCAGGGGTTCAGCGCGGGCTCGCCCTGAGCGTCCAGCCAGCGGATCTCCAGAGGACCCGTGCCCAGGAAGTCGAACTGGAGCCACGCGGTCGCGTCGGCGGTCCAGGTGTTCAGGGTGCCGTTCACCACCTGGGGGTCGAAGGAGGACGGGGTCGCCGCGACAGGCGCGGGCTCAGGCTCGGCGGCGACGGGCTCGGGCTCGGCGGCGACGGGCTCGGGCTCGGCGGCGACGGGCTCGGGCTCGGCCGCCGGGGGGATCACGATGGCCACCGCGGGGGCTGCGAACACCGGCCCGTCCAGGTCGATGGCCGGGGGCGGCGCGTCGTCGTCGGCCGCGGCAGGGGTGTCCGCCGGTGAGAGCTGGGAAGTGGCCACCAGGACCACGCCGAGCAGTGCTGCGACCCCGGCGCCCACGCCCGCGCGGCGCCGGGTCTGCAGGCGCTGCTCGGCCAGCAGCAGGTCCTGTTCCTGCCGCGCGATGGCGCGCTCTTCGGACAGCTCCCGCCAGGCCCTCAGCCGCTCTTCGCCCGGCGTGGCTTCCTCGTGGCGGTTCGGCACGATCACGGAGTCCACCTCGTCTTCTTCCTCGTAGATCGCCAGGGGCGGATCCACGTCGGTGGCGTCGTCGTGATCGGGGAGCTGGGTGCGGTAGCCCAGGTCGACAGAGGCGCAGGTGTTCTCTTCAGCGGGGAGCGTCGGCAGCGTGGGCTCGGTCATGTCAGCCATCATCAGCAGCGGGGAGCAGGGGGTGGCCCGGGGGACAGGACCAGCGAGGCACGCCCGGGAGGACGCGGAATCATCCTACCTGCAGATGTGGTTTTGTCAAGTGATCCGGATGGTTGGAGGAGCATCTCCAGAACTCATCTGGGACCATGTTTGACAGGGCAAGAGCTGGGGCTCCCGCTCAGTCCAGGCCGGCCTCGGGCAGCGAGGGATCGCAGAACTGGATGTACCAGCCCTTGTTGGTGAACCGGCTGTCCTCGCTGAGCATCGACGCATAGGTCGGCAGGTCGGCCTTGCGGTCGCCCTTGACCAGCGCCGGCGTGGCCTGGTTGCTGTTCACGCAGTGGGTGAAGCGGTCCTTGACGCTGGAGCCCAGGGCCTCGTCCACCGCGGCGTGGCACTTGGCGTGACGCTTGCGCGAACCCCGGTCGCAGATCGCCACCTTGCTCTCGGCCACGAACGCCGCCCACAGGTTGCGCACGGACTGGCGCTTGTACTTGCGGGCCACCTTGCGGGCGCTCTCGGTCTGTTCGATCTGGTCGTTGAGGGCCTCGACCGTCTCCTTGAGCTCCACCAGGGCTTCGTCGCGCTCGGCTTCGGCCATGGCCAGGCGCATGGTCAGGTCTTCGACCTGGGCCTCGGCTTCGGCCAGGCGCTCCTCCATCTCCCGGTACTTGGCGGTGGCCTCGGCCGAGCGCGCCCGGTTCTTCTCGGTCTCCGCTCGCATGGCCTCGATCTCGTTCTCACGCTGGGCCAGCTGCTCCTGGAGGGTGTCCACCCGGGCCTGGGCACCGGTCAGCGCCGTGCGCTCGTCGCGGGTCTCGTCGGCGCAGAGCTCGGCGAGCTCCTCGTCGGAGAGCTCCTGCTTGATCACCGTGGGCTCGGACATCACCACCTTGACCGAGTCGCTGGTCATGGCGTTGACGCCGTAGCCGACGCCCATGCCCAGGGTGAGCAGGGTCAGGGCGCCCAGCACCAGCATGATCGCGCGGTTGTCGTCCCGTGGGACCGGGTCGTCGTCGTAGAGGTCGCTCATCGCGGGGCTCCGGGGTGCCTCGAAGGGGCGGGAGCCTACCGTCTGAGCCCCAGAGGACCAGGGCTGGCTGGGGGTTTTTGACGGAAGGCGAACAGCCCAGGGGCGACCGGCAGGCGGGCTAAGGTGCCGCGGTGTCCACGCCCCCACCGAGCGTCAGCCTGAGCTGGCCTGGCCGTTCCCGGGCCTCCGAGGCTGCGAGCCCGGCCGCCCTTCGCCCGCGGCCAGGTGAGCCGACCCACCCCCTGGACCGGGTCGTGGCCGGGCACCACTGTGCTGTGTTGTCCGCCCTGTTGCCGGAGCTGCGCGGCCGGGTGGACTGGGTGTACGCCGATCCGCCCTTTGACACCGGGCGGTCCTTTCGAGACACGGCCGGCCGCCAGGCCTACCGGGATCGCACCGGCCCCGGCGAGTGGCTCACAGAGCTGGCCGAGCTGCTGGAGCTCGTGCACGCCCTGCTGGGCCCCCAGGGTTCGCTGGTGCTGCACTGCGATCACCGCCGGGCCCACCACGCGGCCGTCCTGTGCGACGAGATCTTCGGCGCCGGGGCCCGGGGCTCGGACCCCGGGGCGCCGGGCTTCCGCAACGAACTGGTGTGGTGCTACGGCCTGGGCGGTAGCAGCCCTCGCTACTACCCCCGCAAGCACGACACGCTCTTGTGGTACTCCCGGGGCCGGCGCTGGACCTTTGACGCACCCCGGGTGCCGGCGCGCTCACGCCGCATGGCTGGCCAGACCAAGAAGGTGCCCGACTGGTGGGATCTGCCCAGCCTGAACAACATGGCCGCCGAGCGGACCGGCTACCCGACCCAAAAGCCACTGGCGCTCCTGGAGCGCCTGGTGGGCGCCCACACGACGCCGGGAGACCTGGTGTTGGATCCTTGCTGCGGCTCCGGGACCACCCTGGTGGCGGCGCTGCGGGCGGGCTGCCACTTCGTGGGCATCGATCGCGGCGAGCTGGCCATCGAGACGACCCTGGCCCGCCTGGCAGCCGAGGGCTGCGAGCCGCGGGTGCTCCAGGCGAGCGCCGGCGGATCCGGGTAGCTTCGGCCCGTGCTGGGCCTGATCCTGAGCGGCTGTGCCTTCATCTCCCTCGACGCACACGATGCGCGCAAGGCCGGACTCTGCACCGACGCGGCAGCCTGCGAGGAGCTGACGGCAGCCAGCGACACCGGGGCCCTGACCTGTCCGGCGTCGGGGGACTGGCTGCAGGTGGGTCTGGGCGAGGACCACAGCTGTGGTCTGCGGGCAGGCGGCGGCATCGTCTGCTTTGGCGACGACGGGTCGGGCAAGCTCGATGTGCCCGACGACTGCTACGTGGCGCTCGACGTGGGCCAGGATCACGCCTGTGCCCTGACCCACGAGGGGCGGGTGCGCTGTTGGGGCGACGACACCCACGGTCAGCTCGACGTGCCCGCCGGCGGTGGTTGGACCTGGGTCGGCGCCGGGCGCGACTTCAGCTGCGCCGGCGATGGCCAGGGCGCGACCGCCTGCTGGGGCATCGGGGACAAGGACCAGCTCGCCGCGCCGACCGCGGCGCTGGAGCGTGGCACATCCGGCGGCTTCCACAGCTGTGGGCTCGACGTGGACGGCGAGGCGGCCTGCTGGGGCCTGGACAACTACGATCAGCTGGCCCCCGACGCAGGGCCCTTCACGGATCTGTCGGCCGGCGGACACCACACCTGCGGCCTGGCCGCTGACGGGCTCGTGCACTGTTGGGGAGGCAACCAGGCCGGCCAGACCCAGGCGCCTGCCGTGCTCTACGCCCAGATCTCCGCCGGCTGGGAGACGACCTGTGCCACGACGCCGGGCGGCGCGCTCCAGTGTTGGGGGGCCCAGGGAAGCCACGGACACGGGATCCCGCCGGACATCGGGACCTGGCAGTGGATCGCGGTGGGCGAGAAGCACTCCTGCGCCTTGGACGACAGCGGCGTCCTCACTTGCTGGGGCTACGACTGGTTCGGGCAGACGCATCCACCGGACTGAGAGGTGGTAAGGCAGGATCGTGAGATCGATGCCGCTGCCCATGCCGGTCGGGACGGTAGCACGCCCACCGGATTAGGCCAGCCTGCCCCGGAGGCTCTCCATGTCCGACCCCCGCCTGGCCCAGGTCGCCGCCCTGGCCGACGCCCGCTTCGATGCCACCGTCCAGCGCCTGATCGCGTATCTGGCCATTCCCGCGATCTCCTGTGAGCCCGGTCGGGCCGACGACGTGCGGCGGCTCGCCGCGCGGGTTCGCGACGACCTGGAGGCCATGGGACTGGACGCGGCCCGGGTGCTCACGGTGCAAGGCGCCCTGCCCATCGTGGTCGCTGAGTGGCTGGGTGCGGGGCCCGATGCGCCGACGGTGGTGATCTATGGCCACCTGGACCTGCAGCCCGTGGTGCGGGAGAACTGGCGCACCGATCCCCACGTGGGCACGATCGTTGGCGACCGGCTCTACGCCCGGGGTGCCGCCGACGACATGGGCGGCTGGGTCTCCCACATCGCCGCGATGCAGGCCTGGTTCGACGTGACCGGTGGCCTGCCGTGCAACGTCAAGGTCATCGTCGAAGGCGAAGAGGAGATCGGGTCGCCCAACCTGGAGCAGTACATGGACGCCTACCCCGACGCCTTCGCCGGTGACGTGATGGTGCTCACCGACTGCGAGAACCCTTCGACCGAGATCCCCGGGCTGACCGTGTCGCTGCGGGGCCTGCTCGAGGTCGAGCTCCGGGTCGATGCCCTGGACGCCGACGTGCACTCCGGGCTGTGGGGCGGCATGGTGCCCGACGTGTCGGTGGCCCTGTGCAAGCTCATCGCTCGCCTGGTCGACGACGACGGGCGCATGGCCGTGGGGCGTGTGGAGGTGCCGGAGCCCTGGCGACAGGGCGCGTGGACCGTGCCCTTGGGCCCCGACGTGGTGCGCAAGGGCGGGCACGTCCTGCCCGACGTGGCGCCACTGCCCGACCGGGGCACGCCGCCGGCGGAGTGGCTCTGGCGGCAGCCCTCGGTGACCGTGGTGGCGACCACGCTGCCGACGCCCAGCGTGAAGAAGAACGCCCTGCGCACCCACGCCACAGCGATCCTCAGCGTGCGCCTGGCGCCCGGACAGACCGCGCCGGAGATGCTCGCGCTCTTGGACCAGGCCCTCAGAACCGACCCGCCGGCCGGGGTTCGGGTCACGGTGTCCGAGGCCGGCTGGAGCGGCGAGGGCTGGCTCTACACCCCCCGGGGACCGGCCTTCCAAGCGGCGGATCGCGCCTACGAGGCCGCCTGGGGCCACAAGCTGGTCCAGGTGGGCGTCGGCGGCTCGATCCCTTTCGTGGCGCTGTTCGGTCGGCGCTACGGCGACCTGCCGTTGATCCTCAATGGCGTGATGGATCCCGAGACCACCGCCCACGGGCCCAACGAGTCGATGCACCTGGGGGTGTTCCGCAAGGCCATCGCCGCCAATGTGCACCTGCTCGATCAGCTGGCGGCACTGGGCGCCTCGGGGCTGCGGGCCGAGTAGACTCCGCCCGTGCAGCGGCCCCGCCCGTCCTGGATCGAGTGGCCGCTCTATGGGGCGGCAGCGCTGATCGCGGTCTGGAGTGCCCTGCCCAAGGGCCGGGTGGTCGGCGACGGCGTCGATCTGTCGGGCACCCTGTGGCACTTCTGGTGGTTGGCCCACTGCATGGCGACGGGCCAGGACCCGCGCACCACCGACCTGATGTACCACCCGGTCGGCAAGGACCTGTTCGCGGCCAACGGCAGCAACGTGATCGACGCCTTGGCGTCGGTGCCCTTCCAGTGGATCTGGGGCCCTGTGGACTACCAGCCGGTGTTCGTCGCCGCGGTGCTGGTGTTGAACGCCCTGACCTTTCGGGTGTTGGCCCGGTCTGTGCTCCAGTCCCGGCTCGCCGTCGTCACCGCGACCCTGGCCTGGGAGCTCAATCCCTACGTGCTCTTCGAGCTGGCGGACGGCCGGATCACCCAGGCGGTCTTGCCCTTCGTGCCCCTGGCGCTGTGGGCTTTCCTGCGCTGCCTGGCTCCGCAAGGCACCCGTCGAGACGCTGTCCTGGCCGGGGCATTCACAGCGGCTCAGGCCTGGATCTACTGGTTCATGGGCTACTTCCTCGCAGCCGCTTTCCTGTGGCTCGTGATCCACCGACTCTGGCGGGCCCCGGACCGCCGCCAGGTCCTGGGCCGGGTCGGCCTGGCCGGGGGTGTGTGCCTGGCCCTGGTCGCCCTGCCCGCGGCGTCCATGCTCCAGGCGCTCCAGGAGCCCGGTCCCCTGAACCCGGTCTCGCCAGAGGGCCCCCGGGGGCGGGCCCATGTGGTCCAGACCGGTCTCGCGGGCACCCTGCCGTTCACGGGCCCGGGACCATGGATGCTGGACCTGCCGGCCGTGACGCTGGGGGTGGGCCTGTGGCTGGTGGTGGGTCCCGGGCGCGCCCGCTGGGGCGGCCTGCTGGCGACTCTGAGTCTGGTGGCGGTCGGCCCGAGCCTGGGCCTGGGCCCTCTCCTGCCAGAGGTGCCCCTGCCGCCCTACCGCATCGCCATGAGCGTGTTGCCGTTCTTCGACCGGCTGTGGTTCCCCTACCGGGCCATGTCGGTCGGCATGGTGCCAGCGGCCCTGGCGGCCGGCTTCGTGGTCGAGCGGGTGGCGGCCCGCCGGGTCGACCTGGCGGTGGGGCTGGCCGCGGCCTGGCTGGTCCTGCTGGGCCTGGGGCTGGGCCAGCGGTCCATGCTGCCCCTGACCCACAAGGCGCTGGACATCCCCGAGACCGCGCGCTGGATGGCGTCTCTGTCTCGGGGGGCCGTCATCCACCTGCCCTTCGGGCTGAACCAGCGCTACCTGGTCTGGCACTTAGAGGCGCCGCTGCCGTTGTTGGGGGGCATGGGAGAGAGCTCCACGATCCAGTGGCCGCAGGGCTTCTGGAACCGCCTGGAGTCCGATCAGCTGCGGGGCCTGGTGTTGTCTGCCAGGCAACCGGGCCTGCCCGTGAAGTGGCATCCCCAGCACGGTCAGAGGCTGCGAGCCGAAGGCTTCCGGTGGGTCGTGTTCCACAAGGATCGGGCCGCCCTCGAGGTGCGGGGACTGGTCGAGCCGCCCGGGGGCTGGACCCAGGTGGCGCTCGACGTCGCCATGGACATGCTGGTGTCCCAGCTCTCGGAGCTGCTCGGGCCTCCGGTGGCCGTCGAGGGCGACCTGATCACCTGGGACTTGTGGCGTCAGGCCGAGCCGCCGGCCGAGCTCGCTGCGACCCCCCAGCGCCTGGCCGAGACCAGCTGGACCCGCGAGGAGCCGCCGGATCACGTGAAGGTGCTCAAGCTGGACGACCGGGATCAGTTCACCCGCACCCCAGGGTTCGGACAGCTGGAGCCCGAGCACACGGGGCCTCCCAAGACACTGCGGCGGGGCACCGGGCGCAAGCCGCGAGGTGCGGCCGGGCCCGCGGATCAGTAGCTCGCGCACCCTCCCGTGCAGTCGTCACACACCACCTCGTCCGGGCTGTTGCCGTCGATGTCGGTCGCCGACTCGGTGTACTCCGAGCTGTTGCAGTAGACGCCTCCCCCTGCGCCGGTGGCGGAGTTGCTCTGGACCGTGTCTGCGGTGAGCGTGACGTCGCCCGACAGGTAGGCGTAGACCCCCGCCCCGAAGTCGGCCCGACAGGTGTACACCTCGTTGGCGGACAACTGCATGTCCTCCGATGACCACATCATCACGCCGCCGCCGAGCTCGCCCTCGTTGTTGGTGAACAGGTTGCTGCTCACAGAACCGCTCAGGACCTCGTCGAGGTAGAGGCCGCCGCCGTAGCCGTCGGCCGAGTTGTCGGTGAATTCCGAGAGCGACACCTCGGCCCCGTCGACCCGGACCAGGGACAGCCCGCCCCCATAAGCCGCGGTGTTGTCGTCGAATTCGGTGCTGTCGATCGCCACGCTGGCAGAGTCCTGGATGCCCACGCCCCCGCCGGCGACGTCGGCCCTGCCGCCGTCGAATTCCGAGGTGGAGAGGACCAGGTCATCGGCCTCGATGGCGAACAGCCCAGCGCCGAATTCGGCCGCATTGTCCTCGAAGAGGCTGCCGGACACCGTCCACTGGGGCGACGTCTCCAGGTACACGCCGCCGCCCCCGGCGCTGGCCACGTTGCCCGACAGGAGGGCCGCGGAGAGAGAGCCAGGGCTGCTGAGCAGTCCGACCAGGCCCGCGCCATAGGCCGCTTCGTTGCCGGTGTAGGTCCCCCCTTCCTCCAGGAAGTCATAGACCTCCTCCAGGGACAGGCCACCGCCCGCATAGGCCGCGTTGCCGGCGTAGCTGTTGTCCTCCAGCAGCGGCCGCTCGGTGCCTCGGAGCGCCAGGCCGCCGCCGAAGCCGGCGCTGGAGTCCGCCTCGTTGAACTGGAACAGGTTGCCAGTCAGGGACCCGTCGTCGGCATCCAGCACCAGGAGCCCCCCGCCGTCGCCGTCGGTCGAGTTCTCGGAGAAGGTGTTGTCCGTGAAGGCGAAGCGAGACGAGCCCGCCTGCAAGACCGCGCCGCCGCCGCCCCCTTCGGCCGTGTTGCCCTCGAACCAGCACCCGCTCACCACCAGGTCGTCGGCGTTCTCCACGGCGAGTGCACCCCCGCGGGTGCTCTCCCCGGTGGCCCCGTTGTCTCGAAAGACGCAGTCCCGGACGGTCACACCGTCCGACGAGTGCAGGTACAGGCCGGCCCCGGCCCGGTCCTCGACGCCTCCTTGGAGGGTCAGGCCCTGCACCAGGCTTTCGTCGGCGCCGCTCTCGATCTCCAGGACCCGGCTGTCCCCCGGTCCCTCGAGGATCGTGGCTTCGGCCCCGTCCCGGCCGATCAGGGACAGGGGCATGTCGATCTCCAGCGACACGGTGTAGGTGCCCGGTCCGATGCAGATCACGTCGCCGGGCTCGGCGGCGTCGACGGCCTCGGCGGGACCCGGGGCCGAGCCTGGCACTTCCAGGTCGCCGTCGGCGCCGCTGCAGTCGGCGTCGACGCCATCGCAATCCCGGTCGGACGCACCCGGGTGCACGGCGGGGTCCGTGTCGTCGCAGTCGCCGTCGTCGACGGTGAAGCCGTCGTCGTCGACGTCGCTGTCTGGCCCGGTGTCGGTGTCGGTGTCCGTGTCGGTGTCGGTGTCCGAGTCGGTGTCCGTGTCCGTGTCGGTGTCCACGTCGGCCTCACCGGTGCCGGAGTCCGTCGCCGCGGGGGGCGTGGGGCAGGCGATCAGGGCGAGCAAGAGAGTCCAGGCGCACATGAGGTGATCCTTACATCCCCGGCCCGTAGAAGCCCTCCAGCCAGACCAACCGGCCGGTGCCCGTATAGGCCTCGGCGTCCAGCTCCCAGATCAGGTCCCCGTCTCGGGTGGTCTCCAGCACCTTGCCGGCGGTGGTCCAGGAACTCAGCACCGTGCCGTGGGGCAGGGCGATCACGTCGCCCAGCCACTCGCTGTAGGTGCCTTCTCCATCGTCCCAGGCCAGGGTGCGCGTGGCGGTCCGCGCGTCTTCGTCGATGGCGTAGCCCACCAGCCGGGACGCCGACGGCTGGCGGTGGTTGCCGTTGTCGAACATCAACAGCTCTCCGTCCCGGAACCAGGACATGTGGCCGTGATCCTGGGGCGCCTCGGACGGCTCGACGGCCATGTTCGAGTAGGGGCCACCCAGGATCCAGTCCACGGCGCCGGTGGCCCGGTCGATGCGCAGGACCGCGTCGTAGTGCCGCACCAGGAGGATCCAGGCCAGGCCGTCGTCGCTTGGGGTGAGGGAGTTGGCGTGGGTCCAGTCGAAGAACAGGGAGAGCGCTTCGTCGACCTCGATCAGGACGTCGTAGTGGCCGCAGAAGCGCTCGGGTTCGAAGGCGTCGCGAAAGGAGAACACCAGACTCTCGGCGCCGTCGGCGTCCTGCTCCCAGATCTCGTCCCACAGCAGGGTCCCGTCCAGGTAGGGCTCGCTGGCCTTGCGCAGGGTGCCGAACCCGCCCCCGGGCAGCTCGGCGACGCCGCTGTGGGTCAGGTCCCGGTCCCAGCGGTGGTGGTAGCTGCCGTCCAGAGCCACGTGGTGCACGGTGGCGCCGGTCTCGATGTAGTCGGTGGCGTGGGTGACGAACCACAGGGCCCGGCCGTCATGGGACAAGCTCACCGACAGCACGGCCAGGCCTTCTTCGACGAACTGGTACCAGACCACCTCGCCTGCCCGATCGACGACCACCACGGCCTCGCGGTCCCGGTCCGGCGTGTGCAGCGCCACGTACCCCGGCGCCAGGTCCCCGCTGTCCACGGACACGTCGAACAGGGGCAAGTCGGCGGGGGCCGACGGTGCCCGCCAGGTCACGGGGTCCGCCTCGCTGACCGAGCCATCGCCCAGGGTCAGCAGAGGGACCAGGGTGTGCTCCTGGCCGTGGCGCAGCCCCGCGACCCGGACCGTGTGTTCCGTCCCGCTGTCGTCTGAGTCGGGGGTGGTCAGAATGGCCTGGCCGTCCCGCTCGAGACGCACCGCGGCGTGGCCTGCCTCTGCCGATGTCCACGTCACCACGGCCACCGACGGCAGCGAAGGATCGGCGACGACCGAGACGGACGCATCGGGGGTGCAGGCCGTCAGCGCGAGCAACAGGATCATGGGACTCCGCGGGGCCGGGACAGCGTAGCCGTCAGCGGCTGAGCTCGTGCTCCACCGTGGCGATGAGCTCTGCGGGCTCGTAGCGGTTGCTGCCGTACACCAGCAGGCCGTCGGTGCCGACAACCCAGTCATGGGGAAAAGCCGTCGAGAAGGTCTCCCGCTCGATGCGGTAGCGCTGGAGCACCGAGCCGTCCTCGTCGTGCAGGATGGGGTAGGTGAGCCCCAGCTCGTCGGCGAAGGCCTGCAGGATCTCCGGCGACTCCTGGGATGCGATCCCCCACACCTGGACGCCCTGGTCCTTGTAGGCCTGCCACAGGCTGTGCTCGACGTCCGCGACCTCGGACGGACAGACCGGTCACCAGGTGGCGAAGTAGATCAGCACCACCGGGTGGCCCAGCTGCTCGGACAGGCGCCAGCTGGTGCCGTCCAGGTCTTCGAGGGCGAAGTCCGGCGCCGGATCCCCGATCTGCAGGCCCCCGCCGCCGGCGCTGAGGTCCGTGTTCCAGCTCCCGCCACCGACGGGGACCTCGAGGAGGGGGGTGCCCGGGTCGTTGGTCGCCAGGCACAGGGTCGCGTCCAGATCCGAGCCGTCGGCCCCGGCCACCAGCGACACCAGCAGGGTCTCGCCTGGCGCCGCGCTGGTCCCGCTGATCAGCACCTCGACCCGATCGTCGTCGATGGCGCCGCCGGACAGCACCAGGTCCGCGGCGCCGCCGTTGTAGAGGGTCAGCGTGGCGGGCTCGTCGGCGCGGGTCAGGAAGACCCGGCTGGGGCTGGGCCGCACGGCCGGGCTCTCGACCCCCCGGGCCAGGTCGAAGGAGGGGATGTCGTACCAGTCCGCAACCCAGGCACGGTCTCCGTGGGCTTCGACGTGCAGGGCGTAGTAGACGGCGTCCTCGAAGCCCAGCAGCACGGGCGCCGTCGGGTCGGCGATGTCTGCGACCAGCACGCCTTCGTGGTCCGCCCCCCACAACAGGCCATCGGCCTGGGACACCGAGACCACCGGAGAGCCCGTCTCGACCAGGGCGACGGACGCCGGCTGGTCGGGATCCGCCAGGTCGAAGACCTGGATTCCTGCGGCCCCCACGGCGACATAGAGGAAGGCCCCGTCGGTCTCCAGGTCCAGGGCACCGGACGCGGTCTCGACGGCCCCCACCACGGTCGGGGCCTGGGCCGACGAGATGTCGACCACCACGACGCCCAGGGTCTGATCGGCCACGTAGAGCCGGTCCCCCACCCGGACCATCTCCCAGGGGCTGCCCAGCCCCGACACCCGATCCCGCTCCTGGGTCGAGCCACCGGGCTGCATCTCCAGGGTGACCAGATCGCCGCTCTGGTTCGCGGCGTAGAGCAGGCCGTCCCGGTGGTGCATCCCGGTGTACCCCGACTCCGCGATGAGCCAGGCCGTCTGGGGAGAGCTCGGATCCCGCAGATCGATGATCTCCAGGTGCCAGGCCCGGCTGGCGCCGGCCACCCAGCCGTCGTCGAGCACCTCGATGCGCTCGTAGCGGCCGTGGCCGTTCTCGGGGAAGAACGAGAGCCACGTCAGCTCGCCGGTCGCGACGTTCCAATCATAGGACAAGAGCCCGGTCTGGCCCGCTGCCAGGAACAGCCCCAGGTCCTCGTGGGCCTCGAGCTCGACCAGCTCGACCAGCGCGTCGTCGGACTGGATGACGTCGTCCTCCCAACGGGGGCCGGCCGTGAGGGGGTCGGTCGGCAGGGTCGCGGGGGCTTCGCAAGGGCCGGGCAGCGCCTGCCAGGAGATCGGCACGCCGGTGTCGCCGGTGCTCGTGGGGTCTGGCCCCACGCCGTCGCCGCTGCAGGCGAGCACGGCGAGCAACAGGGTCACTGCACCCACCCCAGCTCGCGAAGAGACCGGGCCATGGCGCCGGCCAGGCTGCGGTGGCCGGCATCGGTCAGGTGGCAGTCATCGATGAACATGCCGGCGCCCTGGTCCAGCAGGTGGGTCGAGCCGTCCAGCATGGCCACGTGCCCATGGCGCTGGGCGATGTCGTCCATGAGCGCAGCATAGGCCACGAGTGGGCCCGGATCCGGGTGAACCGCTTCTGGGATGAGCAGGACCTTGGCCCCCCGTTGCTCGGCCAGAGACGCGATGGCCTCGAGGTTCTCGGCGGCGTGGTCCAGAGGCACAGCCACCCGGCGCTCCAGGCCAGCCAGGGACTGGACCAGGTAGCGCAGCCCCTGGTACAGGCGGATCGACGCCAGAGGCACCCGGTCCGTCAGCGCCCCGGCCTCCCAGCGTGCGTAGAGGTCCTTGTACGGCAGCCGGCTCCGGGTGAGCAGGTCGTTGTGGCCGGCGTAGACCGTGATGATGTCCGGGTCCAGGGTGTCGGCCGTGCGCGCCAGGTAGGTGCGGATGTGGAAGGTGGCCCAGCCACCGACACCCTGGTTCAGGACCTCTGCCCTGGGCCCCAGCAGCTCCTGGAGTCGGGCTGGGTAGAAGTCCTCCAGATCGTCGTTCTGGTAGGCCCCCCCGGTGCTCGACCCCCCGAAGCAGGCGATGCGCGGCGTCTCAGACGCCTCTGGGAAGGCCACGGGGAAGCCTTCTATTGGGTAGGTCGTGTGCTCCCCGGCATCGAGCTGCTCGAAGTCCTTGAGCGCGGTGTTCGTCCAGCCCAGCTGGCGGTCCTGGGCCATGGCGCCGGTGGGGGACCAGGCCTGGCCGGCGGCGGTGAAGCGCACCCCGTATTCGGCCATGCCCACCGCGGTGGCCACCCCGACCAACGACAGCAGGTTGTACAGGCGCACGGTCCGGACGTTCACCCAGACCACGCCGCCCAGGGCCAGGGCTGCGCAGGGCAGGTAGACCACGGCGCCCCAGTGCAGGGGCCGGCTCAGCGCGATGGCCAGCGCCGTGCCCAGGGCGAGGACCAGGGGCCCCCCGAGGCCTCTCAGGGCGCTGCGCCCGCTCAGTCGGCCCGTCAGGTGGAGCAGCTTGGCAGCCAAGGCCGGGGCGAGCCCGATCCAGATGCCCACGTGGGCGGGATCCAGGCCCGGCGCCCGCAGCTGTTCGACCACGGCGCGGCCGTCCAGACCCAGGGCGAGCCCGCAGAGCCACAGCGGCGCGCTGGTGAGGGCGATCTTGCGCGGGTCGGCCCCGCTCCAGCGCTCGAGAGACGCCAGGGACAGGGCGCCCCCCAGGCCCAGCAGCACCCACAGGGCCGCCGTGCCCAGGCCGCCGGGCGTCGTCGCCAGTCCGGCGCGGTTCACCGCTGACACACGGACCCGCTGCAGCCCGGCGCGGATCACCACCTGGTCCCCGCCCAGGCGGTCAGCGCAGCGCAGGCTGCTGTCGCCCAGCGTGACGTCGAAGCCCCCGTCCGTGGCGGTGAGGGTCACCGTGAAGGGTGCGTCGCCGGGCACGGACAGCGTGCCGGTGCAGCTCAGGGGCGACTCGCCGTCGGGGTCCAGGCGCATCCCGGTGGCCAGGCCGCCCCGGGAGCGCCGCAGGATCAGGGCGCCGCCCTGGGGCACGGCCATGCGGGTGGACGACGCGTGGGGCGCCCCGGTGCTGGGGCGGCTCCAGCGGCCGGCGGGGAAGAGCTGGAGCTCCCCGCCGGAGGGCAGCTGGGCGGTCAGAGACAGCGTCTCGCCCCGGGCCAGCCCGGGCACGGCCGCGTAGGCCATGAAGTGGTCCAGGGACCAGGCGCCCCGGCCCTCTGGCAGCTCACCCATCAAGTCCGCCCGTCGGAAGGGGACCGCGGGCTCGGTGCGCGTCCACCCGACGGGGCTGCGCTCCGCCGCGCGCAGGCTGGCCCCGACGGCCAGCGCGAGTCCCAAGACCAGGCCACAGGCCCCGATCCAGGCCCACCAACGATGGCTCACCGGCGCCACGCGGTACTAGAACAAGGGCGTGGCTCAGGTACAAATGGGCGGAGGACGCATGGGGCTCACGCTGCTGTCTCTGGGACTGGCCACCGCGGTCGCTGCGACCACGGGGCCGACCGACTCCGGCGCTTCCGAGCCCAGCCCGCCGACGGACTCCGGGGCCACCGCCGACACGGGCACCTCTGCCGACACCGGCACGATCGCGGACACCGGCACGACCACCGAGACCGGTGGCGGCAACGGCGCCCCGGTCTCGGACGCGGGCCCAGACGACGTGGTCTACGTGGGGGATCCCGCCACCCTGGACGGGAGCGGCTCCAGCGATCCAGACGGCGACGCCCTGACCTATGACTGGGGGCTGCTCTCGGTGCCAAGTGGCTCGGCCATCGGCGACGAGGGCCTGGACGGGGCCAGCAGCCCGACCGTCGGCCTGACCCCGGATGCCGAGGGCACCTATGTGCTCTCGCTGGTCGTGAGCGACGGCTTGACCCTGGCGTCGGACCAGGTCCAGCTGACCGCCCTCGCCCGGGACGAGGGCTGCGGCGGGTGTGCCGTGCCGGGGTCGGCCCCGTCTGAGCCAGGCGTCTGGTTTGGACTGCTCGCGCTCGGCTGGTGCTGGTTCAGGGGGTCAGCACCAGGGTCTGCTCGGCCTCGCGGCGGCCGTCGAAGCTGACCTGGACGCGGATCGGCTGGTCTGCGAAGCGCTCCCGGGGGGCATCGATCCGCAGGAGCTCCTTGTAGACCACATCGCGTCCGATGCCCTGGATCTCGCCGCGGCGGAACCCCAGGGCCTGGACGTTGGTGTGGCTCGTGTGGGGCCGCTCGTCGCCGCGGGTCCACGTGTAGTCGAAGCGCCCCGTCGCGGAGACGGTGGCGTCGCCGGTGTAGAGCAGCCCCACCACCCGGACCTGGTCCACCCCCATCCGGCCCTCCTCGAGCCACAGAGGCTCGAGCGCGAGGGCCAGTCGCTCGACCGCGTCGGCGTCGACCGTGTTGAGGCGCCTCGCCAGCGCCTGCTCGGCGGTCTCGTCGGCGTGCAGGGGTCGGGGCACCGGCTCGCCGCCCGGCGTCAAGGGTGGCAGAGGCCGGGTGGCCAGGCCGGGGTTGAACCAGGCGAGGATCAGGCCCAGGCCGATCGCCACGCCGGTGCCGATCATCCAGGGCCCGTGCTTGGGCAGCTCGATCTCCAGGCGCTTGATGCGACCGGGGCGGGCCCGGAACTTGGCGAAGATCACGCCACAGGCCGAGCACTCGATGGCGCCCGTGGGCTGCAGGCGGTGGCAATTCGGACAGACCAAGGCCGGGAGAGCTTAGCCTCCTGAACCGCAGACCGGCGGGTCGCCCTCCCAGTTGTCGGGGGGCTTGATGCGGTAGCGGTCCACGGTCACATTGCCCGACGCTGCGGCCACGAAGACGCAGGCACCGCGGCTGGTCACGTCGCCCGCGTGGTACTCGGCGTCGCCCACGTCGAAGTGCTGGGACCAGTTCAGGTCCTGGTCCATCACCGCCAGCTCCAGGGTCGAGTCATTCTCGTAGTCGCCGCCGGGGGGGATGTAGTTGTAGACCGTCGACCAGATCCCGAAGTCGGCGCTGCGGTCCGCCCCGGATGGGAAGAAGTTCCACTCGCCAGGCTCACCCGCCACCAGGACCTTGGTGAACGGATCCTCGGGGGTCCAGGCGTCGTCGAAGAAGGACACCGTCAGGTTCTGGGACGTCTCGTCGCCGCCGAACATGTACCAGCGACCGTTGGAGTGGATCGTGGTGCCGAGCTGATCGATCTTGCCGGCCAGGGTGATCTCGAAGGGCCCTTGGACCAGTGCCAGGTCGCGGTCCAGGACCGCCAGGCGCCGGGTCAGCCCGGCGTCGCCGTAGATCAGCGTGATCGAGTTCCCGTCGGTTGTCAGGTGCATGTCGGCGGTGTTCGTGTCGGTGTCCGACTCGACCGTGACCTGGTCGCCGATCCGATTGCCGTCCAGGTCATAGGCCACGATGAACAGGTCGTTCTGCTTGTTGGGATTCCAGGCCACGTAGAGTCGCTCGCCCAAGCGCAGCAGCTTGTGGTCCGCCAGGTTCATGCCGTCTGGCACGTCGTCGTCGAAGGTCAGCTGGATCCGGTCGCCGATGTCGTTGAGGTCGTGATCGAGCGTGTGCAGCCACAGGTGGTTCTGGTGCTTCAGGCTCACGTAGATCCGGTCGTCGTCGGCGGCGATGCCGGTCCAGGTGCTGCCAGGCCCCAGGGAGGCCTGCTGGTCCAGCTCCAGGATGCCGTCGCTCCAGGAGGCCTGGGCGGGGGCGGTGTAGCCGGTGTCCCAGCTGTCGGTGGTCGTGGCGGAGTCCGACGGGGTGGCGGAGTCCGAGGTGGTGCTGCCCGAGCATGCGCACAGCAAGGCAACGGCGAGCGCGCCGGTGGGACGAAGAGGCCAGGTCATGGTGCCGCCCGGAGAAGGAGTCGGGTAGGGGCCGCCCAGGATGCCAGAGAAGCCCGGCGGTTGCAGGTCCTCAGTTGGACGGCGTGGCGCGGCTCGCCGCCCGCTTGCGTTCGCGGGAGCGCAGGCCCTCGAAGCGGGGCGGCTCCGAGGTGTCGACCTGGAGGGTCACCCCGGTGACGGGGTGGGCCAGGGTCAGGCTCACGGCCCACAGGAACAGCCCCTTGCCCCGCAGCAGCGGCACCTCGGCGGGGGTGTACTTGTCATCCCCCACGATGGGGTGACCCAGGTGCGCCAAGTGGCGTCGCAGCTGGTGGGTCCTGCCGGTGGCGGGCTGCAGGTCTACGGTGGTCAGCGCCTGGACCCGGGTGCTCGGAACGTGCCCCAGGGCCTGCCAGGCCGTCTCGGCGTCCCGGCCTTCGACCGGCTGGCGGATCACGCCGGCGCCTTCGAGCCTACCGGACACGATGGCCCGATACCCCTTGGCGACCCGGCGCTGCTCGAAGGCATGGCCCAGGGCGATCTGGGCGGTCAGGGTGCGGGCTGCCACCACGAGTCCTCCGGTCCGGAAGTCCAGGCGGTGGGCGGGTCGTGGCCAGGGCAGGGCATCGGGTAGGGCGGGTGGCGGCAGGTGGTGGACCAGGGCCGCCTCGAGGGTGCGAAAGCGGTTGCCGTTGGTCAGCAGGCCGGGCGGCTTGATCACCACCGCCAGGTGGTCGTCGACGTGGGCGAAGCTCAGGTCCAGGGGAAAGGGCTTCGGCGGCCGGGGGGCAGGGGCCTGGTAGCAGATCAGATCGCCCGGCTTGACATAGCGGGAGGACTCGGCGGGCTGCCCATTGAGCAGCAGAAGACCCGCCTTGGCGGCCTTGCGGGCCCGGGCCTTGGAGGGGAGCTGGGCAAAGACAATGCTGGCGTAGCGGTCCAGCCGCTGTGGTGCCGTGTCGGGTGGGACCTGGTGAGTGGGCGCTGTCACGGGCTCTCCGGCGTTCGCTCGCGGGGGCCCGACGCCGGCAGGGAGCGCCGCGGCAGGTTGGGGGAGACCGCCTGGTCGCCGCCCGAGGGGCCCGGTCCGGGCGCAGCGTCGCCGGAGTAGCCCGCCTTCCAGTCGTGGAAGAAGATCCGGTGGTCCCCGGTCGACCGGGCGAGCACGGAGACGGCTTCTGCCTGGCGCGGTGGCAGGACCTGGCCCTCGTCCTGCCAGGTCGCGCCGCCGTCCGAGGAGATCCTCGCGTGGAGAGGCCCTCCCAGCTCCTTGGTGTTGTAGAGCAGCCGCAGGCGCCCGTCCGGCAGGGACACCAGCTCGGGGGCGAAGCCTTCGAGCGCCGGTCCGTCCCCAGGTCGGAAGCGCTGCCCGCCGTCGTTCGACGTCCACCACTGCAGTCCACTGGACACCATCAGGCAGCGCTGGCCGGGGCCGCAGTGGATCACCGGATCGGCCGACGGACCGTTGGCGACCTCGCCCAGCTGTCGCCAGTGCACCAGGTCCCGGGACTCGGCGGCGAACACCCGGGGCTCACCGCCGCCCTCGTGGGTCTCGGGAATCAGGAGCCGCTTGAGCTGGATGCCCACGTAGTACAGGCGCCAGGTGCCGTCTGGCTGTTGCACGACCTCGGGGTCCACGACCATGCCGCGCATCAGCCCGTCGACCCGGAACGCTGGCTCCTCTCGCCAGGTCTCGCCGTCATCGGACACGTGCAGCTGCAGTGCGCCCCAGCCGACCAGACCGTGGGTCTGGAACCAGGGCGAGCCCGCCGATGCCTCCCGGCGGCCCCGCGCCAGATCACCGACCACCGAGTACAGGAACAGCCGGCCGTCGGGGCCATCGACGATCTCAGGCACCGCCGCGCCATCGATCAGGAGCCGGGCCTGGGACCGCTCAAAGGTCGCGCCGTCGGCGCTGGGGGCCACCCACACGTCCTGGAGCCACGGGCCCTGGCGCTCCTGACGCTCGTCGAGCATGCGCACATAGGCGTCCGTCTGACAGCCGTCGGCTCGGCCGTCCACGATGGCCTCCAGGGCCATGGCCAGCTCTGCACCTTCGGGCTGGCAGATCGGCTCGCCAGTCTGGCAGGCCATGGCCCACCAGGCGAGCATCACGGGCGCAGTCTGGGCGGGGATCCACCGCCGCCGAGCACGGCCGCGGCGACGATGAGCGCGACCAGGACCGCGGCCCCCAGGGCCAGCACCTTGGCCCAGTCGATGGGCCCCTTGCCGGTGAGCTCACCGGTCTCGCCGTTGATGACCACGCGGTAGGCGGTGTCCCGGTAGCGGTAGGCCCCGATCCAGATGGGCACCAGGATCGGCTGCCCGACCAGGTCGTGGAAGAGACAGCTCACGCTGAGATCGCTCAGGCCCTGATCGGACGCGATGCGCTGGGCGTCATTGGCCTGCATGTGCCGGGTGGCCAGCGCCCGGGCGGCCCGCTCGGACAGGCTGCCCAGCTCGAAGGGAACGTCCAGGGACTCCGGGTCGAAGGCCCGGGTCTCGCCGCAGGGAAAGGGCGCCAGGGCCTGGAGCTCCCCGGCGGTCAGGGTCTGGCTGGCGGGCACCGGGAAGCCCTGGTGGGCGAGGGTGGTGGTGCCGGTCTGGGGGCGCTTGCCCGAGCGCGTCGCCGCCCGGGCCAGCCCGGCGTAGTGGTGCTCGACCCGGCCGGACCAGAGCCACGCAGGGAACAGCAGCGCCGAGAGCTCGACCCGGGCCTGGCGCAGGTCCTTGGGGTGCAGCCACCTGGACCCGGCAAAGGTCTCGAAGGACCCCTGGGCGCCGCTGGCGTCGACCTGGAAGGCCACCACGGCCTTGGGGGGCACCACGTCGTCGGGCAGGGCCTCGGGGACCGGCGCATCTGCCCCGCAGAACAGGCAGCGGGGCAGGGTGCGCCCGGCCTCCATGGCCACGGCACCCCCGCAGGTCTGGCAACGGATGGCGACCAGGCTCATCGTCCCACCGCCACGAACAGGATCACGCCCAGCACCGCCAGGGCGACCAGGACCAGCCCGGCGATCTTCTTGGGATCGGTGGGCGCGGAGCCCACGACCTCGCCTGTCTGTCCGTTCACGAGCAAGCGCCAGGCCTTGCCCCCGTGGCGAAACGCCGCGATCCAGACGGGCAGCATCACCAGCTCGACCTCGCTCAGCTCGGTGGTCGTGCGGTTCTCCAGGGCCCGGTGCTCGTTGCCGGGCAGGAAGCGGCGGATGGCCTGGTGCTCCAGGTCCGTGAGCTCCTGGGTGGCGGTCTGGCGAGCCTGGGCGTGGTCCACGTTGGGCTGCTCGGCCACCAGGCCGGCCAGCATGGCCACGTCGAAGGGCCGGCTCTTGCCCAGGTCGAAGGGCTCCAGGTCGTTGGCCTCGCTCTCGGGCAGGCCACGGGAGCCACTCACCAGGTGGTCCACATAGGTCGCGACGTGGCTTCCCCGGGTCGGGAACCACTCGGTCTCCTTGACCTGGCGAGTCCGAGTCTGGGTCTTGCCGTCCACCACCACCGTGTAGGTCTCGGTGCGGTACCACCACAGTCCGATGGTCGCGGACCAGTCGGAGCGGGCGCTGGCCTGGTAGACCCAGAACGGGACCAGCACCGCGTCGAGGGCCTCTGGCGTGGCGCCCTTGCGCACGCTCTCGGGCGCCAGCCAGCGTCCGGCCAGGTGGGTGCGCAGGCGCTCCGAGGCTTGCTCCCGGGTCAAGACGAAGGGGGCGACCCGGTCCACGGGCTCCCGGGCGACCGCTTCGGCGGCGACCAGGGGACTCTCGCAGAAGCTGCACATGTCCGAGATGCGCCCGGCGGGCAGCGACACCGACGCCCCGCACTGGGGGCAGTTGAAGAGCTGAGGGGCGGCCGTCACGGCCGCAGCCTAACTACTCCACGGTCTCGGGCTCGCCGCCGGTCGGGCCGGTGAGCGCGGGCCGATCCTTGCCTTCGATGGCCTTGGGATCGGGCTTGACGAAGGCAAAGGTCAGGGACTTGCCGTCTTTGGCCACGCCGACGCGCACGCGGCCGCCGTCCTGGAGCTCGCCGAACAGGATCTCGTCGGCCAGGGGCTTCTTGACGTGCTCGTGCAGGGTGCGGGCCATCGGGCGGGCGCCGAAGCGCTCGTCGTAGCCCTTCTCGCCCAGCCAGGCCCGGGCCTGGTCGGTCAGGTCGAAGGTGATGTCCCGCTCGGCCAGCTGGCCCTCGAGCTCCATCACGAACTTGTCGACCACGCGCAGGATCGCGGGCTGGGGCAGGCTGTCGAACCAGACGACCTTGTCCAGCCGGTTGCGGAACTCGGGGGAGAACATGCGGGCCAGGGCTTCGCCGCCCTTGTCCTTGGCCGCGGCCTGGGAGAAGCCGATGTTGCCCTTGGCGATCTCGGACGCCCCCGCGTTGGTGGTCATGATGATGACCACGTTGCGGAAGTCCGCCTTGCGGCCCTGGTTGTCGGTCAGGGTGGCGTGGTCCATGACCTGGAGCAGCACGTTGAACAGGTCCGGGTGGGCCTTTTCGATCTCGTCCAGCAGCAGCACACAGTGGGGGTTCTTGACGATCGAGTCCGTCAACAGCCCGCCCTGGTCGAAGCCGACGTAGCCGGGGGGGGCACCGATCAGGCGCGAGACCGTGTGCTTCTCCATGTACTCGGACATGTCGAAGCGGATGAACTCGATGCCCAGGGAGAACGCCAGCTGCTTGGCCAGCTCGGTCTTGCCCACGCCGGTGGGGCCGGCGAACAGGAAGGAGCCCACGGGCTTCTCCGGGTGGCCCAGGCCAGCCCGGGAGAGCTTGACCGCGGTGGCGACCTGTTCGACCGCCGTGTCCTGGCCGTAGATCAGCGCCTTGAGACGGTTCTCCAGGTCGCCCAGCTGCTGCTTGTCCGCCGCCGACACCGAGCGGGGCGGGATCCGGGCCATCCGGGCGATCGTGGCCTCGACGTCGTCGACACCGACCACGGTGGCGCCTTCCTTGAGCTGGATCTCGGCCCCGGCCTCGTCCATCACGTCTACCGCGCTGTCGGGCAGCAGCCGATCCCGCAGGTGGCGGGACGCGAGCTTCACGGCGGCGTCGATGCCGTCGTCGGTGAATGTGACGCCGTGGTGGTCCTGGTAGTGGGCCTTGAGGCCGTGGAGGATCTGCACGGCCTCTTCCTGGCTCGGCTCGTCGATGGTCAGGGTCTGGAAGCGCCGGTTCAGCGCCCGATCGTGTTCGATGCTGGACCGGTAGTCCTTGTGGGTGGTGGAACCGATCATGCGCAGCTCGCCGTTGGAGAGCGCGGGCTTGAGCATGTTGCCGGCGTCCATGTGGCCGCCGGTGGTCTGGCCGGCGCCGACGATGGTGTGGATCTCGTCCACGAACAGGATGGCCTTGTCCTGGGCCTTGATCTGCTCGATGACGCCCTTCAGCCGCTCTTCGAAGTCGCCCCGGAAGCGGGTCCCGGCCAAGAGCCCGCCCATGTCCATCGCGAAGATCTTGGCGCCCTTGAGCAGGTCCGGGACCTCGCCGTTGTGGATGCGCAGGGCCAGGCCCTCGACGATCGCCGTCTTGCCCACGCCGGGCTCGCCGATGAGCAGAGGGTTGTTCTTGCGGCGGCGGGCCAGGATGTGGGTGATCCGGGTGAGCTCGGTGTTGCGGCCGATCAGCGGGTCGATGCGTCCTTCGCCGGCCCGGGCCACCAGCTCGGTGCACCACTGCTCCAGGGGGGACTTGTCGCTCTTGCCTTCGCTGGCCGGACCGTCGCTGCCGTCGGTGCGACGCATCGGCGCCGAGCCGCCGCCCTTCTTGATGCCGTGGGCGATGAAGTTCAGCAGGTCCAGCCGCTCGATGCCCTGGCTCTGCAGCAACCAGACCGCGTGGCTGTCGTTCTCGCGGTACATCGCGACCAACAGGTTGCCGGCGTCCATCTCCTTCTTGCCGCTGGACTGGACGTGGTAGGCGGCCCGCTGGACCGCACGCTGGAAGGCCAGGGTCTGCTCGGGCACCACGTCTTCCGTGCCCGGCAGGCTCTCCATGGACTCGTCCAGGAACACCACGAGCTGTTCCTTGAGGGTGTCGCGGTCGCCGCCGCAGCTCTGGATGATGTCGATGGCGATGGGGTCGTGGAGCATCGCGTAGAGCACGTGCTCCAGGGTCAGGTACTCGTGGCGACGCTTGCGGGCTTCCTGGATGGCCAGGTTCAGCGTGACCTGGAGCTCTCGGCTCAGCATCAGACCTCCTCGACGGTGGACTGGAGTGGGAAGTCGTGCCGACGGGCCAGGTCCACCACCTTGCGGGACTTGGTCTCGGCGATCTCGCGGGTGAAGACCCCCGCGACCCCGATCCCCGTCCGGTGGATGTGGAGCATCACCCGGGTGGCGCCGGCCTCGTCGTGCCGGAACACGCGCTTGAGGATGAACACGACGAACTCCATGGTGGTGTAGTCGTCGTTGTGCAGCACGACCTTGAACATCGGGGGCTTCTTGAGCTTCGGACGTTCCTTGAGCTGGGTATTGCCCTTTCGCTTGGGGTCCTTGTCCCCTTCGTCGGGCCCCAGGGTCGGCGCTCTCAGGTCGTGGCTCATGGTCACGGGGAATTATCCACGGGTCGGCGTTTCGCGCCCCCCCCCATCCGGGCAGGAGACCCCATGCGCATCCCCAAGGCCGTCAAGGTCGCCCGCATCGCCGAGCTGCTCGATGGGCTCTACCCCGAGCAGCCCGTGCCCCTGGACCACCGGGACCCGTATACGCTGTTGGTCGCCGTGATGCTGTCGGCCCAGACCACGGACAAGAAGGTCAACGAGGTCACCCCGGCGCTCTTCGCCCTGGCCGACACGCCTGCGGCGATGGCGGCGCTCGACGTGGACGAGATCCTGGAGAAGATCCGGCAGCTGGGGCTGGCGCCGACCAAGGCCAGGAACCTGCGGGGGCTCAGCGAGCAGCTGGTGCGGGACCACGGCGGCCACGTGCCGGCGGACATGGACGCTCTGGAGGCGCTCCCCGGTGTGGGCCACAAGACCGCGTCGGTCGTGGTCGCCCAGGCTTTTGGCATCCCGGCATTTCCCGTGGACACGCACATCCACCGGCTTGCCTGGCGTTGGGGTCTGTCTTCGGGCCGCAACGTGGGTCAGACCGAGAGAGATCTGAAGCGACTCTTCCCCAAGGACGCATGGAACAGCGCCCACCTGCAGATCATCTTCTTCGGCCGGGAGCACTGTCCGGCGCGGGGCCACGATCCGGACGGGTGCCCGATCTGTGCCTGGGCGATGCCCAAGACGGTGAGAGCGGCCGAGGCCAAGAAGCGCCGAGCTGCTGGGGCGCGACGACGGCGATGAGTCTGATCGCGGGCTTGTGATCGGGTGTCAGCGCGCGTTCATTGACCGCATGATCCCAGGACAGTAGGGTTCGGGCATGTCTGTATGGATCGCGATCCTGGCGTCAGCCACGGCCCTTGCGGGGGACTGCGAAGAGCCGAGCTCACTGTTGGACTTCCAGTACGCCGCCACCCAGGGCGAGCTGGCCTTTGCCGGCATGGACATCGACGGGCTGGTGCTCGCCCGGGACCAAGCCGCAGCGCACCTGTTGTGCGTCTCCGAGCCGGTCACGGCCGAGGTCGCGGCGGCCTTTCACAGGCTCATCGCCATGGTGGCGTTCACCGAGCAGGATCGCGACAGCGCCCTGGCCGAGTTCCACGCGGCCCGGCGGTTGATGCCTGGCTACCAGATCCCCGAAGACGTGGCGCCACCTGGGCACCCGCTGATCCAGCTCTACGACGAGTCCATCACCGCCGCCCAGGGCGACCTCCAGCCGGTGAACCCGCCCGTGAACGGCTGGGTCACGGTCGACGGCGTGCGCGGCGCCCCTGTTCCCTCTGGGATCTCCACCATCGTCCAGGCCTTCGAGTCCGATCAGACCCTGGTCGAGACCGTGTGGCACCGCCCCGGCCAGGCGCTCCCGTCCTGGGGGCCCGATCCGGCCATCGCCACCACCGCCGGCGTGGGCAGGGCGCTCTCCTTTGGCGGCGCCGGCGCGAGCCTGGTCGCCAGCGGCGCCCTGGCTTTCTCCGGTTGGCGGTCCCACTGCCGCTTCTGGTACACGGACGCAGGCTTCGTGGGGGACGGCGAGGAAAACTGCGACTTCTTCCAGGGCCGCATCACCGAACCCCTGTCCCCGGACGGCACAGCGCTGGATGATCAGCGCAAGCTCACCAATGGCCTGCTGGCCGGTGCTGGCGTCGCCGGTGCGGTCGCCATCGGCCTGGGCGTGGTGGCGGTGGTGAAGTTCTGAGGAACCGGGCCGTCGACCCAAGGGGTCTCACCGCTACAGCATGAGCACACAGCCGCCAGGACCGACGCCAGCGCTCGGCGCGTCCCCCCGCGCCGAGGTGGAGCCCCCCCTGGCCGAGGGTCGCTACCGGCTGGTCCAGGTGCTGGGCGTCGGCGGCATGGCTTCGGTGTTCCGGGCCTTCGACGAGCGCCTCCAGGTCTACCGGGCGGTCAAGGTCCTGAGCCCGAACCTGGCGGCCCACGAAGCCCTGCGAAAGCGCTTCCAGACCGAGGCCCGCACCATGGCCCGGCTGCACCACCCCCACATCGTCGGCGTGCACGACATCGGGGCCGACGGCAACCGGGTGTTCATCGTGATGGAGATGGTCGAGGGCGGCAGCGCCTGGGACTACCTCAAGCAGCACGGTCCCCTGCCGCCCCGACTGGCCGTGGACATCTGCCTGGCGGTGCTCAACGCGCTGGGGCTGGCCCACGCCAAGGGCGTCATCCACCGGGACATCAAGCCCCACAACGTGCTGTTGGCCCGGGACGGCACGCCCAAGGTCGCGGACTTCGGCATCGCCCACGTGGCGGACAGCGAGAACAAGGGGCTGACCAAGACCGGCTCGGTCATGGGCACCTGGGGCTTCATGGCGCCCGAGCAGCGGGGCGGCGCCAAGGGCGTCGACGCCCGGGCCGACCTGTACGCCGTGGGGGCCACGCTCTATGCCCTGCTGACCGACCAGATGCCGGTGGACCTGTTCGTCGCCGAGCTCGACGACGACCTGCTCCAGGCCATCCCCACGGTGCTCAAGCCCATCATCCAGCGGTCGACCCGCTACCGCCCGGATGACCGCTTCGCGTCCACCGCGGCCATGGCCGCCGATCTGACCGAGGTGTTGGGCAACCTGCCCCCGGTGCCCGATGACCAGCCACCCCTCGGCTACGTCGAGGAGCCGCCTGCCGACGAAGGCCCGGGCATGACGATGGTGCCGCAGAGCACCCCGCGCGTCGCACGGTCCGCCCCGACCTTTGCCGACAATGTCTTCGACGAGTCCGGCGAGCTGCGCCCCTCGGATCGTCACCAGGCCGTGGAGCCCTTGCAGCCCATGGACCCCGAGCGCCAGGACGCGCCGCCGGGCTTCACCGAAGTCCCGGATTCCGGGGGCGACGACGACCTCGACTGGCGTCCCGCCGCCAGTCCCTTGCCACGCATCCTGGGCGTGGGCGCCGTGCTGCTGCTGGTCGGGGGCGGGATCTGGGCCATGGGGCAGGGGGACGACCAGCCTGCAGCGGGGCCAGCGGTCAACGTCGCAGCCACGCCCGGCCCGGGGGCCGCGACTGCACAGCCCGAGCCCGAGCCCGAGCCCGAGCCCGAGCCCGAGCCCGAGGTGGAGACTTCGCGGCCCCCGCCGGCCACCTCCCGGACCACCGCGCCAGCGCCCCAGGCCACCCCGAGCGGCAAGCGGACGGGCAAGGCGGCGCCCAAGACCACCGCCCCGC
>CAZFLE010000082.1:0-31710 GCA_964519895.1 uncultured Enterobacterales bacterium | reverse complement strand
GTGGCTGAAATCGTGAGAGGGCGAGGATGCGACGGGAGAAATGACGAAACGCGAGACTATGAGCTTTTGGGGAATTGGGGGCCACCAACCCGGGTTCCGGCGGTGATGGCTGGGCCTACCTCAACCGGGAACCTGCCAGCGTCTAGGCAATGGGAGCCTCGGCGCTTGGTTGACCGGAGTCGCCGAGGCGAGTGCTGGTGGTTTTATTTTCCCTCCTTTCGGGGGGCGTCGGCGCCGACTTCAGCAGGTGCCAATTGGAACCGGGGTCGTGAAACCGGGGTCTGAAACCGGGTGAAACCGGGGTTGAAACCGGGGTGAAACCGGGGTCGGGAACCTTTTGTTAAGCATTGGCCTGGCGGGGATGGATCGTGATTGCAAGTGGTTCTGACCCTGGGGCATGACTCTGGGTTGGGTTGTTGCGTGGGGCTGTCTGGGGCCGGTCTCAGGTCGGGCGGATCTGGGGGCGGCGGGTGGCGGGGCGGCCCATGGAGACATGGACAGGTGCGGGCCAGGTCGGTGGCGGGGCCGGGTCTGCTTGCTAAGGTGTGTATAGTGTGTATATCTTCATACACACATGATCACTCTGCCGCTCAAGCTGCAAGCGTCCTCTGGGGTGCCGTTCTACAAGCAGCTCGAGGATCAGCTCGCTGAGCTGATCCGCTCCGGGGCGCTGACCCCGGGGACGCGCCTGCCTTCGTTTCGGGCACTGGCGGGCGAGCTGCTCGTGAGCCTGATCACGGTGCGCCGGGCCTATGCCGACCTGGAACAGGAAGGCCTGATCGTGCGCCGGCAGGGCCAGGGCACCTTCGTGGCCGAAGGCGTGGCCAGCGTCTCGCGGGAGCGGGCTCGGCGCCAGGCGAGAGACCTGCTCATCGGCGCGGTGCACGCTGCGCGGCGTCTGGGACTTGCGGACACGGAGCAGCGGGCGCTGCTCACAGACCACTGGGAGATCGACGATGACTGAGACCCTGCTCGAGGTTCGAGACCTGCAGGTCCGACGCGGTGAGTTCCTCCTCGAGGTGCCGGCGTGGAAAGTACCAGCGGGCCAGGTGATCGGCGTGGTCGGGGCCAATGGCGCCGGCAAGACCACGCTGCTGCGCACCCTGCCCGGCCTGCTCACGCCGACCGCCGGCTCGGTGCGGGTCTGCGGACTGGATCCCCAGCTTGATCCGGTGGGCGTGCGGCACCGGCTCGGCATGATGTGGGACGACATGCCGGTCTTCAACCTGCCCATCGCCCGCTTGCTGTGGCAGCTCTCCGGGTATTACCCCAGCTGGGATGCCGAGCTGGTCGACGCCTTGGTGGCCCGGTTCGCCATCGACGTGAGCAAACGGGCGACGGCCCTGTCGAAGGGCCAGGGCACGCGGCTGCGACTGGTCCTGGCGCTGGCGTTCCAGCCGCGACTGATCGTGCTCGATGAGCCGGCGACAGGCCTAGACCTGGCAGGCCGCCGTCAGCTCCTGGAGACCGTGCTCGAGGTCGTCAAGGACCCGGCGCGGTCGGTGATCTTCAGCAGCCACAGCCTGGGCGACGTGGAGCGCGTCGCCGACCGCCTGCTGGTGGTGGATCGGGGTCGCGTGGTCCAGGAGGGGCCCACGGACACCGTCCTGGAGGGGGCCGGAAGTCTGGAAGAGGCCCTGGTGGCCTGGGGCCTGAGCGCATGAGCGCCCGCCACCACGCCAGGGTCAGCCTGGCCCAGGTGGGCCGCACCTGTCGGAGCAGGCCGGTGTTCACCCTGTACGCCCTGGGGTTTGGCTGGATCTGTGCCGACACCATCGGCACTCTGCTGGTGGGGCCCGGCACCGGGGGCATCGCCAGTGGCCTGAGGTCCGCCACCCGCGAAGCCTGGTGGGGCATCGCGGCCCCCCTCTGGATCCTGGGCACCGGGTCGGTTCTGCTGGCGTTTCTCTCGCCCCGCTGGGGCCTGCAGGATCAGCGGGCTGCCCTGCCGGTCCTGCCCATCGCACCGCTTCACCGGGCCCTGGCCGAGGTCCTGCCCTGGCTCGGACTGGTCATGCTGGCGAGCCTGGTGCCCCACGGCGTGGCCCTGGTCCTCGATGCCCCACGGCGCACCCCTCACTCGGTCCTGGTGGCCACGCTGCTCACGGGCTGGACGCTCGGCGGGTGGATGGTGGTCGAGCGCTGGAACACGCTCGTCCAGCGGCCCAGGATCGTGTACCGCAGCACGCTGCTCGCCGGCGCGGTTCTCGTGGGCGCCGTCGGTGCGGGGGTCCAGGCCCTGCCGTTGTTGATGCTCTGGCCCTTGGTGCTCGGCGGTGCCGTGGCCACGGCCCTGCGTCGGGGGGGCCCACTGGGCGGCGCTCGGGCCTTGGGAGGTGCGCCCACAGTGCAGACCCGCCCCTCACGCCCCGGGCGGGTGTGGCGAGACGCCTGGGGCCCCCAAGGCTGGCTGCCTCTGGGCCACCACTCCGTCTGGACCGCGCTGGCGCTCGCGCTGGCGGTCGTCGCCGCGGCCTGGATCGGGTGGCTCGCGACCGGGGGCAATGCCCGGGTCTGGTGGATGCTGTTGGCTGTGCCCTGGATGGCTTGCTGGGTGCGTCCCCTCGGCTTCCACGGCGTGGACCTGCGCCGGATGCTGCGGGAGTCCGCGCTGTTGCCGGTTCGGCCCGGACACCTGATCACCAGTGCAACGCTCCAGCGGATTCAGCTCGGCGCCCTGATGGTCGTCGCCACCGCGGTGGTGACCCCGCTGCTGGCGCCGGCCGACGACGTGCTCATGCTGCCGGTGACCCTGGGCGCCCAGGCCATGCTCGTGGGAAGCCTCTCGGCGATGGCGGGCCTGGCAGCTGCCCGTGGTCCCGCCTGGGGCCTGGCTCTGGGCGCCGCTGGTCTGGCGTCGGGGGTCTGGCTCATCTTGGGCACCGAGCTGCTCCCCCGCCAGGGCGTGTGGACCCTGCCCACCCTGCTGTGCCTGGTGGTCCTGCTGACTGGGCCTGGCCTGGTGGCCCTTCCGGGCATGCTCAGGCCACGGCCGGTGGAGCTTTGAGGGCACGTCCCGGGCTGTGGGCTGGTCAAAGCGCTTCAGTTCTTCCGCCTGGCCACTCAGAGCCGCTGGTTTCTTCCGGCTGAAAGGCCAGAACCGACCTGAGGGGCCTTCTGACGGGGAGAATCCGTTGGAATCCAACGCTCACAGCCCCAAGGCGGAAGAGGGAAGCGGCTCTGTCCTCAGAACCCGGCCCAGATCTGCCATCCGAGCCCATAGGCCGCCAGGAGCAGGCCCTGCAGCACCAGCATGGGCGCCATCTCCCGCCACCGACCGGGGGCCACGGAGGGCACGACCGCGGTGGCGTCGACGGTGGTCGCGTCCACCAGGTCCCCGTCACAGATCGGGCAGGTGTCGCCAAAGGCGTACCGGGCAGCGCAGCCGGTGCAGGCCAGCGCGTTGAGGGGACGCTCGAAGTCCTGGACATCGTCGCCGCCGAGCGCCCGCACCCGAGTGGCCGCCTGGACCTGGCGCCGGGCCTTGCGGCGTGCGACCTGGTCCCGGTGACGCCGGCGTTGGGCACCGATGTGGGCCATGCCGTCAAAAGTCGTGCCGCCGAGTGCCATGAAACCCTCCGTGTGTGCGGGTTCCTACGACGCTAAGTGCCTGTTATTGCAGCATCGAGGCCAGGTCAGCGGTGGTCAGGCGCCCCAGGAGGGCAGCCTCGCCGACCGCGGCCTCGGCCAGGGCCCGCTTGGCCTGTTGCAGCTCGGCGATGCGTTCCTCGACCGTGTCCTCGGCGATCAGCTTCACCGAGACGACCGGACGGGTCTGGCCGATGCGGTGGGCGCGGTCGGTGGCCTGGTCCTCGACGGCTGGGTTCCACCAAGGGTCGGTGTGGAAGACATAGTCGGCCGCCGTCAGGTTCAGGCCGGTGCCGCCGGCCTTCAAGGACAACAGGAAGACCGGAGGACCGTCTGGCGACTGGAAGGCATCGATCACCGCCTGGCGATCCCGCGTGCTGCCGTCCAAGCGGGTCCAGGCCAGTCCGAGCTGGTCCAGGGCGCGCTGGATCAGGTCCAGGAAGCCGGTCCACTGGGAGAAGACCAAGGCCTTGTGCCCGCCGCTGACCACCTCGTCCAGGGCGTCGAGCAGCCGATCGAGCTTGGCGGAATGGGGCGGGCGGTCCCCGGGTAGCAGGCCCGTGTGGCAAGCGGCCTGGCGCAGCCGAAGGAGCTGCTCCAACACGTCGAGGGTGCGGTTGGCAGAGACGGCCCGCGCGACCTCTGCCCGGCCCGCTTCCTTGACCGCGTCGTACACAGCCCGCTGCTCCGGGGACAAGGCCACCCGCAGGGTCACGTCGGTCCTGGGCGGCAGGTCCTGGGCCACGTCTTCCTTGAGACGGCGCAGCACGAAGGGCCCGATCCGCTTGCGCAGGAGCGCGATGGCCCGTGTGTCGCCGCGCTCCACCGGACCGCTGAAGCGCTCCTTGAACCCTCTGCGTCCGCCCAGGAACCCGGGCATCGCAAAGTGGAGCTGGCTCCACAGCTCCTCGAGCCGATTCTCGATCGGTGTGCCCGTCAGGCAGAAGCGGTGGTCGGCCTGGAGCTGGAAGGCCGCGCGGGCCGTCTGGGACTCGGGGTTCTTGATGGCCTGGGCCTCGTCCAGCACCACGGTGTGCCAGCGCTGGGCCCGGAGCTTCGGATCCAGCCGCAGCAGCGCATAGGTCGTGATGACGTAGACCGCGTCGGCGTCGAGCTGGCGCTTCGGGCCATGAAAGAGGCAGATCCGCCGCCCAGGCAGGAAACGCTCGAGCTCGGCGGCCCAATTGCGCAGCACCGACGTGGGGGCGACCACCAGCACCGGACCGTCGGCCCCATCCACGGCGACCAGGGTCTGGAGGGTCTTGCCCAGGCCCATGTCGTCGGCCAGGATGCCCCCCAAGCCAGCGTGCGCGAGGAATTGGAGCCAGCGCACACCGTCGACCTGGTACGGGCGGAGCTCGGCGGTCAGGTCGTCGGGCAAGGTGGGCTCGGGGAGCTCGTCGAGCCCTTCGGCCAGCAGACCGCGCAAGCGCCCCAGGGCGGCAGGCGCCGGGTGGTCCAGCGCGCGAGCCAGCTCCGCGGCCGGCCCCACCGCGTGTTCCGGCAAAGTGCCGTCGTCTTCCCGGGCAGCGATCAGGTCCTCGAGGAGCTCGTGGTGCTGCTCCAGGAAGCCGCGAGGCAACGGTGCCCACCCGCCGTCGAGTAGAGGCACCAGGGAGCGCCCCTCTCGCCACGCAGCCATGACTGCGCCTGGGTCGGCGTCCCCTTCGAGACGCAGCCCGACCCCGGCGTCCGTGGTCGCCAGCCCGACCTGCGCGGGCTCCTTGCGCACCCGCCAGCGGCCGGCCGAGCCATCGACCTCGCCCCGCCAACGGGGAAGCTTGTCGCGCACCCAGCGCACCGCGTGCTCGCCCTCGAAGTGCCACGGTCGGCCGATGGGCACCCCCAGGGCGGCGTCCAGCTGCTGGCGGAGAGTCGCCTCGGCGGCCGCGTCGCGCACACAGATGGCCTGCCCTTCGCGCACGAAGCGACCGTCGACCACCCTGGCCACCACCGGATCGCCGTAGATCACTTCGGCCAGCACGCCCAGACCCTGGGCGCCACGGTCCCAGACTCGGACGCGACCCCGGGGCGGCACGGCCAGCACGTCCGTAGGCAGACGGGTGGTCTTGACCTCGACCGTCATGGTGCGCCGCAGCCGGGGCAGAATCTCGGCCACCAGCCGACCCTCGTCGTCCCTGTCGTAGGCGACGCCCCGGACCAGGGCCGAGCGCTGGTGGGGCTCCAGGCCGCCGTCTGTGGTGGGGCGCAGGACAGCGCCGACCAGCGCAACCCCTCCCCGCCAGGCCTCGGTGACCTGGGACGCCCGGTGCAAGGTCAGCCGAAACCCCGGGCCGTGATCGCTCAGCACGGCCACGGGCTGCACCGGATCCGAGGAGACCTGGACCGGCTCTCCGTCCAAGGTCACGCTGGCGCCATGGTCCGCCCAGGCCGCCAGCAGGCGCCGCCACCCCACCGCCGGCAGGTTGCGATCACCCAGTCGAAGGACCTGGTCGGCCACGAGGTCACCCTCGGTGGTGTGCACGCCCTCGACCTGTCGGATGTTGCCGTTGAAGCGCTCCGCGGTCCCGCCCCGCAGGAGCTTGCGCTGGATGCTGAGCTCGCGGCCTTGCCGGGTCAGGTCGTAGCGCAGAGTGCGGCCGCTCGGCGGAGGAGCGGGCAGCAGATGCCCGGCCTTGCGGGCGTGGTGGGTCGCGATCAGCGCTGCGGCGGCGTGGGCGCAGGCGTCCAGGCCACACTCGCAGCACCAGTCGTCGTCGTCTGGCCACAGGTTGACCTCGAGCGCCGCAGGCCGGTTCGGCACCTTGACCGAGAGCGTGATCTCTTCGTCGTCGGCCGAGACTCCGCGCACGACGCCAGCGCGAGCCAGGCGTGAGCCCGCGCTCCACGCGGCATCACTGCCCCGGTCGCGAAAGGTCGCCATCAGCGCCGTGAGGTCCACGGGCGGCGTCTATCCCGCGACGGGCGGTAGCCTGGGCCCGATGCGCTGGCGCACCTTCTTCTGGATCCTGATCGTCGTGAGCTGGGCCTGGATCGGCCAGCAGGTGGGCTCCGACCAGCTGCTGGGCTGGGCCCTGGCTTCCCTGCAGTGGGCGGCGCTGGTGATGGTGTGGGCGTACGCGATGGTGCTCCCCCATGAGCTGGCCCATGCGGGCGTCGCGCGCATTGCCGGCCTGCGAGTCGACTGGATCGCGGTCGGTCGCCCTCCCCATCGCTGGCAGGTGGACTGGCTGGGCACGCGCTGGAAGCTGAGTCGACTGCCCCTGGCCGGGCACGTCGCGGCGTCCTTTCCAGGTCCGCTGCCACGGCTGTGGCGGCTGCGTCTGGCGTCGCTGATCCTGGCCGGACCCGGGGTGCACTTCGCGCTGGTGATCGCCCTGGAGCTCGCGCTGGCGCGCACGGAGAGCCCCGGCCTGGCGCTGATCCTCGACGCCGGCTGGTGGGCCAACGCAGCACTGCTGGTCATGAACCTGAACCCCTTTGGTGGCAAGGCCGGCCAGAGCACCGACGGCGCACAGCTCCTGACCCTGCTCGATGGCAAGCAAGCGGCGGGCCTGTGGCGCTCGGCCGGCAGCCGACATCAGGCGCTGTTGAGGCACGAGGCGGGCGATCACGCCGGCGCCTTGGCCTTGTTGCAGGGGGTCCAACAAGCACCGGGGGACGATCTGGCCCTGGATCTGATGATCGGCGCCCTGCTCGGGGCCACCCACGCCATCGACGATGCGATGGCGGCCTATGAAGCCGTGCTGGCCACGCCCGAGCTGAGCCCCGCGATGCGGGTCCTGGCGTCGAACGACCTGGCCTGGTTCCTGGCGATCCTGGGGCGGGATCTGGACCGGGCGGATGCGCTGAGCCAGCACGCGGTCGACGCACGGCCTGGGGAGGCTGCGGTTCACTCGACCCGGGGGGCCGTCCTGGTGCGGCTTGGCCGCCTGGAAGAGGGCCGCGCTGAACTCGAGCGATCGCTCCAGAGCCCTCTCAAGGCCCAGGACCGCGCGTCCATCCTGTCGTTCTTGGCCCTCGCGGAGCCCGAGCGAGCGCCGGCGTTGCTGGCCGAAGCCAGGGCGCTGGATCCGGATGGGGTCGCGGTGGTGCGGGTGGGGGGAGAGGCGGGGCAGGAGGTCTGATCGGCCGGGTCACCGCAACCCCTCCAGCTCCGCCCACCGGCCCACCGGCACCGCTTCGTCGTCGCCCAGTGCCTCGAGCCCAGGCTCCCGGCGGGTGGTGTAGCCCCCGGCCAGGGGACCGGAGGTGGCGAGCGCGGCCGCGGGTTAGCGGAGACCCAGGGAGGAGCCCATGATCCCGCGTCCCACCGACACGACCCCCGAAGCCCTGTCCGAAGCCCTCAACGCCGCTGACCACGCCGCTCGCGTGGCCTGGCTGCGCAGCCTGTCCGCCAAGGAAGAAGCCGCCCTCTACGCACTGTGCGCCGGCACGACCCTGACCGTCGACGAGATGCACCGCGGCGACGACATGGTCGTGCACGAGGGCTGGAATTCCCTGCTGGCGTTTCGCAGCTTCCAGAAGCGGGTCGTGGTCCACGAAGACCGGGTCCAGGGCTACAACCACCAGACCTTCAGCTGGTTCACGGGACCCGGCCACTTCCAGATCCGGGAGAGCGAAGACGTGCCCGGCGAGCTGTGGTTCGACTACATCTGGGAGCCGACCAGCGCTCCGGAGATCTTTCCAGCGCCCAAGAGCAACACGTCCGGCATGAGCACCCTGGTCTACGGCCACATGATCGACATCGTGCGCAAGGTCAGCGACCACGTGGTCATCGGTCGGGCCATCAAGAAAGGCAAGGAGACCCCGAACTACTTCGGGCTGGTCCGGACCGATGCTTAGCGTCGCGGCGCTGTTCTTCCTGGGCGGCTGCGACACCCTGGGTTGCCTGGGCGCCGAGGACGGCTGCGTGGTCCCCTCGCCCTGCGGCGACGACATCGTCTACACCTGCGAGGGCGGCACCAGCAGCGTGTCGATCCTCCAGGCCGGCGACGCCTTCCCAGGGGGCATGGACGCGCTGGCAGCGCCCGGCGACTTCGTGCTGTCCAACGACCGGGTCACCGCGGTGATCGACGCCCTGGACCACCCCCACTACATCGCGCCCACCGGCGGCTCGCTCCTGGACCTGACCACCGTCGGGGCCGACAACGACAGCCTGCGCAACGCCTTCCAGGTGGTGGGCCTGTTGCCCAACGAGGCCGCCTACTACACCCGCGCCGAGATCATCCGCGACGGCGACATCCAGGCGGTCCAGTTCGTGGGCACCCTGGACGGGCGGCCGGACACCGTGGTCGCCACCCGGTACGAGATCCGCCCCTGCGAGCCGGGCATCCGGGTCCGCACCGAGGTCTACAACGGCGAGCCGGACCCCCAGACCTGGTACCCGGTGGACGCCTGGTACTACGGCGGCCGCGAGACCCTGCCCTTCACGCCCGCGCCTGGCACCGGGTTCGACCAGCCCGCCTGGGGCCTGACCGACGTGCCCGACGCCGTGCGCAGCACGCCCTATGCGGTGATCGCCGGCCACGCCGACCCCGCGGCCAGCTACGCCGTGCTGTCCTGTGACGAACAGGGCCTGACCGGCTTCCACAGCCCCGAGGTCTCCGGCATCGGGCCCGAGCGGCGCATCGTGATGCCCCGGGACTACACGGTCTACGAGCGCTTCATCGCTGCGGCCGACGGCTCCGCAGTGTCGGTGGCGTCGGACCTGGCCCTGGAGCTCATGAGCCAGCTCGACGGCACCACCTGGACCACCCTGAGCGGCCAGGTGGGCGCAGAGGGCGCGGTCGGCACCTTCGACGACCCGACCCGGGCGTCGGTGATCATCTCCGAAGGCACCCTGACCAGCCCGGTCGACGACCGCATCCCCTGGACCGAGGCCCGGCCCGCGGCCGATGGCACGTTCACCGTGCGGGTACCCACGGACCGGACCTATGTGCTCGACGTCGAGGCCTTTGGCAAGATCGTCGCCAGCGTGGAGACCGCGGTCGAGATCGCGCCGGTGGACGTCGGGGCCATCGACATCGACCCGGTGGGGCTGCTGACCCTCAACGCCACGGTCGACGGCGACGAGGACCACGTGCTGGTGCTCTTCTACCCGTCCGACGCCGGCAGCCCCGAGGCCGAGCCCCGCCAGTTCCACGACAACTTCTGGTCCTGTGCGCCGCTCCTGGGCAACCCCAACGACGACTCGCCGGCGTGCAATCGGGCGCTCATCACCGGTCCCACCGAAGTGCTGGTGCCCCCCGGGACCTGGGACCTGTACGCCACCGCGGGCCCCTTCACGACCGTCGCCCGGATCCAGGACGTCGAGGTCCTGCCCGGCTCGACCCAGGGGCTCCAGCTGGACCTGCAGACCCTGGACCTGCAGCCCCAGGACACCCTGAACGCCGACTTCCACGTGCACGGCTCGGCGAGCTTCGACAGCAGCCTGGGCGACAGCGACCGCGTGCGGGCGTGGCTGGCGGCCCGGATCGACGTCATCGCCATCACTGAGCACGACAGCAACAACGACTACGCCCAGGCCATGAGCGATCTCGACGCCTATGACCGGCTGGTCGCCATGCCCGGCACCGAGTCCACCGGCCACATCCTGTGGAACATCCGCGACGACTACGACTTCCCCCAGGTCATCGGGCACTGGAATTTCTGGCCCATCCCCTTCGACGTCAACGGCGCCTACCGCGGCCCCGCTTGGGACGAGCTCGCCGAGCCGGGCACGCTCATGCAACGCCACAGCCTGGCGGGCTGGGACCCGGACACCGCGGTCGCCCAGATGAACCACCCCTGGTACGCCGCACAGTCCGGGCGCGACCTGGGCTGGTTCTCGGCCATGGGGGTGGACTTCTCCCGGGACCTGCCGGCGACTTTTGACGGCAGCGGCCAGTCCATCATCCGCCGCACCCCCGCCGGCTCGGACTTCTCCAACCTGGACTTCCACGCGACCGAGGTCATGAACGGGTCGGACAACCACGTGTACGTGCAGAACCGGGCGCTGTGGCACTACCTGCTAAACCAGGGCTTCCCCAAGGGCGGCACCGCGAACAGCGACAGCCACACCATCGGCGGCAACGTGATGGGGGTCCCCAGGACCCTGGTCTACACGGACACGACGGTCGCGGACTTCGACGAGCAGGCCTTCAACCTGGCGGTCCGGGACGGGGCGATGACCGGCACCAACGGACCGGTCATCGACGCCTTGATCGTCGACGGCCAGGACAGCCACCGGCCCAGCGTCACCCCCATCAGCCCCTCGGCCGACGCCTCACTCAACTTCAACGTCTTCGCCGCGCCCTGGGTGCCCGTCGAGGAGGTCCGGGTCGTGGTGAACGGCGAGGTCGTCCTGACTCTCACCGACCTCGTCGAGCCCGCTGACCCCTTCGGCACCGAGGACGCCGACATCCTCCGGCTCCAGCACGGGGTGGACCTGGCGGACCTGCTGCCCCCGAGCGGCGACGCCTGGATCGTGGTCGAGGCCGGCACCGCCCTGCCCGACAACGCCGATCTGGACTGCGACGGCATGCCCGACACCGGCGACAACAACGCCGACGGCACCATCGACTGGCGCGACGTCGAAGGGCTCGAAGAAGCCCCAGAAGACACCGCCTGCCTCGACGACGTGGGGCCCTTGGCAGAGCCCGTCGTGCCCGCCGACCGGGACGACCCGCTCCACCTGTTCGGCGCGGTGGTGCCCGGCGGCGCCCCCAACGCCTTCACCAACGCCTGGATCCTGGATCGAGACGGCGGCGGCTACGGGGGGGTGAACTGATGCTCTCCGCACTCACGCTCCTGACCGGCGTGGCCCTGGCCAGCCCCTGCGAGATCGACGACGGCATGGCCGTGGGCCCGATCACCGCGAGCCCCTACGACGGGGACCTGGGCCGAGGCCACAGGGCCTGCCCCCGCAACGAGGCCGCGCTCGGCGGCGGCGGTCAGGCCGTGATCGACCTGGGCAACTTCTACGGCCACCTCCAGGCCAACGTCACCCTGGACGGGTCGGTCCGGGTCACCGAGCGCACGGAGCTCTTCGGCGCCCTGGAGCTGTTCCGCTACGACCAGGTGATCGGGGCCATCTCGACCACTGGCTCCGGGCTCGGCCACAGCGTGCTCGGCGTCAGCCAGCTGCTGATCGCGACACCGGCGATGGCCCTGTCCGCGTCGGGCAAGGTGGTCCTGCCCACCGCCACGGCGCTCTACACCAACGCGTGGCCCTACAGCGCCGACGTGGGCGTGGCAGGGGTCTACGTGCCCCACTGGCGCGTGCGGGTGCACGGCTACGCCAGCCTGCTGGGCACGGTGGGGCTGTCCGAGGGACCGGGCAACCCCCAGGGCGGGGCCCAGCTGGGCCTCGGCGCCCAGGTCCGGGCGGCCAGGCCCCTGGCGCTCGTGCTCGATGTCACGTCGGGCTTCGGCTACGACGCGCCCCTGGACCTCCTGGCGGTCAGCGCCGCCGGCCGGTTCGTGGTCCGGGGAGCCTATGGGGTCGAGCTGGGGGCCACCGTGCCGCTGGCCGGCCGTGAGCGGTCCCTGGCGACCCTGGATCTGAGGGTGACCTGGCGCCGCTGACGCTGTGGGTGTGGGCGCTGGCCTGCAGCGGGTCCCCGAGCGACACGCCGGCCGCGGTGGTCCAGGTGGGCGAGCTGGCCCAGGGACTTCAGCCCGGTCAGGCGATCTCGCTGGACGGCACCTGGGACGGCGAGCGGGGCCGGATCCAGGTCCCCGGCCCCGGCAAGCGCCGGCCGTTCTCGGCTAGACGACGGCTGGTGCTGCCCGACGACTGGGACCCGGCCACGCCGGTGGTGCTCCGGGCCGACGCCTCGGGCTGGCGGGTCACGGCCAGCGTGGACGGGGTGCAGGCGGACTCCCAGCTCGGGGGCCTGTGGCCGGCCGAGCTGGACCTGACGGGCGATCTCAAGCCCGGGACCCAGCAGCTGGCGCTGCGCTTCGACGCCGTCCAGGCCGGGGACGTCCCCGAAGGCGCCGAACCAACGGCCTGGACCTATGACCAGCCTCGCCAGGGCTGGGTGGCGGCCCGGGGCTCGCTGGACCTGGTGATCGGCGGGGGGCCACGGGTGTCGGAGCTGGCGGTCGCGGTCGCCGGTGAGACCCTCGACGTGTCGATCCATGCCCACCAAGCCGCTGGGCAGCAGGCCCAGGTCTGGGTGGCTCGAGACGGCCAGGTCCTGACCCGGCTGCCCGACGTGACCCTGGACGCCCAGGGAGCAGGCCACGTGAGTGCGGACTGGACAGGCCCCCGGTGGACCCTGGGCGGCGACGCGACCCCCCAGCTGCAGACCCTGGTGGTGCAGCTCGGCAGCGGGGCCTCGGCCAGCCAGCGCTTTGGCGTGAGACAGGTCGGAAAGCTGGAGCGCCGGCTCACCCTGGACGGCGAGCCCCTGTACCTGGCGGCCCAGCGCTACGTGCCCGGGCGCGGCTCGCCCCGCCAGGAGCTGGCGGATCTGGCGTGGTGGCTGGCGCGCACGGGGTCGAACGCCCTGGAGCTCCACGGCGTCGCGCACAGCGACGCGGTCCTCGACGCCGCAGACGAGCTGGGCCTGCCGGTGGTGTTCACACCGCGCTGCGCCGGGGTCGCCCGCAACGACCGGCCCGGCGCGCTGACCCCCGAGCTGGCCGAGTTCATCGCCACGACCAACGCCGAGATCGCGCGGTCCCGGGGTCACCATCCCTCGATCCTGGTGTGGAGCCAGGAAGAGGACGAGGTCACCGCGTGGCCCCGCCTCTACGCGTCCTTCCGAGGGGACCACGCCCTGCTGCTCGGTCGGGAGAGCCAGGGCCTGGACGAGCGTCGCCTGGACGAGGCCATCTCCCGCCGGCGGGTCGCTGCATGGATCAACGAGCTGCCCTGGCAGCCCCACGTGGTGGCCGGCCAGACCCTGGCCCAGCGCCTGGACCCGCTCCTGGCCTACCACCGGCCCTGGGGTGCCGGCTTGCTGCTGCCCCACGTCTACCAGCGCCAGGAAGGCGCAGCGACGGTGCGCGTCGACGTCGACCAGCTGGGCGCCGACTATGCGGAGCTCCTGGGGCGGCACCAGGTCACGCCGCTGCCCGTGGGGGAGCGCCGGGGCCCAGCCGAGCTTCGGGTGAACGTGCGCCGGACCGGCCGGGCTGCCCCAGGTGAGCTGGTGGTCTTGAACCTGGCGGAGCAGCCGCGCCAGCTCGCCTTCTCCGACGAGGCCGGGGTCGCCCGCTTCCAGGTGGACTACGCGGGCGCTGCCGTGGTCAGTCGCCTGGGAGGGGCCCACCCGGTGGACGTGACCTTGGCGTCGGGCCGCTACACCGAGGGACGCTGGGTGCCCAGCGTGACGACGGCCGTGCTGGAGTTGGCGGCCGAGACGCCCTGACGAGTCTCACAGCGTGTTCACGGCGCCAGCTCGTACTGGATGAGGAAGCGACCGCACATCTCCACACCTCCGGTCCTGCTTTACACAACTTCACACGGCGGAGAAAGAGCGGACAGAGGGGGTGCTGAAGCTGAGGTCGTGGCCAGGCACTGAAGCCGGGCCCGACACCGAGAGAGAGACCCCATGAGCGACACCCCCACCCCCACCACCGACAAGACCTGTGCCCGCAAGGCACGTGGCGGCAAGCGCCGTGGCTTCGTGACCGGCCTGTTTGCCGGCGGCCTGGTCGTCACCGGCGTCCTGGGCGCCACGGCGATCGCCTCGGGCCCCGGTGGCTTCGCCGCCCACGGCCCCTGCGGTGGCGACATGACGGTCGAGGCCGTCGAGGCCCGCATGAGCCGGGCCGCGGACTTCATGCTCGACGAAGTCGACGCGACGGATGCCCAGCGGGCCCAGGTCGACGCCCTGATCGTCGCCACCGCCCCCGAAGTCGTGACGCATCGGCTGGAGGGCCAGGCCCTGCGCGAGGCCCTGCTCGACGAGCTGGCCCAGGACCAGGTGGACGAGGCCGCGGTCCAGCGGCTGCGCAACCAGGGACTGGCCCTGATCGACGACGGCAGCGCCGAGCACCTGGACACGCTGCTGTCCCTGGCGGACATCCTGGACGCCGACCAGCGCCAGGAGCTGATCGCGCTGGCCGACGACTGGCACCGCTGAGCAGAGGAATAGGATGGCGGGCATGGCGGACCGGGTGCTGATCCTCGACGACGATGAGCGCCTGGCGGCCATGCTCGGCACCTACCTGGGGGAGCGCGGGTGGGTGGTCGCCCACCGACCCGATGTGAGCTCGGGCCTGTCCGCCCTCCGCCGCGGTGGCTACGACGCCCTGATCCTGGACGTCATGCTGCCCGACGGAGACGGCTTCGACGTGTGCCGCACTGTGAGGGCCGAGTCCGACCTGCCCATCTTGATGCTGACCGCCCGCGGCGACGAGCTGGACCGGATCATCGGCCTGGAGCTGGGCGCCGACGACTACCTGCCCAAGCCCTTCAATCCAAGGGAGCTGCTGGCCCGGCTCAAGGCCATCCTGCGGCGGCGCAGCCCCCGGGCCGACACCCACCCGGTCCTGCGCTTCGGCCGCCTGGTGATCGACCCCGGTGCCCGCCAGGTGCACCTGGACGGAGAGCCCCGCCGCCTGACCAGCCACCAGTTCGAGCTCTTGTGCGCCATGGCCGACCGTGCCGGCCGCGTGATGACGCGGGACGCCTTGATGCAGGTGGTCCGGGGTGAGGACCTGGATGCCTTCGACCGCAGCATCGACGTACACATCAGCCGGATCCGCGCCGCGATCGAGGACGACCCCAGGCAGGCCCGGCGCATCCTGACCGTGCGGGGGGTGGGCTACGTGTTCGCCAGCGAGCAGGACTGATGCGGCGCTTCATCGCCAGCCGGCTCTACCTGCAGATCTATCTGGCCATCGTGGCGGTCTTGCTGTTCACGGTCTGCGCCGCCGGTGCGACGGCGCGCCTGGTGCGACCGGCCGGCTGGCAGGAGGTGCGCTGGCAGCACAAGCAAGGAATCCCACCCTGGAAGCAGCACCCGGAGATGTGGGCCGCGTGGCACCGAGCCCAGGCCATCGTGCTCGCCGTGCTCTTCGCCGCCCTGGCCGCGGGCAGCTACCCCCTCGCCCGCCGCATCACCCGGCGCCTGGAGCTGCTCCAAGACGGGCTGGTCGCGTGGGAGCGGGGGGACCTGACCGCCCGGGCCCGGGTCGACGGCCAGGACGAGCTGGCCGAGGTCGCGGCCACGTTCAACCGCGCCGCCGAGCGGGTCGAAGCCCTGGTCGCCCAGGAACGGCGCATGTTGGCCAGCGCATCTCACGAGCTCCGCAGCCCCCTGGCGCGGATCCGGATGGCCATCGCACTGCTTCAGGACGCGGACACGGCGGATCCCCAGGTCCTGGACGACGTGACCCGGGACATCGAGGAGCTCGACGGGGTGGTCGAGGACCTGCTCCTGGCGGGCCGCCTGGCCAGCCGACACGGGGCGAATGGCCACCAGGATCTGGACCTGCTCGGCCTGGCGGCAGAGGAAGCGGCCCGGCTCGGGCTGGAGGTCCAGGGCGAGCCCACCCCCGTGCACGGCCACGCGCGCAGCTGGCGGCGCCTGGTGCGCAACCTGGTCGAGAACGCCCATCGCTACGGCGCTGGCGTCGAGGTCCACGTGACCCCGACCGCCCTGGTGGTGCAGGACCGCGGCCCCGGCGTGCCCCCGGACGACGAAGAGCGCATCTTCGAGCCCTTCTACCGCCCGGCCGACCACCGGGAGGGCGCCGACGGCGGGGTGGGCCTGGGCCTGTTCCTGGTGCGCCAGATCGCCGAGCACCACGGTGCTTCGGTCGACTACCAGCGGCGAGAGGGTGGCGGCAGCCGCTTCGTGGTCACGCTCCCCGGGGCTCAGCCCAGCTTGGGCGCCAGGAGCACGGCGCTGTAGGCCACGGCCGCCCGGTCGCCGGGGTTGTGGTAGCTGTGGCGCTGATCCCCGCGGAACACGAGCACGTCGCCCGGGCCCAGGGTGAAGGTCTCGCCGGCGACGGTCAGCGCCACCGTGCCCAGCTCGCAGGTCAGGTACTCCCGGGTGCCTGGCGTGTGGGGCACCCCGGCCATGTGCCGCCCTGGCGGCAGGGCCATGCGCTCCAGCTGGAGTCCGGGGATCGGATCGGGCAGCAGCTGGCGCACGCTGACACCGCCGCGGGTCCGCCCGACCAGCGCGTCGGGCCCATAGAGCCGGGTCTCGGCCTGGGGTGGGGCGATGAGCTCCTCGATGGACACGCGCAGGGTGGCCGACACCCGGGTCAGCACCGCCAGGGTCGGGTTGGCGCCACCGGACTCCAGGTTGGTCCAGGTGGCCCGGGGCACGCCGGCCTGCTTGGCCAGCTGGCCCTGGCTCAGGCCGCGGCTCTCCCGCAGCCGACGCAGGTTCTCGGCCAGGTGGCGGCTCACATCCTGAGGGTCCGCCATCGCTACTCCACCCACCAGACCGCCAGGTGGTTGTCGCTCTTGCTGTCCTGACCGGGCAGCCAAAAGGCAGGGCTGCTGCCATCGCGGCCCTCCTCGAGCAGGCGCTCGTCCACCGCCGTGACCCAGACATTGGGTCGGTCTCCACCCAGCACGGGGTAGTCCCGGGTGCTCGTAAAGGTCAGCCACTGCACGCTGTCGTCGGGCAGGGGCGCCCAGCGGGGAAAGGAGTTGCCCACGTCGGTGCCGTTCGCCTGGTCCAGCGAGATCGCGGGTCCGCCGTCGGCGGGGAGGATCCAGAGCTCGGCGGCCGGGTTGGAGTACCCGTCGCCCTCGGCCCGGTTGAACGCCAGCCAGCGGCCGTCGGGGGACCAGGTGGGGTAGAAGTGGTTGTGGTCCGGATCGGACGGAACGAGCACTTCGGGCTCCCCGATCAGGCCGTCGTTCCAGGGGATCGAGACCACCTCGGACTCCAGGAACACCATGTCGCTCTGGGTGTTCTGCACCAGCGATCGGATGGCCACCAGCCGGTCCCCGTCGGGGTGGAAGCTGGGCATGGTGATCCAGTCGTCGAGCTCCTCGTATGTGTCGACACGGCTCCCGTTGGCCATGTACCAGCTGGCGAGCACGCCGTTCGCCGCCCCGACCAGGTACTGGCCGTCCGGGGACACGTCCTTGAAGGTGACCCGCTCCTCGATGCCCGACGTGTAGCGGGAGTAGGGGTCGTCGATGTCGCTGATCTCGACCGTGGTGAACACACCGTTGATGCCGTCGTGGGTCACCACCATGGACTGGGCGGCCTCGTTGACCACGTGACAGCCCACGCAGGGCGCGCCTCCTGGATCGTCGTCTGAGGGCTCGGGCCAGTAGTCCGCCGGCTCGGCAGAGCCAAAGGGGATGCGAAGGATCGCCTCCTTGTCCGTGGCCCAGTAGAAGACCGATCCCTGCACGTCCAGGCGGTTCACGACCAGCGCCTGGGCCAAGCCGGAGCGCACCCCCGACAGCTGCGTGCCGTCCCAGTCACCGCTGTGGACCTGGACCTCGACTTCGCCGCCGGTGTTGGTCGCCGCGATCAGCGTGAACAGGTCCGCGGTGGACGTCCAGTCGTCGAGCCGGGTGTACACCGAGATGTCCGTGATGGCGGTCCTCAAGCGCAGCCGGGACACCTGGTCGCTGCCCTCCCAAGCAAAGGCCAGCCCCTCGACATTCCGAGGCACGCTCACACCATCTTCGGGGTAGACCAGGGCCAGGTCCGGATCGAACGTCGCCTGGGCGTCGTCGAAGGCCGCCACCAGGCCCGGGTCCGCGTCGTCGATCAAGATCGCGTCGCGGTAGACCACGGACAGCGTCGCCGTGCCCGAGACCCCCCGGTGGCTGGCGCTGATGGTCGAGATGCCCCCGTGGGTGTGCACGCTCTCGAAGCGTCCCGTGGCATCGATGCTTCCAGCGGACAGGTTGGACGTCTCCCAGCTCACGTCGTCCACCGGGACCTCGCGGCCGTCGCCCAGCAAGGCGAACGCCTGGTAGACCTGGCTCACCGGCGCGCCGGCCCAGACCTCCAGGCTGGCCTCTTCGGGCTCGATCCGCAGCCCCAGGAGCTCGTCGGCCGAGACGTAGTCCCCGTCGGCGCAGGCCAGCAGCAGGAACAACGGCAGCACGGCCAGACGGTAGCACGCACCGGCCGGGGTCCTCTGCCGCCGCCCGAGTGTCGCAGCGGGGTCCCTGCACCGGGATCGGAGTGCCCCAGGTGGGCCTGGATGGCCCCGCCAGCTCACGCAAGTCCTGGCACGCAACTTGCCTTGGCCAGGGTCAGGTACCGCCCAGCGCCCCATGGGATCCCTGACTCTCCTGTTCGCCCTCGCGATCGCCCCGCCCGCTCTGGCCGAGTCGGACAACTGCGCCCCCGCCCAGACCCCCGCGGCTGGCAGCGTGCAGGATCTGCAGGCCGCGATCCAGGCCGTCGACGAGGAGAAGCCGGCCAAGCCCGCCCCCAAGGACTCGTGGCTCGACACCCTGGGTTCGTGGGGCAACAAGGTCGGCGAGAGCGTGTCCAATGCCGTGAGCGACCTGCAGGCCCAGTTCGCCCCGACGGCCGAAGAGCGGGCCGCCATCGAGCTCGTGCACGGAATGCTGGCCCCGAACAAGCTGGGCGGCGCCGACAAGACCTTCAACCAGAACGACCTGGACCGCATCGTCGAGGCGCTGCTGCAGGATCCCGAGGTCCAGCAGCAGATCGTCTGCGGGATCCGGCAAGAGGCCTTTCGACAAGCAGAAGACGCCCCCTTCCTGGTCCGAGGCCTGGCCCGGCGCATCGCCGAGAACCGGACCACGCCCGGCACCCGGGCCTATGCCAAGCACTATGGCGGGTACTGGCAGCAGGGCCTGCAGCAGGCCTCCCAGCGCATCCGCGGCGAGCTGACCCAGGCGCTGGAGTCCGAGGACATCGCCCCGGTCGAAGGCCAAGGCCAGTCGGGGGTGGTGCGAGAGCTGACCCTGGCCGAGCTCGAGGCCTTCCAGGAAGCGGTCTCGACCATGCAGGCCTATGGCGACAAGGTCGCCGAGAAGCTGGGTCCCCAGGAGCGAGACATGCCCCACGGTCTGAGCCAGGCCATGATCGACGACATCCTCAAGATGCTGCCAGCCGCGAAGAAGTAGGACTAGCGACGGATCGCCAGGAGCTCCAGATCCGCGAACAGGTCGCCGTCGCCGCCGCCGGCACGGTGCACTTCGAGGCCCAGCTGGTTGCGCCCCTCCTGGAGTGCGGTCGGCCACAGCAGGGTCTCGGTGTAGACACCCTCCCACTCGTCCTCGACCGCAAAGGCCGCCGGGGTGCTGGTGCCCGGGGTCTCGCCCTCGACCATGCCGACCCGGTAGACCTCCTGGCCGTTCAGGTAGAGCACCGCGCCGTCGTCCCGGCGCAGACGCAGGACCAGGTAGGCCACGCGGTCGGCGTTGGTGATGGGGAACGACGACCGCATGTAGATGGTCTGGACCCCGCCGGCGTCCTCGAGCTCGGTGTTCACGTCGGTGCCCACGCCGATCGGGGCCAGCCCCGTGGACCAACCGCTGTCTTCGTGACCCACGTCGGCCCAGCCCGCGGGTGTCTCGCCCGGGCCGGCCAGGTAGTGCCACGTGGACTCGGCAGCGAACACGGGCTCTGCGGTGTTGCGGTCGACGCCCGGGGCGTCGTACCAGCGGTCTCCGATGGCGCCCAGGGTGTCGTAGGACACGAAGTGACCCCACGCCGAGGACAGCTCGACCAGGACTGCCCCGTGGCGGTCCGTCCAGAAGGCCTGGCTGCCCTCCAGGAACGTGCCCACGGACCGGGTACCCGTGCCCCCGGTTCCGGTGATCACGTGGGTCAGGTCGTCGATGATCAGGCGCTCGTAGTCGTGTTCGTGGCCCGAGAGCACCAGGTTGGCCCCCCAGGGCCCAAAGGCCCACTGGCGATTCGTGTCGGGCCCATAGGTGCCGGATGAGTACGGGGGGTGGTGCTGGAAGACGACCCGCCAAGGCGACGTGCTCGCAGCGAGCGCAGCTTCGAGCCAGCCGGCCTGGACACCGTCGTGGTCGAAGGTGTCGGGTTCGTTGATGTCGCTGTTCACGCAGAACAGGTGCACCGGACCCCGCACGACCTCGTAGTAGCGCTCGTTGCCGGGGAGCACGAAGTAGTCGGTGTAGGGCTCGAAGCCGACCTCGTAGTTGTAGTCGTGGTTGCCCGGGCAGGGCCAGAAGCGGTTCTCGGTGGCCCCGGGCCCATAGGTGCCGGTGTAGGGGTGGATCCAGCTGTGCCAGAACTGGCCCACGTTCTCGTCCAGGGTCTCGGCCTCGCCCGACGGGTAGTTGTTGTCGCCGACCGTGATGACGAAGTCGACGCCCCAAGTGGCCACCAGGGCGGCGACGTCGGCCGACGGCTGGTCGCCGGTGCCGTAGTCGCCGATCACGGCAAAGCGCACGGTCGGCTCGGGCTCGGCCTCGCTCTGGCCGATGGTCGGTGAGCGCTGGGCGCCGAAGGGGTCGAGATCCGCGTGAGCCCGAGGCTCCGGAAGCTCCCGCGACACGGAGTCGGTGGGGGTCGTGGTCTCGGTCTCGGTCTCGGTGTCCTCGGTCCAGGTCGTGGCGGACTCGGTGGGCTCCGTGGCGGTGTCGACGCCCGAGCAGGCCAGAGACAGGGTCAGCAGCGGCAGGAGCGGACTCACTGCGTCTCAGCGTAGCCGGACGCCTGGGCCGCGGCGGTGTTCCAGGTGACGTCGAGGTTCTTCTCGGAGGTCTCGTCCTGGTCCGAGAGCCAGCTGACCGTGGCTGTGAAGCGGTAGCTCGAGAGCGGCTCCAGCGGCTCCAAGGGAAACAGCCCCACGGTGTAGGTCAGGTCGTAGGGCGTGTCGGCTGCGGTGAGCGGATAGAGGGGCACCGGACCCGAGGGCCCCTCGAGCACCGGGTCGCTGACCCGCAGCTCGTAGGGATCTGCCTGGCCGCCGTAGCGCACGAAGTAGGCACTGCCGACGCTGACGGTGATGGGGTAGCCCAGGGGCTGGTCCCGGGGCACGCCGTCGTCTCCGCGAGCGCCGAGGACGGGGTAGTCCATCGGGACCTGTTCCTGGCCGTCGACCGGGTAGACCAGCGGGTTGCTGCTGTGCTCGAGCGGCGGGTTGTCATAGGTCGACAGCGACGCGACGAGACCCTCGCGCACGGCCAGGCCCACGTCGCCTTGGTCCAGCTGCAGCACGAACTGTCGGGCGTAGGGGCTCGCCATCCACCCGTCCACGAGCTCGAACAGGTCGATGGTGTCGTCTTCGAGGTCGCCGTACCAGTACCCGTACTGCCCCAGGTCCATGGGGTAGTCGCTGGCCTCGATGCGATCGAGGGGCGTCACCCCGGTGAAACCCTCGGAGTCCGGGTCCTGCACACTGGTGGCCACGTCGTGGGTGATCATCCAGCTCAGGTGCCCTTCGGCAGCCTCCTGGAGGTTCGGCTCGACCCGCACCCGCCGCAGGCCGGCGAGGGTCCGGTAGCAGTTCATTCGCCGCACGCCCTCGGGCCCGTCGGTGGTGGCGTGGTGGTCGCCGCGCACCGAGTCCTGGCAGGCATCGTCGACCAGCTGGTAGCTGGCGCAGGCCATGGCCCACAGGGCGATCATGCCAGCGCCTGGGTCACCAGGCCCTCGCTCAGGTGCCAGAAGCGCTCCTGGGCCTGGACGGTGCGGGCCCGACGGCTCGCCTCGACGACCTGGCTGTCCGAGAAGTACGCGCCAGTGACGCCTGCCACGTGGGGAGAGAGCGCACAGTGCACCGACGTCTCGGCGCCGGTCTCGACGGTCGCCCCGGACATGCCGAAGCCCTCCCGGAGCAGCTTGGTGCTGATGACGCCAGGGTGCAGGCTGTTCGACGTGATGCCTTGGTCGGCCACCCGACGAGCCAGGGCGTTGGAGAACAGCACGTTCGCGAGCTTGCTCCACGCATAGGCCGGGTAGCCGCTCGAATCCCAGCCCTGGGCCAGCTGCAGGTCCTCCCACGGCACCCGCCCCCGGTTGTGGGCGATCGACGAGACCGTCACCACCCGGGCGTCCCGGCCCCGGGCCAGGGCCGGGAGCAGCTCTCGCGTGAGGAGAAACGGCGCCAGGTGGTTCACGGCCAGGGTCAGCTCGTAGCCGTCGGCGCTGAGTCGGCGCTCTCCCTTCACGAAGACACCGGCGTTGTTCAGCAGGACGTCCACAGCGCCGACCCGGTCCCGGACCTGGGCCGCCAGGTCGCGCACAGCCGCCAGGCTGGACAGGTCGGCGACGAAGCCCAGGCTGTCCCCGCCGACGGCTGTGCTCACGTCCCGGACCTTGGCCGGGTCGCGGCCGTGGACCAGGACTCGCGCGCCCTGGGCGGCCAGTGCATGGGCGGTGGCGCGGCCGATGCCATCGGTGGCGCCGGTCACGAGTACGGTGCGTGCAGGCATGATGGAGGTCCCTACCAGGTGCAGGTCAGCGACACGCTGCTGCAGGTGAAGTCCGAAGCGCTGGCGGTGGTGTAGCTGACCGCCGAAGGGCCCTGGCCCAGGGTGACGTCGTCGGGGGACGAGCCGGACAGAGGGGTCGCGACCGCGGTCAACGTGGACCGCCCGGTGAGCAGGATGCCCCCGCCGGTGTCGGTCGCGACGCTGTTGCTGAAGGTCACGGTGTCCAGGGTGCCGGTGCCGTCGGCGACAGCGAGCCCACCCCCTTGGCCGGCGGTGTTGTCGACCAGGTCCACCCGCGTCAGGCCATAGGTGTCCTCGTCGACCGCGATGCCCCCGCCGACGCCGCTGGTCGTGTTGCCAGACACGGTGGTGTCCTTGATCTTGGCGTCGCGGCTCAGCACCACGCCGCCGCCCAGCTCGGTCGCCGTGTTGCCCGAGATGACGCCGCCGGACCAGGTCCCCTCGTCGAGGATGAACAGCCCCCCACCGCCGACCGACGCCGTGTTGCCGTCGATGAGCGTGGTGGGGTCGGCGCTGACGCTCCAGTACCAGACCGAGCCGCCGCCGCCATAACCGGCCTCGTTGTCCTGGGACGTGACCCCCTCCAAGGTGGCGTGGAACAAGATGAAGGCACCACCGCCCCACGCGGCCTGGTTGGACTCGAAGACCGTGCCCGTGACCACGTCGGCGGCCGGGTACAGCCCCGTGCCGATCATGCCCGCGGCCCAGTCGGCCTGGTTGCCCCGCACGATGCAGTCCACCACCTCGATCCCGTCGGACTGGCCGGCATAGATGCCGCCGCCCCAGCGCTCACCGTCGTTCAGGGTGCCGTTGCCCCCGGTGATGGTCAGGCCCTCCAGCCGAGCCGTGGCGTTGCGGGTCACCTCGATGGTGCTGGCCTTGGGGGCGGGCGACGCGGCGTCGATCACCGTCTGCTCGGCGCCGTCGCGGCCGAGCAGGATGACGCTCCGCTCGATCTTCAGGGTCTCGGTGTAGGTCCCGGGACACAGGGTGATGGTCTCGCCTGGGGATGCGACGTCCAGGGCGTCCTGGATCGACGCCTCCAGGGAGCCGTCGGAGCGCTGGATCAGGCCCTCCTCGGTCGTGCCCTCGTCGCAGTCGTTGTCGATCCCGTCGCACAGCTCGGTGGCTCCCGGGTGCACCGTGGCGTCCTGGTCGTCGCAGTCGTCGCCCTCGGCGTAGCCGTCCAGGTCCGCGTCGACCGGTTCCCCGCCGGAGTCCTGGGTGTCGGTGCCGGTCTCGTGGGTGTCGCCGGAGTCCGTGGCCGGGGTCGCGGTGTCCACGGTGTCGGTGGCGCCCGTGTCGTCGGTGATGGACGCGCCACTGTCACCGGGCAAGGCGGTCGCCGTGTCGCCGGTCTCGTCGTCGCCGCAGGCGATCAGGGTCAGGAGCAGGAGCAGGAGCAGGGTCATCAGGCCTCCGCGTGCACGCCCGACACCTGGAGGGTGCGTCGGATCAGGCCCACGTCTTCAGGGGACAGGTCATAGAGCGCGTACACCAGCTCGTCCACCCGGCGCCGTGCCGCCTCGATCCGCCGCCGGACCACCAGCCCGTCCGCGCCACGCAGCCCGCCCAGCTCTCGGTGCAGCCTTTCGATGAGCGCGACCTGGGCCACCACCTGGGCGCCCAGCTCGGCGTCGCCCGGGCTGTCCGAGTCCAGCGCCCGGTAGGGCATGGCGTCGAGCTCGTTGGTCTGCACGTTGTTGTTGGTGCTGGTGATGCGGAAGCGCCACTGCCACAGCTCCGAGTTGAGCAACGCCACCAGGTAGGCCAGATCGCCTCCTCTCGACTGGATCGAGTTCGTCGAGTCTGCGAAGTAGGCGGGCGGCGCCATGATCAAGGCGATCAGCCGGCGGCTGTCGTCGACGCCGGTGATGCGCTGGGTGGCGATGCGGGGCGCACCCGCGACCTGGCGGCGCTTCGCTGCGGTCTTGGGCTTGGCGGAGGGCACGTAGAGGTCCTCGTCGAACCACTCCTGCCGGCCCTGGCTGGGGGGCTGCAGCACATAGGGCGCGATCTCGGCCCCCTTGAGCAGCCGGGCGCCCCCACTCTCGTCGGTGATGAACTCCCGGTAGATGGTCTGGTTGATCTCCCCCCGGGACAGCAGGAAGTCGTCGACGTCGCCCAGGCTGACCACGGCGGGGTGGGCGTGGAGCCGGGCACAGAGGGCCCAGGTGGCCTGGTCGGCCAGGGGGATCGGCTGCTTGACCGAGTCCAGCCGCGCCAGCTCCGATGGGTGCACCGTGCAGTGCCTCGGGCTGTCGTCGAAGCCGTCCCAGGGAAAGGTCTGCACGTCGATGGCCGGATCGCCTGCGGGCTCGTCGGCCCCCTTGCGCGTGCCCACGGTGACGACGGTGGACAGCTTGGCGTCCCGAAAGACCCGGCGAGCCGCGTTGTCCTTTTGAGGAAAGCAGTCCAGCGCCAGGTCCCGGGTGCCTTCGATCAGGTACCGCCGGGTCCCGGTCGTGCTCAGGTCCGCCAACAAGGACATGGGCAGGATCATGCCGAAGCGCCCGTCGGGCCGAGTCAGGCGCAGGCCCTGGACCACGAACATCCGGAAGAGGTTCTTCTTGCGGCCCAGCGACGGGGCCAGCGCCGTGCTGGTCTTGACGTAGTCCAGCAGCACGTCGTGAGGCCAGGAGGCCTTGCGCCGGTCCTTCTCGATCACGTCGTAGGGCGGGTTGCCGATGACACAGTCGAAGCCGCCCGCCGCCATCGTCTCTGGGAAGCCCACCGCCCAGTCGAAGGGCCGCGCAGCCAGCCAGTCCGGCGACGGGAGCTCCGGGTCCAGGTCCGTGGCGATCAAGGAGTTGCCGACCACGATGTTTCGGCTCAGGTCGGGGAGGATGCGGGTGTGGAACAGGGTCCGCTCCCCGTGGATCTCCTCGCGGGTGACGTCCTCGAGCGCCTTCATGCACAGGCTGAAGCGGCTCACCTCGACCGCCTGGTCGTCGATGTCGACCCCGAAGATGTTCTGGAGCAGGATGTCCCGCCGACAGCGCAGGGTCAGGCGCACCCACCGGCCCTCCTTCTTGAGGGCGATCCGGACCAGGGGCTGGTAGGCGTCGGGCACCTGCACGCGCCCGCGGGCATCGGTCCAGCCTTCGACCTGGGCGATGAAGAACGCCCGGTACCAGCGCACGATGCGTTCATAGGCCACGATCAGGAAGCTGCCGGAGCCACAGCTGGGGTCGAGCACCTTGAGCCGGCGGACCTGTTCCGGGGTGGTGCAGCTCGCCAGCGCGATCCCCACCGTGCGCTCGACGATGTTCTCCACGATGTGCCGCGGGGTGTAGAACACACCCCGGTTGCGGCGGACCTCGGGCTTCTCCACCACCCGCACGCCGTCTTCGGCCCGCTCGATGACCCGGCCCAGGAACTTCTCATAGGCGTAGCCGATGATCTCCACCGGCATCGCCGCCAGGGTGTAGGGCGCCCGGACCGGCCGAAGCTCCTCCAGGATCGGGCGCAGGGCCTGGTCATCCAGCGCAAGCCCCTCGAGCTCGTCTCGCTGGGCAAAAAGGCGCCCGTTGTACAGGGTGTTCAGGGGCCCCTCGAACACCCCCTGGCAGTGGCTGTAGAGCTCGGTGCTGCTCGGATCAGCTCTGGGCAGTCCCGCCAGGGCCTGGCTCAGGTGGTCGGTCTCCAGGCCCCGGTCGTGCAGCATCTTGGCGAACACGATGCGGTCCAGGACCAGCTGGGTGGCGGCGGTCAGGTAACGGTCCGAGAGTCCTGGGCTGCGGCGCTCGAAGCCCTGGGCGATCGCCAGGCGGAAGCGCTCGAGATCCCCCAGGAAGCGTTGGTCCGGGGAGACCCGGGCTCGGCGCTTGCTGACTGCGGTCACGGCCAGCGACAGCAACGAGCCCGCTGCCACGGCGTCCCGCTCAAAGGTGTCCCACAGCCGATCGAAGTCGTCGACGTACTGGGTGAACATCAGATCGAAGCCCGGCACCACGCGCTTGTTGTAGGCCTCGGGCGTGTTCAGCTGCAGAGGCTCCGGGTCCAGGCAGTCGAAGAGCCGGAACTCCTCGAAGTCGGTCAACAGCGCCAGCCGCACCCAGTTCTCCCGCCGGTCCGTCTCGCTGACCGTCGAGTGGGCGTAGCGATAGGTCTGCCGGATCCAGCGCACGTCCCGGGCCAGGTCGTACTTGGGGTGCTTGGCCTCGATGAACAGGTGGCGCCGCAGGCGGTAGGGCCGGTCGGGATCGGGCAAGCGCAGCAGGTAGTCGGGGGACTTGGCGCTGCCGTCGACCCACTGGGTGGCCTGGACCACGAACTCCTCGTGGTGTAGGGACAGGCCCTCGTTGTCGGTGTTCCAGTTCAGGGCCCGGAACAGGGGCTTGAGGTACTTGTCCTCGACCTGGGCTTCCTTGACGGCCCGGGTGGCCTTGATCTCCGGCAGCTCGGCCGCGAATTGGCGGACCAGCTTCTCGACCCGGGTCCGCGCTCTCGTCCTGGACAGGCGCCGGGCCACCTCAGGGTGCCTGGGTGAACAGGATCGGGCTGCCGATCGCCCCCATGCACCAGTCGGTCAGCCCGCCGTTCTCGCTCACCGCGTTCAGGCCCCGGTCGAGCAGGTCGGGCACGAAGAAGCTCGCCAGGCCCTCGTCGTCTGGCGGGAAGCACTGGAGCTTGTCGGCCTGCCACAGGACCGGATCGCAGTACAGGCCGTTCCAGAGCACGTCCTGGTCCACGAGCTCCAAGAAGACCTCGGCCAGGCCGGTGAAGTCCTCCTCGGCGGTGGCGGCGGACCGGAGCGCCAGGGTGCGCACCACGTCGGCCTGTTCCGCAGTGGCCCCCGGGGCGATCAGAGGCTCCAGGACCATGGGGTAGAACCAGTCGCCAGGCGCCACGGTGCGCGTGAGCGAGACGGTGGTGTCGTCGCCGACCACGTCCTGTTCGTGCCAGCGGGTGCCGAGCTCGGCCGTGGCCAGGGCCTCGTCGGTGGCCACCGCAGCCCCGCCGATGACCCGAAGCTGGCCGCCGTCGGCCCGGCCCACGCGCACGTCGAGGGTGAGCTCGGTCTCGCCGGCGAGCGGGATGGCGTCGCCCAGGCCATAGGTCGTGCCGTCCACGGTGACGCTCACCAGGACCTGGGCTGCGGCCGGGTTTCGGGAGATGAAGGTGTGGCGGTCCCGAATGCCCTGGACAACCCCAGCCTCGTCGGGCGTCCTGGCCCGTACATAGGTGGTGGGGAAGCCCGGCAACAGCACCACGTGGCGGTCGCTGCCGCCGATGACGGCCTTGTGCTGGCCGCGCATGAGCTGGGCCTCGACCCAGGCCAGCGACTGGAAGGCCGCGCCGCTCCCCTGGGCGTCGACCGCCCTGCGGTAGGTCGCGCTGGCGGCGATGCCGTGCTCGGCCTCCCACTCGTCCAGGTCCTGGGGGGTCGTGTCGGGCGCCATCAGGCCCCAGCCGGCGTTCCAGACCTCGACCCCGTCGTGGTCCCGGGTGTCCCAGGGCCACTTGATGCTGGGCAGGAAGGGGTGGTTCGGAGAGAAAGCCCCGCCCTGGTCGTGGGTGTGCTCGATGGCGGCGACCAGGTCGGCCAGAGACGTGGCGTCGTCGTCGGGATCGTGGTCGACGAACTCGGTGATGCCGTGGGCGCCGGCGTGTCCGTCGCTGCCGAATTCCTCGCCGCCGACCAGGATCAGAGCGTCGCTGTGGTAGTCGACGTCGTCCTGCTGGGCGACCGTGCGGTGGTCGGTGATCGACAGGTAGTCCAGGTGATCGTCGGCGTACTCGGGGTGGGCGTCCAGGAACACCGGGTCCGCCAGGTACTCGGCCAGGGCGATCACCGTTCCCACGTCCTCGCCGCCGCCGTCGTAGGTCGTGTGGGTGTGAAGGTCACCGCGCAGCCAGCCGTCGGCCCGGGCGACGATGCCGGCGGGGAAGCTCGCGACCGCGGAGTCGGCGGAGTCGTCGCCGGTGCCGTCACAACCGGCGAGCGCCAGGAGCGGGAGAGCGATCCACATGGGTCCTCCAGGGTGCGGCACCGTAGCCGCTGGATCGCTCAGCGACACCCCGAGAATCGCCTGGCTTGACGATTCGTCAGGAAACGTTATCTGACGATTCGTCAACTCATGGCCCGCCCCCCCGCCACCGCCAAGCGCCTGGACCTCGCCCGCCGAGCGGTCGCCGTGCTCCAGGCCGAAGGGGTCGACGTGTCGACCCAGCGCCTTGCCGATGCGCTGGCGGTCAAGCGGCCCACCCTGCTCTACCACTTCCCCACCCGCGCCCACATCGCCGAGCTGGCCCTCGAGGACCTGCTCCGGGAGCAGACCGCGTTCGTGCTGCCGCGGGTGTTGGCGTGCGAGCACCCGCTGGATCAGATCTACGCCCACGTGGTGGCGGTGCACGCCTTCCACAGCGGCCGGGAGGCACGGCTGGTGTTCCTGGCCCAGGCCATCGCCACCTGTGGCGAGGACCGCATGGCCGAGATCATCGCCGTGGGCAACACGGTCTTTGCCCCCTACCGCGAAGCCATGGCCCAGCGCCTCCGGGACGGCATCGCCGCCGGCACCGTCGCACCCGTGGACCCCGACGCCCTGATGGCAGTGGTCCGGGCCCTGATGGACGGGCTGGTGCTGCAGCGCGTGATGACCGGGCTGGACCTGGCACCCGTGCACGACCTGCTCTGGACCCAGCTGCTGCAACCTCTCAAGCGCAACCCCCTGGAGAACGCACCATGACCCCTCGCTTTCCGCACCAGGGCGCCGATCGCGCCCAGATCCTGGCAGACCTGACCCGGTCCAAGGCCCAGGACCTGCCCTACGACGGCCGCGCCTATGCCTTCATCTACGACGCCGGCGCCGAGCAGCGGGACCTGGCTCGTGAGGCCTTTGGCGCCTGCATGAACATCAACGGGCTGGACCCGACGGTCTTTCCCAGCGCCCGCCGGCTCGAGAACTTCGTGGTCGGCGCCATGCTGGAGCTGCTCCAGGCCCCGGAGGGCGCGGTCGGCACGGCGACGGCCGGCGGCACCGAGAGCGTGCTGCTGGCGATCAAGACCGCCCGGGACCACGCCCGCAAGCACAAGCCCCACATCACCGACCCCAAGATGCTCTTGCCAGAGACGGCCCACGCCTGCTTCCACAAGGGCAGCCACTACTTCGGCGTTCAGATGGTGCCGGTCCGGGTCGACCCGGTCACCTTTCGGGCCGACGTGGCCGACGCCCGGGCCAAGCTGACCGACGACGTGGTCCTGATCGTGGGCTCGGCACCGAGCTACGCCCACGGCGTCATCGACCCGATCGAAGAGCTCGCCGCCCTGGCCCTGGAGCACGGCTGCCTGATGCACGTCGATGCCTGCGTCGGCGGCTGCGTGCTGCCGTTCCTGCGGGACAACGGGGTCGACGTGGCGCCCTTCGACTTCGCGGTGCCGGGAGTGACCAGCATCTCGGCCGACCTGCACAAGTACGGCTTCGCGCCCAAGGGCATCTCCGTGATCCTGCAGCGGTCGGCCGAGCTCCGGGAGAGCCAGTACTACGCCTGTGCCCGGTGGAGCGGCTACGGCATCATCAACGCCACCACCCTGGGCTCCAAGAGCGTCGCGGCCCTGGGCGCTGCCTACGCGATCATGCGCTCCCTGGGCCGCGAGGGCTACCAGGAGCGGGCCCGTCGGATGTGGTCGGCCACCGGCGACCTGTGCGGTGCCATCGAGCAGCTCGACGGGGTCCGGCTGCTCGCCAAGCCGGACATGAACCTGTTCGCCTTCACCACGACCGACGGCGACGTGTTCGCCCTGTCGGACCGGCTCAATGCTCGGGGCTGGCACGTGCAGCCGACCTATGCCTTCGGGGCTTCCCCGGCCCACATCCACCTGACCCTGGACCCGAGCAATGCCGGGGGCGCCGGGGCGCTGGCCGCGGACCTGGCCGCGTGCCTAGTGGATCTGCCGCCGAACCAGGCGCCGCAAGCCCAGGTGGTCGCGATGCTGTCGATGCTCGGCAGCGGGGCAGACCTGGACGCGACGACGTTGATGGGGGCCCTGGGCATCACCGACGGCCAGCTCCCGGCTGAGTCGGCGGACATCCACCGGCTCATCAACGCGGCGCCGCCGGCGGTGCGGGAGCAGATCCTGAAGCTCTTCATCGGGGAGCTGTTCTCGTGAGGCCTCTGCGCATCGCCTATGGCCGGCTGTTCCACGAAGCCTGCGCCTGGTCTCCGCTGACCACCGAGCTGGCGGACTTCGAGCGGGTGCACCGGCTGGAAGGAGAAGCCCTGGCCGCGGTCTGTCGCCTGCGAGGCAAGGAGCTCGAGGGGTACTTGGCCCACGCCGAGCTGACCGGGTTCGTGCAGGCCGCACGGCGGGCGGGCGGCGTCGAGACAGTGCCCCTGGCGTCGTCGCTGGCGATTCCCAGCGGGCCCGTGAGCCGGGCCTGCTTCGACTGGCTGGTGGACGACCTGGTGGCGCGGCTGGCCGCGGCGGGTCCCGTGGACGGGGTCTACCTGGCGCTGCACGGCTCGATGGAGGTGGTGGGCCTCGACGAGCCCCCCGAGGGCCTCCTGTTACGGCGGGTCCGGGAAATTGTGGGGCCCGACGCCGGCCTGGCCGTCAGCTACGACCTGCACGCCAACCTGACCGCCGACCTGGTGGATCCCGTCGACGTGCTCGTCGCCTACCGCACGAACCCGCACATGGACCTGCTCCAGACCGGGTGGCGGGCAGGCAGCCGGCTGGTGGACGCCATTCGTGGCACGACCCGGCCGGAGCACGCCTGGCGAAAGCTGCCGCTGGTGCTGGGCGGAGGCGCCACCATCCACTTCATGAAGCCCATGCGGGCGGTGTTCCGCTGGATGCGGCGGCTGGAGCG
>CAZFLE010000081.1:0-32156 GCA_964519895.1 uncultured Enterobacterales bacterium | reverse complement strand
GGGTCTGTCGCGTCGTAGATGTCGGTCAGCGTGTCCGGATCCGCGTCCAGGTCGTAGAAGGTCTTGCTTCCCCCGAATTCGTAGTGCAGCTGGTGGCCGCTCTGGGTCAGCGCGAAGTTCGGGACGCGGTTGCCCGCCAGGTTGAAGCCCAGGCCCACGCGGTCCTCGGCCGCCTGGCCGAGCACCGTGCCCGTGGTGGTGTAGGCGGGGCTCAGGCCCATCAGGTCGTAGAGCGTCACGGCCAGATCTTCGTGCCAGGTCGGCTCGGACCACTCCCCGGGTGTGAGGCCGTCGGCCCAGAAGGCCGCGATGGCGCGGTTCTCCTGGGCCTGAAGGTTGTGTCCGTGGTGGAAGCTGCCCTGCTCTCCGAACTGCTCGCCGTGATCCGAGACGAACAGGACCAGGGTGTCGTCGAGTGCGCCAAAGGACCGAAGCTCCGTCCAGAGGGTCGCGATGCTGGCGTCCATGTACCGGACCTCGGCCCGGTAGAGGGCTTGGAGGTGTTCTTCAATGCCCTCTTGGACCGACTCCGGGGCCGACTCATAGGCGGTCATCGCGGCGTTGACCTGGGGCAAGAGCGTGAAGTCCCAGGGAATGGTCGTGGTGACCTTGGCGAGCTCCTGGAGCACATAGGGCCGCGGCGCCAGGTAGTCGGCGTGGGGGTCCATGAAGTGCACGTGGAACAGCCACGGCTGGCCGGCGGCGTGGAAGGTGCGCAGGGTGTCGAGGCTGGCCGTGACAACCTGCGGGGCCGAGACCGAGCGGTAGAGCTTCTCGACGGTGTACCCATCGGTCAGGGCGCCGACCACGCTGCTGAACATGCCGTTGGCCGTGATCAGGCCGGTCAGGTAGCCCTGCTCCCGCAGGGTCGTCGCCAGGGTCGGCAGGGTGGCCGGCATCGCCGGCATGACCGAGATGGCCGACGTGGACGCGTCGGTCGGCCACCAGTCCTGGATCATCGGGTTCGCCCCGGTCGTGACACAGACCATCGAGGGGGCGGTCCAGTTGGAGCACGAGCGATGGTCCGCCAGGAACACCGAGTCCGCGAGGAGGGCGTCCAGGGTCGGGGTGCTGTCGTGGCCGCCCAGGGCGCCGATGGCGTCACGTCGAAGTGTGTCGATGCTGATGATCAGAACGTTGGTGGGCACGTCGCCCGAAAAGGTCAGCGGCGAGGTCTCCGCTGCGGTGTCGGCCGTCGCCGAGTCGGGGGCAGCTGAGTCGCCAGACTTGGCCTGACCCGAAGCTGCGTCTTCGAACACCACGGCCGCCGGCCCGCTCGGTGAGCAGGCCACAAGGCACATCGCGCTCAACAGCCACCGCATCTTCCACCCGGGTCCAGCGGCGCAGGATACCTCAGATGAGGCGCGACAGGAGCCCTGGATTGGCTTGAGAAGCCGATCGATGCTGCCTCCCGCACCACTTGGGCCTTGCCAGGGACCTTTTGCCGCGCCAGGACTCAGGGATCCCGCTCGCCGATGACCACGCGCTCCACACCGGCCAGGTCTGCGCGGGTCCGGACCAGCTTCAGCCCGGCGTCCTTGAACATCGCCATCACCGGGATGGCCTGGTCGGCGCCGACCTCGACCAGCACGGCCTTGCGAGCCCGCTCCGCAGCGACCGGCACCAACCGACGGTAGAAGTCCAGGCCATCGGGCCCGCCGTCCAAGGCCACTCGTGGCTCGTGGTCTCGGATCTCGGGCGCCAGGCCCTCGATGTCCTGGCTGGCGATGTAGGGCGGGTTCGAGACGACCACGTCGATGGGCCGGTCCGCAGGCACCGCCCCCAGCAAGTCCGAGCGCCGGACCGCCACCCGGTCCTGAAGCCCCAGGGCCTGGACATTGGCCTTGGTGCAGGCCAGGGCCGCGGGACTCGCGTCCAGGGCGAACAGGCGCACCTGGTCCCTCTCCAGCGCCAGCGTGAGGCCGACGCAGCCTGAGCCCGAGCCCACGTCGGCCACGAAGACCCGGTCCTCTCCTTCGGGGATGAGGTCCAGGGCGGCCAGGATCAGGGTCTCCGTGTCCGGCCGCGGCACCAGCACGCCGGGGATGACCTGGAAGTCCCGGCTCCAGAACTCCTTGTGGCCCACGATGGTCGCCAGGGGCTCCCGGTTGCCCCGACGCCGCACCGGGTCACGGAGTGCGGCGAGCTCCTGGTCGTTCATGGGGCGGTCGTGCTGCAGGTAGAGCTGCAGACGGTCCATGTCCAGCACGTGAGACAGCAGCAGCTCCGCGTCCAGGCGAGCCGACGGTGAGCCCTTGGACGCCAGGTACGACTGGGTCCGGGTCAGGACGTCGACCAGGGACAGCACTCAGGACTCGGCGGCCTTGAGGGCCTCGGCCTGGAACCAGGCGATGACCGGTGCTGCGATGAGGTCCAGCTTGCCCGAGATGATCTGATCGAGCTTGTAGACGGTCTCGCCGATGCGGTGATCGGTCACCCGGTTCTGGGGGTAGTTGTAGGTCCGGATGCGCTCTGAGCGGTCGCCGCTGCCGACTTGGGAGCGGCGTGCGGCGGCCTCTTCTGCGTGGCGTTCGGCTTCCTGTTGCTCGAACAGGCGGGCCTTGAGGACCTTGAGGGCCTTGGCCTTGTTCTTGTGCTGGGACTTCTCGTCCTGGCAGATGACCGTCAGACCCGTGGGCTCGTGCACCAGCCGGACCGCCGAGTCCGTGGTGTTGACCGACTGCCCCCCGGGGCCCGACGCGCGAAAGACGTCGATGCGCAGGTCGCTGGGGTCGATCTTGATCTCGACCTCGTCGGGCTCGGGCAGGATGGCCACCGTGGCCGCCGAGGTGTGGATGCGGCCCTGGGTCTCGGTCAAGGGCACCCGCTGGACACGGTGCACGCCGGACTCGTGTTTGAGGTGGCTGTAGGCCTGCTTGCCCGACACCAGGCAGATGATCTCCTTGAAGCCGGTGGCCGACTTGCCGGAGCTGCCGCCGACCACGACGTCGGACTGGCTCAACACCTCGACCTTGAAGCGGTGGGTGTCGCAGTACCTGGCGTACATGCGGAACAGGTCCGACGCGAAGAGCGCGGCTTCGTCTCCGCCGGTCCCGGCGCGGATCTCCACCAACAGGTTGCGGCCCTCGTAGGGGTCCTTTGGCAGTAGCAACAGCCGGAGCTCTTGCTTCAACGTCTCGATCTGGCGCTCGAGCCGGGTCTTGTCCTCGGCGGCCATCTCCCGCATCTCGGGATCCGCCATGAGCTCGAGCACGTCGGCCAGCTCGAGCATCGACGCCTTGAGCTGCCCATAGGCGTCGACGATAGGCGTCAGCTGGCTGTGTTCGATCGAGAGATCGCGCAGCCGGTTCGGGTCGGACGCCACATCGGGACTGCCCAGGAGCTCGTTGAGATCCTGGAGCCTGCGGGCGAGCTCTTCGAGCTTGTCGAGCACGGGGGGCCCCGCTCAGGCGCGAGGCGCCACAGGCTGTCTCAGGACTCGGCGGGCGCGGTCATGCCGTACTTGCGCATGAAGCGCTCGACGCGACCCTCGGTGTCCATGAGCTTCTGCTTGCCCGTGAAGAACGGGTGGCAGTTGCTGCAGATCTCGACCCGGAGCTCGCTGGCGAGGGTGAGGGTCTGGAAGGAGTTGCCGCACACGCAGGTGACGGTGCACTCCTGGTACTTCGGGTGGATGCCGGTCTTCATGGTCGTGCCCAAGGAAGGGGTGCCAAGTGCGGGACGCGGTGGGATTCGCCGTGCGTGCCCGGGAACGCACCCTATTTGCTCGCGACAGCCATGTTGTCAAGCAACTCCGCGTTGGTCGGGTGGCGGCGGAGCTGTTCGAGGAGCCAGGCCATGTCCCGGGCCGGGCTGCCCTGGAGGGCCTGGCGGAGCAGGTCGGCCCGGGCCAGCGCCTCGGGCGCCAGGAGCTTCTCCTCGCGACGGGTGCCGGACCGGAGCACGTCGAGGGCGGGGAAGATCCGGCGGTCGGCGACGGCGCGGTCCAGGACCAGCTCCATGTTGCCGGTGCCCTTGAACTCCTCGAAGATCACGTCGTCCATGCGCGAGCCGGTGTCGACGAGGGCGGTCCCAAGGATGGTCAGCGAGCCGCCCTCTTCGAGGTTGCGGGCCGCGCCGAAGAACCGCTTGGGCCGGTGGAGTGCAGCCGCGTCGACGCCGCCGGACAGGAGCTTGCCCGACGACGGGACCGTGTTGTTGTAGGCCCTGGCGAGCCGTGTGATCGAGTCCAGTAGCACCACCACGTCGCGGCCTCGCTCGACCAGTCGGCGGGCGCGCTCGAGCACCATCTCGGCGACCTGGACGTGCCGGGAGGCGGGCTCGTCGAAGGTGGACGAGAGCACTTCGCCCTTCACGGTCCGCACCATCTCGGTGACCTCCTCTGGGCGCTCGTCGATGAGCAACACCATCAGGTGCACGTTCGGGTGGTTGGCGGCCAGGGCCTGGGCGATGTGCTGGAGCAGCACGGTCTTGCCCACCCGAGGAGGGGCCACGATCAGGCCCCGCTGGCCCTTGCCGATGGGGGTGAACAGGTCGATGAGTCGGGTCGACGCCTCGCCGGATGGGTGCTCCAGCGTGAGCGCCTGGTCGGGGTGCAGCGGGGTCAGCTGATCGAAGTTCCGGTTGGGTCCCCCGTCGTCGGGGTCCCCGCCGTTCACCGACTGGACCCGGATCAGGGCGAAGTAGCGCTCGTTGTCCTTGGGGGCGCGGACCTCGCCGACGACTTCGTCGCCGGTGCAGAGCTCGAACCTTCGGATCTGAGACGGGGAGACATAGATGTCGTCGGGGCTGGGCAGGTAGCTGCGGGCCCCGTCGCGCAGGAAGCCGAAGCCGTCGGGCAGGACCTCGAGCACGCCGCTGGAGCGGACATCCCCCCGCTTCCGGCTCGAAGTCACGTCGTGAACGGTCATGGTGTGGGGGGCTTTCGGCACGGGAGGGCGTGCGGGGGAGCGGGGGCGGCGCCAGGGGAGGTCGGCGACCGGCGGGGAGGGGAGGCGATCATCCGGAACGGAGACGCGACTGTCAATAACGCAGCCCGCGCGCACGGCTGGCGCGGACGGATCGGCGATCCCCGGGTCCCGCGGGTGGGGCGTGCAGCGCTACTTCTGCCAGCTCACCCGGTCCCGGCCGCCGCGCTTGCTGGCGTAGCAGCCGTGGTCCGCTGCCTGGAGCATGTGGTCGGCGTCGACCGGTTTGTCCCGGGGATTCCACGTGAACCCGCCGAAGCTGGCGGTCTGACGGACCTCGATGCCGTCCCGGCACACGATGGGGGTCGCCCGCAGGGTCTGGCGGATCTGCTCGGCGACGATCTGCCCTCGGGAGGCCCCCGCACCGGGCAGGAGGATGGCGAACTCCTCGCCGCCCAGGCGGCCGACGGTGTCCTCGGCGCGGGCGCCCTTGACCATGCGTGCAGCGATCTCCACCAACACGTCGTCGCCATAAGCGTGGCCGTGGGTGTCGTTGACCCGCTTGAAGTGGTCCGCGTCGCACATCAGGATCGACAGGGGGGTGCCGTTGGCCCGTGCGGTCTCGATGGCCGCGTTCAGGATCTCGGTGAAGTGCCGCCGGTTCGACACCTGGGTCAGGGTGTCCGTCGTGGCCAGCCGGTGCAGCTCCTCGTTCTTTTCCTGGAGCTCGGCCAGGAGCCTGGCGTTCTCTGCGTTCTTGCGCTCGAGCTCTCGGGTGATCTCCTCGTAGCGGTCGTTGATGGAGACCAGGGACTTGTTCGCCTGGGCGACCATCTGGGACCAGGTCGGCTGCTTGCCGACCTTGATGTCCAGGTCGCGGCCGGTCCCGACCAGCTCCTGGCGGATCTCGTTGCACAGGTCCTCGAGGATCATGGGCTGGGTGGACGGGAGCTGGTCCAGGTAGGCCTGGGCCGTCCCCTGGAGCTCTCCGCTTGCGCCAGCCTGGAACAGGTCGGCCACGGCGTCGGCCACCCGGGCCAGGGCCAAGAGCCACTGGCCACGGCGGCCCGAGGCCTTGGCCTTCGGGTTGTGGTGCCCGACGATGGCTTCCGCCAGATCGGGGGGCAGGCCCCAGCTGGACGCGGTCAAGGCGAAGATGTCGGTGTGGCCGGCGCCCACCAGGTGCCGTTCCTGATGGTGCCGATCGCCGCCACTCAGGCTGCGGAACTTCTGGAGCTCACCGGAGTACTCCGGTGCCAGGTAGGCCAGGAAGAGCGACCCGATGTCTTGGACCAGGCCGACCGTGAACGCCTCGAGGGGATCCTCGTAGCGCACCCGCTCGGCCATGTATCGGCAGATCGCGGCCCTGCGCAGGCTGTCCTCCCAGAACAACGTGCCGTCAAAGTCGCCCAGATCCATGTCGTCGGTCGTGCCCTTGACCGCGTGGGCGACCGCCAGGTTGCGCACCGTGCGTGCGCCGATGGCCACCGTGGCTTGCTGGACCTGGCGGACCTCCTTGCCGAAGCCGAAGTACGGGCTGTTGACGATCTTGAGCAGCTGGGTCGTGAAGCCCGGTTCCTGGCTGACCACCTGGGCCAGTTTCTGCAGGGACGACTCGGGATCACCGGCCTCCTTGATGATGGCGAACAGCCCTGCTGGGATCGTGGGGAGGCGATCCGGATCGAGTGTGCGATGTCCGGGCTGGACGGCTTCCATGTCCCCTCCTCGGCGAGTTCGAATCCCAGCTGAGACATCGGCTCGCTCGGCGGTGTGCTGAAGGCCTTTCGCGGGCCCGATCGCGCGGATACAACGCACTGCTCGGAGGACGTTCATGGTCGAATGGGATCCCGCAGCGATCCGAACCCGGGTGCAGGACCTGGCGGAGCCCGCTGCCCGGGCGCGCCTGGTGGCGCTCTCCCAGGAGCTGAATCGGCACAACAGGCTCTACCACGAGCTCGATGCCCCGGAGATCAGCGACCGTGACTACGACCTCTTGTACCGGGAGCTGGAGCTCCTGGTCGACGCCTGGCCGGCCCATGTGCCGGCGGACTGTCCGACCCACCGCGTCGGCGGGGCCCCCGTGGATCGTCTCCACGGCATGGCGCACCGGGTGCCGATGCTGTCGCTGCGCAACGCCTTGAGCGCGTCGGACCTGCGGGACTGGGAGATCCGGCGGGACGACAAGGGCGGGGTGCGAGGCGGGATCCTGCGGGACCTGATCCGGGCTGGCCACCCAGAAGACGCGCCCCTGGCGTACACGGTCGAACCCAAGCTCGATGGCCTGGCGATGGAGCTGGTCTACCAGGACGGCGAGCTGACCGCGGGCATCACCCGCGGGGACGGCGAGACCGGAGAAGACGTGGTCCACAACGTGCGGACCATCTCGGAGATCCCCCTGCGCCTGGGCGGCAGTGCGGTCCTGCCGAGCTACCTGTCCGTTCGGGGCGAGGTCTTGTTCGACCTCTCCGGCTTCGCCCAGATGAACCGGGACCGGGTGGCCCGGGGGGACAAAGCCTTCGAGAACCCGCGCAACAGCGCGGCGGGCACGATGCGCCAGCTGGACCCGCGCCTGGCTGCCCAGCGGCCGCTGCACTTCATCGCCCACAGCTTCGGCGAGCTCGAGGGCGTGCCACTGCCGGCGACCCTGCACCAGGTCTTCGAGCTCTTCCGAGCCTGGGGCTTCCGGGTCAACGAGCTCAACCGGGTGTGCGTGGGCATGGACGCGGTGGTGACGCGCATCTCGGAGCTGGGCCAGCTGCGGCATGGTCTGGACTACGAGATCGACGGCGCCGTGGTCAAGGTCGACGCCTTCGCGCACCAGGACACCCTGGGCTTCGTCACCCGGGCCCCCAAGTGGGCGATCGCCTTCAAGTACCCTCCGGAAGAGGCGATCACCGTGCTCGACGACGCGGAATTCTCGGTCGGCCGCACGGGTGCGGTCACGCCAGTCGCCCACCTACGGCCGGTCCGGGTCGGTGGCGTGACCGTGAGCCGAGCCACGCTGCACAACGCCGACGAGCTCCGGCGCCTGGACCTGCACCACGGCGACCGGGTGCGGATCTACCGCGCGGGCGACGTCATCCCCAAGGTCGTCTCGGTGGTCGACGACGGAGAGCGGGCCGACCGACGCCCAGTGGTCTACCCGGCGGACTGCCCGGCCTGCGGCACACCGCTCGTGCGGGCCGAAGGCGAGGTCGTCACGCGCTGCCCCAACCAGGCCGGCTGTCCCCCCCAGCTGTCCGGCGCCATCCAGCACTTCGCCAGCCGCCTGGCCATGGACATCGAGGGGCTAGGCTCCAAGCTGGTCGAGCAGCTCGTCTCGACCGGTATGGTGACTCGCTTCAGCGACCTGTACGGGCTCCAGATCGAGCCGGTGGCGGCCCTGGAGCGCATGGCGCACAAGAGCGCCCAGAACCTGATCGACGCCCTCGCGGTCAGTCGCGCCCGCCCTCTCGCCAACGTGATCTTTGGCCTGGGCATCGCCAACGTCGGCGAGTCCACCGCCCGTGACCTGGCGCAACACTTCGGCACCATCGACGCCATCATGGACGCCCCGGCCGAGGCTCTGGAGCTGGTGGACGGGGTGGGTCCCATCGTCTCCGAGCCCATCGTGGCCTGGTTCTCCGAGCCGGCTCACCGCGACGAGATCGCCAGGCTCCAGGCGGCCGGCGTCCAATTCCCGCCGGCGGAAGTGGTCGGTGGCGGGGACACCACGGTGGCTGCGATCGTCGGCAAGCGCTTCGTCCTGACCGGCACGTTTCCGACGCTGAAGCGAAGCGACGCAAAGTCGCGCATCCTGGCGGCGGGAGGCAAGGTGAGCGGCAGCGTGAGCAAGAAGACCGACACGGTCGTGGCGGGCGCCGACGCGGGCAGCAAGCTCGCCAAGGCGCAGGAACTGGAGATCGAGGTGATCGACGAAGCGACGCTCTTGGAGCGCCTCGGGGCCGGAGGGGCGCCGTGATCGTCCTGGCGTTGATGGCCTGTGCCGATGTCACGACCGTGCAGCCCCTGGTGGACGCCCGGGCGGCCGAGATCGGAGTCGCTGCCGCCCCCGGGGTCCGGCTGGGGGTCGCGGCGGGCTCGCTCGGGGCCTGGCTCTGCAGCCTGGACCAGACCGACCTGCGGGAGCTGGCCCAGGATCCGGACACCGGGGCAGCGGTGCCCACGCTGACCGCGCCGGCAGACCTGGCCGCCAACCTGGCGATCGAGGCGCCAGGGACCGTGTTCTGGAACACGGCGACGGGGGTCACGACCCTGAGCTATGAGGGCTCCTTGGACAGCGTCCAGGCACTGGACATCGAGGTGGTGATCACCACCCCGACCCAGGCCTTCGAGCTGAGCTTTCGCGATCCAGAGGGCGAGGGGTACAGCGCGTCGGCCACGGTCAAGGTCGAGGACTGCTCGGCGTCGCCCCGGGTCTCGGTGGTCCTGGACCTCGACGTCGACGACGACGCCATCAAGGTGGTCCTACCCCAGGGCGAGGGCGAGCTGCTGGACTGGAACTCCGGCCAGTTCGCGCCTCAGACCGGCACGGCTTCGTGGTCCACCGGGTCCGGCGTGGACAAGCAGAGCTGGTTGGCCGACGACGCCGAGGGCCTGGAGGGCGATGCCTGGCCTGGCACGGCTTCCAGTGCCGACTGGTCCGCGGCGGCGACTGTGGTGATCGCGCGGCCCGACGCTCAGTAGCGCAGGCTCAACCAGGCTTCGAGTCCCCAGGCATCCAGGCCGCGAGCCTCGAGCCCGACCGCCAGTCGAGGGGTGCGCGAGACCCACGGCAGGCCCAGCATGTCGCTGACGATCTCGCCACCGACCACGACGCCGACGGGGATCCAGCTCTTCAGCTCAAAGGACACGTCGTCCTTCACGACGGTGATCTCGCGGGACTGCCACAGCCGGACCGCGGGCCCGGCATAGGCCACGAAGCCGTCGGCGTCGTCTCCCCAGGCACCAAACAGAGCGGCCTCGACGCGCAAGGCCTGGTCGGTGGATGACGCGTCGTCCCAGCCTGTGACGGGGCTGCGCTGCCAGGAGCCCTGAAGCGACAGGGCGGGCCGCAGGCCGTCCCGCGGGAGCGCCAGGTGCACGCCGGCGTCGGCGCCCACGAACCAGCCTGCATGCTCGGTGCCGTCCAGGCTCTCTGCCCGGAGATCACCCTGAATCCAGACACCCACGAAGTCCGCAGGCCGGACGCCCAGGCGCAGGTCAGGCCCCCAGCTGAGCTCGCTGACGCGGCAGCCGTCGCCCTCGCAGTCTGTGAGGTCCTGGGCGTGTCGGACGCCGCCGAGCCCCAGGGTCACGTCGACGTAGCCGGCGTCGGGGGTGCGAACCGGGTTCTGGTAGGTGGCGGCGAAGGCGGTGGTGGTGAGGAGCAGGAGCATGGGGCCTCCCTATACCCCCGAAGCGCGAATCCCCTCCACCCCGAAGACGGGGGGAGGGGACTCGCATCGCTCGGAGAGCGCGGGGGCTAGCCATGCTCGGTCCGTTTACCTGATTGGCGCTCTAGGACCCACCAGCACCACGGTCGAAGCCGACCTGTCCGATCTTGCCGCTGTCCAGGATGGACGAGACGTCCTTGGCCAGCTCCTGCACGCCCTTCTGGAACGTGGGGAAGAAGATGTAGGCGGCCGCCACGATGGCGATGACGATGACCGAGATGAGCAGCATGTACTCGACGGTGCTCTGGCCTTCTTCTTCCTGGATGAATCGATCGATGGTGATGAACATGGAGGCTCCTGATGATGCGCGGAGGAGGGTTGGAGAATTGCTCGCCTGACCCTTGAGCAAGAGGTGTGCCAGACCCTCTTGCCACCACTTCATGCGGATCGAGCCGTTGACATCTCCCTGACGGGGGCTTCGCGGTGCCCCGTTGGGGTCCCAGATCCGCACCCGTGGGAAAGTAATGTCGCAGGGCTCATCGGCCGATCAGTCCAGGTTGAACTCGATGCCCTGGGCCAGAGGCAGCTCGGTGGACCAGTTGATCGTGCAGGTCTGGCGACGCATGTAGGCCTTCCAGCTGTCGGACCCGGCCTCGCGGCCGCCGCCGGTCTCCTTTTCGCCACCGAAGGCCCCGCCGATCTCGGCGCCGCTGGTGCCGATGTTCACGTTGGCGATGCCGCAGTCGCTGCCGGCGTGGCTCAGGAAGTTCTCGGCGGTGCGCACGGAGTCCGTGAAGATCGCCGACGACAGGCCCTGGGGCACGTCGTTCTGCCAGTGGATCGCCTGGGCCAGGTCGTCGTAGGTGAAGACGTAGAGGATGGGGGCAAAGGTCTCGTGCTTGCAGATCGCCATGTCCGGTGACGCCTTGACCACCGTGGGCTCGACGAAGCTGCCGGGGCGGTCGACGCGCACGCCGCCGGTCAGGACCTCGCCGCCCTGTTCCTGGATGGCCACGATGGCGGCCTGGAACTGGGCGACCGCGTCCTCGTCGATGAGCGGACCCATGAGCGTGTCGGCGTCCAGCGGATCGCCGATCCGGACCTGCTTGTAGGCGTGCACGATCTTGTCGGTGAAGGCCGCAGCGATGTCCTGGTGCAGGAAGATCCGCCGGGTGCTGGTGCAGCGCTGGCCGGCCGTGCCCACGGCGCCGAACACGATGCCCCCCAGGGCCAGGTCCAGCGGTGCAGTCGGGTCCACGATGATCGCGTTGTTGCCGCCGAGCTCCAAGAGCGACCGCCCCAGCCGTGCTGCCACGGCCTGGCCGACGTGCTTGCCCATGCGGGTGGATCCGGTGGCCGAGACCACGGGGAAGCGCCCATCGTGGATCATGGTCTCGCCCACGTCGGCGTCGTCGCCGATGACCAGGGTGAAGACACCGCCCATGCCGTGGCGCTCGAGCACCTCGTGGGCGATCTTGTGGGTGGCGATGGCGACCAGGGGGGCCTTGAGCGACGGCTTCCAGCACACCGTGTCGCCGCACACAGCCGCGATCATCGCGTTCCAGGCCCAGACGGCGTTGGGGAAGTTGAAGGCGGTGATGCAGGCCACGTGGCCGATGGGGTGCCATTGCTCGTACATGCGGTGCTGGGGCCGCTCGGAGTGGGTCGTGAGCCCGTAGAGCTGACGGGACAGGCCGACCGAGAAGTCCGCGATGTCGATGGACTCCTGGACCTCGCCCAGGCCCTCCTGGCGGATCTTGCCGACCTCGAGGGCGATGAGTGCGCCCAGGTCGTCCTTGTGCTCCCGCAGGGCCTCGCCGATCTGCCGCACGATCTCGCCGCGCTTGGGCGCCGGCAGCATCTTCCACCGGGGCGTGACCTCGTCCATCGCCGCGATGCAGGCCTCGTAGTCGTCGAGGCTGGCCAGGCGCACACCGGCGATGGGCTGACCGGTCGTGGGATTGGTGGACTGGACCAGACGTCCTGTCGTGGACCGCGGGGCACCGATCCAGGCGCCGGAGTTCTCTTTGGTGATGCCGAGGCGTTCGAGCAGATCGCGCATGAGGGGGGCCTCCTGGGGGGGCGGCCCTCTAACGCGCGCTACGCGATCTTCTTGGAGCGCACGCTCTTGCCATCGACCAAGACCTTGGCCCGCTTGCCCGACGAGTCCACCGTCACCGCCTTGCCGGCGTGCTTCTGGTCCACCTGCCAGGCGCCCCCTTCGTGGCCGACCAGGCCCTCGGGGCCCACGTAGCCAGCCAGGTTGCCCCGCCGCCAGGACTGGTAGTGCTTGGCACAGAAGCCCTTGGAGCGGTGTTCGTCGGCGCACCCGTCGATGCTGCAGCCCAGGTGGGCCAAGCTCTTGCGGCCTCGCTTCTTGGGCGCCGGCGCGGCCTCGGTGGCAGCTGGCGCCGGGGCGGCGGCCTGGGGCTCCGGCTCGGGCGCGGGCTCGGGCTCGGGCTCGGGCTCGGGCTCAGGGGCCGGCGCAGCCTGGGCTTCGGCCAGAGCGGAGCGCAGGCTGGCCGTCTCGGTCTGGAGACTCTCCAAGCCACCGAGCAGCTCGCCCAGGCGGCTCTGCATGCCCGCGAGCTCAGCCGTCAGGCGGGTCACCTCGGACCGCAGCGCGGCGACGTCTTCGGGGCGGGCCAGATCCTGCTGGCGCAAGACCTCGTCCACGATGTCGCGGACAGGGGCTTCGACCACCCGGCTGGCGGGTCCTGCCACCACGCCGGCGACGACATCCAGGATCGACATGCAAATCCTCCACAGCGCTTGGGTTCAGCGGTCCAGGGTCATACCCCGTCGCTCGGCGCGAAGCAGGCGAATGAGCCCTGGGCCAGCAGGCGGGGCGGGCCATCCCGCCTGAGATCGAGCACGTGGATCCCGGGGGGACCGCGGTCGGGCAGCTGGTCTTCGGGGTGACCGCAGAACAGCAGGTGCTGGCCGTCGCCGGACACGAAGCGATGGGTCGAGACGAACTGCTCGAAGAAGTGCAGGGCGAAGCGCATCTCCTGGGTCGGCCAGAAGCGAACCCGCTCCACCGGCACCTCGCCGGGCCGGACCGAGTGCCACGCCAGCAAGCGGCTGTCGGGGTCGACGCGGACGTAGAGCAGCTGACGTCCGGCCTCGCTCCAGTGGAAGGCCAGGCAGTCGTCGTCGCACAGGCGCACCGTGGGGCTGCCGTCCAGGGGAACCAGGGTGGTGCCCCGGTAGGGGGCCCCCTGGGCGTCCGATGCGGTGCTGAAGATCACGCCACCCAGGGCTGGGGCGGCCACCACGGCGGCCAGCCCGTCGAATTCCATCATGATCTGGGGATCCTGGCCGGACAGCTCGGTGGAGATCAGACGATTGACCAGGCCCAGCCGCTCCACGTGGACCAGCCGACCCCCCACGATCACCGGGCTGCAGTAGTTGCCCGGGGCCTGGGGCAGAGCCTCGTCGGGCAGCTGGCCCAGGGCGTCGCGCACCATCAAGCGCCCGTCGCTGCCGGGCCGGCTGGGGCCGGTGTGGATGAACAGGCGGCGCCCGCCGGGGCCCCAGGTGAAGAACAGGGGCGAGCCCTGGTCCATGGCCCGCATCCGGCCCAGCTGGTCGAGACGCCCGTACATGAGCTCCAAGCCAGTGCCGTCCTGGGTCAACACGGCCACGCCCTGGCCGTCCGGCTGCCAGGCGGCGTAGAGCGGCATGGACCCCGGGAAGCTGCCCAGCTGGTACTCGCGCAGACCGTCGACCTCGACCACATGGACCGACGCGGGCTCCTGGGTGTCCGGATCGGCCCCGTGGGAGAAGCAGGCCAGCCGCTGACCGTCCGGGCTCCACGTGGGCCAGGAGTAGGCCGTGGGGGTCACGTCGGGCTTGCCCCACCGCAACAGGGGATTGCCGGCCAGGGACAGGGTGAGCTGGGTGGGCTGTGAGCCGTCTGTGCGCACGGTGTGGAGCTGTCGGTCCGGACCGATGTAGGCCAGGGTGCTGCCGGTCACGCCAGAGCCCCGAACAGTCTCCAGGCGGCCCAGACGTGGAGCAGGAGCGCGATGACCGTCATGGCCCAGGCGATCTTGGGCGTGGGGGACAGCGCGGACACCCCCTGGCGGTCCAGGGCCAGCTCGCCCCGCAGCTCGGTGCGCAGTCCCGGGTCCAGGGCCTCTTCGCCGGCTCTCACCATCCACGCCAGCGCGGTGTCGTTGTGGGTGCCGAACGTGGCTAGGCTCAGCCCGGTGCTGGCGATGTACAGCATCACGCAGGCGCCCGGGGCCATCCCGCCGATCCACAGACCCAGTGACGCCACCAGGCCCAGGGCGCCGAGCCAGAACATCGGGATGCCCAGGAGCCTCACGCGGGCGTGCTTCTTGGCGCTCGACAGGGAGGGGTCAGCCACGACCCGAGGATACCCGAACGCCTACTTCATCTGATTCGCCACCCGCTTCAGCTCGCGGATGCTGGTGATCTCGAGCAGCTTGCCCTTGGTCGCGAAGCTGGCGAACTGCTTCACGTTCCGGAAGCGCTCGCCGTACTTGTAGAGCTGGCCCCACAGGAAGTCGTACTTCTTCTGGTTGAAGCGGCGCACGAAGCGGTCGCTGGCCGCGAACATCACGATCTCCTTGGGCATGTTGTTGAACAGCGTCAAGAAGAACAGGAAGTTCAGGTAGTTGCCCTTGGGGGCGTGGAAGCTCGAGCGGTAGACCTGGGCGTACTCGTCGGTGACGAAGCCGTCCTCCATGGCCTTGTGGAAGAACTCGGTGCCCGGGTAGAAGATCAGGCTCGAGGGCAGCAGGTTGTACGGGGGCGGCAGCGTGCAGACCAGCCGCAGGCCCTTCATCACGTCCTCTGTGGACTCCCAGGGGTTGTCCAGGATCATGTGGTAGTCGGGCACCTGCATGTGGTCGGCGTACTTGGTGATGATGTTCACCGCCTTGAGCAGCTGCTCGTTGGTCATGCCGCGCTTGTACATGCGCATGGTCTCGGAGCTGCCGGTCTGGATGCCCAGCTCGGTGAAGACCAGGCCGGCGTCGATCAGCGCGGAGAACTTCTCCTCGTTGATGGTGGCCGGGGAGCACTGGGCCCGGAAGGGCATGCCGATCTCGCGCTTCCAGTGCTCGGAGAACTTGACGATCTCCTCGGTCGACGTGCTGAAGAAGACGTCGTCCTGGAAGTGGATGATGCCGATCTCGGGGTAGTTCCGCATGACCTGCTTCACCTCGCCGACCAGGTGCTCGACGGAGCGGCGGCGCAGGTAGCGCTGGCCCTTGTAGAGGTCGTGCTGGAAGGCGACGCCGCAGTAGCTGCACTTGTGGGGGCAGCCGCGGGTGATCATCGTCTTGTAGGAGATGCGCAGGTCGCCGTTGCGGTCCGGGTAGGTCGGCACGATGTGCTTGAACATGTCCCAGTCGGCACGCACCAGCTCGGCCATCTTGTTGGGTTCCCAGGTCCAGTCGTCTTCGAGAGAGAAGTCCTGGTAGGGCAGGGTGTCCAAGTCCTGGATCAGGGGCCGGTGAGGGTTGCCGACGATCTTGCCGTTCGGCTTGCGGAACCACCAGTTGCGGATGTCCCAGGGGTCCTTGCCGTCGTCGAGGGCCTCGCAGAGCTCCAGCAGGCCGTGCTCGCCCTCGCCCACGCTGACCATGTCCACGAAGTCCAGGGCCTGCTGGGGCATGGTCGTGGGGTGGAAGCCGCCCCAGGCGATGTGCTTCTCGGGGTAGCGGGACTGGATCGCGCGGGTGACCTGGACCGCCACGTCGAACATCGCCGTCAGGAAGCTGACGCCCACCAGGTCGATGTCTTCGACCTGTTCGAGCACGCCCTCGACCAGGGACTGCTTCATCTGCTTGATGTAGCCGGGCTCGAAGCGGGTGTTGTAGTTGTCCGCCGGCAGGAAGATCATCCGGGTGTGGTGACCGTTCGCCTTGAGGTAGCCAGCCAGGCTGCGAATGCAGGGAGAGTAGTGATCGATCGGGGTCGGATTGATGAGGGCGACGCGCACGTGTGGCTCCCGATTCGAGGCAGTTCAGACGAGCCCGGAGTCTAGCACCCAAGCCCTCCATCGGCCACAAGCCCGTGGGGCCGCATGGGCGGCCGGTCTGCGGCGTTGCAGAGGTGTCACCCTTTGTCGTCGGCCGAATGGGGCCCGGACATGAGCCGTCGACGGTGGCGAATCCGAACCTGCTGGAGTCCGCCATGCCCCGCCCCCTGCTGAACACCGCGATGGTCGCCCTGCTGCTCGCCGCAGCGCCTGCTCTGGCCCACTCGGGGGCCGACCACGTGGACCGGGACCGCACCCACGTGCGTCCCTCGGACGCCGTCCGAACGCTGATGGTCGACAACGACGTGGGCCGTGCTGTGACGGTGCTCGCCGATGGTCGCCAGGTCGACGTGGTCAGCGCCGGGGCCTTCGCCCGGGTCCGCATCCCCGGGGACACCCGGCGGGTCGAGGCCCGGGTGGGTGCCCGCCGCATCGCGATGCTGTCGCTGGACACCATGGACCGGGTGTGGCGGCTGGAGCGGCCGACCGAGACCGCCGTGCTGGTCAAGAACCCCCTGCCCGTGGCCGTCGCCGTGACCCTGGGAGGCCTGACCCGGACCCTGGGCCCCGGCGCCACCAGCGTCTTCGACGACGTCGCTGTAGGCAGCAGCACCTTTGTCGCCCGACGGACCACCGGCCAGCTCATCGACAGGGACACCGTGCGGCTGTCTGCCTTTGACGACTTCCGCTGGGAGGTGGATCCGCCGGAGACTGGCCTGGTGCAGGTCAAGAACCGCTGGAGCTCGCCCGTCGAAGTCCTGATCAATGGTGTGTTGGTGGACGTGCTGGCGCCCGGCGAGACCCGGACCGTCGACGTGCAGGCCGGGCGTGCCGAGGTCAGGCTGACCCGCCTGTCGCGCTCCGGGCGGCGGGGCGCCACGGTCCTGGAGAAGAGCCTGCGGGTGGACCGCTACGCGCTGTCCCGCATCGTCACCGGGCCGGACAGTTCGCGCCATGCCCACCGGGAGGGCGTGCGACCCAGCGCCCGCTGAGTCGCCGACCGGGCTGGTAGCATCGGGCCCACCAGGGAGGCTGGGTGTCCGGGACCGAGTCCCTCTCAGACCTGCTGTCCCTCCCCAGCCGGGAGGGCGCAGCGCCTTCTGCGGAGCTGCTCGCCGGCCGCTATGCACTCGGCGAGCCCTTGGGTCAGGGGGCCTCCGGCACCGTGTACCGGGCGGTGGACGAGTTCCACGATCGCCAGGTCGCCATCAAGCTGATGACCGTGCTCTCGCAGAAGCAGCGAGAGCGACTCCTGCGCGAGGTCGGGGCGCTGCGGGTGCTCCGGGTCCCCGGGGTGGTGCGGCTGCTGGACGAGGGCGAGCTCGCAGGGCGCAGCTTCATCGTCATGGCCCTGGTCGAGGGACGGCCCTTCCCAGGTCCCGTGGGGGGAGCGGGCTGGGCGGCCATCGAAGGCACCGTGCGGGCGCTGCTGGAGACCCTGACTCGGGTGCACGCCGCCGGCATCATCCACCGGGATCTCAAGCCGGGGAACGTGCTGGTCGGCGCAGATGGCGCACCGACGCTCCTGGACTTCGGCCTGGCCCGGGGGGTGGACCGGACCATCACGGCTGTGGGCACGGTGGTCGGGACCCCGCGCTACCTGGCACCGGAACAGGTCCACGGCCGCGCCGTCGACGCTCGGACCGATCTCTATGCGCTGGGGGTGATGCTCTACGAGGCCTTGGCAGGCCGGCCCCCCCACGAAGGCCTGACCACGGCCGAGCTGCTCTACGCCAAGGATCTGCGCCCGCGGCCGCTGGCCCGGCGGGCTCGCGAGGTGCCGGACGCGGTGGCCGCGGTGGTCGACCGGCTGCTGGAACCGGACCCCCGGCTGAGGCCCCGGTCCGCAGCGGGGGTGCTCCAGGCCCTCCAGGGCCGGCCGGGGGCCCTGGCCGAGCACGGCTCGCTGCCGCGCCTGGGGAGCGACGCCGCCGTCGAAGCACTGGTCGCGGCCGCCCTGGACGGGGTGTCGCTGGACGTGAGTGGCCCCCCGGGCAGCGGCCGGACCCGCACCCTCCAGGACACCGCGAGCCGGCTCGCGGGCCTGGCTCTCAAGGTGGCCTGGGTCGGTCCCGGTCGCAGGCCACTGCAGAGCCTCCAGCCCCTCTGGGAGGAGACCGGTCATCGGCTGGAGACAGCGGGTGGCGCGTCGCCGGCCACGGTGCTGACCCAGGTGGTCGCCGCGGTGGAAGCACTGCTCGCCAGCGGCTGGGTCGTGCTCGTGGACGACTGGGATCAGCTGGATCGGTGGAGCCGGCGGGTGCTCGAGGGCTGCCGGAGCGGGGGTGCGATCCTGGGCTCGACGCTCTCGCCGGGCACCGAAGGGCCGCGCCTGACGCCTCTGAGCATCGGTGAGCTACGGGGTGTCTTTGCAGGTCCGGATCGCCTGCTCCACCTGCGCGAGGACGGCGCCCGTGAGCTCCACCAGCGCACTGGGGGACTCCAGGCCCGGGTGGCTGCAGAGCTCAGCGCTTGGGTTCATCGGGGCATGGCCCATTGGCACCAAGGACTGCTGGTCCTGGATCAGGTCTCACTGGAGCGCAGCCAGATGGGCCTGGGCCAGGAACAGGTCCATCACCACGGCCAGGTCCGCGCAGACCTGGACGAGCCGCTCCAGCAGCTCCTGGCCTGGGTCGCCCTGGGATGGCCCCACACCACGGTCCAGCTGCTGGCGTCGGCATCGGGCCACCCGCCGTGGCAGCTCGAGCTGGAGATCCAGGAGCTGGCCCGTGCCGGCGCGGTCCACAGGCTGGCCGATGGGCGGATCCAGCCCCTCGTGGCGGCCACAGTGCTCCAAGACTGGCTGGGACAGCGCCGACGCGAAGCGCACCTGGCCATCGCGGACGCGCTGGAGCCCGGCGCCGAGGGACGGCTGGTCCACTTCATCGCCGCCGGGCACTCCGGCCGGGTGGGCCAGGAAGCCCAGGCCCTTGCCGAGCGACTGATCCGCCAGGGCCGGCTGGGCCATGCCATGGCTGTGCTCGACGAGGCCCTGTTCGTGGTCCGGCGAGCCGACCAGCCGGATCAGCTCGAGGCGCTCCTGGTCCAGCGAACCCTGGCAGCGCTCCTGTCCCAGACCCCCCACGTGCTTCGGGCGGCGCTGCTTGCCCTTCGCCGCGACCGGGAGCAGCTCCCCCGGGTCGGGCCCCTGGCCCAGCTCCTGGGCGGTGCGCTGGCGTTCATGCGGGGCAAGACCCGTCGAGCCGCCGGGCTGCTGGCGCCGCTGGACCCCCTTGTGGATCCCCGGCTCGAGGCCTACCGCCAGGCCCTGCTCTTCCACGTGGCTGCCCGGGAGGGCCAGATCGACTCGGGTCTGGTGCGCTTGCGAGCCGAGCTCGGGCGTCTGGATCACCCCTTCGCCCAGGCCCGGCTGGCGTCGATGGAGGGCTGGGCGGCCTACTGGACCCGGGACCACGTGCAGGCAGCGAGCCACTTCGGGCGCTCGGCGAGGCTGGCCTGGGCGGAGAGCGGGCGGGTCCTGGGCCTCACCAAGGCGGCTTCGGCGTTGCTCGAAGCCGGGGAGCTGGACCAGGCGGTCGCGCTCTCCGAGGAGGCCGTGGCCCTGGCTGCCAAGCACCGGCTGGCGCTGGCTGAGGGCCGAGCCGAGTGGTGCCTGCGGGCGGCCCGCTACCGCCAGCGCAGGGCCGTCCCTCACGACCCGGAGCTTCTCCAGGCGCTGCGGCAGCTCGAGAACGACCACCTGCTGGGCAACATGGCCCTGACCGATGCGGCAGGGGCATGGCGGGCAGGGGACCGGGCGCTCTCTGCGCAGCTGTGCGTGCTCGCGGCCGAGGCCTTCGAACGCGAGGGCTTCGAGCAGGGCCTGGTGCTGACCCGCGGTCTCCAGGGCGTGCTCGACCCGGGGGACCCGGTCCGCGCCGAACAGCTCGCCCGGAGCGCAGATGGCATCCGCTGGCCTCTGCTGCGGATCCAGGTGTGGGGCATGGCGGCCCTGGCGGCCCCAGAGTCCCCAGAGCTGAGGACCCGGGCTGCGGCGCTCGTCGCCGAACTGGCGCGCCTGGACGACGACCACTGGCTCGAGGTCTTGAGTCCCCGGGAGTGCGCGGTCGGGCTCTGATACCCTCGGGCGCGAGGCACCTGACACCTGGAGGACAGCATGCCCCTGGCGCAGCTCGACGGCGGAATCTTCGATCTCAAGCAAGGCGGGAACCTGGTGGGCAAGGTCTTCACCCTGAAGCTCGGGGGCTCCACGCCGCCCAACACCTTCGTGGAGCACTGGGTGACGCTGAGCACCTACGATCGGGCGGCCACCGTGACGGTCGAGTCGGTCTCCCAGTCCGCCACCTACCAGGACCTGAAGAACTACCTGGCTGCCAACTCAGGCGCTGCGGTCCACGTGACGGAACGCTTCGAACCCTGACATGGCCGCCCTGCTAGGGCTGATCGATCACGCGCCCGACCTGTGCCATCCAGCGGTGCCCCGCGGGGCGGTGCTCGCTGTGCGCAGCGCCGACGGTCAGGTGTGGGAGGCGGGGGAACCCAGACCTGCGCCTGGACCCGGACCCACCCGCCACGGCCTGGTCAGCCTGGCACTGGCCCTGGGGGCCAGTCCGACGGCCCGGGCACTCGTCGCGTGTCCGCGGGCCCTGCGCATCGACGGGGACTGGGACTTCGCGGCGGGCGACGTCGTCGATGCGCTGGAGTGGATCGCGGCGCGGGCCGGCTCGGCGCCGCTGGTCCTCCTGTTGCCGTGGGAGTGGCACGAAGGCCCCGGGGACGGCAGCCACCCGGTCGCGCCCAGCATCGCCCGCCTGGCAGCGCGGCCCGACACACAGCTGGTGGCACCGACGGGAAACTTCGGCGATCGCGTGGCGCTGTGGAACCTGGGGCCCTTGACCGACATCACCTGGACGCCGTCCGGTGCCCAGGTGCTGACCCTGTGGGGCCGAGGGGCGGGCGAGAAGGTGACCGTGAACGGCCATGGGATCGAGGGCGAGCGGCGAGGCGCCTGGACGCGCTGGCAGCTGCGCAGTGCAGCGCCGCTGTCCGTGCGCGTCTCCGGCCAGCCGGGCAGCCCCCTGCGCCTGAGGCCGCCCTTCCCCAGCACCGGGCGGCTGGTCTGTGAGCCGGCGGCTGAGCCCCTGGGCAGTGTGGGCTTTCCGGCCTGTCACCCAGCGGTCGTCGCCGTGGGCGCCGAGCACTGGTCCAGCGCGGCGGGGCTGGGTGGGCCCGACGTGCTGGCCCCCTGGGCGGTGCCCGACCCGACCCGCACCGCAGGGCCTTCGGACACGCTGGGAGCCGGCATGGTCCGCGGCACGTCGGTGGCGGCGGCTGTGCACGCCGGGCGCCTCCTGGCTGCCTGGCGCGACCCCAATCCCCGGTGACTACACTGCCGCCCATGGCCCGACGCACCCCCTGGCTTGCCGCCTTGCTCCTGGCCCTTGCCGGCCTTGCCCTCGCCGGCACCGGCGGGCCCGACGACGGCGGTCTCGTGTACGTGGACTCCGACGAGACCGATGGCCCGCCGCACCACGTGCTGGCGCTGTCCGCCGAAGCGATCGACCTGGGCCTGGCCGACGAGGACACCGTGGCGGTCACGCTGCCCTTCGAGCTCAGCTGGTACGGCAGCACCGAGTCCACCCTGGTCGTCGGGGACAACGGCACCCTGTTCTTCGAGGGCTCCCAAGACGCCGGCGATGCGGTCTGCGCCCCGACCGGCAACTGGTCCGGGGTGGCGGTCTACTGGGCGCCGCTCGAGACCGACACCGTGTCGTGGGAGCTCATGGGCACCTACCCCTACCGGGTCGCCGTGTTCGACTGGGACGGCCTGCACCCCGACGGCATCACTGGGGACGGCCACGTGCAGGCCTGGGTGCTCGAAGCCACGGGCGAGATCGTCGTGGTGCTCGACGACCTGGACTTCTCCGACGCCGCCTACGACGACGGGCTGGGCGCCATGATCGGTGCCCAGGCCTCCGAAGACGCAGGGCTGGCGTGGAGCTGTGACGACACCATCGGCAGCGGGCGCAGCGCCTGGTTCGGCGCCGAGACGGCGCGGCCGGGAAGCGCCTCGTCGGACCTGGGGGCCGTCGAGCCCTACTGGACCCACGCCGATGACAGTGCGTTCTTCGGCGAGGTGCTGCACAGCGCGGAGCTCAACGGAGACGACCACGCGGACCTGTTTCTGGGGGCGCCCGAGGTCGACACCGTCTACTTGATCTACGGCGGTCCCCACATTCCCTCCGGAGCCACCGACGTGCTGGACGCGGCGTTTGTCGGCGTCGCCGGCGAGCGCCTGGGGAGCGCGATCGCCACCGGTGATCTGGACGGGGACGGGCTGCCGGACCTGGCCCTTGGTGAGGAGGACAACAGCGACGGAGGCGGCAAGGCCGGTGCCGTGTGGCTGTTGGCCCACGACAACTGGCTCGGAGAGATCGACGTCCAGGCCGCCGCAGATGCCCAGCTGACCGGTGCCAGCGGGTCCCAGGCTGGGCACAGCGTGGCCTTGCCCGGCGACGTGGACGGCGATGGCTATGGCGACGTGCTGGTCGGGGCCCCCGACGAGTCCACCACCGCCAACGATGCCGGTGCCGCCTACCTGTGGTCCGGCGGCGGCACGCTGAGCGGGGTGCACGATCTCAGCGCGGGCCCCACGTGGCTCGGCGCCGGCGAAGCCCACACATTTGGCAGCGTGGTGGCCGGCGGTGACTTGGACGGCGACGGCCTGTCCGAGCTGCTGGTGGGTGCTCCGGTGGCCAATGACCTGGGCGCCAGCACCGGCAAGGTCTACCTGTTCGTCGGCGGCGCCTGGTCGGGGGTCAACGACGCCGAGGTCAACGCGTCCGCCAGCTGGGTCGGTCTGGACAAGAGCACGAACTTCGGCTCGTCGCTGGTGCTGTCGGATCTGGACGGTGATGGGCTGGGCGACCTGGCCGTGGGGGCCTACCGAGACGACGTCGGCACCAGCAATGGCGGGGCGGCCTATGTCTTCCTGGACGCCTGGAGCTGGGGGGTGGACAGCTCTGCGGGAAGCGCCGATCTGACCCTCTACAGCGACGAATCAGCGGCCAATGTGGGGGCGAGCATGGCGAGTGTGGACGTCGACGGCGACGGCACCCAGGACCTGGTTGTCGGGGCCCCCAATGCCGCCGCCTCCAGCGGCGCGGCGTATGTGATCACCGACGTGGGCGCTGCGGCCGACGGCGCGGTGTCCGACGCGGGCTACACCCTCCAGGGGGGCTTCTCCACCGGCGCCGCCGCCACCGGCCTGGCCGGGGTCTCGGACACCGACGGCGACGGCTATGGCGAGGTCGCCGTCGGCGCTTTCTTCGCCAACATCCTGGGCGGCACCAACAACGGCATCGTCAGCCTGTGGCGCTTCCTGCCCAGCTGGGACGACGCGGACGGCGACGGACTGTTGGCCCAGGGGCTTGGCGGCCCAGACTGCGACGACAGCGACGCGGCGAGCGCGCCGGGCCTGGCCGAAGACACCGGCTTCGACGCCGAGGGCTTCGCCGTCGACAACGACTGCGACGGCTGGGTGGACGGCGAGCTGGCCCTGCGGCTGGTCGCCGATCACCACGACCACGAGGTCGAGGCTCTGCTGGGCACCGTGACGCCCGAGCTCTTCGACTTCGAGGACGCTGGAGTGGGGGACGACCTGGCCAGCCACTACGGGGGCAACGGCGTCGAGTTCGCCGCCAGCGGTAGCGTGGTGGCGACCACCAACGTGGACAACTCGGCGCCAAACGGGGACCTGGCCCTTCGGGTGATCGCGGGCACCTCGAACACACTGCAGCTCGAATTCGACAAGACCGTCGACGCCCTGAGCCTGCAGCTGCTGGACAGCAACTCGGTGCTGGCGTTCTCGGCGGTCGACGAGGACGGCGTGCCGGTGCTCGACGCGGAGATCCGGGTGGACCACCCCGGCGTCGACGTGCCCGGGGGGCGCTTCGTCGGCGTCGTGTTCGCCACGCCCGTCACCGCCCTGCGCTTCGAGACCCAGGACCTGACGGATCCCTGGGGCATCGACGATCTGGCCATCGTGTTCAGCGAGCTCAGCGACCGGGACGGCGACGGCTACACCGGCGCCGACGGGGACTGCAACGACAGCGAGCCCCTGGAGAACCCCGGCGAGACCGAAGTCCTGGGCGATGGTCTGGACAACGACTGTGACGGCACGGTCGACGGCGGCGGCGCCACCCAGCACGACGTCCGGGCGGACTGGGAGACCGCTGCGGCCATCGATGTCGAGGTGGTGGACTTCGAGGACCCGGCCAGCGGCACGACGCTGTCGACCGAGTACGCCAGCGTCGGGGTGAGCTTTGCCAGCGACGTCAGCGTCGTGACCGCGGTGGACGGCTCGGCCCCCAACGGTGCCCAGGCGGGCCAGGCCTCGAGCAGCGGGATCACGCTCACCTTCGACGAGCGCCAGCCGGCCGTGGGCCTGCAGCTGCTGGACGGCACCGGGCCCTTCACCGCTCGCGGCTACGACTCGGGGACCCTCCTGTACGAGAATTCGTGGACCGCCGACGGCAACGACGTCGACGGCGGCGAGTTCGTGGGCTTCGTCTACGACCACGGCGTGACGGTGCTGGAGCTCGAGGGGCCGGGGTTCATCACCTGGGGCCTGGACGATCTGAGTCTGTCGGTGCTGGGCCTCGACGACGCCGACGGTGACGGCTTCACCGAGTCCGAAGGCGACTGCGACGACAGCGACAGCAGCACCAACCCGGACGCGACCGAGACCTGGTACGACGGCACGGACTCCGACTGCGACGGCGGCTCGGACTACGACTCCGACGGCGATGGCTACGACCTGGGCGGCGGCGACTGCAACGACGGTGACGCCACGGTCAGCCCCGATGCCGAGGAGGTCTGGTACGACGGCACCGACTCCGACTGCGACGGCTGGAGCGACTACGACGCCGACTTCGATGGCCACGACTCCGGCGGCTTCACCGGCGGGACCGACTGCGACGACGGCGATGCCGGTGTCAGTCCCGACGCCGAGGAGACCTTCTACGACGACGTCGACGACAACTGCGACGGCGGCGCCGACGACAACGACGCGGACGGCGATGGCTACTCCTCTCCCGGCTACCCGTCCGGCGCCCTGGGCGGGGACGACTGCGACGACGACGAGGCCTCGACCAATCCCGACGCCGAGGACACCTGGTACGACGGCGTCGACAGCGACTGCGGTGGCGAGGAGGACTTCGACGCCGACCAGGACGGCTACACGTCGGTGATCTACGACGGCGACGACTGCAACGACGCCGAGCCGACGGTGAACCCCGGCGTGGCCTCGGATGCTTGCTACGACAACGTCGACCAGGACTGCGACGGGGCTTCGGACAACGACTGCGACGGCGACGGCTTCGACTGGGACGGCGCCGGAGGGGATGACTGCGACGACACCGACACAGCGGTCTACCCCGGCGCGACCGAGGTCGACGACGAGGACGGCATCGACCAGGACTGCGACGGGGTCGACGAGTGGGACGACGACCTGGACGGCTTCCGCGGCGAAGAGGACGGGGGCGACGACTGCGACGACGACGACGCGACCATCCACCCGGACGCGACCGAGGTCTGCTACGACGGCATCGACAGCAACTGCTCGGGCCACGCCGAGCTGGACTGCGACGAAGACGGCTTCAACACCGACGCCATCGGCGCTGGAGACGACTGCGACGACGGCGACGCCGGTGTGTTCCCGGGGGCCAGTGACACCTGCTACGACGGGCTGGACGCCGACTGCGCGGGAGACGACGACAACGACTGCGACCAGGACGGTCACGCCAGCGACGCCCACGGCGGCACCGACTGCGACGACGCCGACCCGTCGATCTCGCCGGACGCCACCGAGATCTGGTACGACGACATCGACGGCGACTGCAGCGGGGGCAGCGACCACGACGCCGACGGGGACACCCACGACACCACCGCCCTCGAGGGGGGCACCGACTGCGACGACGCCGACGCCGGGATCTCCCCCGACGCCACCGAGCTCTGGTACGACGGCGTGGACCAGGACTGCGACGCACACAGCGACTACGACGCCGACTTCGACGACCACGACCGCGAGGAGGACGGGGGGACCGACTGTGACGACGCCGACCCGGCGATCTCGCCGGACGCGAGCGAGACCTGGTACGACGGCGTGGACCAGGACTGCGACGACCACTCCGACGACGACGCGGACTTCGACGGGTACGACTGGGACGGCGCTGGTGGGCCCGACTGCGACGACGCCGATCCGAGCGTGAATCCGGACGGGGTGGATCACGCCTATGACGGCATCGACCAGGACTGCAGCGGCGGTTCCGACTTCGACGCCGATGGCGACGGGCACGACCTGGACGTCTACGGGGGCGACGACTGCGACGACCAGGACGCCGGGGTGTCCCCGAGCGGCACCGAGGTCTGGTACGACGGCGTGGACCAGGACTGCAACGGCCTGAGCGACCTGGACGCGGACCTGGATGGCTTCGATGCCAGCGCCTACGGCGGCGACGACTGTGACGACGACGACGCCTTCGTGTACCCCGGAGCCACCGAGACAGCTCTGGACGGCGTGGACCAGGACTGTGATGGTGAGGATCTGCTCGACGGGGACGGCGACGGCTATGGCGACGCTGGCTCGGGGGGTGATGACTGCGATGACGCCGATCCGGCCATCCACCCTGGTGCCGCCGAGGTCTGGTACGACGACGTGGACCAGGACTGTAGCGGCACCAGCGACTTCGACGCCGACGCCGACGGTCACGACCGGCTGCCCGAGGGCACCGACTGCGACGACGCCGATCCGTCCGTGTACGAGGGTGCCCCGGAGCGCTGGTACGACGGCCAGGACAGCGACTGCGACGGGGCGTCGGACTACGACCAGGACGCCGATGGCCACGACAGCGAGACCTGGGGCGGACTGGACTGCCATGACGTCGACCCGGGCACGAGTCCCGACGTGGTCGTGGACGACTGCTACGGGGGCGACGAGGACTGCGATGACCAGGTCGACGAGGACTGCGTGGTGCCCCAGGACACCGGGCTGCCCAGCGACTCGGGGCCCACCGAAGAGACCGGGGACAGCGACACGGTGGACACCGCCGAGACCGGCGACACCGCCGAGACGACCGACACCGTGGACACGGTCATGCCGCCCACCGACACCGGCCTCGACGACGACGCCGGCTGCGGCGGTGGCTGTGGCGGGTGCGGCGGCGGCGCCCCTGGGGCGGCATGGTTGCTGGCGCTGATCCCCCTCTGGCGCAGGCGGGCCACGCGCTGACGTGGCATGATCGCGGGCCATGACGCTCGCCCTGCTGTTCGTACTCTCGGCCGCCCAGGCCCAGGAACCCATCGGGAGCGGTGACCTCATCGTCGAGGTCGCCCCCGGTCAGAGCGGCACGATCCTGCTGGACGGCCGGGACACCGGGGTCACCGCGCCGGGCATCCTGACCGGCGTGGCCGTGGGGGAGCACCGGGTCCAGGTCCGCGGGGACTGCCTGCTGGGCATGGCCTTCGTGACCGTGCTGTCCGGGCAGCTGGCCCGGGTCGACGTCGACCTCCAGACCACAGGGGGCTTCGTCGAGGTCAACGTGGTGCCGCCCCACGCGGAGATCGTGATCGACGGGGAGCTGGCCGGGCGAGGCCCCAGCGTGGGCACCGAGCTGGGCTGTGGCGAGCACAGCGTGCTCGTTCGAGCGCCGGAACACGGGGCCCAGACCCGCCAGATCCGGGTGGAGATGGGCACCGCCCAGTCCCTGACCCTCGACCTGACCTTGCCGCCCCCGGCCGCGCCCCTGCCCCCTGCAGCCGCATCCCAGGATCTGGCGGGGATCCGCAAGGGCATCGGCATCGGCCTGGCGGCCCTGGGTGTCGGCGCGGTGGGCGGCGGTGCCTGGGTCTATCGCTCCGCCCACCAGGAATACCGGGACGTGTACGTGCCGGGCTTCGAGGCCTGTGCAGACCTGGCCTGCCAGGAAGACCTGCAGAACCACCGCGAGGAGACCATCGCCCGGCGCTACTACGGCGGCATGATCATCGCCGCCGCAGGCGCCGTGAGCCTGACGACCGCCGGCATCGTGGGTCTGACGAGCGATGGCACCCCGGTCTGGGGGCTGACCCGGCGCTGGTAGCCCCTCGGTCCGGACTGCGCGCTCAGTCTCGGGTCGCGGTCCCGGTCCAGGAGAGCTCGCAGGGCAGCTGCTTGTAGGTGTGGGCGTCGGTCTCGCCCACCGCCACCGCGCAGTACTCGTTCAGGTCGGTCACCTTGAGGTGGAAGGTGTAGGTGAACGTGTCGGCGTCGGTCATGGTGCCGGCAAAGGTGGCGTCGACCTGGAGCTCGCAGGTGCCCCACTCCTCGACAAAGGAGCCCTCGATCTCGAAGTCCGTGCCGTCGTGGTAGCCCTGCATGTCCGCCGGAAAGGTCTCGTTAGCGGTGGTGTACAGGCAGTCGCCGTCCTCGACGAAGTCCAGAGCGTCCGTGTTGCCGGTGTGGATGTGGGGCCCGTTGCCGGCGTCGTTCTCGCAGTGGTTGTACAGGCCGTCGCCGGTCAGAGCCGACCAGCTGCCCGTGCCCACTGGGTAGGGCGTCGGCGACCCAGCGGCACAGTCCAGCACCACCGGTCCGCTGTCCCCCGAGTCGGTCGTGTCGTCGGTGCAGCCCAGGGTGAACAAGGTCCAGAGCGCGAACATGGCGGTCAGCTCCCGAAGTCGAGAGACTCGTACCGCATCACGATGCTGCCGGTCAGGTTGTCCGGGGTGGGGATGAGCCCGAACAGGACCTCGTAGGGGACCTCGGCGGTGACGGTGAGCGTGTCGTAGCCGCCCGCTGCGGTGCCGAGCACGGCGGCGACCGAGCAGCCGGTGTCGCAGGTGAGTCCGAATTCGTCGAGCACCTCGAGCGCCCGGGCTTCGGCGATGCTGACGGCTTCGGTGTCGTCGGCCGAGACAGCGATGCGGGCGCCGTCTCGCACGGCGTTGATCACGCCGACCTGGTTGAAGAACACCATGCCGTACTCCATGATCCCGCTGAACACGGCGAACAAGAAGGGCACGGTGAGCGCGAATTCGATCGCGCTGGCGCCCTTGCGTGGCCCGCGGATCCTCATAGCTGCAGCTCGAATTGCATGATGGAGCGCGCGGTGAGCTGGTCGGGGTGCGGGATCATGTCCAGGCCCAGCAGCGGCTCCCACGCCATCGAGAAGGAACAGTCCAGGTTCTCGGACGGCGTGGCCCCGGCCTGTTGGATGTCGAAGCTGCAGCTGGCGTTGCCGTTGCAGTCGATGCCCAGCTCGGCCAGGTAGGACTCGATGGCGTCCTGGGCCACGTCGGCGGGTGAGCCACGGTCGTCGCCGTCCGGGTGCACGGTGGCCCCCGCCCGGCAGCCGTTGCGCACGGCGTGCACCACGGTGGTGCGCTGGAAGAAGACCCAGGAGAACTCCATCATGCCGAAGATGAGCGCCACGAACACCGGCAGCACCAGCGCGAACTCCACGGCATTCGAGCCACGACGGCTCCGGCGAACCCGCTGCACTATTCCACCAGCGCGATGGGGATGGCCGACGCGATGGCCTCGAGGATCTCGGGCAGCTCGGCCGGGTCCGGGGTCTCGAATGCCTGGCCGTAGCCGCGGACCAGCGATTCCATGTAGGCGGTCTGCTCCGGGTTCTCGCTCTCGTTGAAGGACACGGTGAAGATCGAGATGCTGTTGGCGTCGGCGAAGTCGGCCATCGACAGGCCATAGTCGGCGACTGCGGCGTCGCAGGCGGCCTCGGACGGCACGCACTGGGCCAGCCCGTCCGACACCAACACGATGGTCTTCAGCGCGTACTGGCTGGTCTGCGCCGGGTCCGTGAGCACGTCGACCGCGGCCTCGATGCCGGCGCCCTGGCTGGTGCCGCTGTCGCTATAGGAAGGCTCGACACCCGAGTTGCAGGCGATCATGCTCGACGTGTGCATGGCCCGGTAGTAGGGCTTGGCCAGACGATTGTCGCAGGACCACGCTGGCCCGCCGCCGGACGCGTCGAAGTGGTAGCAGTTCCAGGGCCAGAAGGATCGGTCACACCAGTCCAGGTTCATCCAGTCCGAGCGGATGTTGTCGTACTCGTCCTGGAGGAGGGACAGGGCCGTGTACTCCTCTGCGGCGCCGACGAACGTGACCATGCCGACCTTGTCGCCGGGGAGCTGGAGCGCTTCGAGGAAGTCCAGGAAGGCCACCGCAGCGTCCTGGGGGTCGCCGAAGAGGTGGTCGGCGTCGTCGGGCCAGGTGTCCTGGTAGAACACGCCGCCGAATTGGTCCCAGGTCTCGACGTCGTCGTAGATGTGCCCCATCTCGTCGGCAAAGGACGCGGTGACGTCCATCACCAGCTCGATCTCCCGGCTGCGCAGAGCGCCGAGGGCCTGTCCTGTCGAGCCGGCCTGGCCGTAGTCGGTGCCGAAGATCTTCGCGAGGAAGAGCTCGACCGGGCCACCGGGAGAGTCGGTGGTACGGCGCACGCGGGTGCGCACGGCGTTGACGTAGTCGCCATCGGTCGCAAAGGTGCGGTCGTCGAAGTCGTAGAAGCCAAAGGTCAGGTCCGAGTCGTCCACCAGTCCGGCTTCGCCAGCGATGGTGTTCAGCGCGATGACGTCGGTGGCCACGTCGCGTGCGTCGTCTTCGCTGCCGCCTTCGCGGAGCTCGACGAGAGCCGCGTGGGCCCCGGCGTCTGCCGCGTTCTGGGCCTGGAAGCTGACCATGCGCAGGTAGCCATAGTCGATGACGAAGGCCGCGAAGCCCAACAGGACCGTCGCCATCAGGGCGACCACGATGGCGTAGTTCCCCCGGCGGGACCGGTGTGCGGCCAAGGCGCGGGAACGTCTCATGGGGCTTCCTGGTCCAAGTGAGCGCACGGTATCGCGGGGACTCCGGCCCCTACAAGCGAGGACTGGAGCTGAAGAAAGTTTTTCATCACAATGGCGCAGTGTCCACCCCGTAGCCGGGCATCGGGAGCGTCGGCACGCCGCCGTCCAGGCACAGGTCGCCGACCGGATCGGCCCCGATGTGGCCCTGGGGGCACTCGTCGAGGCAGTGGGTGGTGTCGAAGGGCACGCTGGCCGTGTTCGCGGCGGTCATCACGAGCTCGCCCGAGTTGGGAAAGTGGCAGCTGTTGGCCCGGCCCAGGCGCAGTGCGTCGGTGGTGACGGTTGCGGTGCCCCAGTCGGACAGGCCGAGCTCCCCCTCGCTCCACAGCAGCTCGTCGCTCCCCGCGTCGTTGTGGTGCAGGTAGGTGAGGTCCAGGCTCGCCACCCGGGTGGTCTCGCCATCGTCCCAGGTCAGGGTCACGTCGATCTCGACCTGGAGCTCCGGCTCGCTGGGGTCGGGAAAGGACCAGTCCATCTCGCCGTCGATGGTCCATGAAGTGCCGTCCAGGCTGAGTCCCCAGTCCAGGAAGTCCTGGTGGTTCTCGGCGTCCCGCACCGTGGCGGACCCCGTCCAGCTCGCCCCAGCCGAGTCCGTGCAGTCTCCGTCCCAGGACAGCTCCAGGTCGTTCTCGGTCTCGACGGGGCAGGCCGGGTCCCCGTAGGTCGAGCTCGAGCGCAGGGTCTGGATGATCAGCCAGTGGTCGGGATTGCCCGGCAGCCAGGCACTCCGGATGTCGGCGACGTCGGCAAAAGTGCCCGGGTCCTTGGGAATGTCGTCGTCGCCCGAGCAGGCCGTCGCGAGCAGCAGGATCACCATCCTGAGGAGGATAGCCGACCGGAGAATTCCCTCCCGTCGTCCGGCGCCGGTCGGCGGGCATGCAATCAGCTAAATCGGAGTCATGCCCCGGCCATCGAACACTGAATGAAAGTGCTCCAGGCTCATCAGGCTAATGCTTAACAAAAGGTTCCTGACCCCTGTTTCTCACTCCTGCTTCTGTACCCCACCGCCGGATCGTGCCGGCCCCTCCC
>CAZFLE010000080.1:0-32386 GCA_964519895.1 uncultured Enterobacterales bacterium | reverse complement strand
GACGCCGACGCCGACGCCGACGCCGACGCAGATGCCGACAGCGACGCGGACACCGACACGTCGGCCTACACGTCGGCCGACGTCCAGGTGGTCATGGACGCCACCTGTGCGGGCGCCAGCTGCCACGACCCGGGAACCAGCGGGGGGCTCGACCTCTCCGATGTGTACAACAACACGGTCGGCGTGGCTTCCGGGTACACCAGCACTGCGGACGGCTCGGCGCTGGACTACATCGCCGCAGGCGATCCCCGCAACAGCTACCTGATCATGAAGCTCGAGGGCACCCACTCCTCGAATGCCGATGGTGGCGGCGCCCAGATGCCCAAGTCCGGCACGCTGTCCAAGGCCGACTTCGACATCATCTTCGAGTGGACCAACGGCGGCGCGACCAAGTAGCGCACTGTCGTGACCGAAGGGGCCGGCCTCGTCCAGTGGACGAGCGCCGGCCCTGCCAATTGGCACCCGCGCCTACACGTAGCGGTGCTTCCGAAACCAGTCGTAGGCGCCCTGGACAGCGTCTGCGATCGGCGTGCGGGGCACCCCGAGCTCGTCCCAGGAGCGTTGTCCGGTGCGATACCGCTGCTCAGCCATGGCCCGGAGCACCATGGGGTCCAGCCCGGCGAAGCGGTGGGTGTCGATGCGGTTCAGCACGCGACCGACCCGCCCGAGGGCCCCGTTGACCCGCCGTGGGACTGGCGCGACGGGTGGCCGACGGCCGACCACCCGGGCCACGATGCCCATGAACTCGGCATAGGAGAGGTTGTGGTTGCCCAGCAAGTACCGACGGCCAGGGGTGCCGCGCTCCATGGCCAACAGGTGCCCCTGGGCGCAGTCCAAGGCCCCGATGAAGCACTTGCCGCCCGCGGGGTACACCGGGACCCAGCGCTTGGCCATCGCCACGATGAGCGCCCCGGAGGTGGGCTTGATGTCCCACGGCCCGATCACGTAGTCCGGGTTGACGGTCACCGTCTCCAGACCTCGTGGCACGTAGCTCGCGACCAGAGCTTCTCCCGCCAGCTTGGTGTCGTGGTAGGCCCTAAGTGCCGTGCCTCGTCCAAAGAAGCCATCCAGGTCCGGTAGCGGCGTGTCCTCGTGCCCGGGAGCGTCCCGGGGGCCGAACCCGACCGTGACCGATGACGAGCAATAGAGCAGGCGCCGCACCCCGACTGCGAGGCTCGCTTCGCACAGCGTGCGGGCGGCGTCCACGTGCACGCGGCGCATCAATTCCGCACCGGCGGGGCCCGGGTCGAACACCCCTGCCAGGTGGTAGACGTCGTCGACGCCGCGCAGTGCTCGGGCCACGGCCTCGGGATCGCCCAGGTCCAGCCGGACGCGCTTCACCTGGAGACCGGCCAGGCCGAGGCCCGGTGAACTGGCCCGCACGGTGCAGGTGACCCGGTCGCCGCGGGCCACCAACAGCCGCACGACGTTGGCGCCGATGAAGCCGGTGCCCCCGGTCACGAGGACCTTGCGCCCGTCGCCAGACCACTTGCGCTCGAAGCTGGGTCGCGCCAAGGGCTAGATGACCTCGGCACGAGCAGCAAGCCGTTGCGCGGACCCCTTCCGCCCCTGTCGGCCCGGCGGGGCGCTTGAAATGACTCTGCCATGCCTGCGGCCCCGCAAGACCAACAGGAACGCAAGCTGCCTTGCGCACCGGCTCACTACTCGTGCCGAGGTCATCAGCGGTTCCTGACGAAGATCTCGCGGCTGATGATCAGCCGCTGGATCTGGCTGGTGCCCTCGTAGATCTGGAAGATCTTGGCGTCGCGCATGAGCTTCTCGACCGGGTACTCGCTGGAGTAGCCGTACCCCCCGTAGACCTGGACGGCGTCGGTGGCGACCTTCATCGCCATGTCCGCGCAGAAGACCTTGGCCATGCTGGACTGCATCGTGTTCCGCAGGCCCTGATCCTTGCGGTGGGCAGCGTTCCAGACGAGCCAACGCCCGGCCTCGATCTGGGTCGCCATGTCGGCGATCATGAAGGCGATGGCCTGGTGAGCGGCGATGGGCTTGCCAAAGGTCCGGCGCTCAGTGGCGTACTGGCTGGCGTGCTCGAAGGCTGAGCGGGCCAGGCCGACTGCGGCCGACGCGACCGCCGCCCGGGTGTAGTCGAAGGCGGCCATGGCCAGCTTCCAGCCGTCGCCCTCTGAGCCCACCATGTTCTGGTGGGGCACGACCACGTCTTCAAAAGTGATGCCTCGCGTGTCCGAGCACCGCTGGCCCATGTTGAGTTCCTTCTTGCCCACCGTCACGCCGGGGCTGTCGGCGTCGACCACAAAGGCGGTCATGCCCCCGCGGGCCTTCTTGTCCGGGTCGGTCAGGGCCACCACGAAGAACCACTTGGCGACCCCGGCGTTGGTGATCCACATCTTGTTGCCGTTGATCACCCACTTGTCGCCCTGGCGCACGGCGGTGGTCTTGAGGGCCTGGACGTCGGAGCCCGCGCCGGGCTCGGTCACGGCGTAGGCGCAGAGCTGGAGCTCCTCCATCATCGGGTCCAGGTACTTCTTCTTCAGAGCCTCGGACCCACCCAGGATGACCGGCTGCTGGGCCAGCCCGTTGGCCTCCATGGCGGTGCCGATGCCGGTGCAGCCCCAGGCCAGCTCCTCGCCGATCAGGCAGCCGTCCAGGCAGCTCAGGTCCAGGCCGCCGTTGTCCTCGGGGACGTGGGTGTTGATCAACCCGTACTGGTGGGCCTGCTCGAGCACCTCGAAGGGGTACGCCCCGGTCTGGTCGTGGTGGGCGGCCGCCGGACGGATGACGTCTCGCGCGAATTCGTTGGCGAGACCCCTCAGGGCCTCCTGTTCCTCGGACAGGACCAGGCTCAGGGACATGGGTTCTCCTTGACCAAGCCCGGACAAGACGGGCGGGCGTGTGGGAAGGGAGTGTGTATCCTTCCCATCGGCACCGCGGTGGACCCGTGACCCCCACCTTGTTGACCCTCGGTCTGGCCTGTGCCTCGTACTCGGTGCCCCTCGATCCCACGGACGGCGGCGACGACGAGCCAGCCACGGCCACCACGGCCCAAGACACCGCGAGCACGGCACCCGAGACCGGCCTCGACACTGCGACGCCCTCCACGGACACGCCGTCCGAGCCCGACGCCGCCGAAGTCCTGTCCCATGAGCTGCCCAGCGCCATGACCTGTGGCGAGTCGGTCGCCACACGGGTCTCGATGCGGAACACAGGCTCGGCCACGTGGACCCGGGACGAGGGCTACAAGCTCGGCGCCGTCGACGACTCGGACCCCTTCTACCGCAGCGACACCCGGGTCTGGCTGCCCGAGGGCGTCGAGGTGCCCCCGGGGGCCGCGTGGACCTTTGACTTCACCCTGGAAGCCCCCGACGGAGGAGGCACCTGGACCACGGACTGGCAGATGGTCCACGAAGCCGTGCGGTGGTTCGGCGAGGCGGTGGCGGTCGACGTCGCAGTGACCTGCGACGAGCCCGAGCCGAGCGACGAACCCCCACCCCTGGATCTGAACGACGTCTCCTGGCTCCACACCGACGTGAGCGGCTGGGCCGAGACCGGCACGCTGGCCAGCGTGAGCTTCTCCAGCAGCGAGATCTGCCTGGACTACGACAAGGCGGACACGTGGCCCATCTACGACTACTCGGGCACCGACGTGGTCGGAAACCCTTGGGTCTTCATCTACCAGGACGGCCAGTGGTACGGCGCCACCTGGGAGTGGCTCCGGCCCGGCCAGACCTGCAAGAACATCCACTCCGTGGCCGGTGACCACATCAAGCAATCTCCGTTCTCGGAAGACAGCGGCTGGGTCCCGACCAGCGGGGACACCTACTACTTCATGGTGTCGGGACTGGCGCGATCGAGCTTTCGGAATGTGGAGGAGCGGACCAACGTGGTGAAGGCCACCTGGCCTTGAGACTTCGTGGGAACTGAGGCCATCGCGCTCTGGGTTGGCGTGGGGTGGCTGTGGGGGCGGCAACCGGGAACCTGCGAACGGGCGTGGCGGGTTCGCGCTGGCGTTTGGTTGGGCGAGAACAGGGGTCAGGAACCTTTTGTTAAGCATTAAGTTCGGCGGTCTTGATTCGTGTGGATGACGAAGTCTGCCTGGGGCACTTGCCATCGGTTAGCGTTCGGTGGGCGAGACCGAGCCACGAGCCACGAGCCACGAGCCACGAGCCCGAGCCGACCAACTACCTCCCGGCGATCTCGTAGTTGCCGCCGGCGCCGCTCCAGCCGCCGACCATCAGGACGTAGGTGTTTCCTGAGATCAGGCTGTAGGTGATGGTCTCGGGCTGGGCCATGCCGACCTGCTGGGCGGTGCCCATCACGAAGCCGGAGGTGTCCATGAGCCACAGGTCGTAGTCGGCTGCGGCATCCCAGGTCAGGTCGAAGGTCCAGCTGCCCGAGCTGTCTGGGGAGAAGGTGATGTAGTCGGTGTCGGCGCTGTACCCATTGCCGGCGTTGCCGGTGGCGTAGATGTCGCCGCAGATGGTGGCCGGAGACGACAGGGTCCCGGCGGCCGAAGGGGTGCTGATGTCGTCGCCGGACTCCAGGGTCCGTGCGCCGGAGCCAGCCAGGGTCAGGGTGTCTTCTTCGCGGACCCCCCAATTGCCGGCCAGGTCCTGGGGCATCGCGCCCACGGTCCAGGTGTCGCCCGCGTCGTCGCAGGGATCCGTGGCCAGGTAGATCGCAGAGGTCCCGCCGGGGTTCCAGCTGTCGATGTCGGTGGGAACGGCCAGCGTGGAGTTGACACCGTCCACGTCGAGTCGAATGCTGCCGCCGTTCATGTCGTTGTCGGGATCCGTCAGCGTGAACTGGACCTCGACGCGACTGGTGGCCTCGACCAGGGCCAGGCTCGTGATCTCCGGATTCGCGGGAGCCGGCGGCTCGGTGTCGGTGTCCGTGTCGGTGTCTGAATCAGTGTCCGAGTCGGTGTCGCTGTCCGCATCGGTGTCGCTGTCCGCATCGCTGTCGGTGTCGGTGTCGGTGTCGGTGTCGGTGTCGCTGTCGGAGTCCGAGTCGCTGTCCGAGTCCGTGTCCGCGTCGGCGTCCTGGACGGCCGGCGTGGCGGTGTCGTCCACGATCGTCGCGCCGGTCACCGGCTGGTCGGACAGATCGGAGAATCCGTAGCCGTCGTTGCAGCCGACCAGCGGAATCAGCAAGACGAGCAGGCTTGGAGTGAGGGCACGCACCGAGGCAACTCCGTTGGGCCTCGCCCACGCGGGCAGTCCCTGAACGCCGCAACAGTACCGGCCCACGGCCCTGGTCCGCAGGTCCCCAGGTCAGGGAGCGGTGAACTATTCCGGGCGCTTGCCGGTCTCTGTCCCGCCCCCGCCCTGGTCCTCTTCCAGCGCCGCGCAAGCACAGGCCTCGAAGGCGCCGCTCAGCGATGTGTCGTCGTCGAATTCCAGCGTGACGTCTTCGACCACCAGGACGCCGCCTTCGGCCATCGCGGTGATCGTGACAGAGCCAGCTGAGGCCTGTCGCCACTCCCCGGGTTCCGCATCCGGGGGACGCAAAGAGACCACCGCCACCGGGTCGCTCCCGCCCGGGCCCGCGCCTTCCGGGTCTCGGACCTCGTATGGGTAGCCGACTTCCAGGGGCTCCCCGCGGGTGTCCAGGTTGATGGAGAGCACGACGCCGCTCACGTCGTCTGAGTCGGCGGCGAGCTCGCAGGCGTGGCCCTCTTCCTCGAAGCCGAACGCGATGGCACCGACACCATTGTCGGACCAAGCGAGGGTCTCCATGGTGAGCGCGTCGCCGTCCATGGTGCCCGAGAGGGTTCGTGGATTCAGGCAGTCGTCGCCGATGGAGTGGGTCCCGGTCCCCGTCGTGCCGGGGTTGCCAGAGTCTCCGCTGGGGGTCTCGCCCGGCGGAATCGGTGAGCACACGCCGAGCGAGTCCTCCTCGTAGCCCTCCTGGCAGTCCGGCACGCATCCCCACAACCCCCCCAGGAGCACAGCCGCGACCTCGACGCTCATGGGGCCTCCGACGGCGACTCTACGAGATCCGTGCGGCATCGTCAGCCCCCATGTGGGCCTCCAGCCAGGCGACCACCTGGGCGACGGTCTCCTGGCGGTCGGTCTCGTTGAAGACCTCGTGCCGGGCCCCGGGCACCAGGCGCAGGTCCACGCCGGCCACACCCGCGTCGCGCCAGGCCCTCGCAAGCCGCTCCACGCCGGCCCCGGACTCGCCCACAGGATCCGCATCGCCGCTGAGGATCATCACCGGCAGCCCGGTCGGGATGCGGGCGATGTGGTCGTCCCTGTGCAGCAGCCGGAGTGCGTGCAGGAACTGCTTCCACGACCTGGTGCTCAGGATGAACCCACAGTTGGGGTCCGCGATGTAGGCATCGACCTGGTCCGGATCGCGGCTCAGCCAGTCAAAGGCTGTGCGGGGATCGGGGATGCCCTTGTTGAAGGACCCAAAGGACATCTTGTCGATCAGCGCGCTCTGGCCTCGCAGGCCCAGCCGCTGTTCCTCTATGCGGACCACCACGGCCCCCACGTGCCGCAGGGCACCCGGGTGGCCATTGGAGCCGGTCAACACTGCCGCGCTGAGGCCCGAGCCGTGGCACATCAGGAATTGCATGGTCAGGAACGACCCCATGCTGTGTCCGATGACGGCGGCCGGGAGGCCGGGGTGCTCGCTGCGAAAGCGCTTGTTCAGCTGGATCAGGTCTTCGACGGCCCGGTCCCAGCCGTCGTCGTCTGCGAAGTGACCGTGGGCGTCGCCAGCGGGCACCGAGAGCCCGTGGCCACGGTGGTCCGGCGCCCAGACCACGAAGCCGTGTGCGGTCAGCGCCTGGGCCAGCTCGGCGTAGCGAGCGCCGTGCTCGGCCATGCCGTGGTGGATCTGGACCAGTCCCCGCGGCGGTCCCGCGGGCGTCCAGGTGTGCACGTGGACGGAGAGGCCATCGGCCTGGGACGGGAACTTGAAGGCGTCAGCGGGCATCGCTCGCCCCTAACGTTCGACCCGTCGCAGTCGGTAGCGCATGTGCTGGAGCCAGCCCTTCTTCAGTCCGGTGTGCAGCGGTGTGCCGGGCACGCCCAACAGGACCGCAGCGGCGCCCCGCAGGGGCCAGGGCTGGGTCCGGGCGAGCCGCTTGCGTCGGGGCGCGTCCAGCTCCAGGGCGTGGAGCACGCCCAGTGTCAGGTCCTCGACTTCGATCATCTCGAAGCCGTGCCCGATCATGCGGGCCTCGTCGGGGCCCCAGTCCTCGCGCAGGTCGGCGAGCAGGAGCTCGCCCTTGGGCCGCAACAGCCGACGAGCCTCCTGGAAGAAGGCATCCATGTCCGCCACCCCGTGGGTGCTGTCGATGCTCAACACCACGTCGAAGCTCTGGTGCTGGAAGGGCACACGGGCCATGGGCGCGCACACGAATTCCAGCCCGGCTTCGCCCACGAAGCGCTGCCGCGCGAGCTGAATCGACGCACTGACCGAGTCGACACCGACCACCCGCCGGGGACCCAGCACCCGGCGAACATAGCCAGCCCCGCCGCCGCGGCCGCACCCCAGGTCCAGCACATCGGCCCCTCCGACCGCGCCCTGGCTGGCCACGTGGTGGTACAGGTGCACACAGGTGCGTTCGGGATCGTCGACGAGCTCCGGTCGCGGGAGCTCGGGACCGGCGAAGCCCCAGTTCATGTAGCGGAAGCCATCGGGCTCCAGGTCTGCGACCCGCTGGTGCACCCACCGAAACAGCCCAGGCCGCGTGGCCCGCCAAGCCGCCAGCGTCTCGATCAGGGGCCAAGCCCAGGTGCCCGACACGATCCTTCCAGCTCCACCTGCCCCAGGCTACCAGCCGCGGACCGGTTGCCAGCGGTCCACCACCCTGTCCCGCCGGACCACGTGCAGCTGCGGGTGCAGCGCGCTCACCAGGCAGCTGTGGTTTGGCAGGATGCGCACGCGATCGCCGACGGCCAGGCCGGGCTCGGGACAGGCCGGGTCGACAGAGACCTTGCCGTGCTCCTGGCTGAGCCCGGTCAGGCGCAGGCCGGGCACGGGGGTGCCGTCCAGGCGACAGATGCGTCCCCCCTCCTGCGCCCCCCCCAGGTGACTTGGCCCCGGATCCTTGGACAGCGCCAGGGCCCCCGCATCCAGTACCAGGGTCCCGCGGGACCGGTAGCGCCCGATCACGGTGGCCACGACGGACAGGGCGATGTCCCCGAGCTCGCAGCTCTGGATGCCCGCCTGGTGGAGGTCGTGGAACACGTAGTTGCCCGGACGGCCCTCGGTGACGCCGGTCCGGTCCACGGTGACCGACAGGGTCGGCGTGGAGCCGATGCTGACCTGGGGCACGGCGACGTCCGCGGCGCGCAGCCGCTCCGCACAGCGCACCGTCACCCGTGCCTCCTGCTCGGCGACCTGGGTGATGCCGCCCCGGTCGACGCAGTCGTAGCTGTGGCCGGCATGGGTCAAGAGTCCGGCCAGGTCCAGGTGCGCGTCGTCCTGGAGCTGGCGCGCCAGGGCCAGGACCTCGGCACCCTCGGGATCCACCCCAGCTCGGTGGTAGCCGCAGTCCACCTTGATCCACACCGAGAGTCTCTGACCCGCCTCTGCGGCGGCCCGCGCGAGCGCCGCGGCCACCGCCCCGTCGTCGACCAGCACCGCGAGCGAGAGCCGGCGGGCGAGCGCCAAGACCTCTGGAATGCGCGCAGGCGCCAGCGGCACGGCCAGGACCTGGTCCTCGAAGCCCGCGGCGGCGAAGCCCTGCACCTCGGCGACCGTCGACACCGCGATCCCCTGTCCACCCTGGAGCCGAGCGATCTCGGGGCACTTGTGGGTCTTCACGTGGGGCCGCAGAGCGATCCCCTGAGTCGCCAGCCGGGTGGCCATGGTGTCGCAGTTGCGCCGCAGGACGTCGTGGTCCACCACCGCAGCAGGGGTCGGGAGCTCGCTCAGGTGCATCGCCCCGTATTCTCCTCTAGAGTCGGCCCATGGCGAATCGCGTCCTCCTGGTGGGCAACCCCACCGCCCAGTCCGGCAAGGCCAAGGCCCGCATCACGAAGGCGCTGGACGTCCTGGACGGCCGCGGCATGACGGCGGACCTGCTGCACACCGAGCCAGAGGGCCGCACCGTCGAGGTCCTCCGGGAGCGGCTCGATCGACCAGGATCCGCCATCGAGCTGGTCATCTCCCTGGGCGGAGACGGCACCTTTGCCGAGGTGGCCAAGGGGGTCCTGGCCGCTGCCGAGCTGCGCCAGATGGGGCTCCTGCCATCGGGCACGGCGAACAACCAGGGCGGATCCTTCGGGCTCTCCAGCGATGCCGCTGCGATCCCAGCCAACGTCGACGTGATCGCCGCCGGACACGTGACCTGGCTCGACGTCGGCCAGGCCGAGCGGCTCGACGAACGGGGCGAGACGACCCACCAGGAGCTCTTCTTCGACTGCCTGGGCTGGGGCTTCAGCGCCGACGTCCTGCAGCAGCGCAACCGTTCCCGAGACATCGTCCGCCGGATCCCGGTGCTGCGCGAGGTCTACCGGGACCAAGCCGTGTACGCCGGGGCGGCCCTGCGCAAGGTGGTCGAGTCCTGGCTCGAGCCGACCAAGTTCGACGTCCAGGTGACCAGTCACGGTGTGCACCACCGCCTCACGGCACTCACCGACCTGGTCATCAACAACACGCCGCTCTACGCCGGCGAGTGGATCCTGGATCGGGACACCGAACCCGACGACGGACGCATGGAGCTCGTGCCCGTCAAGGGTCGGCGAGAGATGCTGTCCAAGGTCATCCGGGACTTCTCCCACGTGCCCGTGTGGCAGGAACACCTGGACGCGCTGGGGGTGCACCACAGCCAGGGCTACTCGGCGGATCTCTTCGAGCTGACCCTGTCCCGGCCGGGGCGCTTCGAGGTGCCCAGCCAGCTCGACGGCGAGGAGTGGGTCGCCGGGGATCGGTTCCGGGTGCGGGTCCAGCCAAATCGCTTGCCGTTGCTCACGCCGCCAGAGTTCGTGCCGGGGTGGCGCCGAGGTTGACGGGGGGCCGAATCACGGGGTAGGCCCAAGGGTCTCTCCCGCCTCCCGAGTGATCCCGATGCGTCTGCTCCCCTTCCTCTTGCTGTTTGCCCTGCCCGCCTGTGGCGACGACACGACCACCGCCACCGACAGCGGCCTCACCGACGCCGATGCAGACACCGACACCGATGCGGACACCGACGCGGATGCCGACGGCGACACAGACACAGACACAGACACAGACACAGACACAGACACAGACACCGACACCGACACCGACACCGACACACCGCCCGCCGACGAGGACAACGACGGCTACACCACAGACGACGACTGCAACGACGACGACGAGGCGATCAACCCCGGTGCGACCGAGGTCTGCGACGGCATCGACAACGACTGCGACACCCTGGTCGACGACGACGACGACTCCGTCGAAGGGCAGCAGAGCTTCTACGCCGACCTGGACGGAGACGGCCACGGCGACGGGGACAACGAGGTGCTGGCCTGTGAGCTCGGCGAGGGCGTGGCCGAGGACAGCAGCGACTGCGACGACAACGATCCCAACGTCTACGAGGGCGCCACCGAGGTCTGCAACGACATCGACGACGACTGCGACCTCCTCATCGACGACAACGACAGCAGTCTGAACACGGCCACGGCCACGACCTGGTACCTGGACAGCGACGGCGACGGCTACGGCGGCGCCGACGGCACCCTGGTCTCGTGCGAGGCGCCCGCTGGCACCTACGAGAACGCAGACGACTGCGACGACGATGATCCCGCCATCAACCCTGGGGCGGCCGAGACCTGCGACGAGATCGACAACGACTGCGACGGCCTGGTCGACGACGACGACCCGGACGCCACGGGCTTCACCACCTTCTACGACGACACCGATGGCGACGGCTACGGCGACCCGGCCATCACCACAGACGCCTGCAGCGTGCCCAGCGGCTACGCCGACAACGCCGACGACTGCGATCCCGCCGACGCCTCGATCAGCCCGGGCGCAGTCGAGGACTGCAGCACCACCGCCGACGACAACTGCAACAGCGACACCAACGAAAACGGCAGCCTGGGCTGCACGACCTACCACCCCGACGTGGACGGCGACGGCTACGGCGACGCCAGCGACGAGGCCTGCTTCTGCACGGCGGCCGGGGACTACTCCACGACCAACGGCACCGACTGCGACGACAGCGATGCATCGATCAACCCCGCGGCGACCGACGCCTGGTACGACGGCGTCGACAGCGACTGCGACGGCGCCAGCGACGACGACCGGGACGCCGACGGCCACGACTGGTCGGTCAAGGGCGGCGACGACTGCGACGACGGGGACGCGACCGTGCATCCGGGGGCTCTGGACTGGGTCACCGACGGCGCGGACAACAATTGCGACGGCGACACGGACGGGCCGATGGAATTGGCAGGGCAATTCCCAGTCATCACGGGGACGGACGCCACCTACAGCGAGTACTTCGGGTTCGCGATGACCGTCTGCGACTTGGATGGTGATGGCTTGGACGATCTCGTCGCCGGAGCACCCCTCGGAGGGACGGAAGCCAGTGGCCTCACGGTGGGCTACCCCGGCCGGTTGGGGGTGTTCTACGGCGTCGACAGCGAGTCGTGGACACAGGGTTCAACCATCGACGATGCAGGAACGGTGATCTCGGGCGACTCGGACTACCAGTTCTTCGGTGCCGCCGTGGCCTGTGGAGACTTCGACGGGGACGGGGTCAAAGACCTGGCCGTCACCAACTTCGAGTACCACGCCAGCGACGGTTCCATCGCCACTGACCACGCCGCCCATCTCTTCTATGGAACAGGCGGAACGTGGCCTGCCGCGATGGCCAGCGGGGACGCAGACGCGGAATTGCAGCAGCCCTTCTCGGCCGCATCGGACACCCTCTACACCTCGCTCCTCTTCGCAGCTGATCTGGACTCTGACGGAGTCGATGAAGTCCTGGTAGACATGGGAGATGCGGACGCCAGCACGTTCTCTGGGGAACACCGGACCCTGATCGTGCAGGGAGGTTCCGCGCTGAGCGGCACCTACACGCTCGCGGTCGAGGCGGCTGTCATTCTCACGCCCGACGAGCCCGCCGACGCGTACCAGAGCGTCGTCGTCATCACTGATCTGGACGGATCCGGGGCCGAGAACCTGCTCTACCTTGACCCCGGCCACGACGGCGACGGCGACAGCCGGGGCCGCATCGACCTGATCGGAAGCCTTGCCGGGTATACGGGCACCTATGGGGTTGACTCCCGGGCTTGGGCCACCATCGAAAACGAGACCACGGACTTCGCCTACTTGGGGTGGACCGGAGCGGTCGCTGACCTGGATGGCAACGGGACGTCCGATCTGGTCTTGACGCAGCTCCACGATCCGGATGGCGCCCTGGCTCTCTCCGGCACCCTGCACTTCTTTTCCGACATCGCTAGTGCTGTCTCCACACTCTCGGATCCGCTCACGGAATCAGACGGGCGCATCGCAGGCCAGACCGATGAAGGGTGGCTCGGCACGGAACTCACTGTCGTGAATGACTTCACCCAGGACGGAATCGATGATCTCTTCGTGACCGAGTTCTACGGTGGCTCCGCGTCCGAAGGCCGGGTCTGGTTGGTCGACTCTGCCGCTTTGGCCAGCCAAGGGGACCTGGAAGACGGGGTGCTCCTCGGCCTCGTCGGGAGCACCACGAGCAATGACGACGGGACAGGATTTGTGTTGGCCAGTGGTGACTTCGACGGTGACGGCGTGCTGAACCTGTTGGTCTCCCAGTACCGGCTTCAAGACTCTGCAGGGAGCTACGTCGGCGGGGTCTACCTGGTCGAGTCGGCCCCGTATCCGTGACGCTTTCAGTCCGCGGCGGGTTGCTTATCGGCGCGGTGTAGCCCTCATCACCGCACGCTCGGCGCCCCCCCCAACGGCCCCAACCCCAAGCCATAGCGCTGATCCGCCCAAATCAGCGCCTGGGCCGCCCTGGGCCCCAGGGCCGGGCCGACCGGGGTGTGGGCGGGGGAGAAATTCACGTGCAGGTAGCTGCCCGCCGCGGCGGGCCCCAGGCTGAGCGTGGCGTGGGGCTCCTCGTCCTCGGCGGCCTCCTGGAAGCCGCCGTCGGCCCAGATCAAGGACGCCTTGACCTGGTCGTCCCGCCGCACGTGGCAGATCATGCCCGCCCGGCCTTCTCGGTGCCCGTCGGCCTGGGCCACGATCAGGCGCTCCAGCTCTGCGGGCCGCCAGTCCAGCGCCTCGCCTTCGACCATTGCGCAGTGCAGCAGGTACATCGGCAGGTGCGGCATACCCCGGGTCATGACGCCGATCGCCGCGCCGTACCGGGGGTTCAGCTCGGTGGGCATGAAGCCGTCGACGCCCATGACCCCGTCGATGGTGAACACCCCCCGGTAGCCCAGGGTCTCCCGCAGGTGGCGACCCACATTGCGGGCGGTCTCGCGCATGACGTCTCTGTCGTCGGGGGCGGGGTCCCAGAAGGTCGACGCCGCCGCATAGGCCAGCTTGAGACGCCCGGTTCCCCGCAGCACGATCATCTCGCAAGGGCGCAGGGCGCGGACGTCGTCGTCGAAGACGATGCCGTGGATGCTGCAGGGCACGCCCTCGATGAAGGGCATGACACGGGCGGTCTGGCACGCGCCTGAGAACAAGGCCAGCGCCTCGGCAGCCTCGTCGTCGGTCTCGACCCACCGGGTGAAGCTCGCGCCGCCGTGCCAGCCGCTGGTGTTGTCCCCCGCCCAGACCGTGCCGTGGCCGCGGTCCAGGTCGCGTGCGGCCGCGGCGAGGCTCTCGGCGTCGACGCTCACCGTGCGGCTGGGGGCCCTGGGCACGCCGACCGCGTCCCAGACCGCGTCGATCACCGTCTTGTCCTCGAGGGCCTGCCACCGCGGGTCTCGAGCGCCCCAGGAGCGCCGACCGCCGATGGGCTGCCCCTTCGAGAACAGCGGCCGGATCACCCGTGCCTCGCGCCCGGGGTCCCAGTCGTCCAGCCAGTCCAAGATGGCCCTGGGCGGCGCGTCCAGCGCGTCTTCCGAGGCGCGAATGCTGGACATCATCGAGTCGGCCTGGACCCCCAGGATGCGGTGCTCGACGTCCGCCGCCAGGTCACCCGTGCCCCTCGACGCCGCCAGGGCGCGCACGCTGCGAGCGCCCAGCTTGTCCCGGATCGACGCCGCGACGCTGAGACAGGGCGGCGCGGCGTCGAACGCCACCAGCCAGTCATGGGCCGAAAAGATCGGCCGCAGCTGGTCCTCGTAGAAGGTCTCCGGCACGGTCATGGACGCTCGTCCAGCTCGGCGATGCGGTCGCCCACCGGCACCCCCGCCACATTGCGCACGGTCTCCCAGTCCCAGTCCGGCTGGGGCTGGAAGGCGCCGGGTGCCAGCGTGTCCAGGGCCGTGCGGGTCGCTGTCGCCAGAGCGGACTCATCGCCCGAGTGCACCTTGACGATCACGGCCAGCCGGCGCTCGGGCAGGGCCAGACAGTGCAGAGCTTGGGCGCCGATCTTGACGATCAGGGGCTCCTGGGCGCCGCGGGCGATGTCCAGGTCCAGGCGACCGGCGCCGCTGACCAGCTCCGGGTGGGTCTGCATCGCCCGGGCGATGTCCCCCAGCACCGGATCCCCGTCCCCCGACCAGGCCACAGACAGGGTCTCCCAGGCGCGTCCGAAGGCCGCAAGCGGGAGCACGAAGGTCGGCACCCCACAGCCGTCGATCCCGTGGTCTGGCTCGGCGCCGCACAGGGTCACGAGGCCCGCTCGAATGCGTGCCTGGAGCGGATGCGTTCGGGCGCGGTAGTCCGACCCCCAGCCGCCGGCTCGGGTAGCGGCCAGCATGAAGGCGTGCTTGCCCGAGCAGTTGTTGTGGATGTCGCTGAAGGCCCCGCCCGCCCGCACGACGGCGTCGGCGGCGGGCCGGTAGAGCGGCGCATGAGCCGCACAGCGCAGCTGCTCCTCGGCCACCCCGAACCGCCCCAGGACCGCCCGCACGACCGCCAGGTGCCGAGGCTCCGCCGTGTGGCTGGCGGCGCCCACCGCGAGCTCTTCGGGCGGCAGCGACGGGTCGCCGAGCACGCCGAGCGACGTGCGCAGCTGGAAGGGCTTGGCCGCCGATCGCCAGGTGGTGCGCACCGGCGGGCCCAACCTGCCGACCACGCGGCCCTCGCGGACCGAGACCGCGCTGAAGGGGTGCACGCCCTCGGCGTGGCCACCCCTGCGCTGGATCACCCGTGCCATCTCCCGCTCCTACGGCCTACCCGCGCCGTCCAGGGGTGATTACCCTGTTCGGCCCGGAGGCCGCGATGGAAGCCGTCCTGAACATCGACACGCTCCCCACCCCCAACCCCGAAGCCCTGATGTTCAAGGTCTCCTTGGACCTGGTCGGGCGGGGCACCTATGAATTCCCCTCCCGGGACAGCGCCGGCCAGGCCCCCCTGGCCCGCCGGCTGTTCTCCCTGGACGGCGTCGAACAGGTCCTGGTCACCACCCGCTTCGTCACCGTCAACAAGGATCCGGACTACGGCTGGCCGGAGCTGGTGCCGTCCCTGAAGGGCCTGATCCGCGAGCACGTCGCCAGCGGCGACCCGGCCATTCCGGACGACGCCCAGGTCCAACAGGTCGACCACGGCTCCGAGCTGGCACGAGCCGTCGCCGCGTTGATCGACGAGGACATTCGCCCTGCCGTGATGCAAGACGGTGGCGACGTGCAGTTCATGGGCATCACACCCGAGATGATCGTGCAGCTGCGTCTGATCGGATCCTGTGCCAGCTGTCCCTCGTCGACGGCGACCCTGAGCTTCGGCATCGAGCGGATGCTGATCGAGGAATTCCCAGAGCTCCAGGGCGTGGAGCAGCTCCAGTAGTCCCTGTCGCAGGGGACTGGCTCAGCCGCCCAGCACAGCCTGGGCCACGGCCACGTCGGCCGGGTCGACATAGAGCCGGGCGATCTGGCGCTCGTCCTCGTAGCGCTGGAAGATCCGGGTCGCCTCTTGGAGCGGCGCGACGGAGCGGGCGTGGCCGGGGCTGTCGTCGACGACGTAGATGGGCGGTGCCGAGGCGCGCTTCTGGCCGAAGACCGCATAGCGGCTCAGCTTGCCCACCGAGCCTGCCGCCAGCACGTCCAGGCCCGCGTCCCGCAGCCGGCCCTCGGCCGCAGAAGTGTCGACCTCGGCCGGGGTGCCGTGGACCTCGAGCACGCGCTTCCAGGGCCGGCGCTCGACAACGGCCCGGGCCCAGGGGTCGTCGGTCTGGCGCAGGTGAGCGAACAGCTGCACGTCGTCGACGGTGAGGTAGGCCTCCATGTCCGCGGGCAGCGCGTAGGGGCAGTCCGGGGCCAGGAAGTAGCGCTTGAGCATCTCCTCGAAGACCACGGACTTGTGGTGGAAGTACACCATCACGAACATGTGGTACCGGGCGACCATGAAGTCGTCGAAGGCGTAGATCGCCCGGCGATTCAGCGCCAGGGAGACCTGGTCGTCCTGGACGTGCAGGCCCAGGTTGCTGACCAGCCAGTTCACGTCGACCATGCCGTACCGCGCCCCGGAAAAGTACGAGTCCCGGACCAGGTAGTCCAGCCGATCGACATCGAGCTCGGACGAGATGAGCTGGGACAGGGCCAGCCGGTGATCCAGGCCGCCGTCCTGGAAGAAGTCGTCGTCGAGCGTGACCTCTCGGGAGATCAACGCCGCGATGTGCCGCGGGGTGAACGGCAGCCCCGTGCGCAGGCTCTCAGCCAGCGACGAGAGCGTCAGGATGCCGACCGTGTAGTCCTCGTGGGTGGCCCGCAGCGGGCCCCGAGCGGAGAGCACCGCGGGGTCGTAGACCTGGATGTCCAGGGACGCGAGCGGGGGCATCGCGAATTCGGTGCAGTGGGAGAACGGCGCGTGGCCCACGTCGTGCAGCAGGGCCGCGAACCGGACGGCCATGCGGTAGTTCTCGCGCACGGCGGGTGCGCTGAACAGGTGGTCCCGGTAGGCGGCGTCGAAGGCCCGGCCCGCCAGGTGCATGACCCCGACCGAGTGGTTGTACCGGGAGTGCACGGCCCCGGGAAAGGGGAGCTCGGAGAACCCGACCTGCTTGATGTTGCGGAGCCTCTGGACGAACGGGTGGTCCAGGATCGGGACTTCCTGCTCGGTGACGCCGATGGCGCCGTGGATGGGGTCGCGTACCTCCATGCCGGCTCCTTAGCCCCTTCCGGGGCAGATGCATTAGAGTGCCTCGGTGCATCCGATCGCAGATCCAGGCGAGCTGTACCGAGGGGCGGTCGTCTACAACCCGGCCCTCGGCTTCGCGATGGTCGAACAGGTCGGCCAGGACGGGTTCTCGCTGAAGTGGGAGACCCCCGGGGACAAGCTCCCCAAGGCCGTCTCCAAGGAGGCCGCCTGCAACGGGTACCGCTTCTGCGACCCAGACGGCTTCTTCGCGCTGAGCGTGCTGGACCCCGAGGACCTGCGCCGTCGTTTTCAGCAAGAGACGGTCGAGATGGTCTCGCTCCTGCTCCAAGAGCTCCAGGAGCCCCAGAGCCCGACCGCGCTCAAGGAGTGGATCACCGGCCGCGGCCTGTTGGGCACCGAGCGCTTCGACAAGTGGTGGCGGGACCTGAAGCTCGACCAGAAGGCTGGGTTCCAGTTCCACAAGGGCCACGTGTCCCTGGCGGCCGGCATCGTCACCATCGAAGACGAGGTCGACGTTCGGGCCCCCGGCAGCGGCCGCACCCTGTGGAGCGACCTGGCACCGCTGGAGGGCCAGGAGATCTTCTACGCCGGCGCCGAGATGCTGGGGCTCCTGGCCCGAGTCCACACCGGCGGCCGGGCCGCGGGCCTGCTCTCGGGCAAACTCTACCAGGACAAGGGCGGTGGGCTCCTGCTGGAGGAGGGCCGCGGCGGCGGCGACCCGTCGGTGGACCTGCTGGCCGCTGGGCGCCTCCTGCTGACCCGCATCCTGGGCCGCTCGCTGCCCAGACACCCCCCACCCCACAAGCTGCTGGCCTACCTGCCGGGCCTGGCCCCTGCCGCGCCAGCGTCGACCATGGCCTTGCTCGAGCCCCTGCTGGCACCGGACCGGAACTTGCGTCCCCGGGACGCCATCGAGGTCTACCCCAAGTGGCTCGCCGCGGCGGCCCACGAAGAGGTCCGGGTCGAGGGCGAATTCCGCAAGGAAGCGAGCTGGGAGTTCGGATCGGACAGCCACATCGGCTTCGGCAAGATGCAGCTGGGCCAGACCAACCAGGACGCCCTCACCATCGCCCGACGAGACGACGCCATCATGCTCCTGGTGGCCGATGGCATCTCCCAGTCCGACACCGGCACCGGCGACGAAGCCTCCATGCTCACGACCCAGGTCATGGGCACCCTGTGGCGAGAGCTGGCCCACGCGCCCCGGGGCCAGGCCCAGGCCCGGTCCTTCCTTGAGTCGTCCCTGGCCGCGGCCAACCGGGCGATCTGCGACCGCTCCCTGCGCATCGCCGGCGGCGACATCACCGACCGGATCCCCATGGGCACCACCGTGGTCGTGGCGCTCCTGCGGGGCGAGACCGTCGACCTGGCAGGGCTCGGCGACTCCCGGATCTACCTGGTGACCCCCAGCGGTGCCGGACAGCTCAGCCCCGACATGAACTACGGCCTGATGCGCATGGTGGAGCGGGATCCGTCCGAGCTGCCGTCGCCCGAGGACAGCGCCCTCACCCACTACCTGGGCCACTTCGACGAGAGCGGCCGGCCCCAACTGCCGCCGGTCTGGCACCGGCGCATCCGGGTACTCCCCGGCGAAGCCCTGGTGCTGTGCTCCGACGGCGTGCCCGACTACGCCACGCCGCTCCACGCGGCCTTCAGCCGGCTGCTGGCCCACTCGGTCATGTCCATGAGCCCGCTGGAGTCCGCCCGTCACCTGATCGCCACCGCCAACGACGGCGGGGGCGGCGACAACGCGACGGCCATCGTGGCGAAGCTCCGCGCCGTCTGACTAAAGTAGACCGCCCCACGGGGGCGGCAGAAGGACCGGGTCGATGACTGACAGCGCCCGGCCTCCATTCAAGGAGGCCCTGGGACAGAGAGTGTTGCTGCTGGACGGTGCCATGGGCACCGAGCTGTACAACCGCGGCATGTTCATCAACCGCAGCTACGACGGTCTGAACGTGCAGTCCCCCAAGCTCGTGGCCGATGTCCACCGGGGCTACGTCAAGGCCGGCGTCGACGTCTTGACCACCAACACCTTTGGCAGCACCACGCTGCGGCTTGCGCCCTTCGGCCTGGCGGACCAGGCCACCGACATCGCGGCCGCCGGGGTCCGGATCGCCCGCAAGGTGGCCGACGGCCGCGCCTGGATCGCCGGCTCCATCGGCCCCACTGGCACGACCCTGGCGCCTCTGGGGCGGCTCAGCCCCGGCGAGGCCTACGCGGCCTTCCGCATCCAGGCCGCGGTCATGGCCGAGGAGGGCGTGGACCTGTTCCTGCTGGAGACCTTTGGCAGCACCGCCGAGCTCTGGCAGGCCTTTCGGGCGTGCCGCAAGGTCGCGCCCGAAGTCCCGGTGATCTGCTGCCTGAGCTACCACTTCGGCCGACAGGGCGACCAGCTAGCGGGGCCGGATCCAGAAGACGCGGCCCGGACCATCACCGGCTGGGGCGCCGACGCTCTGGGCGTGAACTGCTCCGACGGCCCCAAGACCGTGCTCGAGGTGGTCGAGCGCATGGCGGGGGTCACCGACCTGCCCTTGCTGGCCGCGCCCAACGCGGGCATGCCCCAGGAGGTCGACGGGCGGCTCATCTACCTGGCCGGGCCCGAGTACATGGCCGAGTACGCCCGCCGCTTCGTGCAAAAAGGCGCGACCATCGTGGGCGGGTGCTGCGGCACGACCCCCGACATGTTCAAGGAGATCCGGAGCTTCGTGCGCTCGGTCTCCCCGGGCATGCGCACCGTGACGGTCACGGCGGCGGACGAGGACGCGCCAGCGACCGCCGATCCGATGCCCATCCTGGAGCGGACACCATTCGCCCAGAAGCTCTACAGCGGCAAGTTCTGCGTGTCCGTGGAGCTCGACCCGCCGCGCGGCATGGACACGACCCGCTCCCGCAAGGGCGCGGGCTTCCTGCGCGAGCACGGCATCGACGTCATCAACATCGCCGACGGCCCCCGGGCCATCGCCCGCATGGGCCCCAGCGCCCTGGCCCAGCTGGTCAAGGCCGACTCCGGCATGGAGAGCGTGATCCACTACTGCTGCCGGGACCGGAACATCCTGGGCATGCAGATGGACCTGATCGGGGCCCACGCCCTGGGTCTGCACAACATCCTGGCCGTCACGGGCGACCCGCCCAAGATGGGCAACTACCCCGACGCGACCGCCGTCTTCGACGTGGACAGCATCGGCCTGATCACCTTCATCCAGATGATGAACCGGGGCCTGGACTTCTCCGGCCGCCCCCTGGGTGGGCAGACCCGGTTCTTCGTGGGCGCTGGCTGCAACCCAGCCCACGTGGATCTGGACCTGGAGACCGAGCGCTTCGGCAAGAAGATCGAGGCGGGCGCCGAGTACTTCTTCAGCCAGCCGGTCTACGACGCCGACACGCTCTTCCACTTCCTGGACCGCACAGACCAGTTCCCCGACGTGCCGTTCCTGGTCGGGATCCTGCCCCTGGCCAGCTACAAGAACGCCGAGTTCCTGCACAACGAAGTTCCGGGCATGCAGGTCCCCCAGGCCATCCGGGATCGCCTGCGGAACGCCGGCGACAAGGCCGAGCAGCGCCAGATCGGCATCCAGATCGCGCGGGACGCGCTCAACATCTGCAAGCAGCACCCGCGCATCTGCGGGACCTATGTCTACCCGCCGTTCGGCAGCTACAAGGCCGTCCTCCGTGTGGTCGAGGTGCTCGACGACGTGCGCGAGAACGGTGGGTTCCAGGGTGGCGGGGCCTGACAGCGCCACCGGACTGACCCGGCGCCGGGTCCTGGGGCTCGGACTGGCGTCCGGGCTCGCCTTGGTCGCCGTGGGGTCGGCGCCGTTCTGGCTGGCCAGTGAGCGGGACTTGCTTCAGGCCGTGCTCGCTCGGCTCTTCGACCCTGGCGATCACCCTGCGCCCACGCCGGCCCAGGTAGGCGCAGCCGACGCCGCGTTGACCTACCTGGCCCAACTCCCTCGGCGCGAGCAGTGGCTCTGCCGAGGGCTGTTCCGGTCCCTGGAGTGGGAGTGTGTCTGGACCCGGGGGAGCCGCTTCACCCGCTTGTCGGCCGCCGACCAGGACGCGGTGCTGTCCACGCTGGCGACGTCGTCGCTGTACCCGCGGCGCCTGGCCTTTGCCTGCCTCAAGCAGATCGGTGCCATGGGCTACTACCAGCACCGCGAGACCTGGACCCACCTGGCCTATCCGGGGCCCTGGGTGGGCCCGTGACCGAGCCAGGCTACGCCCACGCCGCCGGGCCGATGACCTTGGGCTGCGACGTGGTGGTCGTCGGGAGCGGTGCCGGCGGCAGCGCGGCGGCCAAGAACCTGGCCCAGGCGGGCCACGATGTGATCGTCCTGGAGATGGGCGCCCGGGAGCGACCCAGCAGCTTCACCCAACGGGAAGAGGACATGCTGCCGCGGCTGTTCCAGGACGCCGCCGCGAGAACCACCGCCGACGGCGCTATCCACGTGCTCCAGGGCAAGGGCGTCGGCGGGAGCACGCTGCACAACATCAACCTGTGCAAGCGGGTGCCGGACAGCCTGCTGGACCGGTGGGCCCAGGTTCAGGGTCTCCCCGAGCTGCCGACCACGCTGGCCGCAGCCTACGACCAGGTCGAGGCCGATCTCTCGGTCAGCCAGGTGCCCGAGGAGAACGTCAACCGCAACAACGCCCTGTTCCGCCAGGGCGCCCGCGCCCTGGGCTGGCGCAACGGCCCGCTGCTCCACAACCGGGTCGGCTGCCTGGGGTCCGGGTTCTGTGAGCTGGGCTGCGCCTACGACGCCAAGCAGAACGCCGCCAAGATCTACCTTCCCCAGGCGGTCCAGGCGGGCGCCCGCGTGCTGTCCGGGGTCCGGGTTCACCGCATCACGCACCGCTTCGGCCGCGCCCGGGGGGTGCAGGGGCGCACGGTCGGTGGCCACCGCATCCGCGTTCACGCGCGGGCGGTGGTGGTCGCGGCCTCGGCCACAGGCTCCCCCGCGCTGATCCTGGCGTCCGGGCTCGGCGACCGTCACCACCAGGTCGGGGCCGGCCTGCACCTGCACCCCGGCGGGGTGGTCGGGGGGGTGTTCGATCAGCCGGTCCGGGGCTGGGAGGGCATCCCCCAGTCATGGGAGTGCACGGAATTCCTGTCGCCGACGGACCCGGACCGCCGGATCTGGCTGGTGCCGAACTTCGGCCATCCGGTGATCACGGCCAGCCAGCTCCCGGGCTTCGGCGGCGAGCACGCCGGGTGGATGAGGGCCTATCCGCGCATGGCGGCGCTCTCGCCGATGCTGCACGACCACACGGCGGGCCGGGTCGCGGCCACGCGCTCCGGTCACCCCGTGCTGCGGTACAGCCTGGACCGGGGGGACCGCCGGGCCCTCGCAGCTGGCTTTGCCGCCGGGGCACGCCTGTTGCTGGCGGCAGGTGCCCTGAAGGCCGTCATTCCCACCGCCAGGCCGGTGGTCGTGACCAGCCTGGCCGGCACCGAGACCCTGGCCGACGAGCTGTCCATGCGGCGCAAGGACCCTCCCTTGTCCGCGGTGCACCCGATGGGCGGCCTGCGCCTGGGGGCGGCGCCCCGATCCTCGGCCGTCGACGCCCAGGGTCGGCTGCACGGGGCCCGCGGCGTCTGGGTCGCCGACGGGTCGCTCATGCCGTCGAGCACCGGGGTCCCCCCCCAGCTGACCATCTACGCCCTGGGTCTGGTGGTGGGGTCACGCTGCGCCGAGGCCCTGTGAAGGAGTAGGCTCTCCTTGTGAGCCGCCCCGCACCGGAGCTACCCCCCGGTTCCACCGTCGGAGCCCACCGAGTGGTCCGGCTGCTCGGCAAGGGCGCCAGCGCCCACGTCTACCTGGCGCGGGCTCCGGACGGCCAGGACGTCGCGCTGAAGCTGCGGCCCCGCGGAGACCCCGACCAGGACCGGCGCTTCCTGCGGGAATTCGAGTCCCTGCGCCGCCTGGCCCTGCCGGGCATCGTGACCGTGCACGACGCGGGCCACAGCCGGGACTGGCTCTACTACACGATGGAGGTCGTGGACGGGGCGCCGATGCGGGCATGGATCCTGGCCCGCACCGACACCGCCGACCGCGTGCGGCTGGCCTGCGAGACCACGGTCAAGCTGTGCGAGACCCTGTCCGCGATCCACCGGGCGGGCTTCGTGCACCGGGACCTGAAGCCGTCCAATGTGTTGGTCACCGAAGCGGGCGACGTGCGCGTGCTGGACTTCGGGGTGGTGCGCTGGTGGGCCGTCGACGAGGAGATCACCGGGACCGGGGGCATGGTCGGCACCATTCCCTTCATGGCCCCCGAGCAGGTGGTGGGCCTGCCCCTGACCCCCGCCGCGGACATGTTCGCCGTGGGCCTGCTCTTGTACGAGGGCATCGCCGGCCGGCGGCCCAGCGCAGGCTCGACCCACGGCTGGATCGCCCGCCAGATCCTGAACCGACTGCAGCCCCTGACGTGCCGGGACCCCAGCGTCCCCCCTGCACTCAGCTCGGCGGTCGAGCGCTGTCTGTCCCTGGAGCCTTCGGATCGACCGACCGCACCCGAGCTTGGGCGGCTGCTGCAACAGGTGCTCGAAGGCAAGGGCGTCGCCGACTGGCCGATGCCGCACCTCTTCTTAGGGCGCAACCTGGAGATGGATCCGCTGATGCGGGCCATGGCGGGGCACGGCGCCAGAGCGGTGGTGATCCGGGGCAACGCCGGGGACGGCCGGCGGCGTCTGCTGGAGCAGGCTCGCCGCCAGGCGCTGTTGACCGGCCGTCGCGCCGAGCACGGGACCTGTCGGGCCCACGTGCCGGGCAGCTGCATCGGCGAGGTCGTGGGTCGCATCCTGGCATCGAGTCCCAAGGAAGACTGGGGGCGCCACCTGGACCCGATCCAGATCCGGGCCTTGCTGGAGATGTGGCCGTCGCTGCCCCTGGAAGGCCAGGGAGACCCGGGGGCTGCGGCCACGCGCAAGGACGTGGTCCGTGCTGTCGTGGCCCTGCTGCGGGCAACCGCCCGGGCCCGCGCCCTGGTCCTGACCGTGCACGCTCTGGAGCAGCTCGACGCGCTCTCGGCCCGCGTGCTGGAGACCCTGGTGCTCGACGGCGGGGTGCCCGTGTCCGTGCTGGCCGTCCTGGACGACCGCTGGATCTGTCCCGAGGCCCGGGACTTCCTGGCCCGCCTGGAGACCCTGGGCCAGCTGCGGGTCCTGGAGCTGCCCCCGCTGGACCAGGACGACGCCTCCCAGGTCGCCAGCGCCCTGTTGCCCGCCACCGAGCCCGTCCAGGTCTCGGCCTGCCGCCCAGGCGAGGCCGTCCGGCACGGCCTGCGCCGGCTGGCCGAGCTCCAGGGGAATGCCCTCGCCGAGCACGGCCCCGAGACCGGCCTGCTCTCCATGGCCGGGGGCCCGCTGCCGGTCAAGGTGGCGTCGTGGTGCGTCGGGGACCCCAAGCCCTGGGTCGACACCGGTCTCCTGACCATCGGGCCCGATCGGACCCTCCGGTTCTGTGGGCCGCATATGGAGAGGGCGGCCCAGGCGGCGGTCGTGGACAGGGCGACCGCGCACATCCGGCTGGCCGAAGCCTGGTCGAACCGCTCCCGCGGCGAAGCCCGCTGGATCGAGGTGGCTCGCCACCGGGTCGCCGCGGGCGCCGAAGAGACGACCCTGTGGCACTCGGCCGCGCGGGCGGCCATCGCGGCCGAGCGGCTGGGACGGTACGCCACGGCCCGCAACTGGCTGCTCATGCTCGACGACATCCCCAAAGACCGCAACAGCGCCGCGTACCAAAAGCTGGCCTTTCCGCTGTCGTGGACCCGGGCCCGAATCGCCCACATGTGCGACACGGAGCGGGTCCGTCGGGACCTGGTGGAACAGGCCGCCGCCCGCGCCGGTGAACCCCTGGACAAGCACCGGGTGGCGCTGCTGCTGATCCAGCTCCGGCAGCGGGAGGGCGACGCCAAGGGCGCACTGACCCGGGCCTGCAAGTCGATGGACGCCGTCCAGGGGCAGGACGAGGAGCTCAGCGGACACCTGGCGCTCGCGGTCGCCGACTGCCGGCTGGATCTGGGCGACGTCCAGGGGGCCCTGGAGACCTGTGACCAGGGGCTGCGACGACTGGATCCCCAGCGGCACACCCTGCTGAACCTGGAGCTGTCCATGGTCCAGGCCGGGTGTCTGACCCGGAGGGGCCGGCTGTCCGACGCGACGGACATCGCCAAGCGCGGCCTGGCGATGACGCGCCGGCTGGGGCTGCCCCGCGGCACCGGCACCTTTGCGCTGGTCCTGGCTCGGTGCAACCGCATGCTCGGCCGCCGCCGCGCCGCCGAGGCCCTGGCCTGGGAGGCCCGGGCACAGTTCGTGCGCCACGGGGACCAACACCTGCACGCCGAGACGGCCCTGGAGCTGGGTCGGCAGGCACTGGGCCGGGGCGAGCTGGCGGCGAGCGGGGTCTACCTGGAGCAGGCCCTGCACGGTGCCACCAAGCTGGGCCGCGCCCCCCTCCAGGCTCGGGCTCTGGCCCTGGCGCTCGAGCTGGCCACGGCGACAGGGGACCAGGCCCGGGAAGACGAGACCCTGTCCGCCCTTGCCACACGCTTCACCCGGGTCGAAGACGTGCCCGTCGCCCTGGCGCGCCGGGCCAGGGCCCTCGGCGACGCCGAGGCCTTCGACGAGGCCCTCCGGAGCGCACCCGCCGACGGCTATGGCGGCGCGGTGGTTCGCCTGGAGCTGGCCCGGCTCCACCTCGAGGCCAACCGACCCGACCAGGCCAGGCGCCCGCTCAAGGAAGGCCTGGGCCTGGCCCAGGAGCACGACCTGGCCGAGCTGGTGCTCTACGGGCGGCTCCTGGCCGGGCTGCTCCCGCCCGTTCAGGTCCACGGCTGGGACCGCCTGGTCGGCCGCTGCCTGCGCGAACCCTGGCTGGACCTCTTCCTGGGGGCGGTCGAGCTCGATGGCCGTCGCCGCCTGATGGCCGGCGACAATCGCGGGGCTCGGGCGCGCTTCGCATCCCTGCAGCTCCGGGCCGACGATCTGGGCCTGGCCCCCCTGGCCCAGCGGGCGGAGCGGCTGGCCCGCTGATCCTCAGACGGGCCGGTAGACCCGGGCGGCCGGCTCGACGATCAGTCGATCCTCTTCGACCAGCCAGCCGGACAGCTCCCCGCCATACACGCAGCCCGAGTCCAGGCCGATGGCCACCGGACGCCCCCCGTGTTCCCGACGCACCCGGCGGCGCCGGGCGTCGTGTCCGAACACCACCGTCTGGGGGCCCTGCCAGCCGGCGTCGTACCAGAAAGGCTGTGCCTCGTCGCTGTCGTCAGGCCAGCGCCGAAGGTTCAGCGCCATCCACCGGCGGGTGCCCCCGACCCCCAGCCTGGGGTGCACCCCGGCGTGGACCACCACGAGACCCCGCTCGAGCTTGAACAGGGGCAGGCCGTCCAGGAAGTCCCGAGCGGTCCCGTCGAGGTCGGTGAGCGGCCCGGTCCGGCGAGCCCAGTGGTCCAGGAGCCACGCGTCGTGGTTGCCCAGGACCGCCTCGCACCGGTGCGCCTGGATCAGGCGCCAGACCCCGACGGGATCCGGGCCCTTGGTGAACAGGTCACCCACCAGCACGACGCGGTCCGCGCCAGCCTGACTCAGCAGGCCCGCGAGCTCGTCGGCACAGCCGTGCACGTCGCCGACGATGAGGGTGCGAGGCATCGGCGCCGGAGTATGCCACGCCGGTTAGCCAGCCGAGGTGCAGCCGGACGCCCTCTACGAGCCCCTGTTGTGGGGGTGGTTCGGCCTGGCCGCCCTGGTGTTCGGGGTGCTGCTGCTCCTGAGTGCGCCCTATGGCCGGCACGCCCGCGCCGGGTGGGGGCCCACGATTCCCAGCGCCTGGGGCTGGATCCTCATGGAGCTCCCGGCCGTCGTGGTTCCGGTGGCCTGCTGGCTGTTGAGTGACCGCACCACGGCGCTGGTGCCCGTGCTGTTCCTGGGCATGTGGCTGACCCACTACGTGCACCGGACCTTCATCTACCCCTTGCGAATGCGCATGAGCGGCAAGCGCATGCCGCTGTTGGTGGCGGTGCTGGCCGTGGTCACCAACTGCGGCATCGACTGGCTCAACTTCTACTGGATCTTCTTCCGGGCCCCGGCCTGGACCACCGACTGGCTCACCACCCCGGCCTTTGCGGTCGGCTTCCTGGTGTTCTGGCTGGGCTTCGCCCTCAACCGCCACAGCGACGCCGTGCTCCGCAACCTCCGAGCGCCGGGGGAGTCCGGCTACAAGATCCCGACAGCAGGCGCCTACCGCTGGGTCTCGGCCCCGAACTATCTGGGGGAGATCCTGGAGTGGACGGGCTGGGCCATCGCCACGTGGAGCCTGCCTGGGCTGGCCTTTGCGCTGTGGACAGCGAGCAACCTGGTGCCCCGGGCCATCACGAACCACGCCTGGTACCGCGGGACCTTTCCCGACTACCCGGCCGAGCGGCGCAGGCTGATCCCCTGGGTCTGGTAGCTGCGGGGTACGCTCCACCGCCGACGAGGACGCGCCGCTGCGCACACGCTTCCAGCACCGGGTCTTCCGTGGGCTAGCCGGCTTCGCCATGGCCTGGGCGGTCCTGTCGGCGGCCGCGTTCTGGCAGGCCGAGGGGCGGTCTGGGGCAGACGACACCGCTCTGCTGGCCCAGGCTGAACAGGCGGCGGCCGCCCTGGCCACCGCGGTGCCCCAGGACCTGACCAGGCCCCCGCGGGACGATCTGACCCGGGAGCTCTTCGCGCTGCACGACGAAGTCCCCGAGGCCCTTCGCGTCCGTCTCCTGCACGGCACGCTGACGTGGGCGGGCACACGGGACTTCCAGGCGGACCTGGTCCGCACGTCTCCGGGCCTGGCCCACTCCGAACGCCCTCCCCTTCGGGTCGCGGTGGCCCGACTCCCCGACACCCCGCTGCTGCTAGAGCTGGCCCAGGACACGGCGTGGACGCGGACCCGCGCCGAGGCGCGCCAGCGCCAGGTCGTCCTGGTCGCGGTGCTCCTGGGTCTCCTGGCCGGGATCGGGCGCGACGGTCTGAGCCATCCGCTGCGCACGGCGCGGCGCGCCCTGGTCGGCAGCCTGGCGGCCCGCATCGCGACGGCCGGTGCCATCTCGGTCGCGGTCGCAGTCGGCACCATCGAGGTCCTGGACGCCCGCCACGAGCAGGCGCGGATCTTCGCCGAGACCGGCGAGCGTCTGCTGGCGATCGCCCAGGTCGGCACCCAGGTGCTCCCGGTCCGGCTCCACGACGCGGTCATCGCCGACCCGGATCCGGACGGCGAGGCCTTCCTGCTGCTCCAGCACCAGCTCCGCCGCGTCCAGGAGGCCGCCAGCCTGAGCAGTCCGGTCTACACCCTGCGCCCCGATGGCGACATCGTGCGCTTCGTCGGCATGACCAACGAGCAGCCCTTCATCGGCGATCCCTACGCCCTCAGGCCAGGCGTGCGCCGCACCCTCCAGGGAGGCCCGGGGGGCTGGGAGGGACCCTATGGCGACGCCCACGGCATGTGGGTCAGCGGCTGGGCGCCGCTGATCCGCGTGGATGGCAGCATCGCTGGGGTGCTCCAGGTCGACGAGCGGGTCGACGTGTTGCTCGCCAAGCTCGCCAACGCCCGGCTGCGTCGCCTGGGCTACGCGCTCACCGGCCTGTTGGCGGCCCTGCTGATCGGACTGCACCTGGCCCGCGGCCTGGCTGCGCCCATCCGGCAGCTCTCAGGGGCCGCGCGGGCGATCGGCGAAGGCAAGCTGGACGCACGAATTCCCAGCACCGGCGACGACGAGCTGGGGGTGCTCGCCCAGGCGATGGCGAGCATGGCCCAGGGCCTCCAGGAGCGCGAGCGGCTGCACGACTTGTTCGGCAAGTACATGGCCAACCAGGTGGTCCAGCAGCTCCTGGACCAGGGCGAGGTTCGGCTGGAGGGAGAGCTGCGCGAGGTCACGGTCGTGCTGACGGACATCCGGGGCTACACGTCGCTCACCGGCAGCCTCGGCGCGGAGCAGATCGTCGCCCTGCTCAACGACTACTTCGGCGTGCTCATCGACGTGGTGAACAGCCACGGGGGGGTGATCGACAAGTTCATGGGCGACGCCCTGCTGTGCTGGTTCGGGGCCCCCGTGGACCAGCCGGACCACCGGGCCCGAGCCACCCTGGCCGCCGCCACGATCATGCACCGGCTCGAGGCCTGGAACGCCGGGCGCCAGGCCCAGGGACTGGCCCGGGTCGAGACCGGCATCGGCCTGGCCACGGGCCAGGTGGTGGTCGGCAACATCGGATCCCTGGCACGGGTGGAGTACACGGCCATCGGCGACGCCGTGAACCTGGCCAGCAGGCTGTGCGGACTGGCCGGTGCGGGCGAGGTCGTGGCGTCCGCCAGCCTGGCCCAGTCGGTCTCCTCGGCCCCCTTTGCCGCCCGGGAACCGGTCACGGTCAAGGGGGTCGCCGAGCCGGTGCAGACCTACCTGCTGCGGTGGCAGGCCACGACGCCTACTGCAGCGCCAGCCTCTGGTTCCCCCTGACCCCATAGACCGCCAGGGTGCGGCCATCGGGCCAGAGCACGGCCACCCAGTCAGCGCCGGTGTAGTGGCCCAGGCCGAAGCGCACGGACAGCTCGTTCATCGACGCCCGGCTGGAGCCCGCCTGGAGGTCTCGCCACTGGATCCGCTCCCCGGTCTTGACCACGACCCTTCCAGAGACCCCGCCCCAGGAACCGGTCCCCGGTGTCAACGGCACGCTCACGTGCAGCCAGTGGTGGGTGCCGGTGTCGGTGTCGTTGCGGTACAGGTTCGGCCGGGCGCCCCCGGTTCCCGCCGTCACGATGTCCACGTCGCCGTCGTGGTCGGCGTCGGCAAAGGCGACCGCCACGTTGTGAGACGTGCTGGCGGGGGTCTCCACGTGTTCCCACTCGAGTTCTTCGAACGTGGGCGGCTGGGTGCCCAGGTTGGTGAAGCTGAGGAAGGGGCGCTCGTCCTCCTGGGCCACGAAGATGTCTGTGAGGCCGTCCAGGTCCAGGTCCTCGAAGCCCAGGCCCCAGCCGTACTCCCCCCGGACCCCGGCCGCCGCGCCGGCCTCGATGAAGGTGCCATCGCCCGCCGACAGCAGCAGCGCGTTGCCCCCGATGTTGCCGATGTAGTAGTCCAACCAGCCGTCGTCGTTCAGGTCGACCCCGTCGATGCCCATCGGGTTGCCCATCGGGTTGGTGGCGCCGACCTCGTCGCGGACCTCGGTGAAGGTGCCTTCGTCGTTGCGCAGCAGGCTGCGGTTGGACCCCGAGCTGCCCCGGTCGTTCCAGACCCACAGGTCCTGGTCCCCGTCGTTGTCGTAGTCGCTCCACAGGACCGCGCAGGGATTGCCGGTCGGCGAGACCACCATGCCGCTGCTCTCGGTGACGTCTTCAAAGGTGCCGTCGCCCAGGTTGCGCAGGACGTAGCCGTGGGGCGGGTGGTCGAGGAACTGGCTGCTCGCCACGGCCACGTCCAGCCAGCCGTCGCCGTCGTAGTCGCCCCAGGCGGCGATCTTGGAGGAGCCGTTGCTGGCCGGCTCGGACTCGGGCCCTCCGACGCCGGCGGCCGCGGTGCCGTCCGTGAACACGCCTGCGCCGTCGTTGACCAGCAACAGGTCGTGGGGGTGGGCGGTCACGTACAGGTCCAGGTCCCCGTCGGCGTCGTGGTCTGCGGCGGCCACGGAGTACGTGTCCAGCCCTTCCAGCAACGCGGCGACGCCACTGCTGACCGAGGCGTCGACATAGGTGCCGTCGCCCTGGTTCAGCCACAGGCTGCTCGGGTAGACCGGACTGCCGCTGCTGTTGCCGATGCCGCTGGCGACCATCACGTCGGCCCAGCCGTCGCCGTTGGCGTCGAAGAAGCCCACCCCCACGCCGTGGCTGTTGCCGCCCGCGACCGCATCGCCCAGGCCGACCGTGGCCCCGACCTCGGTGAGCACCACGGAGCCGTGAGGCACGCGGTCATCGGTGGCGATGGGCCCTGGCTCGAACCCGAGCCAGCGGGCTTCGGCAAGGTCCAGGGGGGCCCACAGCCAGCTGGCCTCGAAGGTCTCGGGGGGCGGTGGGGCCGCGGTGTCGGTGGGGGTCGCCGTGTCCAGGGTGTTCGTGGACTCGGAGTCCGTGGGCGGGGTGCTGTCTGTGCTTGCGGTGCCGGTCTCCGTGAGCACCGCGCCGGAGTCCGGGTTCAGGGTCCCGCTGGCCCCGGTGCAGCCCGCCAGCAGGCCGAGCGTGGTCCAGAGGGCCATCAGTACAGCTCTCGCCGCTTGGCGTCCGGATCCAGCTGCGGGGGCTTGCGCCGGGTGCCCGTGAGCCGGACCATGGCCCGGTGAGCCACACAGCTGGGGCTCCCGCCTTCGAGGTAGTAGACCGGGCACCGGCCGATCTCGACCACCTCCAGGCCGAGCTCGCGGGCCCGGGCCACGGCGTCTCGGTGGCCGGTGTGGAAGCTGAACCAGATGCGCTTGCAGCCCGCGCTGTGGGCCACGTCGACCGCGGCCGCGGCGGCCTTGGGGTGGACCCAGATCACCGCCAGATCGCTGCGGCTGTCGGGCAGGTCCTCGACCCGGGTGTAGACCCGCCCGCCCTGGGTGGGGCCCCGGCTCTCGCTCAGGCCCCCCAGGTCCAGGCAGTGGAAGGGCTTGCCCACGCGGGTGTAGCTGTCGTAGCTGAGGGCGGGGAAGCGGTCGGCGCTGGAGTCCCCGATGAGCACGAAGCCGTCGGCGTCGGCCAGGAGCTGTTGGAGGGGGTGGGGGGGCATTGGGACAGGCTAACGGGGCTTGCGTGTGGGCCGCCGGCGCAGGGTCGGTCATGGGCCTCGATTCGATGGCGTGGGTGCCAACGGCCGGGTCGGTCGCCAAGGGGACGGGGGTCAACCGCCGGGGGCTGCCCGAACAGATCAGCGCCTTCATCACGACGCCGCTGGGTGGCCGCAGCCTGAACCGGCTGACGGACGTCACCTACGGGGACGGCGGCACGGTGTCCTACACCTGGGACGAGTCCGGGAACATGACCGACCGCTCCGGGTCGCCTCATGCTGGCGATGGCCTCCTGCTACCACCAGGGCGTCAACACCCGGAATGCGGAAGCTGTCGCCCGCGCACTGGGGCTGGAGATCCTCTCCCGGAGCACCGCAAGAAGGGGGCGGATCTACTGCGGGGGAATCGTGCCCGCCGAACGCGGCGTTGCTGTAGTCTGGGTTCCCGTCTCGGACGGACGGACGGGTCAGGAGTCCACATGGCAGGTCTGGCACTACTCTTGCTGGGGGACTCCCCACCATTTGTCAACCAGTAGCGACAACGGCCGCAGGT
>CAZFLE010000079.1:0-32570 GCA_964519895.1 uncultured Enterobacterales bacterium | reverse complement strand
GACACCGACACCGACACCGACACCGACACCGACACCGACACCGACACCGACACCGTGCCAGACCTCGATCCGGATCTCCGGACGCTGTCCCCGTCGGATCCGGTGGTGCACACCGTCGGCCGCATCGACAGCAGCGATCCGGGTCGGGTCCCGCTTCACTGGCCGGGCAGTCGGGTGTCGTTCTCCTTCGAGGCGCCCTCGGTCACCGCGACCATCGACGACGCAGGGGACAACTACCTCCACGTCACCGTCGACGACGGCGCCCCCCTGGTGTTGGACCTGGCCCCTGGCGAGCACAGCTATGTGTTGGCCGAGGGGTTGGACCCCGGGCTCCACACCCTGGTCCTGAGCAAGCGCACGGAGACCTTCGAGGACGACGCCACGGTGCTGGGCTTCACCCTGGGGGCCGGAAACCGGCTGGGAGACCCGGTCCCTGAGCCGACCCTGCGCTTCGAGTTCTACGGCGACTCCATCACCGCCGGCTACAGCGCCGACTGCGTCTGCGACGACGGCTCGGCCGAGTACAAGAACCACGACGCGACCTATGCCCGGCTCACGGCCGACGCCTTTGGCGGGGAGCACCACGCGATCGCCCTGAGCGGGGTGGGCATCGTGAAGAGCTGGTGGGACGCCGAGATGGGGGACTACTGGGACGGGCTGTCCGCCGGGGACGGGGCCTGGGACTTCGCCCGCTGGCCCGCCGACGTGGTGGTCGTGAACCTGGGCCAGAACGACTACTGGCTGGGGGTCGAGGGCGAGATCGTGCCGGCCTATGTCGACTTTCTGACCACTCTGCGTGGCGTGCACCCCACCGCTGAGATCTTCCTGGCCCTGGGGTCGATGGACGCCACCCGCGAGGGCTCTCCGATGCCCGCGCGGGTCGAGCAGGCGGTCGCCGCCCGCAACGCCCAGGGCGATGCCGACGTGCACAGCGTGATCTTCGCCTACAACGGCTGGGGCGGGCACCCGGTCGTCGACGACCACGCGGCCATGGCCGACGAGCTCATCGCTGCCCTGGAAGCGGCGATGCCAGAGCTCGAGCGGCGTTGATCAGGACCCGACGGTCACAAACTCGCGCTCGGGCAGCAACAGCGCCGTGAGGCCGCCGCCCCGCCCGGCCCCGGTGTCGATGGCCACGCAGTGGGCATGGTCCTGGGGCTCGCGCAGGGGCAGGTGGCCCATGATCTGAGGCCGGTCGAGCACCGCGGTGTCGGCGGGGTCGGTCTTGGTCCACAGCAACGGGAGGGGATCGGTCACGGCCAGGAAGGGCAGCGCTTCCTCCAGCACCATCCACGGGCGGATCAGCTGGGGCGGCACGCCGGCGTGCACCACCCACCAGGGCTGGCCGGCCACCTCCAGGTCCAGCACCACCCCGAAGCCCTCCAGGAGCGCCCGGTGAGTGTCGGGCACCCGGTCCGCCTGGGCCTCGATCCTGGCGGGGGAGCGGCCGCGGACGCCGTAGCTCTCCAGGGTCGCTTCGCCGCCCATCGCGCTGGACAGGGCAAAGGGGTCGAAGCCCTCGCCTCGGGCCCACCGCAGGAACCACAGGTCGTGGTTGCCGAAGACCCCCTGGGCGCCGCGAGCGACGAGCTGGTCCAGCACCCCGCGGCTGTCCGGGCCTCGGTCCACCAGGTCGCCGACGGACACGATCTCGCGGTCCGGGAACTGGTCCAGCAGACGGGCCAGCAGCTGGGCGCAGCCGTGGATGTCGCCGATCACCGCCGCGGGGCCGGAGCACTGGTGGTGGCGGACCGACTCGGCCAGGCGGATCACGTCAGGGCCGGTTGTCCAGGATGCCCTCGATGCAAGCCATCACGTCGTCGGTGAGCTGCTCGCGCACATCCAGAGCGCCCAGGTTCTCGGTGACCTGGTCCGGGCGGGACGCCCCGGTGATCACCGTGCTGACGTGGGGGTGCTTGCTGGCCCAGGCCAGGGCCAGCTGGGCTCGGGTACAGCCCAGGTCGTCGGCGACGGACTTGAGCTGCTTGACCTTGGCGATGCGGTCGGCGGTGAACTCGTCCTTGAGCCAGCCCATGCCCGGCAGGGCCGCCCGGCTGTCGGCGGGGATGCCGTCGTCGTACTTGCCGGTCAGCAAGCCGCTCGCCAGGGGACTCCAGATGGTGGTGCCCAGGCCCCTGTCCCGCACGTGGTCCGCCAGCTCGCACTCGACCCGGGCGCGGTGGAACATGTGGTACTGGGGCTGCTCCATCTGGGGGGGCTCGTAGCCGTGCTGGTCGCAGGCGGCATAGGCCGCGCTGAGCTGCTCTGCGGTCCACTCGCTGGTGCCCCAGTACAGCACCTTGCCCTGCCGGATCAGCGTGTCCATGGCCTGACAGGTCTCCCGGACCGGGGTGTCCGGGTCGGGCCGGTGGCAGAAGTACAGGTCCAGGTAGTCCACGTGCAGCCGGCGCAGGGCGGCGTGGCAGGCCTCGACCACGTGCTTGCGGGACAGGCCCCGCTCGTTGGGACCGTCGCCGCCCCAGAAGACCTTGCTCGACACCACATACGACGCTCGGGGCAGGTCCTTGAGGAAGCGGCCGACCACGACCTCGGCCTGGCCCGCTGCATAGGCCTCGGCGTTGTCGAAGAAGTTCACGCCGGCGTCGTAGGCCCGCTTGAGGCACTGCTCGGCGCGGTCGTCGTGGACCTGCTTGCCATAGGTGACCCAGGAGCCCAGGGACAGTGCGGAGACCTTGAGACCCGAGCGGCCGAGACGGTTGTAGTGCATGACTGGAGTCCTATCTCGATGGGCGACCCGGGTGGGCGGGTCGCCGGGCTCAGAGAACCTGCAACCTCGAACGGGCTCGCGCCCGGGTGTCCGTCATGTCGGACCAAGTGCTCCACGACATCGCCGATCGGCTGACCCGCCCGGCCGAGGGGGTCTCGAGTCCCCGAGACCGAGAGCTATTGAGGCTGGTTCGAGCGCGCCTGGTGGTCCTGTTCCTGGTCACCCTGGCTGCGCCGTTCCAGGTGCCCGAGCCCCAGCGGCCGGGCATGGCTTTGCTCCTGGTCGTCTTCGTGGTCGAGCACGGCTTGCTGGGCACGCGCCACTTCCGGGTGGTGCTGGTCGGGCTCGTGGTGTTCATGTCGGTCTTTCCCTTCGTCCAGGCCTACCAGCTGGACCTGACCGGGAGAGCGACACCCCACGGCGTGTTCTTCGCGCTGAGCTGGCTCGTGATGCCGGTGCTGGTGCTGAGTCTGTGCTTCTCCCTCCGGACGACGATCCTGGGCACGGCGGCGATGTGCCTGGAGAAGTTGCTCGACGACGCGCCGCCACCGCCGCCGTGTGCCGCGTTGGCCCAGGGCGGACAGCCGGCGAAGGCCCCGAAGTCCAGTGCCCCGCGGATGTTGTTGGTCGAGGACCAGCCGGTCAACCAGCGGACATTCCTGCGGATGCTACGGCGGCTGGGTCACGACGCCCAGATCGCGGGCAACGGCCGCGAAGCCCTGGACGTGGCCGGCCAGCAGCCCTTCGACCTGATCTTCATGGACATCCAGATGCCCGAGCTGGACGGGCTGGAGGCCACTCGCGCCCTCCGTGCGCGCGTGGATGCGCCGCGCCCGGTCGTGATCGGCGTCACTGCTGCGGCGTTCGAGGAAGACGTCGCCGCCTGCATGGCGTCGGGCATGGACGCAGTGCTGACCAAGCCCTTCGGCCTGGCCGAGCTCAGGACGATGCTCGGGAAGTGGCTCTGAGGCCGTCGGCGGTGGACATCGGGCACTCCTGAGGGGTGCGAGCCTACCGTCTACAATCCGGCCGATGCTCGCGACCTTGCTGATCACCGCTGCCCTTGCGGGCGACTGCGAGCGAGGCTGGTCGCGGCAGGCAGTGCTCGCGGCGGCCGGGCGGGCCGAGGACGCCTATGCGGCGCTGGACGTGGACAGCCTGCATGCCCAGGCCGACGCGGTGCGCCAGCGCCTGGTCTGTGTGGGCGAGCCCCTGACCCCCCTCGACGCGGCTCGGGTCCACCGAGTGGAGGGGCTGTCCCGCTTCGCCGGCGGGGATCACGATGGCGCCGCGATGGCCTTTGCAGCGTCGCGGACCCTGGACCCGGAGTGGACCTTTCCCGCCGACCAGGTCCCCCAGGCCCACCCCCTGCGCCAGGTCTACGGCGAGCTGCCGGTGCACAGCGCGGCCTACGCCGGGGTGCCCAGCCCGGCGGTGGGCAGCGTGCTGGTCGACGGGGCCGAGCGCCGCGGCCGCCCCAAGGACTGGCCAGCGCTGGTCCAGATCCTCGACGGAGAAGGCGGCGTGCTGACCAGCGCCTACCTGTGGCCCGACGACGCCTTTCCCCAGGTCGAGACCGGGGCGATGGCCCTTGCCCTGTTCGGGGCCCAAGGCTTCACCCCGCCCACCCGGGACGAGCGACCCGACGGCGTGACGTCGGCGCTGGAGCACCGGAAGTCCGGCGTTCGCTACGACGCCGTCGCGGAGCTCCAGGGGGTCGAGGGGGCGTCGGCCCTGATCCTGTGGGTGCTGTTCACGGACCCCGACGACGACGTGCGCTTCAAGGCCTGGCGGATCTTGAGGGCTCGGGCCAAGCGGGGAGTGGGCGACATGGCTCTGCAGGGCGAGGCCGTGCGCTGGCTGGCCGAGCACGGCAGCGGCTTGATGAAGACCGAGGCGGCCGAAGTGCTGCCCAGACTCCCGGCGGACTGAGTGGCACCGACCCCCGACCTCTACCCCATCCCCTTCCCCACGCTGGTCGATCGCCTGGACCGGGAGCTCGCCGCCGGGGGCCCGATCTATGGGCTGCGGCGCCGGCAGATCTGGACGCCCGCAGAGGGCGTGGACCTGTCCAGTGTGCACCTGGGTCGGCGGCTCGCGACACCCGCCGGACCGGCTTCGGGCCCCCACACCCAGCTGGCCCAGAACCTGGTCCTGAGCTTCTTGGGTGGGGGGCGCTTCCATGAGCTCAAGACGGTCCAGGTCGACGACGAGCTGGTGATTCCCCGGCCCTGCATCTTCGTGCCCCATGTGGGCTACAACGTGGAGTGGAGCCAGGAGCTCCGGGTGGCGCAGTCGGCCCTGGAGTACGTCAAGGGCTGGTACCTGGTCCACGGACTGGTGGCGCTGAGCGGGCTGTGGCCCAGGGTCGACGCGACCTTTGACGTGTCCATCGGCTACGACCTGGCGGGGGTGCGCAGCGACAAGGTGCGGGGGTACCTGGCGGCGATGGCCGACGCCTCGGTGCTGATCGCCGGGCTGCGGGACCAGGTCCGAGACCGCTGGCCCCAGTGGGCCGACGTGGACGTGCCGGCGCGGGTCTCGGACTCGATCACGATCTCGACATTCCACGGCTGCCCGGCCAGCGAGATCGAGGCCATCGCCAGTCAGTGCCTGGACTGGGGCTGGAACACGGTGGTCAAGCTCAACCCGACTCTGCACGGCCACGACCACTGCCGTCAGCTGCTCGACACCATGGGCTACGACGGGGTGCGGCTGAACCCCCAGGACTTCGACAAGGACCTGCAGTGGTCCCAGCTCCAGGCGTTCATCCCGCGGTTGATGGCACGGGCCGATGCCGCCGGTCTGGGGTTCGGGGTCAAGTTCACCAACACCCTGGTCTGTCGCCACGACGAGCCCCCCTTCGGCGCCGGCGAGATGTACCTGTCGGGGCCGCCGCTGCACGTGCTCGCGACCCAGCTCGCCGCGCGATTCCGGGCGGAGTTCCCGGCGCTGCCGATCACGTTCTCGGCGGGGGTCGAGGCGTCGAACTTCCCGGCCTGCGTGCGGAGCGGGCTGGCGGCGATCACCAGCTGCAGCGACCTGTTGAAGGGCGGCGGCTATGGCCGCATGACCAAGTACCTGCGGGCTCTGGAGCGCGACATGGGGGCCAGCGGGGCCACAGACCTGGCCAGCTACCGGGACGGCACCGGCGCGGCGTTCCTGCGGGACCGCGCCGACGGCCTGGAGCGGGACCCGGTCTTCAGCCGCGCGGTGCAAAAGGCCCCCAAAAAGGTCGGGACCGACCTGGTGTTGTTGGACTGCCTGACCTGCGACAAGTGCATCCCGGTCTGCCCCAACGCGGCGAACTTCGCCTTTGACGTGCCCAAGGGCACCTGGACCCCGGGCCGCGTGGCCTGGGAGGAGGGGGCCTTCACCCGCAGCGAGGGCCAGCCGCTCATCGCCGGCAAGCGCCACCAGATCGGCAACGTGGCCGATGCCTGCAACCTGTGTGGTCAGTGCGACCCGTGGTGCCCCGAGGACGGCGGGCCGTATCTGGCCAAGCCGACACTCTTCCTGAGCCAGGAGAGCTGGCGGGACCACCCCGGGCGGGAGGGGTTCCTGGTGAGCGAGGACCGGCGTGCGATCCGCTGGCGCCACCGGGGCATCGAGCAGCGGTACGCGCTGGAGGGCGACGAGGCCCGGTTCGAGGTGGACGGCGGTGCCGTGTGGCTGGTCGACGACGTGCCGGTGCGCACCCAGGGCTCGGGCGACGTGGACCTGCGCGACGCGGTGACCCTGCGGCTGTTCCTGGAAGGGTTCGTGGCGGCGGGGTCGGGGATCTGGTTGGGGCCGTAGTCTGTTCGCGTCACCGGACCAGTCGGGGTCGAATGTCCGGATCCGGAGACCAGATGGGGTTCAGTGTCCGCCGCTGGCCCGCGAGAGGCCTCCACGGTCGCGTTTCAGTCCTTTCCGGGTCCTGAATCGCCTCGAATTGCATGGTTTCCGGACACCGAACCCCATCTGGTCCGGCGAAGTGGACAGTCAGACCCGTCTGGTCCCCTCACGCCGGCCGGTCCGGCAGCGCCGCCAGGTCCGGCTCGACCCACCCCTCCCGCGCCTTCTGGCTCATGATTACCTCCCGGCTCCAGAACCGCAGCATCAGCCGCTTGTCGCCGAAGGCCTCGACCATGGCCGCAACCCGGTCTTCCCAGCTGCCGGCCCCCTCTCCCAGCTTCCAGGCCACCAGCCGTAGCCACCCCGCGGTGATCGTCTCGTGGTACCCGCTGTCCCGGGTCGTCTCGATCCCGTGGTGGTCCAGCAGACGCCACAGCCGGGTGCGCATCCATGCCAGGGGGTCGTCCCGGTGGGTCACCGCCCACGCCGCCACCCGCAGGTGGGCCGCGTGGTCCCAGTGTTCCAGCGGGACGGCGCCGGTCTCGAAGCACGCCAGCAGGTCGTCGAGGTTCACCCCGAGGGCAACACCGCGACCCGCAGGTAGGCATCCAACAGGTCGACCAACAGGTCCCAACCCTCGCCCAGGCGGCCCTTGGGCAGGTACCCCGCGACCTGGGCGGCGTAGGCATCGGCCACGTCTCGCGGGGCCTCGGACGTGCTGATCACGAACACCAGGTGGTGGCGCAAGGTGGGGTCCCGGCGGAGCTCCTTGAGCACGTCCAGGCCATGCATCCGCGGCAGGCCCAGGTCCAGCAGGATGATCAGCGGCCTGGGCAAGGGCTCGGCGCCCCGCACCCCCCGCAGGCGCTTCAGCGCACTCACGCCGTCCTGCTCCACGTGCAACCGGTGGGGCTGGTCTCGCCGGGTCAGGGCCCGCTGCAGGGACAGGGCGTCGACCTCGTCGTCGTCGATGAGCAACAGGTCGACGGGCTCCAGAGGTGGCAGCGGAACCACCACGTCGAGCAGCTCCGAGACCTCGACCAGCTGCGGACCAGCACCGGCGATGGCCTCGACCAGGGAGTCCTCGTCGACGTCCAGGGGCTCTGGCGCGTCCAGGGGGTCCAGGCCCGGGATCAGGCTCAGCGCGTCGGGGGGCAAGGTCGACGTGGCCGGACCTCGAAACCCGACCACGTTGCCGGGCTCGGCCGGCAGCACGTAGCGGCCGGTGATCAGGTCCACGAGCCGGGCCTCCAGGTCGTCCTTGAGCAGGTACCCGGCCACTCCCAGCTCGGCGGCGGCCGCGCGGTCCCGGGCGTCGTCGCTGGTCGTCAGGACGAAGACCGGAAGCGCCTTGTAGATGGGATCGGCCCGCAGGACCTCGAGAAACTCCAGCCCGCTCATGCGGGGCATGTTCAGGTCCAGCAGGATGATCAGCGGCTGGGAGAGCGGCGGGCGATCCGGTCCTCCCCGGAGCAGGTCCAGGGCGCTGTGGCCGTCCTGGGCCACGTGCAGGGGATTGGTGATCTTGTGCTTGCGGATGACGCGCTGGACGGCGAACACGTCGACTTCGTCGTCGTCGACCAACAGGATGCTCAGGGTCTCACTCATGAAGGATGGGTCTCCGTCCAGTGCTGCGGCCAGGTGAACACAAAGGCCGTGCCCCGTGGGCAATTGTCCTCGATGTGCACGCTCCCACCGACGTCTTCGATCAGCTTCTTCACGATCGCCAGCCCCATGCCCGACGTCTCCCGGGAGTCCCGAGGCTGCAGGGTCGTGAGCACTCGGAACACCTTTTCATGGTAGTCCGCCGGGATGCCCGGGCCGTCGTCGGCCACACGGAAGCGAAGCCAGCGAGCGTCGGGCTCACAGGAGATCTCGATGCGGCCCTGGGCACGGTCGTGGTGGCGGATCGCGTTGCCCACCAGGTTCATCAACACATGCTTGAGGGGCGTGGCCGCGGTCTCGAAGACCGGCAGGACCCCGGCGGGCTCCACCGCCATGCCCTCGGGGGGCGCCTGGAGCTGGACCACGCTGCGCACCAGCTCGGCCACGTCGACCTGTTCCAGCTTGGGCTGCTCCTGCCCCAGCCGGGCAAAGGTGAGCAGATCCTGGAGCAAGCGATCCATGCGCCGGACCCGGCCTCGCAGCAGTCGCAGGTGTTCGGAGACCTCGGGGCTCTTGCCGTCGCCCAGGTCCTCTTCGATCCAGGTCGCCAGGCTCGCCACGGCGCGCAGTGGCGCCTTGAGGTCGTGGGATGCGATGTAGGCGAACTGCTCCAGCTGCTCGTTGGTCCGGACCAGGCGGTGGTTGACGAACATCAGGCGCTGTGAGGTCTCCTGGAGCTGGCGCTCTCGGGCCCGGCGGCTCGTGATGTCTCGGACCGTGACCACCGCCCCCTGGATCTCGTCGCCCTGGCGCACCGGGTTGGCGTGAAGCTCGACGGGGACCCGCCCGCCATCGGCTTGCTCCAGGTGCAGGTCGTCGGCCTGGTGGGGGTGCCCACCCTGCAGGGCTCGGTCCAGCGCGGCCCGGTCGAAGGGGTCTTCGGGCACCACCAGATCCACCAGCCGCAGCTCCCGGAGCTCCAGGGCCGTGCGCCCCAGCAGCGCCACCGCCGCTCGGTTGGCAAAGGTGATGTGGCCCCCCCTGTCCAGGCCCACGACCCCGTCCGACGTGGTCTCCAGGATCGTGGTCTCCCGGCGCTCCAGTGAGCCGAGGGCGTCCTGGACCAGGTCCAGCTCGCGGGTCTGGCGCCGCACGATGCTCAGGGTGTCCATGTAGTCGGCGGTCAGCCCGGCAAAGGGGACCAGATAGGCCAGGGCCTTGAGCGCGTGAGCCGCGTTGAAGTGGTGATCGAACAGCGCCGCGCTGCCGAAGGCCATGTGCAGCTGGCTTGCCAGGGCAGGCACGGTCGAGATGAGCAAGGCGTGGGTGAACACGCTGCCGTATCGGCGGTGGAATGACGGGTAGACCACCGCCCCCGCAAGGATGAAGAGCCCCAGCGGCACGATGTCCCAAGGCCGGCGGACGGCCTGGTCCGGGAACCAGGCCGCGGGCACTGTGGCCGACGACGCCGTCAGGGTCACCACGATCGACGCCAGCACCAGCAGGATTCCGCCGACCCAGACGACCCGCTGCCGCACCGCGCCGAGCCGACCGGACGTCCACAGCACGAACACCGCCGGACCCACCAGGAGGATCAGGGCGTGAAAGCCCCGGGCGACGGCCCAGGTAAAGGCCAGCAGGTCGTCGGTCGGTGCGGCTGCCCCGATCAGGCGGTCCGCCGCCAGCACGTGGAAGGCGTCGACCCAGCCTGCACAGAACAGAGCGACGCCGATCACGGGGGTCACGGGGTCCCGCTCGAGCCGGTAGTGCACCAGGCTCAGCAGGGCGGTGAAGAATGCCGCCAGCACCCCTGTCCACTCCAGCAGGGTGTGCACGAAGGGACCGCGCATGCCGGCCAGGGTGGTGGCTGTCTGGGGGTGGTCCACCCCCAGGGAGAGTCCCACCCAGCCCAGCGCCAGGGGGACCGCGCTCAGCCCGAGCACAGCGGCGACCAGCCAAGTCGGCAGGCGAAAGGGTCCTCGGGACGGTGAGCGCCGGTCCGCGCCGGTGGGTTCGATCACGACCCGCCGGGGCCCTCGGGGGTGCGGCGCTCCGGGGCTCGTGCCAGGTCCTCGACCTCGCTCTCGGCGGCCCGCAGCGCGTCGGGATCAGCCTCGCCGAGAGACCTGGCCAGCGCGACCCCCGCACCCTTCAGGCTCTCGTGGACCTGGGCCGTCAGGTCGTCGACCCGGTCGTCTGCGTGGGCCACGTTGGCGCCGATGGAGATCACCGAGACCAGCAGAAAGGCCAGCACGGCCACCAGGCCGCCGACGACCGGCGCACTCGTGGCCGCGCCCACCCCGACGGTGCCGGCCCCCGCCAGGAGCAACACCGTCGCCAGGCGCAGGTAGTTCGTGACCCAGGCGTGCAGGCCCACGTCGCCCTGGACCCGGGTGCCGCCGGGCGTGGCCGACAGCTTGGCCCGGGCCACGGGCTGGATCATGTTGATCCACGACGGCTCGTACAGGCTCACGTTGATGCCAGCCTGGCTGACCCGGCCGCCCAGGGGCTTCTTGCTGATGCGCAGAGGGCCGGCCCCGCCAGAGGGAAAGGGCCGGAAGACCGTGTCCTCTTTGAGGGCCTTGGCGACCTGTTCCGGGGTCCCGGGGACCACCAGGTCCAGAGGCACGCGCTTGGGCATGGCCCAATGCTACTAAAGCAGGCCGTGGTGGTCGGCGAAGATGGCGCCGACGATGGACAGGGCCCAGCACAGCAGCACGAACCAGGTCATGGGTCCCGGGCGCTTGTAGAACGCGATCTCGGTCCACGCGAGCTTGCCGGTGAGGAGCACCAGCAGCCCCACGGCAAAGGCGCCCAGGGGCAGCGGCCTGCGCCACGCGGTGAGCACGATCAAGGTGAGCAGCGCCACGATGTGCCCGATCACCGCGACCATCACCGGCCACAGTGCGGTCTCGCCCAGGAACGGAAGCAACCACTTCTCCATCCACTCCGGCCAAGGCGTGGCCGGGGTCTGCTCCGCGATGTGCAGGTCGGTCATGGCGGGGCCTTAGCCTGTCCGCTCACTCGCAGGCGAGCGCTGCGAGCAGCTCTTCGAGGGGTGCGGTGTCCTCGAGGAGCAGCGTCGGCACCGGGCCGACGGGGACGGTGGCCGCGTCCGCCGAGGACATCTCCCCGGTGTGGGGGTCCACCGACACCAGCGCGTCGGGCAAGCGCCCGGCCAGGTCCAGGACCCGGGAGCGCCCGTCCGTGCTCTGCAGGAGCCACACCCGGGCGCCGAGCTCCCCGACCGTCGCCGCGCCGAAGCCCGAGGCATTGGGTTCGTTCCGGCTGATGGTGCGGTGGCTCAGCCGCCAGCCCTCGACCCCGTCCCGGAGCGCCATGGCGTGGTCCACCTCGGCGTCGCGCAGGGCCAGGGCCACGCCTTCCAGGGGGTAGGGGTAGACCGGGCACCCGCCGTCCAGCCAGGCCTCGAAGTCGAAGTCGAAGCTGCTCTCGCCGGGCCAGCGCCGCTCCCAGGACCGGAAGCGCTCCAGCACGTCCTCATCGCTGACCAGCTCGTAGACCGGGCCACCGGCCGGTCCCACTCGGTCCCCGAACGACGTCTCCAGCCAGTCCAGGAACACCTCCAGCTCCGCCAGGCTCAGGCTCTCCTGGGCCGGGTGGGTCATCAGGCCAAAGGTCCACACCCGGGGCGGGGCCGCGTCGAGCTGGTCCCACTGCCACTGGGCCAGCACCTGGAGGAAGTGGCGCTGGAGCTGGACCACGGTGGTCGGCAGGACGTGGATCCCGACCGGTTCCTCCCGTCCGATCTGAGGGTAGATGCCGATCCTCACCCGGGGCCCGTCACCGTCTTCGGTCAGCGCCAGGCCTTCCGCAGCGCGAAAGGGCGACCAGATGGCGTGGGCCCAGGGCAGGTAGCTGAAGGGGTCTCCGGCCGAGCTGAGGCGGGTGGCGTAGCGGTCCACGAGCGCGGCCTCGACCCCTTCTTCGCTGGTGCCCACGGCCGCGTCGACCCGCAGCACGGTCCGGCCCGCCATCGCTTCGACGGCCTCGACGTGGTCCCGCCAGATCCGGGTGAGCTCGCTGGGTGTGACACCGCCGCCCTTCAGCGAGACCCACTCCTCCTGGTCCGCCAGGGCCTGGTCGTGGAAGTGGGCGCCGAAGCTGTGCCCCCGCTCCAGGGCGGCCTGCAGCCCGTCCAGGGACGCCGGAGTCAGGTGCACCGCGTCCCGGGAGAACTCGCCGCTGAGCTGCATGCTGAGCAGCCCGTCGTGGCCCTCGACCAGCTCCGCCAGGTGGAGCACGGCGTCGAGGTCGTCCTGGAAGCGCTCGGCCTTGAGGTCCCACCAGTCGTCGTCCTGGGGGGTCGCGTCCAGACCGTAGTTGTGGCCGTGGGCGTTCACGATGACCTGGATGGGGGCTTCGGCGGCCTGGCGGTAGGCCGGCGTGGACCCCTGCCCGGACGGCGTGGCCGACGTGCAGGCTGTCCACAGAGTCCACAGGAGGGGCATCGGCTCGCTCGCCTGGAGTGTGCCACGACATCCCAGCCACGACAGCGCCCCCCCTACTCTCTACACTGACCCCAGAGGACTCCCCCCTGCACCTGCTCCTGCCCCTGGCTCTGGCCGCGAACCCGCCGGACTTCGACGTCCAGCGGGGCTGGCAGGACGCGCCCTTCAGCCTGACGCTCACCGCCCAGGACAGCGACGACGAGATCTTCTTCGACCGGGGGCCGGGCACCGCGTCCCAGGCCTATGGGGCCCCTATCGACGTGGACACCAGCGCGATCGTGCGGGCGTGGACCGTCGACTCGGCCGGCGAGGTCTCGCCGGTCGACGTGCACACCTACCTGTTCATGGACCAGATCCTGGGCGCCGCCGAGATGGACAGCCGCATCGTGGACGACCCGGTCTATGGGCCCGATCTGGCGGCGTCCCTGGCGGCGCTGCCGATCCTGTCGGTGGTCTCCGACATCGCCTTGGACCTGACCGAGCGCCCGGTGTCCTTCGAGTGGGTCGAGCCCGGGGGCGAGAGCCTGTCGATCCAAGCCGGTGCCAAGAAGGTCGGCAACGCCAGCGTGAACTACGCCAAGTTCAACATCCGGCTGTACTTCAGGGCCACCTATGGCCCGACCAAGCTCGACCTGGACATCTACCCGGACCATGCCACCGGCGTGCCCCCGGCGGACACCCACGACGCGCTGAACCTGCGCTCCGGCTCCCACGACTCGGTGTTCTACCTGGCGTCCCAGGCCCAGTACCTGCGCAATCGCTGGATGGACGAGAGCCAGCTGGAGATGGGCCACATCGCCCCCCATGGCCGCTCGGGCCACGCCTTCCTCAACGGGGTCTACGCCGGCGTCTACCACGTCCGTGAGCGGTTCAACGCCGCCTTCCTGGCCGAGTACCTGGGCGGCGACGAGGACGACTACGAGGCGGTCAACGGCGGCAATGTGATCGACGGCACCGGCACGGCCTGGTCCCAGGTGAACGCCCTGGCCGGCGACTACGAGGGCGTGCGCGCCTGGCTCGATGTCGAGAACCTGCTCGACTACCTGATCCTGAACTACTACGCCGCGAATGCGTGGGACTGGCTCTACTACCACAACTGGATGGGGGCGGGCCCCAGCGAGCCGGATCGGGGCGGCTACGTGTTCCACAGCTCGGACTCGGACATCTGCCTGGTCTATGACCACACCACGGACATCCTGCACCTGGGGGGCCCGAACAACCTCTTCCACGGGCTGATGGGCCAGGCCCACCCGGACTTCATGGTCCTGCTGGCCGACCGCATCCAGGCCCACCTGGGCCCGGGTGGGGTGCTGACCGCCGACGCCGCTGCCGCCCGCTACGACCGCCTGGCCCAGGCCAACGAGGAGGCGATGGCCGCCGAGACCGCCCGGTGGGGCTCGGGCTGGTGGGAGCGGGACGACGAGTGGGACACCGAGCGCGCCCGCCTGATGAACGACTTCTTCCCCTACCGGACGGACTCGCTCATGGACCAGTTCGTGCGGGCCGGCTGGTTCCCGGTGCCGGCACCCGAGCTGACCCTGCCCGACGGGCTGGTCCCAGTGGGCAGCACGACGACGGTCCAGGTCCCGGTGGGCGTCGATGCCGAACTCTGGGTCCGGGTCGACGGCGGGGATCCGCGCCTGCCCGGCGGCGAGCTGGCGGCAGAAGCCATGGGCCCGGCGCGGGTCCAGGCGCTCACCATCGACCAGAGCACACTGGTCCGGGCCCGCCTGCGCCAGGGCGCCCAGTGGGGCCCGATCGTCGACGCCTTCTTCGAGGTCGACCAGGCCCCGGCGATCGTGCTCAACGAGTGGAACGCCGTGGTCGAGGACCGCTACCTCGACGACGGCGACGACGCCCTGGGCGACCTGCCCGGCAACGGTGGGGACTGGTTGGAGTTCGTGGTGCTGGAGGACGGCCTGGACCTGCGGGGCTGGGTGCTGACCCTGACCCACCGCAACGGGCCTGCGGGCACGCTGACCTTTCAGGACCACGACGTGCTGGCGTCGCTGGCGGCGGGCACCCTGCTGACCGTGGCCGAGGACCTGCCCGAAGACCTGGCCGTCGATCCCCAGGGCGGGGACTGGCGCTTCCACCTGAGGGCCGGGGTCGATGGCACGGGCCAGGCGATCTCGGCCGAGGCCTTTGACGTGACCCACCGGGAGTGGCAGCTCGTGCTCCAGGACGCCGATGGCTTCGTGCGCTTCGGTCCGGTGGGGGAAGGCATCGGCAGCTTCGACGGCGGGCTGTCCGGCAGCGAGGTGGGGCTGCTGGCGGAGACGCCTGGAAGTGGGCTGCGGCGCGCTTCGGCGGCCTATGTCGACGGGGATCGCTCCAGCTTTGGCGCGGCGAATGTCTGGGGGGACCAGGTCCAGGACCTGGACGCGCTGCGGGACCTGGGAGAGCCCCCGGTTCGGCGGGACACGGGGGACACGGGCGGTGACACCGCCGGGGACACCGGCGTGGGCATCGACGCGGGGTGCGGGTGCGCGGCGGCGCCCGGGCCGGGTGCGGGGGTGGCGGGCCTGGCCTTGCTGGCTCTGGGGTGGCGCCGGCGAGCGGCCCCGGCCCTGGCGGTGGTGGCGGTGGCCTGTGGTGAGCCGGCGGTCGACTCTGCGCCAGACGTGGTGATCGCTTGCTACCCGGACGCCGACCAGGACGGGTTCGGGGATGCCGCGGCCCTGCCGGCGGACTGTGCCGAAGGGGGCGTGCGGGACGCGGGGGACTGCGACGACACCGACCCCTGGGTGAACCCAGCCGCGATCGAGGTCTGCGGGGGCGGCGACGAGGACTGCGACGGGCTGGTCGACGACGACGATCCCGACGTGGCTGATCCCCTGGCCTTCTACGAGGACGCGGACCAGGACGGCTACGGCGGGGCGGCGGTCGCGGCCTGTGTGCTGGCCGATGGCCTGACCACCGTGGGCGGGGACTGCGACGACGACGATGCCACCCTGAACCCTGGCGCGGCCGAGCTCTGCGACGACATCGACCAGGACTGCGACGGCCACGCCGACGACGCCCTGGGGGCGTCTGCGGAGTGCCCCCTGGCGAGCTGCCTGGAGGCCCTGGCGATCTTCGGCACGGGCGCCGACGACGCCTACTGGCTCACCCTGGACAGCGGCGGCTCCACCCAGGTCTGGTGCGACCTGACCACCGACGGCGGGGGCTGGACCCTGGGCTTCCTGCGCAGCTCAGCCGGTGGCGGGGACCAGCCGGAGTTTGGGGTCGGCGACGTGGGTGTCGACGCCCTGGCGGTCTCTCCGGTGCTCGCCACTCTGGACGCGGTCCCGCGCATGGGCTGGGTGGATCTGAACACCCGCGACTGGACCGAGCTGCAGATCTCGGCGGCCCAGGCGGGGGCCGAGACCTGGCGGTCCGAGAACATCCCGCGGGAGCACCTGCGCCTGGACTTCGGGGAGCCGGGCTACCTGCTCTACGGCGGCGAGTCGCCCTACTACTGGTGCGGAGGACCGGCCTCCTACACGGACTCCGGGGTCGGCCAGGTCGACCAGCCGGCGGGGGCCTATGCGGACTGCAAGGGCCACGGCTCGGTGGGCTCCGGCTGGGACTTCTCGACGTCGACCTATGCCAACCAGGGCCTGACCCTGTGTGGCAGCGACGGCTCGGCGGTCATGCACGCCACGTGGGCCGGGCCGTGGGTCTACTACGGCACCCCGGGGGCGGCCCAGGGACTCTGGGTGCGCTGAGTCGGATGGACGGTGACACCGGGTGACATCAATCCCTCGAAGGGATCTGAGAGCCGCCCACACCTGGACACTCTCTCCATCGGAGTGTCGCAATGGTCATCGCCCTCAGCCTGGGTCTGGTCGGGTGCATCGAGCACCACGTGAGTCGCCAGGAGACCACCGACGTCTTCGTCCAGGAGGCCTCGAGCACCGTGGACGTGCTGTGGGTCATCGACGACTCGGTGTCCATGGCTGGGGAGCAGGTGCGGCTTGCCGACGGCTTCGGCGCCTTTGGCACGTCCCTGGACGACAGCCTGATCGACTACCACCTGGGGGTCATCACCACAGACATGGACCCGGACAATGCCCAGGCCGGCGTGCTCCAGGGGGCGCCCCCGTTCCTGGCCCCGGACCCGGACACCGTGCCCCTGTTCCAGGAGCGGGTGCTCGTGGGCACCGATGGCTCGGGCAAGGAGAAGGGCATCGCCGCTGCGATCGCGGCGGTCACCGAGCCCCTGGTCTCCGGCGCCAACGCGGGCTTCGTGCGGGACCAGGCGACCCTGCTGCTGGTCTTCCTCACCGACGAGGACGACTGCTCCGACGGCGACGCCCTGGACGACGAGCCGGCCGATGCTTGCTACACCCAGGGCGAGGCCCTGGTCCCCGTCGCCGACCTGCACGCCGAGCTGGTCGCGGCCAAGCACGGCCAGGGCCAGGTGCTGGCGGCGGGCATCCTGGGCACCACCGATGGGTCCTGCGCCGAGTCCTGGCCCGGGCTGCGCTACGAAGCCCTCATCGACGCCACCGGTGGCTGGCTGGGGGACATCTGCAGTGCGGATTATGCGGGCCTGCTCGAAGCCCTGGGTTTGACGGTCCAGGAACAGCGGACGGTCTTCCAGCTCAGCTACGTTGCGGTGGAGAGCTCCCTGGAGGTCTCCGTGGGCGACACCCTCATCGCTCCGGACCCGGTCACCGGCTGGACCTATGACCCGGACTACTCCACGATCCGCTTCGACGGGACCACTGTGCCACCGCGAGACACCACGATCAGCGTGACCTACGAGGTCCTGCACGGCGCGACGGTGCCCGAGCTGGAGAGCCCGTGACCGCGCTGCTCCTGAGCCTCGTCGCCTGTGACGTGGTCTCGCGGAACACCAGCCCGCTGGGGTCCGACAGCGGCGCTGTGGCCGAGAACTGCTTGGTCCACGTGGACCACTTGGTGGGCGAGCTGACCTGCACCCTGGTCGAGGACCAGGACGGCACGCCGGTGCTCTGGTACGGACGCGACGTGGACGCCGAGCACCCGCTGGCGATCCGGCTGCGGACCGACGACGCGTCGATCGTGCCGGCCCTGGCCGGGGCCGCCGCGTCGTGGAACGCGGTGCTCGACGAGGCCGGGGTGTGGCTGGGCTACGAGGCCGAAGCGGCCGTCGAGCCCTTTGCTTGTGCCCTGGAGACCCTGGAGGACCTGCCCGAGCAGGTGGCTGGGTTCTGCATCGCCACGCCGACGGAGTGGTCCGAGAACATCGAAGCCGCCTACCAGGACGACGCCTACGTGACCCGGCTCAACAGCCCCTGTGATGGCACCCTGCGCGGGTCCATGACGGTGCTGCACCCCCTGTGGGCCGACGCGCTGACCGAGCAGGCCGTGGCCAAGGCCCTGGGGCACCTCACGTCGGTGGTCGCCATCGACGACGACACCGCCCTGATGGCCGATCACTGGGAGGGCGCCACGGCGCCGGCCACGGCCCTGGAGGGCACCTGCGCGGCCTGGCAGTACCGGAATCAGGCCGGCTGAACCGACCAGATGGGGTCGAATGTCCGATCTGACGGACCAGATGGGGTTCGGTGTCCGCGGGGCGGCCCGATCGGGCCTCTGGGCGGTCGATCCGGCCCCCAGAGCCGCTGTCAGGCCTCGGAAGGGTCCCAAGTCGGACACTGAACCCCGTCTGGTCTGGCGAAGCGGACAGTCGACCCCGACTGGTCCGGATCAGGCCGTCTTGACGACTCGATCGCTCCGATCTGCCCGCGCCGCCTCGGCCGCGCAGTAGCCGAACACCAGCGCCGGGCCGATGGTGCCCCCTGCACCCGGGTAGGTCTCGCCCATCACCGACGCCGACGTGTTCCCGGCCGCGTAGAGCCCGGGGATCGCCGTGCCGTCGGCCCGCAGCACCCGGGCTTGGGCGTCGGTGACCAGCCCGCCCTTGGTGCCCAGGTCCCCCGGGTAGATGCGGATCGCGTAGTAGGGCGCCTGGTCGACCGGTCGCAGGCAGGGGTTCGCGGTCCACCGGTCGTCGCCGTAGTACTGGTCGGACAGGCTGCGGCCCCGGCCGTGGTCGGTGTCTTCGCCCGCTGCACACAGGGTGTTGTACCGGGTCAGCGTGGCCTGGAGCGCCTGGGGGTCCAGCTCGCACTTCTCGGCCAGGGCGGCGACCGTGGGCGCCTTGACGAAGAAGCCCTCCCGCAGGCGACGGGGCAGCCGCTTGTCGGGCATGGCGTAGCCGGGGGCGGTCGGGCCGACGGGGTAGTTCTGGCGAAACACGGCGTCGAAGACCATCCAGCACACGGGGACCGCGTCACCGGCGTACATCGCCCGTCCCACGTCCAGGTACGGCCCGGCCTCGTTGGTGAAGCGCTGCCCCTGTCGGTTCACGAACAGGCTGCCGGGCAGGCTCTTCTCGACCACCAACACCCACGCCTTGGGGCTCTTGGGGACGCGGGTCACCGGCGTCCACCAGGCCTGGTCCATCAGGTCCACCGCCGCGCCCGCTTCCTGTCCCCAGCGGATCGCGTCGCCCAGGTTGCGCTCGTTGCCCGCGTTCCAGTCGATGCTCACCGGCCCGGTCTGGTACTGCTCCCGCATGGCCTGGTTGCGCTCGAAGCCCCCTGCGGCCAGCACAACCCCGTGGGTCGCGGAGATCCCAACACGCTCCCCGTCCCGCTCTGCGACTACGCCGACGGCCCGGCCCTGGTCCCACAGGACCTCCTGGACAGGACAGCTCCGCCACAAGGGCACGTCCCGGTCCATGAGCGACAGCCGCAGCCGCCCGATGAGCGCGTTTCCGGCGAACAGCTTCACGTCGCGGGGCTGACCCCGGCGCTTCCACCAGCGGGCCGCGTACTGCACGAAGCGCCACAACAGCTTCAACCGCCCCTTGATCCCCGGGACCAGGTAGTCCTTGGCCTCTCGCGCGGTGATGCCGAACTTGCCCAGGATCTGGGACTGCGGGTGGGGCTTCTGCAGGTGCTGGAACTCACTCCCCAGCAGGGTGGCGTCGAAGGGCACCGGCTCCATGGAGCGACCGCCCGGCTTCCCGCCCGGGGCCTCGGGGTAGTAGTCGCAGTAGTGCTCCAGGGCGTCCAGCTTCAGGTGGGTGTCCCGCTGGAGCCACTCGTAGACGTCGAGGCTCTTGTCCACGTAGGCCTCGATCCGCTCCCGCTGTACCCGGCCCCGGGTGATCTCCAACAGGTAGGTCAGCGCGTCGTCGCGGCTGTCCTGGACACCGCGGCCGGGGAGCTGGGGGTTGTTCGGGATCCAGACCACGCCGCCCGAGATCGCGGTGGAGCCGCCGTAGCGCTCGCCGGCCTCGAGCACCAGGACCCGGAGTCCCAGGTCGTGGGCCCAGAGCGCGGCGCTCATGCCAGCGGCGCCGGAGCCGACCACGACGAGATCGAAGGTGTGATTCAAGGACATACTAGAACATGTTCTACTTCAGTCGACAGGCGAAGCAAACCCCAGCCACGGCACACAGAGCCTTCAGGCGGGAAAACCCCGTCCGATGGGGTGCACAGCTGGAGACGTCATGCCTTCCCAGACCCAGGCCCAGAGCCGGCTCGCCGCAGCCCTCGCCGCCTCGATCTTCTTCGCGGGGCTGGTGCTCACGGTGCTGGGAAGCATTCCTGCGCTCTAGTTCCAGTCCCTAGTGGACGCGGGCCCTGTCCCGGTCCAGAATGCACCCGGGTCAGGGTCCGCTCGCAGTCTCCAGAGCGCACGGTCGGTGTGCGATCGGAGACCCACCGTCCAAGGACTGCCCATGTCGCGTCTGCCCCTGCTCACCCTTCTGTGCCCGGTGCTCACTGCCTGTGCCGGCCCGGCCTCTACTGCCGAGGCTGTTCCCCAGGGGCTCCCTGGACCGTCCATCGCACCGAGTGTCTTCGCTGCGGGTGACGACACCTTCGATTGCGGTCCGACCCTCGGCGTGGCCCAGGAGCAAGGACTCGTCGTCAGCCTCCACACCTTCGAGGACAGCGTGACCGTGCTCGACCCGCAGACCGGGGCAGTCGATACGCTCCGGCTGGCTTCGGAGCCCACCCGGCTCGCCTGCTCGGGCGACAGCTTCTGGGTGACGCTGCGGGGATCGGGCGAGGTCGCGCGGCTGCGGTGGAGCCACGGCTCTCTCTGGATCCAGGGCACCTACCCGGTCGGCGCCGAGCCCTACGGGATCGCTGTCAGCGCCGAGGGTGACGCCGTCTACGTGGCCTTGTCCCGGGAAGACGCGGTCGTGGTCCTGGATCCGGACACCCTGACCGAGCGCGAGCGCTACCCGGTCTCGGGCGATCCCCGCTGGCTGGTCCTGCATCCCAACGACCAGGATCTGTTCGTGGCCTCTGCCCACGGCGCTCGCCTCACCCACATCGCGCTCGACACGCTGGAGCAGTCGTCCTTTGGGCCGCCAGAGGTCCAGGGCATCGAGGACCTGGCCAACCTGGAGGGTGAAGTGGTCCTGACCCCCAGGCTCACCGGGGATCTGGCGGTCTCCGCCGACGGGGATCGGCTCGCCCTGCCGGGGCTGTTCGTGAACAACATCTTCGGAGCTTCGGGTCAGCTCAGCGAGGGCGAGACCTCCCAGGAGGTGATCGTCGAGTACTACGGGTCCCCTTCGATCGTCGATCCCGATCCGGGCTCGGCCCGGTTCAACCCCGGGATCTGGATGATCGACCTCGACGACCTTCGGCCGGGCAGTGCCCCCGGGGACGTCATGGACATCGGCGGCAACGCGGCCTTCCAGGACGGTAGGCGGCCCTACGTCCGCAGCTACCTCACCGGGGTCGCCTTTGCCCCAGGCGATGCCGGCGTGGTGGGCGTGATGGAGGCGTCGGACACCGTGGTCCTGGCGCCGCTCGTCGACATCTGGGACAGCCTCCACCTGGGGTGGACCCGGCTGCCCCAGGTCTTCCAGGCCACGGCACGGGGGCCTCGTGGCGTGATGTTCACCGACGACGAGCTGTGGATCGACGAGCAGCTCTCCGGAAGCATGGGTCGGGTCGACGCCCGGGAGATGCTGCGAGACCTGGTGGTGCTGACCGACTCGCGAAGCGTGACCACCATGCCCCGCTTCGAGGGCGACTCCTTCCAGGTCCGTGCCGCTCCGGCCTACGCCGAGCTCGCGCTGGGCCGCGATCTGTTCACCACCGCCATCTCCCCCACGATGGTCTCCGAGGGCGCCGGGGTCTCCTGCAGTACCTGTCACTTCGAGGGCCGCAACGATGGCCTGAGCTGGCCGCTCGAGGACGGGCCTCGCCAGACCCCGTCCCTGGCGGGAGTGGTGTCGCACACCGTGCCGGTCACGTGGTCCGAACAGGTCCCGACGGTCGCCGAGGAGGTGCTGCTGACCAGCATCGGCCGCATGGGCGGCGAGGGCGGGAGCGACGACGAGGCCCAGGCCGTGGTCACGTGGATCGATGCCGGCCGCTTCCCGAACGCTCCCCTGGCACGCCTGGACCCCGCCGCGGTCTCCCGCGGCGAAGCCCTGTTCCTGGACCCCGACGTGGGCTGCGCCGGCTGTCACACGCCCCCGCTGTACACGGACAACCTGGCCTATGACGTGTTGGGCACCGGGCCCATGAACGTGCCCACCCTGCGCGGGGTCGGGGCCAGTGCGCCCTATCTACACGACGGCTCCGCCGAGTCGCTGGCCGACGTGTTCCTGTGGTCCGACGCGGGCGCGATGGGCTCTACGAGCCACCTGTCCGCGGACCAGCTCGACGACCTGGAGGCCTTCCTGCGCTCACTCTGACAGGGTGAGCACGGCCTCGAGCAGGGCCTGGGCGCCCCGGGCACAGGCCTGGGGCGTGGAGTACTCCCGGGGGTTGTGGGAGATGCCGTCGTGCTCGCCGGGCACGAACACCATGCCCGCCGGGCAGACGGCCGCGAACTCCTGGGCGTCGTGGCCGGCCCCGGAGACCAGGTGGCGGTGGCGCCAGCCATGGCGCACAGCGATGGCCGTCAGCACCTTCTGGACCCTGGGGTCGAAGGCGACGGGCAGAGTCCGAGCGGTCCGGCGGGCGTCGATGACCACGCCGAGCTCCTTGGACAGGGCGCCGATGAGACGGTCCAGCGCCTGCTCGGCCGCCAGCAGGCCCCCCTGGTCCGGGTTGCGCAGGTCCACCGTGGCCACGCACTGGCCAGCGATCACGTTGACGCGGTTCGGCACCGGGGCGATCCGGCCGATCGTGACCCGCTGGTCCGGGCCGAAGTCCCCCCGGCTCACCGCGGCGTGGAGGGCGACCTGGAGCCGGGCCACCGCCAGGTTGGCGTCGACCCGCAGCGCCATGGGTGTCGTGCCGGCGTGGGCCGAGCGCCCCTGCACCGTGAGCTCGGTCCACGAGATGCCCTGGACCCCCGTCACGATGCCCAGCTCTTCCTGGGCCCGATGCAGGATCGGACCCTGCTCCACGTGGACCTCGAGGAAGCAGTGGGGCACCGGGGCCGGCACGGGCTCGGGCCCGGCCAGCGCAAAGTGCGCCAAGGCCTGGGCCACCGTGACCCCGTCGCGATCGGCCAGGCCCAGGGCCTCTTCCAGACCCAGGCGTCCGCAGGCCACCGCGCTCCCCAGCATGTCGGTGCCGAAGCGGGCGCCCTCCTCGTCGGTGAACACGGCGACGTCGAAGGGCCGCCGGGTGTCGATCCCCCGGTCATTGAGCGTGTGCACCACCTCCAGGCCGGCCAGCACGCCCAGGGCGCCGTCGAAGGCACCGCCGGTCGGCACGCTGTCCAGGTGGGAGCCGCACACCACCGGCGCCAGGTCCGGCTCGGTCCCCGGTCGTCGGGCCCACAGGTTGCCGATCCGATCGACCCGCACGTCCAGGCCGGCCTCTTCGAAGCGTGCCCGGGCGTGCTTGCGGCCCTGGGCGTCGGCCCGCGTGAGCGCCAGGCGGTTCACCCCGGTCAGGCCGACCTCGGGCCATGGCTGGGCGCCGATCCGGGCCAGAGCCTGGATCGAAGCCCAGAGGCGATCGGCGTTGATGAGCGGGTTCGCCATGGAGCGTCGGCACTGTAGCGGAATCTCCGGGGTCGCTGTGACCACCCGTTCGGGGTAGCATTCCCGTCGACATGACGTCACCTCGTGCGCTCGTCGCCGTGGCCGCCGCCTCAGGTCTCCTTGCCTGTTCCGACTACGGCTTCAACTACCAGACCCCCGTGACCGGGGGCGAGTGCTTCGATCGGGCCTACCCCGGCGAGGACATCGACCAGGACCCGACCTGCTACGCGATCGAGTCCACGGTGCAGATCCCGAACCAGATCAAGTGGAACCGGAAGTCCTTCGACTACGAGCCGTCCAGCACCCGGGTGACCATGACGCCCATCGTCGTCTCCCTGAACGACGACGACGTGCCCGACGTGCTGGCCATCACCTACCGCGAGGACAACGGGGTCCTGCGGGCGATGTCCGGCGACGACGGCGCCAGTCTGTGGGACACCAACGAAGTCCTGCTGAACCCCGAGGCCGGCCTGGCCGCCGGGGACCTGGACGCCGACGGCGACGTGGAGATCATCGGCGTCACCAACGACAGCCGGGTCGCGGCCTTCGATCACGAAGGTGTGCTGCTGTGGCGGACGGACATCTACAGTCAGCACATGAAGGGGGTGGCCGACGCGCCCTCCATCGCCGACATGGACGCCGACGGCTTCCCAGAGGTCATGGTCGGCCGGCTGATCCTGGACGGCAATGGCGAGACCCTGATGGAGGGCGGCTACGGGCGGGGCGGGCCCGAAGGCACCCTCAGCTTCGCCGCGGACATCGACGCAGACGGCACCCAGGAGCTGATCACGGGCAACTCGGCCTACCGCTTGGATGGCTCGATCCTGTTCTACAACGAAGAGCGCGACGGCTACCCGGCTGTGGCCGACTTCGACGGCGACGGCGAAGCCGAGATCGTGGTCTCGGGCTACCTCGAGGTCCGGCTCCAGGAGACCGACGGCTCCGTGGTGTGGCGGACCGACGTGAAGGGCCGGGACGCCAGCGGACCGCCGCTCCTGATCGACACCGACGGCGACGGCGTCCCCGAGATCGGCGTGGCGTCGGACGAGACCTACACGGTGCTCGATGCCGAAGGCGACGTGCTCTGGGAAGAACCGATCAACGACCAGTCCGGCCAGACCGCGGCGACGGCCTTCGACTTCGAGGGCGATGGCCTGCCCGAGGTGCTCTACGGCGACGAGAGCTCCCTGTGGATCTGGACCGGCCACAACGGCACCTACCGGATCGGCTCCAACGAGCACTCCAGCCAGACCGCCATCGAGTACCCGGTCATCGTCGACGTCGACAACGACGGCGAGGCCGAGATCGTGGCGGTCTCGTCGCCGGTCGGCGGGGTCAACGAAGGCGTGATGGTCTTCGAGTCCATGGACACCGCCTGGCCGACCGCTCGGAAGATCTGGAACCAGCACGCCTACTCGGTCACCAACGTGAACGACGACGGCTCGATCCCCGCTGAGCCGGATCGAAACTGGCGGTCCTTCAACAGCTTCCGCGCGGCCCACCTGTCGGTCACCTCGGGGCTGTCCAAGTCGGACCTGTACGTCGAGATCGCCGACGTGTGCACGGCGGCCTGTGCCGACGACATGATGGGCGTGTGGGTCCGCATCGGGAACCAGGGCCTCTACAGCATCGGGGGCTCGGTCGACCTGACCATCTACGGGGTCAAGGCCGACGGCAGCTACAAGAAGATGAAGACCGTCTCGGTCGAGAGCGGCCTGGAGGCGGGGGAGCTCACCGACGCGGTGCGGGTCGACGTCTACGGCCACAAGGACATGGACATCGTGACCCTGGCAGCCGGCATCGACGGCGGCAACTCGGCCGAAGCCGGCGGCAAGTGGGGCGAGTGCGACGAGACGAACAACGAAGACGAGTGGGCGGGCTCGATCTGTCAATAGGGTGACACCTCCCCCGTCGGTCGGCATAGGATGCAGACCCACCCCTCCGAGGACACCCCATGATCAGCGCCCTGCTCGGCCTCTCCCTGATGACCGCCACCCCCGTGCTGGCCTGCCCGATGCAGGACGCCGCCGCCTACCAGGAGGCCGCCACCAAGGTTCGCGCGTCCGCAGGCACCCAGGTCGCCTTCAGCGTCGAGGGCATGAGCTGCGGCGACTGCTCCAGCAAGCTCACCAAGGCCCTCAAGGAAGTCGACGGCGTGACCGCTGCGGCGGTCGACTACCAGACCGGCGAGGCCCTGGTGGCCTTCGACAGCGCCAAGGTCGACGCGGCCGCCTTGCTCAAGATCATCGAGAAGAGCGGCTACGCGGCCAAGAAGGTCAGCTGAGCTGCGAATTGTGAGACCCTGACGCTGTGGTGACCTTCCTCCTGGCGTCCCTCGCACTGGCCGGGCCCCCGGCGACCGACCGGGTCGCGGGGGCACCGCTGTCTCTGGGCCAGGAGCGCGTGATCCCCAGGGCCCTGGGGGCGCCGACGTGGTCGGCCGACGGGCGCACCGTCGTGGTGGCCCGGGCCACCGACGATGGCTCCGAGCTGGTGCTGTTCCAGCGCGACCTTGCCGGTGTCTGGTCGCCGGAGCGCGTCCTGGTCCGGGACCACCATCCGGACCGACCGGCCCTGGACCCCGAGGGGCGTCGCCTGGCCTACGTGGCCGGTCCGGTGGCTGCGCTGTGGCTCCTGGATCTGGAGACCGGGGTGCACACCCAGCTCACGAACACCGCGCCGGATCGCCGGCCAGGCGAACCCCCCCTGGGCTGGCTGCCGGTGCCCCACGACGGGCCGCCGGCTTTTCAGGGCGACACCCTGGTCTGGCAGGCACACGACGGCCTCCACCGGCTGCAGCTCCCGTGAGCATCTGGCTGCTCGGTCTCGGTCTGGCCCACGCCCAGAGCTTCCGGATGCCGGCCGGGGACAGCGACTACAGCAGCTTCTACGTGACGGCCTACTACGACCACGGCGGCACGACGGACTGGAACTGCGGCAGCGACACCTACAGCGGCCACAACGGCTCGGACTTCGGCGTGGGCTCCTGGGCCGGCATGGAGGCCGGCATGGACATCGTGGCGGCGGCCGATGGGGTGGTCGGCAGCACCCACGACGGTGAATTCGACGAGTGCACGACCGCCGACTGTGCCGGGGGCGGTGGCTATGGCAACCACGTGCGGGTGGACCACGCCGACGGGCGCGAGACCATCTATGCCCACATGGCCAAGTGGTCGGTGGCGGTGAGCGAGGGCCAGGTGGTGCCCTGTGGCACCGTGCTCGGCCAGGTGGGCTCCAGCGGCTACAGCACGGGACCCCACCTACACTTCGAGCTGCGCACGGCGGGCAACGACCGGGTGGATCCCTTCGTGGGCTCCTGCAGCAGCGGGACCAGCTCCTGGGTGGGCCAGGGCAGCTACGACGGCCTGCCGGCGCCCACCTGCGACGAGCCGGTCGGGGACTGTGAGCAGGTGCAGACCCTGACCTGTGGAGACAGCGTGAGCGCTCGCAACGACGGGGCTGGCGCCACCACCGGACACTGGGTCTACGGGTGCGGCGACTTCATCTACAGCGGGTCCGAGATCGCCTACGAAGTCATCACCGACCTGAGCGAGCCGGTCACCATCCGCGTCACGGGCCTGTCCGCCGACCTGGACCTGATGGTGCTCTCCAGCGCCGCGTGCGACGGCACGGGCTGCCTGTCCGAGTCGACCGAACCGGACGCCAGCGACGAGCAGGTCACGGTCAACGCCACGTCGGCCGTCCCGCTGACCGCGGTGGTCGATGGGTGGGACGGCGCCACCAGCGACTTCACCCTGAGCGTGTCCTGTGAGGGCGGTCTGCCCGCCGACGACACCGACACGACGGGTCCCGGAGACACCGCGGTCACCACCCAACCGTCGGACAGCGCCGGGACCACCCCCCCAGACTCGGGACCCGACTCCCGGCCCCCTGACCCGTCCGGCGACGCCTGGGACAGAGTGGAGCAGCCCCAGGCCGGCGGACTGGGCTGCGCGGCCCTGCCCGTGGGCGCTGGCCTGTGGTGGGTCGGCCTGATCGCGGTGGGGTGGCGGCGCACGGGATAGCTCGGAGTCCAGTCCGGGAGTCCCATGCCTCTGCTGACCGTCCTGGCCCTCTCCGCCTGCGGCAAGACCACGCCCGCACCCGAACCCACCGCAGAGCCGGCCCCGGTCGCCCAAGCCTCCGAGCTGCCGCCGTTGCCCGCGTTCTCGGTGGCCGACCTGGACCCCCAGGGCAGTGCCTGTGTCGACCTGAACGCCTGGGTCAACGGGACCTGGATCGCGGCGAATCCGGTGCCCGACGACCGGACCAGCTGGGGGCCCTTCGAGATGCTCCAGGAGCGTTCCCAGGCTGTGCAACGGCAGCTGGTGGCCCGAGCGGCCGGTCAGGCCGACGCCACGGGGACCGAGAAGCTCATCGGCGACATCTGGGCCACCGGTCTCGACCAGGCCGCGGTCGACGCAGCAGGACTCGTGCCGATCCAGCCGATGCTCGACGCCATCGCAGCCCTGGACTCCGGCGCCGCGATCGCCGCGCTGCTGCGGGACAACGCCACCCGCGGGCTGGGGGGCCTGCTGGACTTCGGGGGCTTTCCCGACTTCCAGGACTCGGCCAATGTGATCGCCTACGTGGGCCAGGGCGGCATGGGCCTGCCGGACAAGACCTACTACTTCGACGACGCCCACGGGCCGGTCCGCGACGCCTACCGGGCCTACATCGCCCAGGTGCTCACACTGGGCGGAGCGACCCCAGAAGCCGCAGCGACCCAGGCCGACCGGGTCTGGGCCCACGAGCTGGCGCTGGCCCAGGCTGCGAACACGCGCGAGGAGCTCTCCCGAGACATCTCGCTGTACTACAACCCCTCCAGCGTGGCCGACGCCGACGCGCTCACCCCCGGGCTGGGCTGGGCCGCCCTCTTCGAGGCCAACGGCCTGGGCACCCCCGAGCGCTTCTCCCTGGGCCAGCCGGCCTTCTTCCAGGCACTCGATGGCCTGCTGAGCTCGGCGCCGCTGGCCCAGTGGCAGGCGTACCTGCGCTTCCACCTGCTCAGTGACGCCGCCCCGTACCTCCACACCGCCCTGTCCGATGCCCGGTTCGGGTTCTACGGCGCGACCCTCCAAGGCCAGAAGGTCCAGAAGCCGCGGTGGAAGCGGGTGCTCTCCACGGTGAACGACACCGTGGGCATGGCGCTGGGCGAGCTGTACGTGGCCGAGGCCTTCCCGCCCCAGGCCAAGGCCCAGATGGAGACCCTCGTGACCAACCTGGGCACGGCCCTCAAAGCCCGGATCGAGGCGCTGGAATGGATGGGCCCCGAGACCAAGGCCAAGGCCATGGAGAAGTGGGCCAGCTTCACGCCCAAGATCGGGTACCCCGCCGAGTGGCGGGACTGGTCCGGCCTGGAGACCCACCGGGACGCCTATGTGTCCAACCTGCTGGCCGCCTGGGCCTTCAACCACGCCCACGAAGCCGCCAAGATCGGCAAGCCGGTGGATCCCGCCGAGTGGATGATGCCGCCCCAGGTCGTCAACGCCTACTACAACCCGCTCCAGAACGAGATCGTGTTCCCGGCCGCGATCCTGCAGCCTCCGTTCTTCGACCCGACGGTGGACCCGGCCCTGAACTACGGGGGCATCGGCGCGGTGATCGGCCACGAGATGCTGCACGGCTACGACGACCAGGGCAGCCGCTTCGACGCCGCCGGCAATTTCGTGAATTGGTGGACGCCCGACGACATGGCTGGGTTCCAGGAGCGGACCGCAGGCCTGGTGACCCAGTTCGATGCCTACCCGGTGTTCGACGACCTGAACGTGAACGGGAACCTGACCCTGGGAGAGAACATCGCCGATCTGGGCGGCTTGACCATCGCCTATGCGGCCCTCGCCCAGGCCCTGGGGCCCGACCCCGTCGATCCGATGATCGACGGCTACACCCAGCCCCAGCGCCTGTTCCTGAACTGGGCCACCCTGTGGCGGCGGGGGTTCACCGAGGAAGCGATGCGCCTGCGGGTCACCACCGACACCCATGCACCGCCGCAGTACCGGGCCAACGGCGCACCGGCCAACCTGCCGGAGTACGCCGCCGCCTGGGGCTGCCAGGAGGGAGACCCGATGGTTCGGGACGAGGCTCAGCGGGTGGTGATCTGGTAGAGGTGTGACCATGAGCAACGAGAAGCGTCCGCTGACCCCCCAGGCCGGCTTTGATCCCTACCGGGTCCCCGAGTCGAGCGAGAGCCTGGAAGAGGTCCACTCCGACGACCTGATCCAGGCCGAGCGCGGCACGCGACTGGTGGCCCGCCTGGTGGACGGCGTGATCTATGCCTTTGCTGCGGGCGCGATCGCGGCCGGCTACATCTTCTCGCCGACGGTGTCGGACAGCGCGGTGGTGACGGCGTTGATGACCGCCCTGGGGGGCATGGTCACCCTGGGCATCCTGGGGGTGAACCTGATGTTTCTGGCCAACCATGGCCAGACCATCGGCAAGCGGGCCATGGGCATCGCGATCGTGCGGAGCGACGGGACCCAGGCGACCCTGGGGCGGCTCATCGGGATGCGTTGGTTCATCATCACGGCCATCGGGTACATCCCGGGTGTGGGGCTCTTGGTGGGGCTGCTGAACCCGCTGATGATCTTCCGACAGGACCACCGCTGCCTGCACGATCACATCGCGGACACCATCGTGGTGCGAGCCGCCGGACGCTGACCCGTTCGGAATCGGCCTCGTCCGTGGGGTCTCGGCGAGGGAGGTTTTCCCCCCTTCACAAGGGCCCCCGCATCTGGGACAACGCGCTGGGCGGAGGCCACGTCGAGAGGCAGCCATGGCGGAACGAGCTTGGGCGCGACGGCGTCTCGAACGGCTGTTGCCTGTGACGCTGCGGCTGCGCACGGGGTCGGTCACCAGCGAGGCTGTCTGGCTGGACACGCTGCACGTGCACCTGGTGCTGGCACAGGCCCTCGCGGTCGGCCGTGGGGTCGATGCCGAGTTGACCCTGCCCCACGCCGGCCGCACGGTGGCCCTCTCGCTTCAGCCGATCGAAGTGGTCCCGGCAGATCCCGCTCTGCAGGAGCCAGGCTGGCTCCATCGGACCCGCTGGCACGCTGGGGTGCTGACCGACGGGGACTGGCTGGTGTCGCAGCTTCCTGCCATCCGCAGCTCCGGAAGCGACGGGGAGCACAGCGTCTCGGTCGCCGAGTCTTCGTCCGAGCCCCCTGCTGCGAGTAGCGGCGGGAGCCGGCATCGCAGCCGGAGCCGGAGCCGGAGCCGGTCCAGCAGCGGGGGGAGCCGTGCGAACAGACCCGACGACGTCACCTTCAGCGGCGGGGCGGGGGCAGCCCTCACCGCGTTGGTGCGGATCGACGACGCAGCTGCCTTCCAAGGCCGGTTCCTGCTGGGGCACCAGAGCTTCCGTCTGACCTTGGGCACCTCGGAGCCGCTCTCACAGGGGGACGTGCTGACGTTGGTCCTTCACCTTCCCCAGGGACAGTTCATCCAGGTGCCCGCGGTGGTGGACCAGGTCCGTGTCGGCCGGCTCGTCCTGGGCGCCACCCAGGTCTCTGCGGCCCAGATGTTCGATCTGCGTCAGGCCCTGTCGATGCCCTGAGGGCCGGTGGCGATCGGCCGGGCTAATCCAGGGCATGGCGGCCTCTCCCCACCCGATCGTCCCGCGCCACCTGGTCGGCTACGTCGACACCACGGCACGGCCCAGCGAGGACCCGGCCCGCCTGGGTTCTGTGTCCCTGAGTCCGACGGGGCCGTTCCAGGTCCGGGACCACGTCACCCTGCGGCTGGTCTACACCGTCGGGGCCCACGGCCTGGACGACCGCGGCGCCTTCAAGCTGGTGCTCCGGTTTCCCTCCGACGGCGGGGCCTGGCAATTCGATGACCCCGCGGCCCGGAACCACGTGTTGCTCGAGGCCTCGTCGCCGTGCACCCTCAGTGGCTCCTTCTCGGCTTTTGGGGACGCCAGGCCTTGGTTCAAGGTCATGCACGTCCAGGTGCGGGGGGGCTGCCTGGCACCCGGGGACGCCGTCACCGTCACCCTGGGGAACACCGCTGGGGGCGGCCCGGGCATGCGGCTCCAGACCTTCTGCGAGGACGCCTGGGAGCTCCGCTTCCTGGTCGACGCGTGCGCGACGGGGCACTTCGTGGAGCTTCCGGAGTCGCTGGCCGTGCGGATCGTGCCCGCGGCGCCGGTGTCCTGGCAGGCGGTGCTGCCCACCCGGCGGGGGGTCGGTCAGGCCTTCTCCCTGCGCATCCGAGCCGACGATGCCTGGGGCAACCCCACGGACCAGGCCCAGGGTTCGCTGTCCCTGTCGGCGACGGGCCCGCTGGTGGGCCTGCCGGCGTCTGTCACCCTTGCTCCTGGGGACTTCAGCGTGGCGGTGTCCGGGCTGACCGCGTCGGCCCCCGGTCAGGTGCGGGTCACTGTGCGGGATGCCGACGGTGCCGTACTCTGCGAGTCCTGCCCCTTGGTGGCTGTGGCCGAAGGGCCGTCTGCGTGGTGGGCCGATCTGCACGGGCAGTCCGGGGAGACCGTGGGCATCAACTCGGCCCGGCGCTACTTCGACTTCGCCCGGGACAAGGCCTTCCTGGATGCGTGCAGTCACCAGGGCAACGCCTTTCAGATCAACCAGGGCTTCTGGGACCACCTCAACGGGTTGACCGCCGAGTACAACGAGCCGGGCCGGTTCGTGACGCTGCCCGGGTACGAGTGGTCCGGGAACACCGCAGTGGGCGGGGACCGCAACGTGTACTTCCGCCACGAGGGCCGCGCTGTGCGGCGGTCGAGCCATGCACTCCTGAGCGATCGGGCCGACGCGGACTCGGACTGCACGACGGCGGCGATGTTGTTCGACGCCCTCCAGGGCGAGGACGCGGTGGCCTATGCCCACGTGGGCGGGCGCTACGCCGACCTGCGAGCGGCCCACGACGGCCGCATCGAGCGCAGCGTCGAGATCCACAGCGCCTGGGGCACCTTCGAGTGGCTGCTCCACGACGCCTTCGACCTGGGCTTCCGGGT
>CAZFLE010000078.1:0-33192 GCA_964519895.1 uncultured Enterobacterales bacterium | reverse complement strand
ACACACGATTTCCAGTCGTGCACCTTCGTCCACTCGGTCACCCCTCCTGATCACGCACAGTCCCCGGGCTGGGACGCGCTCGATCGGCATGTAAAGGGCGGAGAGGGTGGGATTCGAACCCACGGTACCCAAAGGGTACAACAGATTTCGAGTCTATCGCCTTCGTCCACTCGGCCACCTCTCCTCAACTGCCGTCGAGCTTCCCGGGGCGGGTGCGGAGCTGCCTGAAGAAGTCCTTCAAGAGCGCCGCGGACTCCTGTGCACGCACCCCCGGGACCACCGCGAAGCGATGGTTGAGTCCCGGGTGATCCGACAGGTCTCCCAGCGTGCCCACGAACCCGCCTTTGGGGTCGGTGGTGCCGTAGACACAGCGCTCGACGCGTGCGAGCACCATGGCACCGGCGCACATGGAGCAGGGCTCCAGGGTGACGTAGACCGTGCAGTCCTCGAGACGCCAGCTGCCCAGGGCAGCAGCGGCTCGTCGGACGGCCAGGAGCTCGGCATGGGCTGTGGGGTCCTGGTCGATCTCCCGCCGGTTGTGGGCGGCAGCGATCACCTGGTCCCCGCGCACGACCACCGCACCGATGGGAACTTCTCCCATCTGAGCGGCCAGTCGAGCCTGCGCGAGCGCCTCTTGCATGAAGCGGTCGTGGAGTTCGGCCACGGGTTTGTCGTCCCGTCAAAGAGCGGCTCTGGGAGGGCCCCCGAGCCCCGCGAAGCTAATCCGGGGGCGGCGGGTGTCAATCAGGTCCAGGACTGCCCAGGACGAGCCGTGGGGTTAGCGTCGAACCATGCGTCGTCAGCTGCGCGAGCGCCTCAGAGCCCGCATCACCAGGGAGCTCGCACCTCGGATGCGGGCCGAGCAGGATCTTCGGGCCGCGCTCGCGGCGCTGACCACAGGGCTCGGCCGCGCCCAGGCGGACCTCGACCGCGCCCAGGGCCTGGCCGACGCGCTCACCCAGGCCTTTGCCGAACGACGGCAGCCCTTCGCCGGGCACATGACCGTACACGCCGCCTGGGCTCGGCACCCGGGGGTTGCGGGGATCTTCGCCGGTCACCACCTGCCGGCATGCCCCGACTGCGCCGTAGGGGCCGACGAGACCCTCGCCGAGGCCGCGTACGGCTACGGCCTGGACCTGGGAGCCCTGCTGGGCCAGCTCAACGCCCTGCTGGAAACACCTGGGGCTTGATCCAAGGGGCATCGCTCCCCTAGGCTTGGGGTCCACCTGGCACGGTGGTCGAGACTGGAGGTCTGGTGAGGCGATGGATGGTCGGGGTGGGGCTCCTGCTGATTGGGCTGTCGGCCCCCGCACAGGCTGGGGACATCAAGCTCAGGAGCGGTGACGGCAAGCGGGTGCACGCCGTGCACCAGGCTGTCGAGGACAGCACCAAGGGCGTGGTGCTGGTGCACATGGAGGGCCGCAGCGCCCGGGACTACCGGTTCCTGGTGGAGCGGCTGAACCGCAGCGGCTTCCACACGGTCGCGGTGGACCTGCGCGGTCACGGGGCCAACCGGGACGACGACGAGCCCCCGCCAGAGCTCGGACCGGACGACTGGTGGGCGGCCCGGGGCGAGGTCGCTGCGGCGGTGACCTGGCTGCGCAAGCAGGGCGTCACCGACGTGAGCCTGCTGGGCGCGTCGATCGGCGCGAACCTGGCGGCCCACGTGGCGGCCCAGGATCCGCTGGTGAAGAACCTGGTGCTGCTGTCCCCGGGCATCGACATCCACGGGGTGACCGTGGCCGATGCCGTCACAGCCTATGGCGACCGCCCGTTGCTGATCGCGGTCTCCGAAGAGGACCGCTACTCGGCCAAGTCTGCGCTGGTGCTCAACTCGGACGCCGTCGGCACCCACCACCTCGAGGTCTACCGGTCGGCCGGTCACGGCACGGTCATGCTGACCAAGGCCCCCGGCCTGGAGCCCCTGGTGCTCAGCTGGCTGCTGGGCACCCACGGCGGCATGGAGCGCGGCCGCAAGGAGATCGAGGTCGAGGGCGACACCGAGCAAAAGAAAGAAGCGACCGGCGAGTACCTGGGCATTCACCAGTGACGTCGGTCGGCTGAGCGGGCGGACGCCCCCCGATCACATGTAAAGACTGGGATCCAGCTTGTAGCGCGCCAGCTTGTAGTGGAGCGTGGACCGGGCCAGGCCCAGCTCCCGGGCCATGGCGGACCGGTTGCCCTTGTTCCGCGCCAGGGCGTCCTCGAGCAGGCGGCGCTCGGCGACCTGGAGGGCGTCCTTGGGGCCCTGGAGAGCGTCCTGTGGGGTGGGGGGTGCGACCCGAGGACCGTCGAAGGCCCAGGGCGAGAAGCGCACGGCGGCGGCCTCGATGACCGGTCCTTCGAGCACATAGGCGCGGGTCAGGACGTTGCGGAGCTCCCGCACATTGCCGGGCCAGCTGTGGAGCTTGAGCTTGTCCTGGGCCGCGTCGGTGACCCGAACGCCGGTGCCGAGCTTGTGGCACAGGGTCCGCACGAGCGGCGGCAGATCCTGGAGCCGATCCCGCAGGGGCGGAAGCCGGATCGCCAGCACCGCCAGGCGGAAGAACAGGTCCTGGCGGAACTCGCCAGCCTGGACCGCCCGCTCCAGGTCCCGGTTGGTGGCCGCGACGACCCGCACGTCGGGGTGGGTGACCGAGGTGCTGCCGACCCGCCGCACCTCGCCGGTCTCCAGAGCCCGCAGGAGCTTGGCCTGGGAGGCTTCGGGCAGCTCCCCGATCTCGTCCAAGAAGAGCGTGCCGCCGTGGGCGGCCTGGAAGGCGCCGTCCTTGCGGGCCGAAGCCCCGGTGAAGGCGCCCTTTTCGTGGCCGAAGAGCTCGGACTCGAACAGGTTCTCGGAGATCGCCCCGCAGTTCACCGGCACAAAGGGCCCGGCCTGGCGAGGGCTCTCGTCGTGCAGGCCCCGCGCAGCCAGCTCCTTGCCCGTGCCGGACTCGCCGATGAGCAGGACCGGGGCCGGGTGCCGGGCGACCCGCCGCAGCATGCCGAACAGGCTGCGGCTGACCTCGGCGCTGCCGACCATGGCTCCGAAGCTCTCGGCGCTGTCGCTCTGCTCCGAGACCTCGCTGGCCACACTCAGTGTGGTGTCGCCGAGCCGCAGGACGTCCCCGGGGTAGACCGGTGTGAGGTCGACGATGCGCTGGCCCTCGAGAAAAGCGGCCCCGCGCCCGGGCAGCACCATGGCGCGGCCCAGGCTGACCTGGAGGCCCAGGTGGCGCGCCACGAGGCTCGGGTCGTCGAGCGCGATGTCGCTGCCCTTGGCGCCGACGAACTGTCGGGGGCGCAGCAGCACCAGGCGCTGCCCGGCGTCGGGACCGTCCTCGACCACCAGCACAGGCCGCTCTACGGCGAGCACCCCCGGATCGCCCTGGGACACCAGCTGCTCGGCGGCCCGGGTCACGGCCCGGTGGCTCGCTGTGCGCTCCGCCGACGGAACAGCCTCGTCGGAGAAGCGCAGGCGGAACCCGCCGATCTCGAGCACGTCGCCGTGGGAGAGCACCCAGGGGCCCTCGACCCGCTCCTTGTCCACGAAGGTGCCATGGCGGCTCCGGTCGGTCAGGACCCAGCGCCCTTCGCGCAAGTCGATGAAACAGTGGGTCCTGGAGACGTCGTCGTCGGGCACCACGACCTCGCAGCTGTCGTGCCGACCGACTCGGGTCCGGCCCGACCCTAGCCGCCAAGTGACCAGCGCGTCCGCCCCCCGCAGGAATTCCAGCTTCGCCATGGTCGAAGGCTAACAGCCACAGCCCTTAGGATGCCGGCATGACCTCGCTGTGGCTCCTCTCCGGCGCTCTGTCCGGCTGCCTGGCAGCCGTGCACCAGAGCCAGGGCACGTTGACCGGCGACTTCGCGATCGTTCCGCCGGCGAGCTGGGACGTCACGCGGAACCGGCGGTTGCTGGGGCACCACCTGGTCATGCTCCAGGCCCCGGACCGCTGCTGCACGATCACGATCGAGCGCCGCCGCGAAGGCGCCGAGGCCCGGGACTTGCCGCTGTCCCTGGTCGCCGACGTGCTCCCCTTGGAGAGCGGCCGGGTCCACGGAATGGTGGGGGAGCCCATCGGACACCACCAGCTGGACCTGGGCGGGCGCGAGGCCTGGGCGACCACCCTGATCCGGCACAACGGCCCCATGAGCTGGGTGGTCACGGTGGTCTACACCCGGGGCCCCGAGGGCCTCTACGTGCTGACCCTGGACTACCCCAAGGGGGCGGACCCCTCGATCGTGCGGGCCTGGGAGCGTGTGCTGAGCTCGTTCGAGCTCCCCGGTTCGCCGCCACCCGACGTGGCGCCGTGGGATCCGGAGCCGTTCCTGGATCCCCCGGAGCCCGCGTGACCGAGCTCCCCGGCGAGGTTCTCGAGGTGCGCTCCTACCCGACCAGCGGCACGGAAGTGGCCCTGCCCGAGCAGGAGGGCGTGCGCCTGAGCCTGTTCTCGGGCGCAGAGCCGCCCCGGCCCCCACGCCACCCGGCGCTGGCTCGGGTCCTGGGCAGCGCCACCCGCGACGGGGAACCGGTCTGGGTCGAGGAGCGCGCCGCAGGTCCGCTCCTCTCCGAGCTCCAGGGCCTGGACGCGGTGCGCACGGCGCGGGCGCTCCAAGACCTGGCCTCCGCTCTGGCGGCGCTCCACGGCAGCGGCATGGCCCACGGCGGGGTGACTGCCGATCGGGTGGTGGTGCGACCCGACGGCCGGGCGCAGCTGATCGGTGCCGGTGTGGCGTCTGGCAGCGTGGCCGACGACCTGGCGGCGCTCCGGGCCTTGATGCTGTCCCTGTGGCCCAGAGACGCTCCGCCGCCCCCGGACCCCGGTCCGGGAGAGGGCGCGTCGGTCCTGTCCGAGTCCCTGGCCGGCTGGCTCAGCTACCACCATCCGCCCGTCACCGTGCAGCCCTGGGCTCCGCCGGGGCCCCCTGTCCCCGAGATGGCCCTGGTGATCCAGCTGATCGCCACCCCGGAGAGTCACCACCTGGACGAGGTGGGCTTCGACCTGGGCCCGGAGCCCGACGGCGACCGCTCCACCGGCTCGGGCACCGCCGGGGGCCACACCGAGCACACCCGCCCGGCGTCGACCCGCTATGGCGCGTCTCCCCGCCGCCAAGGCCTGCTGGGCCGCGTGCTGGCCTTTGCCGACGAAGCCGGCGATCCCGACCGCTTCGCCGGTGTGGCCGGGCGCCCCAGCGGTGTCATCAAGACCCTGATCGCCGACGAGCCCCTGGATCCGCTGCCACTGCCCGACGGCGTGCCTCCGATGGGCCAGGCCATGGCCCCGCCGGTCATCCACGAAGTCGAGCGCACGGCCACAGGTGAGAGCACGAACACAAGGGTCACAGCGCTGACCGAGCTGGTCTCGCGGCGCGCCCTGGCCTTCACCATCGCCGGCAGCGTGGTGGTGGTCACGGGGGCCGGTGCGCTGGTGTGGCTGCTGTTGCGGGGCTAGCCGGGCCCCGTGTCGAAGTGTTCGAACAGGGTGTCGACCCTTCGACACTTGGGATCTCCAACCCACTGAAATCACTGCCCGCATAGCCCAGCACGGTCCTTGCTCCGGGGCTGGGGCATGTCCTCGCAGGAACACCAACGCGCCACCGTGTCGCCCGAGGCGGCGCTCACGGAGCCCGGCAGCAAGACGATCGATTTCGGCAGCAACCGCGCCCGCCTCGAGGCCCTGGGCCTGGCCCAGTCCCCCGAGGATGTCGGACCGCTCCCGGCCTGGGCCCGGCAGATGGATGGGACGCCTCCTGAGCCCTGGGTCGTGGGCCACCAGGTGGAGAAGGGCCAGGGGGTCGAGCACGTGGCCACGCTCTACTTCGACACCGACAGCGCACACGTCCACGGCGGCCAGCGGGTCGCCCTCGCCGCCCTCGCTGCCCTCTACACCCAGGAGCGTCCCTGGGCGCACTTCGAGGTCCAAGTCGAGGGCTTCTGCGACGAGCGTGGATCAGAGGCGCACAACGCCGGCCTCAGCGCCGCCCGTGCGGCCGCGGTGGAGGACGCCATCCGTGCAGCGTTCGCCAGCGCGGAGCTGCTCGTCACCGCAAGCGGAAAGGGTGAGCTGCCCGGCGCGGACCGCGGGGACCGCAGGGAGGCCCGCCGGGTAGACGTCCTGCTCGCGTGGTCCGACCCTGGCGTGGAGGCCGAGCGCTCGGAGGCGGAGGAGGACCTGCCATACTTCCTCGCCGAAGCGATCCGGAGGGCCCAGCAGGGCGATCTGAGCAGCGAGATCGATCAGCGCACCTTGCGCCTGATGAAGGTGCTGCAGGACCCGGAGGTGGACGACCGCTACATCGATGAGGGGGCAGCGATGAACTACATCATGAATGACCTTTATGTCGAGACCAAAGCCGAACCGGAGGAGATGGTGTCCCACGCCACGCCGTTTGCCATCGACGCCGCCCGCTACGCCAAGGGCAAGGGCATCGAGGTCTTCATCACCCACATGGAGCGGCTGGGGCTCGGCATCTTCTACGGGATCGAGGCCATCGGGCGCAAGCAGGAGCTCGACGCCAACAAGTCGGCACACCACCTGAATAGCTGGGTGGGTGAACGCCAGCGCGACGAGAAGAGCGTGCTCTACACCACCAAGAGGGGGGGCTGAGATGCTGCTCTGGGTCGGCCTGGCATGGGCCCAACCCGCGGACACGCCCCGCCCTGCACAGTGCATGCAGGTGAACCTCCACATGCGTGAAGAGTGTGCCGGGGAGCAGTCCGTGGCCAGGCGATCGGGGCTGGTGCCGCGTTCCACGAACGGAGGCTTAGGGTATCCGAAAGTGGTGGGCTGCATCGCGTGGCCGGACATCGGGGAACGGTTGACCGCCTGTCTGGCGGTGCCCAGTTGCCCGGAGTTCTTGGCCTGCTACAACGCCGTCGACTACTGGCCACAAGACCTCACGGCCCCCTCGGTCTGCTCGGCCTACGCATCCCTGTTGAATGGCTGGTACTCCTCCGAGATGGGCGAGGCCTCCCGCGCCCACGGCATCGGCCTCGAGAATGCCGCCCGCAAGGACCTCCTCTACCGCCGCTGCCTCACCGATCCCGACGCCCGCGCCCGGGTCCAGCACTGCATCACGATGGAGATGGACTGGGACGTGCCGGCCTGTCTGGCCGCCGCGGCCTTCGACGCCCCCTGGCCACCGCCCCCCCAAGAGCCCGAGCCGGAGGGGCAGCCCGAGCCGACCGCCCGGTGATGCACCTCGAGGACCGAATGGTGCCGGGCTCAGCGCTTGCGGCCCTTCTTGCTCCGCTTGCCCTTGCGGTCCCCGCCGCCCGGCTTCTGGGGCAGGCGCTTGGGGTACTGAGCGTGCACGTCGGCCCGGAAGGCTTCGAAGGTGCCTTCGACGATGGACTGGCGCATCCGGGCCATGAAGCCCTGGAACCAGTGGATGTTGTGCAGGGTGGCCAGGGTCGCGCCCAGCACCTCTCCGACTCGGAACAGGTGGTGCAGGTAGGCCCGCGTGAAGTGGGTGCACGAGTAGCAGTCGCAGGAGCTGTCGATCGGGTACATGTCCCGGCGATAGCGCCGATCCGTGACGCGCAGGCGACCCCGGGACGTGTAGAACATGCCGCTGCGAGCATGGCGTGTCTGGATCACGCAGTCGAACATGTCCACGCCCCGGGCCACGCCCTCGACCAGGTCCAGGGGCCGCCCGACCCCCATGAGGTACCGGGGGGACTCGGGCGCCATGGCGGGCATGGTGTAGTCGAGCACTTCGCACATCACGTCGTGGCCTTCGCCGACAGACAGGCCACCGATCGCGTATCCGTCGAACCCGATGTCCTGGATCTGCTTGGCCGACCGCATGCGCAGGTCTGGCCAGAAGGCCCCCTGCACGATGCCGAACAGGCTCTGGTCCGCCCGGGTGTGGGCGGCCTTGGAACGCGCCTCCCAACGGGCCGTGCGATCGACGGAGCGCTCGGCCGCCGCGCGGTCCACCCCGAAGCCCAGGCACTCGTCGAACACCATCGCGATGTCCGCACCGAGCTTCTGTTGGATGGCCATCGAGATCTCTGGGCTGAGAAAGGTCGACTGCCCGTCGACCTCGTAGCGGAAATTCACCCCGTCCTCGGTGACCTCCTTCTTGTCCAGGCTGAAGACCTGGAAGCCCCCGGAGTCGGTGAGGATCGGGTTGTCGACCTGCATCATCTGGTGCAGTCCACCGTGCCGCTCGACCAGGTCTTCGCCCGGGCGCTGGTGCAGGTGGTACGTGTTGGCCAGGATGATCTGGGACCGGGTGCTCGCCAGGTGCAGCGGCGACAGGGTCCGGATCGCTCCCTGGGTGCCCACCGGCATGAAGACGGGGGTCCGGACCGCCATCCGCGCCATCGACAGGACCCCCGCCCGGGCGGCTCCAGCAGTGGCCTCGACGCGGAACGGGAGCAGACAGGTCACGCTCCGGAGATAAGCTGCCCGGGCCGATGCTGCTCGCCCTGTCGATGATCGCCTGCGGGACCCCAGAGGACACAGGCGCCGCCCGCCTGCCCCTCACCTCCGAGGTCGACAGCATCACCGGGCGCTACCACCTGGTGCTCGAGCTGGATCCCGATCCGGCCACGGTCGGCAGCCAGAGCGGCTGGATCGGTCTCAGCGAGAACGTCGAGGGCGCGCCGGTGGACGGCGCTCTGGTGGCGGGCGGCAACCTGACGGGCACGCTCACGGCGCCTGAAGAACAGGGGGTCGACGCGTTGTCGATGACCTTCACCGAGGACCCGCTGGGCACCTACGGCGCCAGCTGGGACTGGACCATCGACGGCTACTGGGAGCTCCGGATCGTCATCGGCGAAGTGACCGAAGACGACGTCGCGACCTTCGGCGTCCTGGTGGAACCGGCGGACTGAGGCCGACGCGATAGGATGGGCCGCCCCCGTTCCAGGACGACCACACCCCGCATGGGTCACGGCCACCACACACGCCCGCCGCCGTTCCCCCCGGGCATGCACCTGTCGAAGCACTTCAAGGTGGAAGCGCTCGTGCGGCTGTCCGAAGGGCGGATGTTCTACCTGTTGAACGACGACCGCCCCGATCAGACCACGCGGCGGTGTTGGCACTGCGGTCACGTCGAGAGCCCGCGCGACGCCGCGTCCTGCGAGCGCTGTGGGGATGCCTGGGAACCGGACCAGCGCTTCCTGATGTCCGTCCGGTGGGACCGCGCGACCTATGACGCCTACATGCGCTTCTTCGAGAAGACGCTGAAGCACCCGGGCGTGCGGCACCCCGAAGACGTCTTCTTCCACGACGGGCTGCTGTGCTCGGTGGTGCGGTACCGCGGCGAGGCCCTGCTGCTGGACGAAGGCGCTCCGTTCCCGATTCGCCGGATCCTGCACCTGGCCCAGCGCTTCGCCGGGCTGGTGGCCTACACGCACTACCACGGCGTGTCCATGTCCGGCCTGACCCGGGCCAACTTCCTCTACGCGCGCGAAGAAGACCGCTTCTACCTGTTCGATCCCGAGGTCACGGCGGTCTTCGACGACCAGGTCTCGGAGCACCTGCGCAGCCAGGAGATCCAGGTCCTGGCCCGCATGTTGCGGCAGTACACACCGGTCAACGTGAACGCGCTCCGTGACTTCCTGGAGCAGACCGAACAGGGCGCCTATGCGAGCCCCCTCGAGTTCGGCCGAGCTGTCGAGGGGCTGTTCGACACGCTCGACGCACCCCCGCCTCCGCCGGGCACTTCGGCCATGACCGACGTGGGCCTGGCCCGCATCCTCAACGAGGACAACTGGGGCTGGGTCCAGCTGGGCTTCAACGCACACCTGTACGTGGTCGCGGACGGCATGGGCGGCCACGAGTGCGGCGAGGTCGCCAGCGAGGTCGCGGTCCAGACCATCTGCCGGGAGTCCCGGAACCGCTACCAAAAGGTCGTCAACCACGACATCGAGACCCTGGAGCAGATCCTGGACACGTCGTTCCAGGCCGCCAACAACACCGTCAAGGCCTACGCCGAGGAACGCCGCAACGACATGGGCACCACCCTGGTGGCGCTCATGGTCTCGGGCCGCACGGGCCTGATGGCCAACGTCGGCGACTCCCGGGGCTACCTGATGCGCGACCAGACCCTGCACCAGGTCAGCCGAGACCACTCCCTGGTCGCCAAGATGGTCGAGCAGAAGCGCATCACAGCCGACGAAGCCCGCACCCACCCCCACTCGAACATCCTGCTGCGCACCGTCGGCACCGAGCGGGACGTGGACATCGACATCTTCCGGCTGGAGCTGGAAAAGGGCGACAAGCTCCTGTTGTGCTCGGACGGTCTCTGGGGCGAGGTCGAGGACGAGGACATCGAGGCGATCCTCAACCAGTTCGACGATCCCCGGATCTGTGCCCGCGAGCTGATCCGCGCCGCCCATCACGGCGGCGGCAAGGACAACGTCACCTTGCTGGTCGTGGGCGTCGAGCGGTAATTTTCGCCGGGACCTCACGATCCCGTTCGCGGCGTCCGTCTCCCGGGTCATGGCTGAACCCGCGCGCATCAAGACCACCCTGGAGGCCAGGCCCTCCATCGGCGGATCGGTGCTCACGGTGCGGCTGGGCGACCTGAGAGAGGTCGTGCTGGCCGGCAGCAACGTGCCTCCGCTGATGTCCCGCCACACGGACCCGCTGATCGGGCCTGTGCGCAGCCAGATCGCGGACACCCACCTGTTCCTCCACACGTTTGCAAGGGCGTGGGGGCTCGAATCTGTGGAACCGCTTCACGGGGGCGTGCGCATCCAGATCCTGCTGTTGCCGGCCCCGGAGCCCCCGGTGGTCCAGGCCGCTGTCGGCCGCGCCGTGATCGAGCTCCACGACGGCCAGGCGCTTGCTCAGGCCTGGATCGACCCCCTGGAGCCGTCCCTCGAGGTCCTGTTCACCCGGGACCACAAGAGCGCTCGCTCCCTGAGCCGTCCCGCCCAGGAGCCGCGACGGGCCCGCCCCAGGAAGCCGATGCTCAAGGCGCCGCGGGTGCTGACCGCGGACTCGGACTCGGTGCCACTGTGGCGGCGCAAGGACGTGTGGATCGCGCTCGCTGCCTTCGGGCTGGGCGCCGCCGGGATCGCCGCCTTCCAGGGCAAGGCCCGGGCCCAGGACCACGCCCAGGCCTGGACCCGCATGGTGGCGGCAGCTGACGTGCCCGAGGGCACCGCGCCGACGGTTCGGGCCACCGCGGCCAGGACATTTGGCGGACTCTCAGCCCGCGCCGCCGCCGCCGCGCTCACAGGCCTGGAGCTCGAAGGAGGCCGCTGTTTCCTGGACACCCTGCCCCTGGTCCACGACCCCGCGTCCCTGGCGGGCGACTTCCAGGCCCGCATCACCTTCCGCGGAGGCGGCCGCGTGATGGCCGTCGACACGCCCCAGGCGACCTTTGACGACCCGGAGCTGTCCGGTTGCCTCACCCAGGCTGCGAGACGCCTGACAGTCACCCAAGCCCCCGCCGGCTCGGGCATGGATCTGGTGCTGGCCCTGGGGCTGTGAGACCGGCCAAGAGGTGGTCATGCCCCATCCACTAGTCGTTGAATTACAGTGATCCAACCATCCGAATCTAAGTATTAACTTAAGGTTCCTGACCCCTGTTTCCGCCTGTTTCCGCCTGTTCCGCCTGTTTCCATTCCTTCGGCCTCCCCCCCGCGCCGCGGGTGGGAGACCTGGCGCGGAGCGCCCAGGTCTCCTCCGGCGGCCGCAGCCGGGAGCCCGCGGCCTCACCCCCTGAACGCCTAGCGCGCAGCATCTCCCGGCCAGTCCCGCTGGACCACCAGGGCCACGGCACCGCCGACAGCCAGGGCCGGCATGGCCACCAGCCCCCAGCGCCGGTGGGTCCGACCCACGTCTCCGGGCGCCATCGCTGGGGCCAGGTGCCTGGCGGTCACGTGCCCCGACAGCACCGGGACCACCTGGACCTGGACTTCGTCGCCGAACTGGGCCCGAATCTGGTGCCGACCGGGCGGCAGAGACCTCACGCCACCTTGGGGCGGCCAGGCGGCTCCGTCGACACTGAGCAAGCCGCCCTCGATGATCTTCAAGGAGAGCTCACCAGGCTGGAGCAGGCCCTGGGCCATCCACTCCAGCGGCGCCCCGCCCTCCCGGGGCAGGGGCACCACCACCGGCGCGACCAGCGGGCCCTCGGGGCCCCAGATGCTGGCCCGCGTCACCGGAACGCTTCCGTCGCCCGGCGTCGCCAGCTCCAGCAGCACGATCACGTCGACCCCGGCGCGGAATGTCACGGTCTGCCAGCAGCCCGGGTCCTCGCCGCAGCGTAGCGCCAGCTCCCCCGGAGGCCCTCCCAGGCGCTCGGCCAGCTCGTCCTGGCCTCGCACCCGGTACCGCCCGCTCCCGACCAGGAGTGAGATGGCCTCGTTCAGGCTGCGGGCGACAACGGCGGGGTCGGGCTCCCCCTCGGCGGCCACCATGACGCCGGCATAGAGCGGCATGGGCCAGTCATCGGCGGCCTGGACCGTGCCGGGCCACAGGCTCAGCGCCGCCAGCGTTGCCAGTCCGAAGCCGTGGCTACTCGACCAGCAGCGCACCGAGGGCGGCCTCGATCTCGGCCTCGAGCTCTTCGGGGGTGGGGGCGCCGATGGCGTGGATGCGACCGTCGCCGTCGATGATGTAGCTCCAAGGGAGCGAGGCGATGCCGTAGCGGCTGGCCACGATCTGGTGGTTGTCCCGCAGGACGGGGTACGCCAGCTTCTGCTTGCTCACCCACTCCCCCAACGCCGCCATGTCGCCGGTGTCGGTCGAGATGGCGACGAAGCGCACGTCTTCCTTGCCGAATTTGCGGTGGCAGCGGTTGAGCACCGGCAGCCCGTCGCTGCCATCGACCCGGGAGAAGAAGTAGACCACCACCGCCTTGGAGGGGTAGGTCGCCAGGGGCCCGGTCAGGTCGCCCAGGCTGACGTGGTCGTTGCGGACCATGTCGATCGCGACTTCTTCGTTGACCGCGGGCAGGGAGAAGAGCAGTGCGTCCTGGCCCACGCCAGGGCCGGCGGGCGGGTCGGCGGCGGTGGCCGTGAGACCCATCATCAGCAGGAGCACCAAGAAAAACCCTCTTCTGCGCGAGCGTGGTACGAGATGCGCGACTGTAGCCGTGCAAACCTCGCCCATCAAGCCACCAGGAGGCCACGTGGAGGTGCCGGACCAGGTGCTGGCCCTCGCAGAGGGCGTTCGAGCCGCTGGGGGCCGGCTGTTCGTGGTCGGTGGGGCCGTGAGGGACCACCTGCTGGGTCACCCCGCCAAGGACCTGGACCTCGAAGTGCACGGGCTGGACCCCACAACGCTGGCGGGCCTGCTCAGCGGCCATGGCACGGCGCGCCGCGTGGGCAGGTCCTTTCCGGTGTTCAAGCTCATGGTGGCTGGACTGGGCGAGCTGGACGTGGCCTTGCCGAGGGGCCAGGAGCCCGGCCTCGACATGATCGCAGAGGCCGCACGCCACCGAGACCTGACGGTCAACGCCCTGCTCTACGACCCCCTCAGCGGAGAGCTCCTGGACCCCTGGAACGGTCAGGCCGATCTGAGGGCCAGACGGCTGCGAGCGGTGGACCCCGACACCTTTGGTCAGGACCCGCTGCGAGCCCTGAGGGTCGCCGTGCTCGCCGCCCGGCTCCAGGCAGAACCGGACCCGCAGCTGGCCCGAATCTGCGCCCAACAGGACCTGTCGGCACAGGCGCCCGAGCGGATCGGTCTCGAGCTGCACAAGCTCTGGCTGCGCGCCCCGGATCCGGCCCCCGGCCTGGTCTGGATCCGGGACCTGGGCTTGGGCCCGGCCGTGCTCCCGGGCGTTGCGCTCACGTCGGACAGGATCGACGCGATGGTTCGGGCCGCCGCACAAGCCGACCTGCTGGAGGAGTCGGGCCCTGGTCCTCGGGCAGCGCTGTGCTGGGCCACGTTGCTCCTGCACCATGCCGATCCCGAGCAGGTGCTGGACCGCGCCAGCGTGCACAGCGTACGCCGCTGGCCAGTCCGGGACCGGGTGCTGGCTCTGGGACCTGCCCCGCTGCGACTCCCGAGCGACGACCGGGGCCTGACCGCCCTGGCGGACAACCACCGGATCTGGCTGGCACTGCGCCGCCACGCGGCCTGGCACCCGGCCAGTCCCGCGCTGACCCTGCTGGCACGGGCCCGAGACCTGGGCATCGCCACAGCGCCGCTTCCCCAGCTCCTCCAGGGAAGGGACCTGGTCGCCCTGGGGGTTGAGCCCGGGCCCGGCCTGGGACGCCTGCTGACCGCCCTCCGGGCCGCCCAGCTCGCCGGAGCGGTGGGCAGCGTGGCCCAAGCGCGATCCTGGGTCCAAGCGAGGATAGGATGCGCCCCCCCCGACGAGCACGAGCCCCCTCCATGAACCGCATCCTCGCCTGGTTGGGCGTCGCCCTGCTCGCCGCTCCAGCTGTCGCCCAGGACACACCCGCTCCCCCGGCCGAACAGGTCGCCCCGGTCCCCCGACCTGACATCTCGGCCGACCTGCGGCCCGAGTACCTGGCGGGGGATCCGATCCTGATCCGCTTCGAGGTGGCCAACACCGCGGCCGAACGGGTCGAATTCGCGGACCTCTCCGCCCGCCCCTGGCTCGTGCGCTTCGAGCTGACGGACCCAGACGGAAAGCAACACAACCGCTTCAACACCCCCCCCAAGCTCGACATGGGCCAGAAGTGGGCCCTCGGACCCCGCGGCCGACGACAGGTCCTGCTTCAGATCCCCTCCAGTGGTGTCTTCAAGACCGGCGAGTGGCAGGTCACGATCCGCGTCCAGGATGATCAAGGCGACGTGACCTTGCCCCCGCACACCTTTCGCGTGGCGCCCGGCCGGCCGGTCGGCGGGGCCCTGGTCCACGACCCGCTGGGCACCGACCGCAGCGGGCACCACGCCGTCTGGGTCCACAAGGCCGCCCGCGGCTACGACCTCTACCTGCACCACTCCCAAGGCCAGCGGCCCGAGCGCACCCAAGGCAACTACCACCTGGCTCACCTGGACGAACGAGTGGATCCGGTCCTGACCCACAGTCGCCCCCAAGAACGTTGGGGCCGCTTCCTGTACTGGCAACAGGACGCCCGGACCGTCGCCTATGCCCAGCTGGACGGCCAGCAGCTGCGCGGCCGCATCCGGACCCTTCAGGCGCCGTGGCCTGGTGTCGAGCTCATGGGCCGGGGCGGCACCGATGCCGAAGGCGGGCTGCACGTGCCGCTGTGGGTCCCGGCGCCCAAGGGCAGCGGCGGTGAGCTCCGAGTCGCATCCGTTCGCGGTCAGGGCAGCGCCCGCTTCCGATCCGTCGTGCGCCTTCCCCGGCGGCCCGCCTGGGTCGAGTCGGTGGTAGACGCGTCCGGGGCCCTGCGCCTGTTGATCGCCCACGACGGCTTCCTGGACCTCTACACAGTCGCCCCCAAGGGAGATCTGCCAGCCGTGCCCAGCCGTCTCAGCGTAGAGCTGGCCCCCGCGACCGCGCGCTTCGGCTACCTGACCGACCGCGAAGACGCCGCCGGCGGACTGGCCATCCTGGGACTCTATGGCTCACCAGACGGCCTGGTCGGACGGTGGACCAGCCTGACCGGCCAGGTCCTGTACAGCTACGCCCCGGTGAAGCCCCCACCGGGTGCCGTGCTCCTGGACCTGTTGCCGCGGAACTACGACGCCTTTGCGGCCCTCTACCGCCCGACAGAAGGCCCCAGCCTGCTGGTGGTGCCAGGGCGTCCCGCCAAGACCCTCCAGGGCCGCCCCGACGCCGTCCTGCTGTCCGACGGCGAAGACGCCGTCCTGTTGCGGAGCCTGGGCACCAAGGGCCGGGCACTGGAGACCCGTCGCCTGCTCGACGGCAAGGGTTGACGGCGCCGAGGCGTGAGGAGAGAGTATTATGACGGGGTTGTCCCGTCATGGGCGCGGCTTGCGTTGGGTAGACTGAGACCGACAGGGGGCTCGCATCGGACTGCTCGACCGCGTGATGGACCTGGCCCTGGGGGCGCCGCTGGCGGCCGCCCTGGGTGCTGGCGAGGACGTGTTCGACGCCCGTGTCGTCTGGCTGGACACCGGTCGGGCCCATGCCCTCACCACGCGCAGGCTCCGGGTCGGCAGCGAGTGGCCCCTGACGCTGCGACACCCCTCGGGCGACCTGGCGCTCCAGGTCCGGGTCCTGGCCGTCCGGGTCCGGACCGAGATCAAGGAGGGTCCCCGAGTCCTCCACCTGTGCTCGGTCGACCTGCCCGCTGGGGGACACCCCGGCCTCGAGGCGCTGTTGCGCATCATCAACCCCTCGGTCGCCCCCCCCGAGCGCACGAGCACGATGCCTTCGGAGGCCGATCAGTCCGAGGAGCCCGAGAGCAACTGGTCCATGGAGCTCGAGGACGACTCGGCTTCCGAGTCCATGGCCGAGTCGATGTCCGAGTCCGCGTCGGCCGAGGTGGGCCGGGTCCCCGAACCGGTCGCCCCGACGCCTCCCTGGGAGGCAGACCCCACGCCCCCCGCGGTCGAGCAGGCCCGCAAGATCGACTCTGGGGCCCTGCTGGAGGGCAGCCGCCAGGACAAGGAGCGTGCCCGCAAGCGGGAGGAGGCCCGCGATGAGCGAAGACAACGCCGGGCCCGCCGCAAAGAGCGAGCCGCCAGTGTGCCACGCCGCTCCCGTCGACGGTTGCCTCCCCAGCGCCGTCTCTCCAACCACATCCCCCGCAATGCGGACCAAGCCGCAGAGGCGGATCGGCCCCGACCGTCCTTCAACACCGAGCCCTCGGCACCCAAGAAGGGCCTGCGGGTGGCCGAGCTGGTCAAGCCGGAGTTCCACCATGGAGACCCGCCGATCGTGGTCGCGACCTTTGCGTCGACGGAGCTGTTCCGCCGGTCCACCCGCTCGGGCTCAGGCTGGCTTCAGCTGACCTTGGCCGACCGCGAAGACATCCCGGATCAGCAGGAGATGGCCCTGGAGCTGATCCTGCCGACCGGGGTCCAGGTCCACACCCTGGTCCAGGTCGCCCGCCGCGGCCGCGGCCGGATGATCCTGGAAGCCCGGGACCTGAGCCCGGCTGCCGCCGACTCGATCCGCGTGGTCAGCTGACTCCTCGGCCGGGTCAGTACTTCTCGCCGCACCAACGGCTGTTGGTGTTCTCGCGGCAGTAGTCGGCCGGGCCTGCGCCGTCGCCGGAGATGTCGTCCTCGGCGGCGCCACACACGTAGGTCTCGATCGTGCGGAAGCCATCGAGCTCGTAGAGCACCATGTCCCCTTCGTCGTCGAGGTCCGGCGCGGCGTCGCGGTCGTAGCCGAACTCACCCTGACCGCTCCACTCCTGGTGGGTGCGGGCTTCGCCGGGGATGGTGCATTCGTTCAGCGGCACGCGCTCGGCGAGGGAGGTGCAGTCCGTGTCGACGATGGCGAAGCCATAGGTCAACAGGTCGTCGTCCAGCGGGATGGAGAAGGCCTGGAGCACGATCGTGTACTCGACGCCGGGGTGGCTCGACGTGTCGATGGTGCAGAACTCGACGTGGCCGCGACCGGAGTTGCCGCCCACGCTGCCGTAGTAGTCGGCGATCGTGCACTCGTTGAACTCGATCTCGACCTCGACACCCAGGCTGTCCTCGTAGGTGGCGTTGAAGTCACCGATGTTCAGACCGGGGGTGCCGGTGTAGTAGGCCGACAGTCCGGCGGACAAGTCGATGTCGCCGTCGTCTTCGAAGTTGTCGGGCCAGGTGTACCGCTCGTCGGCGTCCTGGAGGGCCACGGACTCGGCCCAGAAGACAGACTCCGGGTCCGCGATCAGGCACACAGACCCGTTGACGCCCGTGAACGTGGCCGAGGCGCCACCCAGGACCGCCGCGTTCGGCGGACCGATCACGTGGTAGTTGATCAGGTCTTCGCGGATGGTCGGGTCCAGGAAGTCGTCGGCGGAGATGACGTCGATCTCGCCCAGGTGCACGATGCCGGGGATGTCCGGGTGGACGTCCTGGTCAAAGGTCTCCTGGGAGAGGTTGCAGCCGGCGGCCAGCGTCAGGAGCAACATGCTCAGTTCTCCAGCTTGTAGTCGAAGGTGAGGTTGACCGTCTCGCCCGTGGACCGCCACGCGTCGGCGTCTGCGGCCTGGGTCGCGTAGGGGTTCTGGACCACGTAGTCGCCGGTCCCGATGTACTTCTGGGGGAAGTTCAGCAGGTCGCCGTAGTTCGTCCCATAGGTCGAGTCGTTGGCGTACTCGGTGTTGCGCTGGCCGATGTCGGGGTTGCAGGTCGTGAAGTTGTAGTCGGCGCCCGGGCTGTCCATCCAACCCCAGATCTGCATGTTGGGCTGGTAGTTGACCTGCCACAGATCGAACTCGGCCTCGAAGTCACCGTCGTCGTTCTGCTCGAAGTGCAGGCCGTTGCAGCCCTCGCGCCCGTCGGGGCAAGCGATGAAGCTGAGCTCGAAGTCGTCGGTGAAGTTGAGCAGCTCGTAGCAGTAGGAGCGGAAGTAGTCCGGGGAGTCCACGACCGCGCCGAAGTCGTCGGTGATGGGCTCGTCGATGATGTCGTTGAACCACTCGATCATGTGCTCGAAGTCGTAGAAGCGGCCGGTGGCGACCTTGCACACCAGGGCCTCGAAGCAGGCGTAGTCGAACCGCCCCAGCGAGCCACCCCCGTAGGGGTAGGTGTTGCCGTCGGTGGAGCCGATGACCGGGCCGATCTCCGGGTGCGGGTAGCCGTAGTTCTGGTCGTCGACGCCGGAGTAGGCGCCCATGTAGACCGGGCCGATCCAGCGGGCATCGGTCACCTCGGTGATCTCGCCGGTGCGGGGGTCCTCGATGCTGCGGGTCGCAGCGGCCCGAGGCACCACCAGGGTGCCGTGGAGGTCGACCTGGGGGAGGTGCTCGTCGTAGGCGCAGGCGGCGACCGCGAGGAGGAGAGGAGAGAGCATCGTCGGGCTCCTAGAAGGTGTAGCGCAGGCCACCGCTCACGTTGAGCGGCTCCTGGCGGCTGTAGATGACCCAGCGCGGCTCGCCGTACCCCACGGAGTAGTACGAGTCGGCCTGCTGCATGTTGAACAGGTTGAACACGGTCAGGCTGGCGATCAGGTCGCCCTTGCGCACGTGGATCTTCTGCTGCACGCCGATGTCGAAGTACAGCACCGGCTCGCTGCGACCGTACTCGCCGACCGGGCTCTTGAGCTGCCATGCGAGCTGGTTGGTGTCCGGGGTGTAGTAGTACCGGGTGGTCGGGCTGCCGGAGTAGAACTCCAGGGCGAACGACAGGGTGGTGGTCCAGGGGTCGTTGGGCAGGTCGTAGGCGCCGAAGGCCTTGAACTGGTGCCGCACGTCGGTGGACAGGTTGCCGTAGGCGTATTCGTACTGCGGGGGCACCGACAGGCCGGCGGTGTTGGCGGTCTGGGTGGTGCCGCGGGACACCGTGTAGGTGTAGGTGGCCAGCAGCAGCCAACGGTCCGAGAAGTTCTTCTTCATCTGGACGTCGGTCTGGTAGTAGTCCCGCCGGGCCTCGTACGGGGTGCGGAGCCGGTACAGCACGTCGTTGGTGCCGTCGATGGTCCCGATGGTGTTGTAGCCGTCCTCGTCCCAGATCTGGTTGAGCTCGTCGTAGGTGTAGACGTTCTCCGTGAACTTGGCGGTGAAGGTCAGCCCGAAGACCAGGTCCTGGATGATCTCGCGCTCGGCGCCGATGACGAATTCGTCGGAGTGCGGCGCCGCCAGGTCGTCCAGGGCGGTGTTGCTGTTCTCGTAGGGGACCTCGTCGGCCATGCCGGACGGCTCGCTGGCGAACCCACCGAAGAGCTCACCGACGTAGAGCTTGTAGGCGAAGCCGCTCTGGTTCTGGCCGGACACCGTGCCCAGCCGGCCCAGGTCGTTGAACCGACCGTAGCCACCGAAGAACTTGGTGCGCTCGTCGCCCCACGGATCCCAGATGGCGTAGAAGCGAGGACCAAAGACGCCGTTGGAGATGACGGCCTCGTTCGTGTCGGCCCGCTGGATCGAGTAGTCGTACCGCAGGCCGTAGCGCACGGTCAGGTTGGTGACGGGCTTCCAGACGTCCTGCAGGAACATGCCGTAGTGCAGGCCGTTCTGCTGCAGGTGGAAGGGCGCCGACGACTCCACCCAGTAGTAGTTCATGTAGGTGTCGGGGTCGTAGGCCTCGAGGTTGAGGTCCACGTAGTACTGGTTGCCCGGGTACCCGACGAGCCAGTCGAACTTGACGTAGTCGACCTCGGCGCCGGCCTTGATGTCGTGGAAGCCGATGAACTCGCGCTGGAGCAGGCTGACCTTGGTCTGGGCCCTGTACCGCCAGCGGTCGTCGACGTAGATCAGGTAGTAGTTGTCCCGATCGAAGGCCAGGTTGATGCCCAGCCGCGACGGCGTGGTGAAGTCCAGGCTGTTCTCGGGCTCGTTCTCCTCGCAGGCGTGGTAGCCGAGGGACTTGTCGTGGGTGCAGGGCACCCCGGTCACGTCGATGTAGGAGTTCTGGTAGCTCACCACGGTCTCGACGAAGAGCTCGGGAGAGATGAACCAGTCCCAGGTCACGGACCCGAGCACGCCGCCCTGGGCCTGGCGACCCTGGGCCTCTGGCTCGATGAAGCGGCTGCCCTGTTCCGTGTTGTCGATCGAGGTCGGGTCGGACTGGACCAGGACCTGGAAGCGGTGGGACGGGTTGGGCTGGGTGGTCAGCTTGGCCATCACGTAGTGGCCTTCGTAGTCCCGGGGCAGGTCGACACCGACGTTGGTGTAGAGGCTGTTGACCCGCGAGTAGCTGATGATGAACCAGGCGCGGTCCCGAATGATCGGGCCGGAGAGCCGGGCGCTGAACTCGGTGAACTGAGAGCTGCTGTCGAAGCCGGTGGGGGCCAGCTCGGCGCCGTCGGCGCCGTAGCGGGCGTCGATCTTGGGCACGAAGGAGCTGGTCTTGTAGTAGATGCTGGTGTCGAACTCGAGCTGGTTGGTCCCGGTCTCGGTGACGATGTTGATGACGCCGCCGAGGCTCTGGGGGTGCTCGGCGTCGAAGGCGCCGGTCAGCACCTCGATCTGCTCGATCGCGTCGAAGTTGAAGTTCAGCGAGAACGTGCCGGTGACGGGGTCGGTGATCTGGACGCCGTCGAGCAGGTAGGTGTTCTCGTTGTAGCCAGCGCCACCCACGTTGGGGTTGCCGCCGCCGATCACGCCAGGGGTCGCGCTGACCACGCTCTGGTAGGAGCGGCCGGACGGGACCTTCTGCAGGAATTCCTTTTGCAGGACCTCGCCCGTGGACGCCTGCTCGGTGTCCAGGGTCGGTCGGGTCTCCTCGACGATGTACTCCTCGCTGGCGGTCGCCAGGGGGAGCTCGATCGTGAGGTTCACGCTGCGTCCGATCAAGACGTTCAGGTTCGGCTTCTCCAGGCGCGTGAAGCCCGGCTTGTCGAACTTGACGTTGTAGTCGCCAGGGGGGAGGTTCGCGAAGAGGAACCGACCATTTCCGTCGGTGCTCTGCTGCTGGGCGCCACCGATCAAGGATTCGGAGCTGACCGTGACGAGCACGGCGGGGATGGCCAGGCCACCCTCGTCGATCACGATGCCCTTGATGGTGCCGGTGGTCTGGGCGTGCACGTCGGGCGCGTGCGTGGCGCAGATCACTGCGAACACGAAGGCGAGGGCTCGGAGGCAGCGCAGGAAACGAGTCATCTAGACCGTCCTCGGAAGGACCTGGCACGGAGGCGTGTCAGGACCTGGGAGCAGGACACACGCCCCCCCGCGCGAAGCCGGGGAGCAGGGAGCGGGAAAGTACGCGGGCAAGGGGGGGCCGTCAAGGAATGGAGGGCCGGAAGGCCGGGGCTGTGACAGCCCCTTTGCAACGCTCTGCAGTGGGCTGGCCCGTCGGTTTGTTCATGGGCGTCCACGATCCCTGCCAGCCTTCTGTAAAGTCCAGGCCTGACCCCCGGACTGCCGCGTCGGGCGTCCTTGACGCCGCTCTCGGTTAGCAACTAAGAAGCCCGTCCCACTCCTGGAAGAACCGGCGCTCACGCGCGAGGCGTCCCCATGACCCGCAACAAGCTCATGCTCGTGGCCGCAGTGGCCTTGGCCGGCTGGCTCCACCCCGGTGGTGCCCAGGCGACCTCTCTAGCACCTCTGACCGTCGAGCAGATGACCGACGCTTCGGACCTGATCGCGCACGGCGTGGTCACCGAGGTGTGGGTGGAGCGGGATTCCCAGGGCAACCTGTGGACCCGCGCCAACGTCGAGCTCACCCGCACCCTCAAGGGCGACACCGGGATCGACGCGATCACCGTCGACCAGCTGGGCGGCGTGCTGCACGACGAATTCCAGATCGTCGCCGCGGTGCCGCGCTTCAGCCAGGGCGAGCAAGGCCTGTTCTTCCTCGAGACCCTCGCCAGCGGCCGCACCAGCGTCGTGGGCTGGACCCAGGGCAAGTACACCCACCGGATCGACCCCGACAGCGGCGAAGCCATGGCGGTGCGCTACCCGGTCCCCCTGACCCGTGCCTACGATCACCGCTTCATCCCCCACCCGGCCCCGGCCGACCGCATCTACATGGCGGATCTCGAGGATCAGATCCTCGAGCGGCTGGCCATTGGCTGGGACGGCGAGCCCATCCCCGGCGTCGACTCCGCCAAGCTCGCCCGCATCAACACGCTCCAGCCCGGGGTTGCCAAGTGAAGCGCCTCCTGCACCGCGTCGTTCCCCCCATGATCCTGCTGGCCGCTGCGGCCACCGCGACCACCGCCCACGCCTACAACCTCATGGGCTACATGTGGGACCCCGAGGAGTTCCCCATCGAGTTCTGGGTCACGGACTACCTCGAGGACTCCCTGCCCCAGACCGTCGACGCCGAGACGGGCCTCTACTACCAAGAAGAGGTCATGATCAAGTCGTTCGCGAACTGGCTCGACGCCCCGTGCGCGGTCATCGACTACGAGTACCGCGGGCTGCACCCGGGCAACGGCGGCAGCGCCAACGACGGCATCAACAAGATCTTCTTCGACGACCCGGGCGACGACCTGGGCAGCGGCATCAACGCCGTCATGCAGGCCAAGGGCCGCACCACGGCCACGGTGGTCAAGAACATCGGCGGCGAGCTGATCTTCAAGTTCACGGACTCGGACATCACCTTCAACGACAACATCGACTGGGCCACGACCGAGGACATCGACGCCGGCCGCTGCAACGGCGAGGGCTCGGTCGAGTCCACCGGCACCCACGAGGTCGGCCACCTGCTCGGGCTGGACCACAGCTGCGAAGAGGGCGAGATCTGCGTCGACGAGGCCTTCCGCTCGGCCACGATGTACTGGACCGGCGGGCGCTGCGACACCAGCCGCGCCAGCATCAACTCCGACGACATCGCCGGCATCACAGCGCTCTACGGGCCCTTCGCCGGCTTCGAGATCGACGTCGACACCCCGTCCTTCGGACCCACCCCGCTGGGCATCCAGTTCAACCTGGTCACCGACGAGGTCGTCACCGGCGCCGAGTGGACCTTTGGCGACGGCAGCGAGGGCTCCAGCGAGCTCGAGCCCTTCCACGAGTACGAGACCCAGGGTCAGTTCACCCCGTCGGTGATCTTTTCCGGCGAGTCCGACCAGTGCGGCACCTGGACCTTCGAGTCCAGCCAGCTGGCCGCTGTCCTGGCCTGTGAGATCCCCGCCCCGATCTTCAGCCTGCAGCAGACCGACACCGCCGGCTACGTGGACCTGGACGACGAGATCATCGCCTACCAGGTGGTCAATCAGACCGACGTGTCGACCTATGGCTGCATCGACACCGTCAGCTTCCAGATCGAGCGGAACGGCGAGCCCTACGGCGACCCGATCGGCGCCTGGAGCCCGGTGCTCGTGTTCCCCGAGGCGGGCGACTACACCGTGCGCATGGTCGCCGGTGGGCCCGCGGGCCGCGCCGAGGCCACCCTGGCCGTGACCGCCGAAGCCATGGGTGGCTGCGCCGCCACTGGCGCAGCCCCGGTCGGCGGCATCGCCGGCCTGATGCTGGCCCTGGTGGCCGGCGTGCGCCGCCGCCAAGACTGAACCTCCCACAGCGCCCGGGTGTCCAGGACCGTGATGCCGACCTGCGTCGCGATCCTGCTCGGCCTGCTCAGCGGGTGCGGAGAGCCGCCTCCCCAAGTGGCTCGCTCGGCCACCGTGCCGCCGCTCCTGCTCGCCCGCCACCCGGACAAGCTGGCGACGCTGGAGCTGCCCCAGAGCAGCCGGCCGGACGGCTTGCCGGCCCCCGACGCCATCGACGTCCTGGGCCCCTTCAAGCTGGTGCGCACGGTCGACGGCGTGCAGACCTGGCAGGCCCCCCTGCCCTTCCGCTCGCGCAAGCTGTTCTACAGCCACGCGCCCCCGGGGGCCGTGGTCACGCGGGCCGACAAGACCCTGCGCTTCTCGAACGGGCCCAAGGGATCCAAGAACGCCGACAGCTGGGACTTCACCCAGGCGGCGCTGGTCCTGCGGCGGGACGCCGCGCTGGGCGAGCCCCGAGACGGCGGCTACACCCTGAGCTACCCGACCGCCACCGCGCGCGAGGACGGGCTCAACCTGGCCACCAGTGGCCTGGCGCCCCGCGAATTCGCCCTGCGATCGCTGCACCTCGCCGACAGCACGCGCACCGGCGTCCTGCTCCCGGCCCCGGCCCTGGGCGCCTGGGACGTGGTGATCCCCACGGCGGGGGTGCTGGTCTTCGACGCCACGCTGCTGCCGCCAGAGGTCCGGGTGGCGGCCCGGTCCGATGGCGCCACCGTCGTCGTCGAGCTCGACCTGGCGGGCACGGTGACCGAAGTCAAGCGGATCCAACTGCGCAGCGACGACCTGGAGCGGGTGCGGGTGGATCTCAGCGCCTGGGCCGGCCAGCACGCTCGCCTGCGCCTGCGCACCGAGCCTGGAGACTCCGCGCACCTGGACTACGTCTTCCTGGCCGAGCCGACCCTGTACACCCCCGTCCAGGATCCTCGGCGGCTGCTGCTGGTGTTCATCGACACCCTGCGACCGGACCACATGGGCACCTATGGCTACGCCCGGGACACCACGCCCAGGCTCGACGCCTGGGCCCAGGGCGCAGCGGTCTTCGACCAGGCCCGCTCGGTCGCCCCCTGGACCCTGCCTTCGACCCGCACGGTGCTGAGCGGCATGCACCCCGAGGGCTGGCGTGCCGGGCCGCCACTCCAGGAGCGCCTGGCCGCAGCGGGCTGGGCCACTGGCGCCTTCGTCGGCAACGTCTACCTGTCGGCGAACTTCGACATGGCCGACGGCTGGAGCCGCCACTACTGCGTGAACTGGCCCCCGGCGGAGCGGGTGATCGACCAGGTCGAAGACTTCCTGGATCGGCACCCGGACCGGGACGCCATGGCCCTGTTGCACGTGATGGACATGCACCTGCCCTACAACGAGCCCCGGCGCTACCAGGGCCTGTGGGCGGGCGATCCACCGGATGGCTTCGATGCCGGGAGCACCACCCGCTCGAAGATCCTCAAGGTGCACAAGGAGGAAGGTCAGGCGCTGGAGCAGTACCTGGTCGACCGCTACGACCAGAACCTGCGCTACCTGGACGACCAGCTCGCCGAGCTCTTCGAGGATCTGGGCCCCGATGCCCCCATCGTGGTCTTCGCCGACCACGGCGAGGAGTTCTGGGACCACGGGGACTTCGAGCACGGCCACTCGCTCTACGACGAGCTGCTGCGGGTCCCCCTGATCGTCCGTGCGCCCGGGGTGCCGGCCGGGCGGGTCCAGGCCCCGGTGTCCCTGCTCGACGTGGCGCCCACGGTGCTCGACCTGGTGAACACGCCGGCCAAGGACATGGCGGGCCGCTCCCTGCTGCCGGTCGCCCGGGGCGACGCCAAGGCGGCAGCGTCGCTCGAAGCCCGCCCCCAGCCGGTCGGGCGGCCTCTCTATGGCCTGGAGCTCTGGGGGGTGATCCAGGACGGCCAGAAGTGGACGACCCGCGCCGGCGACGAGCACCTCTACGACCTGGGCGCCGACCCGGGCGAGCAGGTGGATCTGGCCGCCAAGACGGACACGGCACCCTGGCGACCGCGCCTGGGGGAGGGCCTGGGCACGTGGTCGGGGCCGGTGATCCGGGTGCTCGCGGGTTCGGCGAGCCGCTCCCGGCAGACCCCGGTGGTGATCGAGCTGCGGCGATCCGGGGGCTTCGACGTGGCCTGGCTGGGGGTGGATCCGATGAGCCGGGCCAAGGCCAGCGCGACCGTGACCGCCGACGGCGTCGCGGTGTTCACCTTCGAGCCCGGGGCTCGGGGGGCCCGCGAGCTGTACGCCCGGGCGATCGGCGACGTCGCGGACCTGGACGGCCTGTCGCTGCGGGTGCTCGACGGCGGCTCGGGCAAGGTGCTCGGCACGGCGGCGTGGACCGGCGACACCGCACCGGCCGTCGATGGCGAGAACCACCAGCTGATCAAGCTGACGGCCGCGAACCGCACGCTCAAGACGACCTATGGGATCGCACCGCAGCCCCCAGCGGACGGCGAGGCCCTCGAGGCGTTCAGCAGCGAGGTGGAAGAGGCGCTGAGGCAGCTGGGGTATGTGGAGTAGGGCCGGGTCCGGTGATTTCAGATGGTTGCAGGATCAGCCTGAGCCCCGTAAAGCCCGCGATAGCCCAGCCGGGGTACTGTACCCGAACACTGAGACAAACCGATGTCGCTCGGTGACGTCGCCGTCCGGGGGCGAGCACGGCTGGGCAGAGCCCGCAGCTCAGACCGAGCTTGTTGAAAGCAGCACGATAAGAGAGCGCTTGCAGGACGGGCGCAGAAGCATGGTGCTGGCCGGGGGGCTGGGGCGGTGGGCGGAGGTCCGCGGCGGCTCGATGTAAGTTGGTGCCAGGTCGGCGGCTGGGGCTCGGAACTCACCACAGAGGCCACGGAGGACATGCAGAGTTCGTGGCGGGCACGAGGTTGCCGGCTTCCCCGACCCAGGACCGTCGGACGGGCATACTGCTGAGCCCCGGGTCAGCCGCCCAGCAGCTCTTCGAAGAGCTGCTCGTAGGCGCGGTCGCGGGTTAGGCGCTCGGCGAGCTCCGGGCTCAGCCCCAGCTCTCCCGCCCCTAGGACCAGCCTCGCCGCGCCACCCGTGGAGCCGACGGGCCACGCGGGGCGCTCCGGCCACTGCTCGCGCCAGATCGCCAGCTCGGCCTCCACGCCCTCCATGCCGCCGATGAACACCGCCGCATCGAAGTCCTCGCTGCCGATCATCTCCCGGCGCATCTTCTCCAGGCTGGCGGGCCGGTCGTCGCCCACCGCCTCGGTCCAGACGAGATCGGGGAAGCCCCTGGAGGCCTCGGGGATGAGGTCCCAGAAGAAGCGGGACTGGTAGATCCGCACCCGCTCGGAGGAGCCGGTCGCGTCGCGGACGAAGGGCGAGATGGCGGGGTGACCGCCGAACACCAGGGTGCCACCGCCCTCGATCACAACAGCTGCCAGGGCCTCGACCGCCGCGCGGATCGCGACCACGTCGCCCGTGCGGTGATAGCGGGGATGCCTCTTGGGGTCGGGCACGCTGGCGGACAGGAACACGGACTTCATGGCGGCCTTTGCTCCCGGGACCAGGGCCTGGACACGGGATCGTTCTACCAGCCCGACCGGCAGGTGGTCAGCCAAGTGGTCCAGCACCCTGCGCCGGGTCCCGTCGGCGCCCCGTGCGTCGTGGAGCAGCAGGAGCTCTCGCCCTCCCGGGTGGTCCTGGCCGGCCTGCCAGAAGTCCCTGGCCGTGGGGTGGCCCACCACGGGCAGCACCCGGTGCTCGGGCAGCTCCACCCCGCCCGCGGGCTCGACCCGGTGGGCGATCCCCGCCAGCCGAAGTCGCCTCAGCAGGGCCTCGCGCAGGCGCGCCTGGCGTACGGCAAAGGCCTGGACGCGGAGCTGCTCGACGGTGTCCACCACACCCCGCAGGGTGTGCTGGCGCAGTCGCGCCGGGGCCGTGCCCGGCCAGTGCCGCGCCAGGAAGTTTCCCCGCTCCAGGTACAGGGCCTGGCTCAGGGCCAGCTCCGGGTCCCGGGGCTTCTCCAAGACTTCGTCCGCCGGACGGCCGTCGGGCCAGATCAGGTGCAGGACCGTGAGGTCCCACTGCCGGGCCCGGTGCAGCTCCTGTCGCACCCAGTGGCTGTCCAGGGCGTTGACCGTGTCGCAGAACACCACCAGGTCCGACCCGGCCATGCGGTCCCACAGGGTGGGCTGGAACGGCGCAGCCTTGTCCACCGACCAGGTGTCCAGGAAGACTTCGTATCCTCGGCTGACCAGCTCACCGGCGAGCTGGCGGGCCACGCCGGAGGACTCGCGGCGAGCGTGGGAGACGAAGGCCCGGCGCAGCCGACGGACCAGGCCCACCGCCTGGAGCAGCACTTGGACCATCTCCTGCAGCGAGGTGGGGGAGCCGTCGTCGGCCTGGCCGTTGATTGGGTGCAGGACCGGGGGGGCCCGCGCGGTGAAGCGTTCGAGGTTCTCCCGCAAGACCGGCAGCAGTGTGAGCCCCTCAGGCACCACCGGGTCGGGTCCGTCCTCGAACCAGGCGGCCGCGCAGGGCACGTCTGACGGGAGCGGACCGGCACGCAGCACTATTAGCTCCCCCTTGGGTAGTCCCAGCAGCCCGGCCGCGGCCTTGAGTGCTTTGGCGAGGGCCGTGGCGCGGGCGTCGTCCGGGCGCGCCCAGATCCGGATCGCGGCGGTGGTCACAGCCCACTCTTGAGGACCAGGCTCGCGATCGCCAGGGTGATTGCCAGGAGTCCGTGGATCCCCGCGACAGTGCCCGACAACACCACGGCGAGCTGGCGCTCGACCTGGAGCTCTCCGGTGTCCATCGAGAATTCGGTGCCAGACGCCGCGCGCACCGTGTCGTAGAGCCCGCGGAACAGCCGCTCCTGGCGCAGGTAGTAGGCGTCTAATCCCCAAAAGGTGACCAGGGGGATGTAGCCGACCAGGGCCAGCGCCCAGGAGCCCTCCTTGATGCCCAGTCCGAGCAGGGCCGCGACGACGGTGACGCTCCAGCCCTTCAGTAGGAAGGAGTTCTGGGCCATGCGGGCGATTACGGCCTGGATCAGGTCCAGGTGACGGAGCTGGGCTTCGGTCATCGCGGGGCTGCCTCCCCATCCATGCGGTGGACTAACTCTACGAGGTGTTCATCAGCTATCGGGGACGCACGGCGATGATGGTCCGCCTTACCATGTGGGGGACCTTGTGCAGGGGGCGCGCCATGGGGAGCTCAAGGACGGCCAACGGCGCGTCATCGGAGACCCCCCGGACACCTTCATTCTTGGGTGTCGAGTACGGCCACGACCCGTTCGGCCTCGCACAGGGCCCCGGGGCACGTCCTGGCCGATGCAGCCGCTGGCGACGTGGCTCGGACGCGAGAAGTGCAGCTGCGCGATGCCTGGGGCGGCGTGCTTCCAGATAGTCCAGCAGCTCCGCCTCAAGCTCGATGTTGCACACGAACCACCGACTCATGCCAACCCCCTCAGGATCAAGGCCACGATCTCCGCCGCCTCCCGGGTGCGCGCAGCGTGCAGGCGCAGGTTCGCGGGCGGCCTCGCCCGCCCATCGACCAAGACCGGCACGATGGGTCTGCCGTGCTCGAGCGCCAGTGCCAGCTCCCGCATGGGCCACCTTCGCTTGCGGTAGCTCGGCGTGATCAACAGCACAAACACCGCGCAGCGCGCCACTTCAGCCTCGATGCGTTCCACATAGTCCTCGCCCACCTCCAGGCTCTCCGGGGCTCGGAATACCGCCACCCCCTGGGCAGCGAGCGCACTGTCGACGGTGGTCGCCAGGGAACTCGCCTCGGACTCGACGTGGCTGAGGAACACCCGGTTCGCGAGTGCGGGCGGGGTCAGCACCGGAGCGACCCCCTCGACCAGCTGCCGGAGGTGGTCCCGGTCGGCCCGGGGCGCTGGGTTGTCCAGGGACGCGATGCCTTCGACAGCGGACCAGAAGCCCAGGTACACGGCCTGCATCAGCTCCCGGTGTTCCCGCAGGCGCTCCTCCCGGGTAGGGCCTGCGGGGCTCAGTCGCTCGTCCCACCGGGAGAGGCCGTCCAGGCGGCGATTCCCCCCCTCGGTCCTCCGATCCTGTTCCAGGCTGATCACCCCAATCGCGGGTCCATCCGGACCGGCAAGGATAGGCACACAGACCACCCACTCGTGCCGCGAGGGACGCTCAAGCCCAGGCACGTCCCGCAGGTAGATGTCCGAGTGGCCCTTGAGTCGATGCCAGCTCGACGTCCGGGCGTGGCGAAAGGCATCGCCCGCCACGCCCAGGCCATTACCGAAGGAGATCCCAGCGTACTCCTGGCCATAGTCCCCGAACGCGGGCTCCAGACGCAGGGTCTCCTGGTTCCAGAGCAGGCACATCCACCTCACGCCGGCGCCTCTCAGGCCGCCGACCGTACGGGCCAGCATGGCCTCAAAGACCTGCTCGAAGCCGAATCGCTGGCGCTGCTCAACCTCGTCGCCGGCCCGCGCTCGGCGGACGCCGTGGAGCAGCAGGTCGCTCAGCCGACGGAGATCGGAGTCGAGGTGCTGGCCGGCGTCCAGGGGCGTGAAGCGGAGCGCATACCGGTAGCCCAGGCGAGGCTCGCCGATGCGCAGCCGCAGCCGTGAGGGTGCGTGGTGGAGCCAGGAGAGCCGACCGCAGCTGCCGAGCACCTGGTCCTGGCCCTCGGGCGCGAGGCAGGTGTGGGCCAGCTCCCAGCTTCCGTCACCACTCCTGCGGTGAACCTCGAGCCGGAGGCTGGACAGGTCCACGATGTCCCGGGGGTAGCGGTAGTCCAGTTCCAGACTGTCGCAGGGCAGGCGAAGGGTGTGGTCCCGCGTCTCCAGGCCGCCGTGCCCGTTGTCGTAGGGCGGCCGCCAGTCCCGCCGCTGGGTGTCCTCCTGGGTCAGCGCATGGGCCCCGGAGATGGTGTACTCGGCCCCCAGCTCTCGGAGGGGTTTGCTGGCGGTGTCTACCACTAGGCGGCAGACCTCTTCGGGCCCGTCGATGCGGCGGAGACCGGGGGTGAGCGGCCGGACTCGGCCGAAGGGCGGCCGAAAACGCGACAGCACCATCCAGCCCTGGTAGGACAGCCCGCTGAGCGCCACCCGAACGTAGGCAACTCCGTTGTCGTCGACCCGGTAGGTCCTCCGGTGGTTGCGCACCGGTCACACTCCTGCCTCAAGCAGGGGCAGCCTACTCCACGCGCGCCGAGCGCCTTCAGGTGGCCTCCACTGTCTCCTGTTCCTGCTGGAGCGCCCGGATGTCTTCGTAGACCCGCTGGAATACCGCGTCACGGATCTCCACCGCCTGATTCAGCCGGACCGGGTTGACTCGGCAGTCCTCCTTGAAGAACACCACGCCCTCCCGGCGCTTCTTCGGCTTGGCCTTGGGTCGTGACACGCGTCTTCTCCTTCTGGTGGATACCGCGAGGATCGGTCGTTGGCCACCAGAGCCTGAGGACACCTGAGCACGATCCCCTTGATCCGTCAAGACCTGTCACATCGGGCGCGCCCGGCCCCTTTGGTAGCATACCGACCGAGGTGCGGAGTGGCAGGAAGCACGCTCGATGACCTGGTGAAGCGGTGGGCGCGGCACTGCTTCGACCCGGCCGCGCCTATCCCGGAAGCGGTCGTGCCCTACGAGGCCCGGTGCTTCCTGCCGCTCGGCGACGGACTCGTCGTAGGCAGCAAGTCCGGGCACCTAGTGGAGGTCTCGGCCAGGGGCGAGTGTACCTCGCTGGCCGCCGGCATCCCCGGGGGCGCCCACGCCCTCGAGGCCTGTCCCGACGGGTCGGGCTGCCTTCTGGTGGCGGACGGCCAGGGAGGCCTGTGGCGCTGTGCAAGGGACGGCACCGAGCTCCTGGAGCTCGGCCCGACGGGGCTCCCGGATCGCATCCACTGGGTCCGCGCCCTGCCCGGGGCTGGCGCGGTACTGGGTAGTCGCGAGCCCCGGGTGTGGTTCACCCCGCACTCCGAGGGCAAGGGCCAGCCGGTATGGACTTCGCTGGAACTCCCGTTCATCCCCCGGTGGTGCCACGTCCACCAGGACCAAACCCGTCGGTGCTGGCTGGTGCTGTGCTCCGCCACCGGCCAGCTCGCGTGGCTCAAGCGCGCGGAACTCGGCGCGAACTGGGTCCCCGGGGAGCAGCGGATCTCACAGTGCGTCTCGGCGCCACTGTCGCTGGCCCTGGTGAGCCGAGGCGAAGGCGTGGTGCTCGTGGCCGCGACCATCGCCGGCGTCGAGGTCTGGACCGCCAGGCCAATGGCGACGTGGCGGCGCACCAGCTTGTCTCCCGTTCTGAAGGACCAGCACCTGGTCCAGGTGCTCTCTGTCTTCGGGCGGGACAAGCTTGTGGCAGCCAGCGCGGGAGAGTCCCCGCAAGTGTGTTCGGCGGACCTCGAGACCGCGCTGACTCAGGAGTCGGTCCCCTGGCGGGCTTGGCCCCTGGAGCTCGATGTCGTGCAAGTCCACAGTGTGGTGGTTGACTCCAAGACCAGCCTAGTCGTGATCAGCCGAGACAGCCAGCTCGTCAAGCTGCCCATCCACGACCGACACCAGGTCCGCGCCCAGCTGACGGACCACCCGGACTTCGACAGCATCGCAGAGAGACACGGGGACGAGGGGCGCTTCGTCCGGCTGGACCTGGCCGCACCTCGGGTAGGCGCCGCCCAGGCGATCCACTTCGCCAGGAAGGGTGGCCGGCTGACCGTGGAGGCTCTCCTGGGCTGGCTGGAGGCCCAGGAAGGGCTGCCAGCCAGGAAGGCCTCGGAGCTGTCCGCGGCTCTTCTGATAGCGGTGGATCGGCTGGACGGCCCGGAGCGCGTCAAGGCCGTCGCCCGCCGGATCTGGGAGCACCTGCGCGAAGGTGGGCTGGCCCAGGGCGGCGAGGATCACCCGCTCGGCGCAGCCTGGCTGGCCTTCCTGCAACGTTACTACCTGATGGCGTGGACCTACGAGGCCAAGCGGCTGAACCTGGACGAGCTGACCGAGTACAACCGGGGCCGCAACCCCTGCGATGCCTTGATCTACGGCGGTATCGTGCGCCGCGATGGCTTCGTGGCCACCGCCGAGCTGGAGCAGCCGGGGATCTGGGCGCTCTCGGTGTCCGATCCCGACGCTCAGGGACACCGGACCCTAGCCGCCGCCACCGGAGACGGCGGGATCACCACCGCGGAGCCGGACCCCCGGGCCGAGGTCCTGGACTTCCGGCGACGCCGGGTGAAGGGCCTGGTCCAGGATCACGACACGCCCTACAGCCGGGTGGTGGGCTTTGTGCCCGGGGCGGGTAGCGACTTCCAGCAACTCCGTTGGTGCCCACGGCTCGAGAAGCATCCTC
>CAZFLE010000077.1:0-33764 GCA_964519895.1 uncultured Enterobacterales bacterium | reverse complement strand
TCTGGATGGAGCCCTTGGCCCAGCGGTGCTGCTGGGTCTTGAAGGCGCACATGGTGCGGGGCAGCTCGGCAGGCACTTCGAGCCCGCTCAGGTAGACGAAGCGCCAGCCGGCGAGCTGGGCCCGGTAGGACAGGTCCAGGTCTTCTGTGAGGGTGTCGTGCTGCCAGCCGCCGGCGTCCTGGATGCACTCCGGCCGCCAGACCCCAGCGGTGCCGTTGAAGTTGAACCACCGTCCCGAGCGGAAGCGGGCACCGTGTTCGACGACGAAGTGGCCGTCGAGCAGGATGGCCTGGCCCCGAGTCAGACCGCTCTCGCCATCGTTGAGGTGCCCCCAGCGCGCCTGGACCATGCCGATGCCCGGTCCGAACTGAGGCACCGCCCGGCGCAGGAAGTCGGTGGGCGGCACGAAGTCCGCGTCGAAGACGGCGATCAGCTCGCCCCGGGCCACGGCCAGGCCTGCCTGGAGGGCGCCGGCCTTGAAGCCCACCCGGTCGGTCCGGTGGAACACACGCACATCGCGGCCCTGGGCCTGCCAGCGGGCCGCCGCGGCACGGGCGATGGTCTCCGTGTCGTCGGTGCTGTCGTCGAGGATCTGGACCTCGAGGCGGTCCAGGGGCCAGTCGAGCTGCGCCACTGCGTCGACGAGCCGGTCCACCACGTAGCGCTCGTTGAAGATGGGCAGCTGGACCGTCACGATCGGGAGCTGGTCGTCGGGAACCGCGGCGGGCTTGTCGGTGTCCAGCGGATCCGGGAAGCGGCGCAACAGGGAGAGCAGCACCACACGATGGAGCCCGTACACGGACAACACTGCGAGCACGGCCACGTAGGCGGCCAGGATGCCGTGCTGGGCCGGGAGGAGGGCGTCCATCTCCGGCCGTTCCTAGCGCGGAGCCCGCCTCAGGTCCATGACAACCGAGCCTCGGCCCCTGATAGACTGACCCCGGCCACTGCCCGGTACGTGATTGCCTCTCGCTGCGAGACCCCCACATTGGGTTCCATGGGCCTGGTCCCTCGTCGCAGATGGCATGCCTTCAGCGCAGAAGGACGCCAGAACCGGCGACATCGGGCCCCCTTCTTCGAAGGGGAGTCCGCCTTGTCGGCACACGGCCATGGCGGGGCCACCCTCTTGATCCTGGTGCTGGCACTCCTGACGGGGTGCCTGCACCAGGGTCCTGAGAGCCAGTGGACGATCCATCAAGAGACGCCGGCCGAGAGCTGGGACGCGCTCTTCGCGGCGGCGGCGCCGGAAGACCTGTTCGACGACGCGGTCCAGCGCAGGCTGCACGGCGACCTGGTGGGGGCGGCGGACCGACTGCTCTGGCTGCGCCTGCACGGCGACGACTCGCCCGCCACGCTGTACCAGCTCGGGGTCGTGTACGAGCTCGACGAGCGCTTCGACGACGCCCTGGGCGTCTACGACCTGCTGCTGGCCGAGCTGCGGGACTCGGAGCTGTCCCACGACGTGCGGTTCCGCCGCGGCCTGACCCTCGAGGCCTTGGGCTACCCCAAGGCCGCGCTCCGCGACTACCACCGCATCCCGTCCAACCGGGACTGGGACCGATCGGACCGCTACACCCTGGATCTGGTCAAGGGTGCGGTGCTGCTGACCCTGGACCGGGAGCGCGAGGGCCGCACCCTGGTGCTCGGGGCCCTCAAGGCCACCGAAGACACCGGCGAGGTGCCATGGGCCCGAGGGCGGGCGCTCTTCGCCCTGGCGAACCACAGCCTGCGACAGGGCTCGGCCATTCCGCTCAAGGGGGGCCAGGAGCGGCTGGCCCGCCAGATCCGACTCCGACTGGAGGCCATCGAACGGGCCGACAACTACCTGGTCCACGTGGTCAAGACCCAGGAGCCCGAGTGGATCCTGGCTGGGCTGCTGGCCCTAGGGGACGCGTGGCTGGCGCTGCACGACGATCTGGCCGCCGCGCCGGTGCCCCGCGGACTGTCCCGCTGGCAACAAGAACACTACCTGCAGCTGCTGGCCCAGCAGCTGACACGCTTCCGGACGCGGGCGTGGAACGTGTACGACCAGGGCCTCGGGGTCTCCGGCACCTACCAGGTGGAGAACCGGTACACCGGCTGGCTCCGGCAACGGCGCGACGGGATCGTGCTGGCCCCCTGACGCAGCGAGGCCCCAGGCCCTCTCCCCCTGTCTCCAACGGAGAGGACCTGGGACCTCGGGGACGCGAGCGCCCCGCGGCTCAGCCGATCAGTCCGCGTTCTTGAAGAACGTCGGGATGTCGTAGTCGTCGTGGCTCAGATCGAAGCCGGGCACGATGCCCTTGGCCGGGGTCTGGGCCTGGCGGCGCCAGGACGGGCCCTGGTTGACCGCGATGCGCTGTCGCATCTTGGTCTCGGGGGTGGTCCGGTTGCCCAACTGGGCGGCCTCGTCGAAGCCGGTGGCGATGACGGTCACCTGGACCTCGTCCTCCATCGTGTCGTCGATGACCCAGCCCCAGATCAGGTTCACGTCCTCGTGGCACTCCTCCTGGATGAGGGAGCTGGCCTCGTGGACCTCGTACATGGTGAGCTCGGAGTTTCCGGTCACGTTGAGCAGCACGCTGGTGGCACCGCTGATGGAGACGTCGTCCAACAGAGGCGACGAGATGGCCCTCTGAGCCGCCTCGACCGTCTTGTGCTCACCGGTGGCGACCCCCACGCCCATCAGGGCCACGCCCTTGTTGGTCATGGTGGTCTGCACGTCGGCGAAGTCCACGTTGACGATGCCCTCGTTGTTGATCAGGTCCGAGACGCCCTTGACCGCCTGGGACAGGACCTTGTCGGCCATGGAGAAGGCCTCGCGCATCTTGGTCTTCTCGTTGGACATCGCGATGAGGCGCTGGTTGGGGATCGTGATGAGCGTGTCCACCACCCCCTTCAGCGTCTCGACGCCCTCCTCGGCCTGGCGGCTGCGCTTCTTGCCCTCGAACCAGAAGGGCCGGGTGACCACCGCCACCGTCAGCGCACCACACTCCCTGGCGACCTGGGCGATCACCGGCGCGGCTCCGGTGCCCGTGCCGCCACCCATGCCGGCGGTCACGAACACCATGTCGGCACCGACCACCAGCTCGGCCAGTCGCTCACGGTCCTCGAGGGCGGCTTCTCGGCCGCGCTCCGGGTTGGCCCCGGCGCCCAGGCCCTTGGTGAGCTGGGCCCCCAGCTGGAAGCGACGGCTGGCCAGGGACCTGCGCAGGTCCTGAGCGTCGGTGTTCACGGCGATGAACTCGACCCCGGTGAGGCCCGAGGCGATCATGCTGTTGATGGCGTTGTTGCCGCCGCCACCGACACCGATGACCTTGATGGTTGCGCCAGTGGGCTCGGTCTCGACGAGTTCGATCATGGGGTGCTCCTGAGGGCCCGAGGCGATCGGATCCAAGGTGGATCCCATCGGGCTGGGCAGACTGTCCGGGGGTGGTTCAGAGGGGAGGGAGAGGAAGCGGGGCGACTCGGTCGAGTCAGATGGCGAGGGGCATGGCGAGTGCCAAGCCGTCGAGGTCCAGATCGACCTCGTGGGGACGGGAGAGGTCCAGACCGGCGGCTCTCAGATCTGCGAGCCGGCCCGCCTGGAGCGCGGGATCCCGGTAGCCGAGAAGGATTCGGCTGCCGTTGTTGAGGACCAGGGAGAAGCCCAGATCCAGGTCGAAGGCGACCTCGCTGACCTGGTCCAGGTCGAGGGCGCGAGCGTCTTCGAGGAGGGAGAGGGTGCGCTGGGCCTGGCGGATGACACCGCGGGCAGCGACCGGGCTGTCGTCGGCCACCGCGGGGTCCAGGCCGGTGAGCACGGGCAGGTCGAGCTCGTGGGAGCGGGCCCGCGCGAACACCGTGCCGTCATCGGCGACCCGGTACAGGCCCCGGAGCAGGACCAGCATGGCTGTCTCGTGCTCGGTGACCGTGATGTGCAGTTGATCGGGCAGGACCCGCCGGACGGTGGCGGACGCAACCCAGGGGTGGCGGGTGACGCCGGCGACCACGGCGTCCAGGTCGACGGTCAGCAAGGACGCGCCGTCCCTGACGTCGGCCAGGTGCCGCAGGGCGACCGTGCTGGCCCGGTCGTTTCCGGTGACGGTGAGCTCGGTGACCCGGGGGAGCAGCCCTTCCCCCTGGACCGCCGCGAACGCGGTGACCGCGCCCAACAACGTGAGCAGGAGGAAGGGCCGCATCCGGGCAGGACGATCCTCGCGACGACGAGAGCGGGTGCGGGTGCTGGGAGGGTTCAGCGGCATCGACAGCAGGGACAGCGGGGCAGGAGCAGCAGCGGGATCGTTGGACCGACTCTACTGTCTTGACGCAAGTCTTGACAAGTAAATGCCTGGAGATTTCTCGGGTCGGGATCTCGTAGTGGATCCGCGGGGTTCGGAGCCCGGCCCGTCACTGATCCAGCTCTTGACGGCCGTCTCGGCGAGCCAGGTGCAGCCGGGCCGATCGGGCCACCCGGTCCACGAGCTCCTCGAACGTGATCCCGACCGCTTCGGCGGCCATCGGGGACAGGCTGGTGGCCGTCATGCCCGGGATGGTGTTGACCTCGAGGAAGACCGGGACGCCCTGCGGATCCACGATGAAGTCCGCCCGCACGACCCCACTCAGTCCCAGACGCTCCCAGGCCACCAGGGCGTGGCGCTGCGCGGCGCGCAGGGTCTCGTCGGACACCCGGGCGGGCACGATGTACTGGGTGCAGCCCTCGGTGTACTTGGCCTCGAAGTCGAAGAACCCAGAGTCGGGCACGATCTCCACCGCCGGCAGGGCCTGACCGTCCAGGACCGCCACCGTGATCTCGATGCCGTCGACCCGCTCCTCCAGCAGGACCCTGTCGTCGAAGTCCTTGAGGTCCACGAGGGCCCGCTCCAGCCCGGCTTCGTCGTCGACCATGACGATGCCCAGGGTCGAGCCTCCCTGGGGGGTCTTGGCGACCACCGGGTAGGTCACGCCCTCGGGCAGCGGCTCTCCGGCCGTCCAGGTCCAGTCGGCAGGCATCGGGATGCCCGCGTCGGCGAGCAGTCGCTTGGTGGTGATCTTGTCCATCGCCGCCGCCGACGCCTGGACCGACGAGCCCGTGTACGGGATGCGCATGATCTCGAGCAGGCCCTGGATGCAGCCGTCTTCGCCGAACTGGCCATGGAGGGCCAGCCAGCAGCTGGTGATGCCTTCCGCGACCAGGCGCTGGGGCAGGTCCGGCCCCACGTCCAGGCCCACGGCGTCCCAGCCCCGGGCCTGGAGGGCAGCCAGGACGGCCCGGCCGGACTTGAGGCTGATCTTGCGCTCGGTGGACATGCCCCCCATCAAGACGGCGATGCGACTCATCTTCTGCTCCGGGCGTGGGGGTCGCGCATGGCCTGGGCGCGGCCCAGGTGGGGTGGGTGCACCGACAGCTCGGCGCCGGTCCGCTCGCGCACCCGGTCGCGCACCATCGCACTGACCAGCGCCACGTCCCGGGCAGAGGCGCCGCCCAGGTTGACCAGGCAATTGGGCTCGAAGCGCCCCACACGCACCGCCCGCAGCCGCACCCCCCGCAGGCCCGCGTCGGCGATCAGGTCCGCCGCCCGGTGGCGCGGCGGATCGGCCATCAGTCGGCCTGGACGTTCTGGGCCCGCTCGCAGGACCTGGGCGGTGCGCTTGAGCAGGGTTGTCTGCTGGGCCACACCCAAGGCCAGATCCACGCTCACCAGGGCCTGGGTCGGCCGCCAGGAAGCGGGCGCGAGGGTGGTGGCGCGGGCACCCCGCAGAACGCGCAGACTCACCGCGTGCTCGGCGAGCAGGCCGGCGGTCAACGCCTCTGCCACGGTGCCAGGACGGCCGCCACAGGCCTCCAGCCCCGTGAGCCCCTGCCGGGACGCCGCCTGGGCCAAGGCCGCGACAGCGACCCGTGCACCTGCGCGCAAGGGACCGTCTGCCACCCGCTCGATCCGGCGGGCAAAGGCACCCAGCACCAGACAGGCGCCTTCGAGCCCATCGTCCCGGGCCAGCCAGTGATCCCCGGCCAGGGTGCGGACCCGGACCCCAGAGCCCTTGCACAGGGTCAGGGCCGCGACGGCCGCGTCCTCGCTCTCGGCGACCAGCCACAGATCCACGGGCCCGCCCACCCGCATCAGGTTGTGTCGGCCCAGAGGCTCCCGGGTGCGGACCGCCAGCTGGTCCACCGTGCCCAGTGCGCCGAGCAGGTCTTCTGGGATCACTGCAGGCGCTCCAGGAGTGCCGTGCAGCATCGGTTCACGTGGCCAGCGCCCAGCGTGATGACCACGTCGCCCCGGGCGACCTCGGCCACCAGGTGGTCGACGGCCTCGTCCAGGCTCTCCAGGGCGACGGCTGACCGGTGCCCGTGGCCCTGGAGCCCCGCCAGCAGCGCGTGGTGGTCCACCCCCTCGATGGGGGCCTCGCCGGCCGCGTAGACCGGCACCACCACCACGTGGTCGGCCAGGTTGAACGACCGGCAAAAGTCCGTGGCCAGGTCCCGGACCCGCGTGTACCGATGGGGCTGGAACACCGCCACGATGCGCCTGCGCGGGAACGCCGCGCGGGCGCCGTCCAGAGTGGCGCGGATCTCGACCGGGTGGTGACCATAGTCGTCGATCACCAGGACCCCAGAGGCTTCGCCCCGCACGGTGAAGCGGCGCTCCACGCCGGTGAAGCCTTCCAGGCCCTGCTGGATGGCCCCGAAGGGAATGTCCAGCTCTGCGGCGGCCGCGACCGCCGCCAGCGCATTCTGGACGTTGTGCTCCCCCGGCATGCCCAGGCTGATGGGGCCCAGCACCTCGTCGCCCCGGGCGACGGTGAAGCGCATGGCGAGGCCGTCGGCCCGGACGTCCTCGGCCCGGTACTGGGCCTGGCGGTTGAGGCCATAGGTGACCACCCGCTTGCGCACCCGCGGGATCAGGGCCTGGACGCCGGGGTGGTCCATGCACAGCACCGTGAAGCCGTAGAAGGGCACCTTGTTGGCGAAGTCGGCAAAGGTCTGCTCGAGCACCTCGAAGGTGCCGTAGTGCTCCATGTGCTCCGGGTCGATGTTGGTCACGACCGCCACCGTGGGGGCCAGCAGCATGAAGCTGCCGTCGCTCTCGTCGGCCTCGGCCACCAGGTAGTCGCCGCGGCCCATGCGCGCGTTGGAGCCCAGGGCGTCCAGTCGCCCGCCAATGACGACGGTGGGGTCCAGTTCGGCCGCCGCGAAGACCTTGGCCAGCATGGACGTCGTGGTGGTCTTGCCGTGGGTGCCGGCGACCGCCAGGCCGTACTTCATGCGCATGAGCTCGGCGAGCATCTCGGCGCGGGGGATGACCGGTACGTGGCGCGCCAGGGCCTCGCGCACCTCGGGGTTGGACGCCGGCACGGCCGTGCTCTTGACCAGCACGTCGGCGTCTCCCACGTTGGCCTCGGCGTGGCCGATGGCGATGGTCGCGCCCAGGCGACGCAGCCGCTTCACCACCGCCCCATCGGACAGATCACTGCCCGTGACCTCGTAGCCCAGGTTCAGCAGCACCTCGGCGATGCCGCACATGCCGGAGCCGCCGATGCCGACGAAGTGGATCTGGCGGACCTTGCCCCGGAACATCACTTGGCGGCCCCGGGGGCGGGATCCCCGGCGAAGCGCGGCGGCCGCAGCGCCGCCACCGGGTCCTCGGTGCCGTGGATCGAGATGTTCATCAACACCCCCAGCGCGATCAGGTGACACATCAGCGCCGACCCCCCGTAGCTCACCAGGGGCAAGACCATGCCCTTGGGGGGCACGACCCCCAGGGTGACGCCCAGGTTGAAGAAGGCCTGGCCGCCCAACAGCGCGGTGATGGCCACGGCCACCATCACGCCGAACAGATCCGGGGCCCGGGAGGCGATGTGGAAGCCCCGCCAGACCAGCGCACCGTAGAGCGTCAACAACATCAGGATGCCCAGCAGTCCGAGCTCCTCGCCCACCACCGAGCCGATGAAGTCGGTCCAGGGCTCGGGCAGGAACATGTGCTTGGACTGGCTCTCGCCCAGTCCGCGGCCGGCGAAGCCACCGCTGGCATAGGCCACCAGCGACTGGATGATCTGGTAGCCGTCGCCGGACGGATCCGCCCAGGGGTCCAGGAAGCCCATCCAGCGACGCACCCGGTAGCTGGCCAGGAGCATCGCGGGCCCCAGGCCCAGCAGCGTCACAGCGACCAGGGCCCCGAGCCAGCGCACGCTCAGGCCCGCCACGGACAACAGCAGCAGGGTCAGGCCTGCCAGGATGGCGGTGTTGCCGAAGTCGGGCTCCATCAAGACGAGCACCATGAGCGGCAGCGGGATGAAGAGCGTCGGGATCACGACGCCCCGCAGGTCCTGGAGGCGGCCCTGGTGACGTTGGAGCCACCAGGCGACGGTCAGAATGACCGCCAGCTTGGCGAATTCGGACGGTTGCACGGTGAAGGCGCCCACCGAGATCCAGCGGGCAGCACCCTTGACCGTCCGACCGATGCCCGGCACGAACACCAGCACCAGACCCACGGCGACCGCGCCGTAGAGCGCCCACGCCTGCTGCCGGAGCCAGCGGTACGGCAACAGGGCCACGGCGGCCATGCCGAGCACGCCCACGGTGCCGGCAAATGCCTGGCGCTTCACGAAGTACCAAGGGTCCAGGTACCACTCGGCCGCCACCGGGCCCGACGCCGACTGGACCATCACCAGGCCCACCAACAGCAGGACCCCGACCACCACGAGCAGCAGCCGATCGGGTCCGGCTGCGCGATCTTCCATGTTCATCCCGTCACCTTCACGCGCGAGCCCTCGGGGAGCACCAGGTCCCTGAAGCGCTTGCCGCGGTCCTCGAAGTCCTGGAATTGGTCAAAGGAGGCGCAGGCCGGAGACAGCACCACAGCCTCTCCGCGCCGACCGAGTTCTCGCGCCCGGGCCACGGCAGCCTCGAGATCGGGCAGCACCTCGCCCTGGAGCGCCTGGGCGATCTCCGCGCCGGACTCGCCGAAGCACAACCGGGCCGTGGCGCTGGCCAGCGCCGACTCCAGCGCCGTGTAGTCCGCCCCCGCCTTGCCCAGGCCCCCCAGCAGCACCACGAAGGGCCGGTCCATGCCGGCCAGCCCTGCCCGGGCCGCCTCGACATTGGTCGCCTTGCTGTCGTTGATCCACTGGACCCCGCCGATCTCGGCGATCGGCTCCATGCGATGGGGCAGAGCCGTGAGCTTGCTCACGTCCAGGGTCTCCAGCGGAACGCCAATGCCGTGGGCCATCAGGCAGGCGACGGCGGCGTTCCAGCGATTCACCCCACCCGGCACCTTCAGCCCGGACAGGTCCACCCGTCCCTCATCGAAGATGGCCTGCTGGCCCTCCAGCAGGACCCCGGGGTGCTCGCCGATGAAGACCCGCGTGTGGGCGTCTCCAGCCAGCTCGACCAGGAAGGGATCGTCGGCGGGCACGGCGCCGATGCCGCCTGGGCGGACCCGATCCAGCAGGCGGCACTTGGTGCGGCCATACACCTCCAGGGTGCCGTGGCGGGCCAGGTGATCCGGGGTCAGGTTCAAGACCACCGCGCCGTCCACGGCCAGGGCCCCGGGCAGCTCCAGCTGGTAGCTGGAGACCTCGACCACCAGGGCCTCGTGGGTGCCGCCCACCGCATCGGACAGCGGCGTGCCCAGGTTGCCTCCAGCAAAGGCCCGAAGCCCCACGGACTGCAGCAGCTGGGCCGTGAAGTGGGTGACGGTGGACTTGCCATTGGTGCCGGTGATGCCCACCAGCGGCACCGGGCCGGTCACGTTGGCCGCTGCAAAAGCCAGCTCGCCCACGACGCGCACCCCGGCCTGGAGCGCACGCTGGACCGGGGGCGCGTCGGCCGGCACCCCAGGAGAGACGATCAACAGGTCCGTGTCGGTCAGGTCCTGCTCCCGGTGAGCCCCCATCTCGTTTCGCACGCCGCCCATCAGCGGCGCGTCCGGATCCCGATCCGTCAAGACCACTTCGGCCCCCAGCTTGAGGGCCAGACGAGCGGCAGCGCGGCCCGACTTGCGGGCGCCCAGGATGGTCACGCGTCGGCCGATCAGGTTCACGGGGTCACCGCAGCTTCAGGGTGCTGAGCGCCACCAGCGCCAGCAGGATGGAGATGATCCAGAACCGGACGATGATCTTGGGCTCGGACCAGCCCTTCTTCTCGTAGTGGTGGTGGATCGGGGCCATGGCGAAGATGCGCTTCTTGCGCAGCTTGTAGCTACCCACCTGCAGGATGACCGAGATGGCCTCGAGCACGAAGATGCCCCCGACCAGGACCAGCAGCAGCTCCTGACGCGTGAGCAGGGCAAGGGCTCCGATTCCACCGCCCAGGCCCAACGAGCCCACATCGCCCATGAAGATCTGCGCCGGATAGGCGTTGTACCAGAGGAAGCCCAGGCCGGCGCCGACCATGCTCATGCAGACCACGCTGAGCTCCGACGCTCCCGCCACGTGGGGGATGGCCAGGTAGTCGGCAAAAATGGCGTGGCCGGCGAGATACGCGATGATCCCATAGGTCGCTGCCGAGGTCATGACCGGGCCGATGGCGAGTCCGTCCAGGCCATCTGTCAGGTTCACTGCGTTCGACGTGCCCACCAGGATGAAGATGGCCAGGGCCACGTACACCCAGCCCAGGTCCGGGGCCCCCACCCACAGGAGCGAGAAGTCCAGGAAGGTGTCCTTGAGGAAGGGCAGCGTGATGGCCGGCTCGAGCACCCCGCTCCCGTAGCCATAGGCGAACACGCCGCCGCCGATGCCCACCTGGCCCACGATCTTCCAGCGGCCGGCCAGGCCGTCGCTCGACTGTCGGCTGAGCTTGAGCGAGTCGTCCAAGAAGCCGATGCCGCCGTACCCGACCAGCACGATCACGGCCATCCACACCAGCGGCCCGTCCAGCCGACACCACAGCAGGCTGCTGATGGCGATGGCGCCCAGCATCGGCAGCCCGCCCATCGTGGGTGTGCCGACCTTGTTCTCCAGGTGAGCCTGGGGCCCATCGGTCCGGATGATCTGGGCCATCTTGCGACCGCGCATCCACCGAATGAACGAGGGATAGGCCACGTAGCACAGGCCCAGCGTCGTGATGAGCGCCCAGGCCATGCGAAACGACGTGTAGCGGAACACGTTGAAGACGATGGCTTCGTCCGCCAGGGGGACCAGCAGGTGGTAGAGCATCAGGCTTCCTCGGCGGCGAAGGCTTGCAGGACCCGTTCCATGCGGGCCCCGCGGGAGCCCTTGATCAGCACCACGTCGCCGGGACCCAGGCGTCCGACGAGGGCCTGACCCAGGGTCTGGGCGTCCGGGCTCACGACCAGCTCGCCGGCCCCGACGCAGGCGTCCCGGACCGCGCTCATCCGTGGCCCCGCCAGACCGACGAGCTCCAGGCCCAGCGCTCCGGCGAGCCTGGCGATCTCCCGATGGGCGGCGACCTCGGCTTCGCCCAGCTCGAGCATGTCTCCCAGGAGCGCGACCCGCCGCCCAGGCAGCTCCGCCAGGGTTCGCAGGGCCGCCCGGGCGCTGGCCGGGTTGGCGTTGTAGGCGTCGTTGAGCACGATCGGTCCCCCGGGGATCCGGTCTACCCGCATCCGCATGCCGACCGGCGCCCAGAGCCCCAGACCGGCGGCGATCTGCTCCGGGTCCAGCCCCAGCGCGTGCCCGACCGCCGCCGCAGCAAGGGCGTCCAGCGCGATGTGCTGGCCCGGAGCGGCCAGGCGGGCGAACAGCGTGCCCCGAGGGGTGCGGAGCTGGGCCAGGGTCGCCAACGTCGCTGGATCGACCCGGGCGGTGAGCAACGAAACGTCGCAGGCCTGCGACCGTCCGTAGCGGATGACCCGCAGGTCCGGCACCACAGGGAGCGGCATGGCGGACACCCGCGGGTCGTCGTCGTTGATCAGCACCACGTCTCCGGGCCGGGCGCCGTCGAAGAGCTCCTGCTTGCAGCGGGCGACCCCCGCCAGGGACCCGGTCCCCTCCAGGTGGGCCGCAGCCACGTTGGTGATGATGCGCAGGGTCGGCTGGCAGATCTCCTGGAGACGCTGGATCTCGCCGGGCGCGGACATGCCCAGTTCGACCACCCAGGTCTGGGCGTCCACGGGGGCGTCCAACAGCGTCAGGGGCAGGCCGATGTGGTTGTTCAGGTTGCCGGCCGTCTGGTGCACCCGCTGGGTGGTGCCCAGCACAGCACCGATCATGGCCCGGGTGGTGGTCTTGCCCGCCGATCCGGTGATGCCCACCACCGGGCCCCGGAAGCCGCGCCGTGCAAAGGCCGCGCAGTCCTGGAGGGCCCGAAGCCCGTCCTGGACCTGCACGAAGCCCAGGGTCCAGTCCTTGGGCGCCCGCTCGCCGATGGCGCCGGCACAGCCGCTCGCCGCGGCATGGGGCAGGTAGTCGTGGCCGTCGAAGCGATCGCCGCGCAGGGCCAGGAACCAGGCGCCCGGATCGAGCCGGCGACTGTCCGTGCGGATCGGACCGGCAGCACCTCGGCCATTCCAGATCCCGCCGGTGGCGGTCGCGAGCTCTTCGGGGCGCAGGATCACCGTGCCTCCAGCCAGGCCCGCGCTACCTGGCGGTCGTCGAAGGGCAGGCGCGTACCGTCGATCTCCTGGGACGTCTCGTGCCCCTTGCCGGCGATCAGCACCACGTCGTCCGGCCCGGCGTCGGCGAGCGCACGCTCGATGGCCAGCCGCCTGTCGAGCTCGACGATGGCGTCGCCGGTCAGGCCGGCCCGGATGTCGTCCACGATGGCCTGGGGGTCCTCGCTCCGAGGGTTGTCTGAGGTCACGTACACACGGTCGGCGAGACGGGTGGCGACCCGTCCCATGAGCGGGCGCTTGCCCGCGTCCCGGTCGCCGCCACACCCGAACACCACCGCCAGGCGTCCCGGGGTCAGCTCGCGCAGGCCCTGGAGCACGGCCTGGAGAGCGTCGGGTGTGTGGGCATAGTCGACCAGCACCGCGGGACCACCGGGGCTGGGCACAGGCTCCAGGCGCCCAGGCACAACCGGCACGGCCGCGAGACCGGCGACCACATCGTCCAGCGCGAGCCCCGCAGCCAGGCAGCCGCCGACAGCGACCAACGCGTTGCTGGCGTTGTGTCGGCCGGGCAGAGGCAGCACCACCTGGGCGCTGCCATGGGGCGTCACCAGGCGACCCCGGGTCTCTGCAGCGGTGAAGCGGGGCTGCTCGAGTCGGAGATCGCCACCCTGGAGACCACAGGTCCAAGTGGTCACGTCGTGGCGCACGGCGACCGCACCGGGCACCGCCGGATCGTCCGACGCCAACACCGCCGTGCCACCGGGGGCCAGGAGTTCGCTGAACAGCCGGGCCTTGGCCGCGATGTAGCGGACCATGTCGCCGTGGTAGTCCAGGTGGTCCCGGCCCAGGCTGGTGAACGCCGCGGCCGAGAACCGGGTCTCGTCGACCCGCCGGGCGGCCAGGGCGATGCTCGACACCTCGGCGGCCACCAGCTGGGCACCGGCGTCGACCAGCCGCCGGAGCAGGGCCTGCCATGCCGGCGCCTCTGGGGTTGTGAAGCCGGTGGCCAGCTCGCGCCCGTCGACCCGGTGCCCGGTCGTGCCGATGACCCCCACGGACCAGCCTGCGGCCCGGGCGATGGCCTCGGCCACCCAGGTGGTCGTGGTCTTGCCGTTCGTGCCCGTGATGCCGAGCAGGAAGGTCTCCCGGCTGGGGTCCCCCTGCCAGGCTGCGCTGAGCTGGGCCAAGGCCAGTCGCGAGTCGGCCACCAGCACCCGTGTCACGCCAGGGGGCGTCGGCACCGCGCGCTCGACCACGGCAACGGCGGCCTGGGGGACCCGGGCCACGTAGTCGTGCCCGTCGACCCGCAGGCCCGGGACCGCCACGAACACGCCGTCGGGGGTCAGGTCGCGGGAGTCCTGGGACACGCCGGTGACGTGCCGGTCCGCCGCGCCTTGCACGGCGATCGGATCCACCCGCTTGAGCAGGTCCTGCAGCAGCATCGATGGGGCGGTGGAGAGAGGGGTGAGCGGAGCGCTCGGAGGCGGGAGGGCAGCGAGGGAGGAGGGCCTATCCGATGGGGTCGGGGGCAGGCCTCCGGTCAGAAGCAGGCGCCCCTCCACCGGTTGGTACCAGGAAAAGGGTTGGGATCGGTCCTGTCGGTGTGACCGGCAGAGAGCGCCTGGCGAGGCGGGCGGGGAGGCGGGCGGGTCTCGGCACCCGTGGATCGGGCGTGCACGAGAGACGGCGCGCAGGCGAGGGGGCGGAGTCCGGACGGGCCACCTTCAGCGGGGAGCGAAGAGCGAGCGTCAGGGGAGCGAGTGTCGGCAACAGGGGCGAGGACGTGCTGTTCCAGCCATCGGAAGCGGGGCCGATGGCAAGGGAGAGCGCCGCAGCCACGGGGCGTGTGGCTGGGGTTGCCTCGTCCGGACGGGTGGACACCGTGCGGGACTCCGGGGGGCGTGGGGGTTGGGAGCGGGTGCTCCGGCTGGGGGGAAGGGCGAGGCTCACTTGAAGTGGACCTCGACCCGATCGCCGACGGTCACGAGCTGACCGGCGGCAGGACTCTGGGACGTGGCGAAGCCGGAGCCGCTGAGCGCCAGCTCCAGGCCGGCACCGTCGACAGCGCTCAGCACGTCGCGAAAGGAGGCGCCCGCCAGGTCGGGCATGCGGAAGCTCTGCTCACCGGCCCAGGCCAGGACGGGGGCCGTCAGCTCGGGAAAGAGCCGCTCGGCGACCGGTGCCGGCACGGGCTCGGCGGTCTCGTCGTCGGCGTCTGGAGGGAGATCCGAGGGCACGCCCAGGTCCTGGAGCGCCCGCTCGGCCACGTGGGCAAAAGCCGGACCGGCCACGGTGCCGCCGTAGCGGGAGCCCTTGTGTGGCACGTCCACCACCACCGCGATGGCGACCCGGGGCTCACTGGCCGGCGCCAGTCCCAGGAAGGACGAGACCCGGGCCGTGCTGCTGTAGCGCCCGTCGACGACCTTCCACGCCGTACCGGTCTTGCCGGCCGCCGTGTACCCCGGCACCCGTGCCCGGGTCCCAGTCCCACCGCCTTCGAGCACACCGGCCATCATCTCGACCACCTGGCGGGCGGTCTCGGGCGAGACGACCTGGTCGACGGCCTCCGGGTCGCGCTGGACCAGGGTCTCGCCCCAGGCGTCGGTGACACTCGACACGATGTGGGGCTGCATCCGAACCCCTTCATTGCCCAGGATGGCCATGGCCGCTGCCAGCTGCAGCGACGTGGCGGTCATGCCCTGACCGTAGGATGTCGTGGCCAGCTCGATGGGCTTGATCGTCTCTGGGTCACGCAGGAAGCCCGACCGCTCGTTGGGCAGACCCGCACCGGTCGACGACCCGAAGCCAAAGCGCTCCAGGGCGGGGATGAACGTCGCCGCGCCGAGCTCCAGCGCCAGCTTGGCGCTGCCGATGTTCGAGCTGAACTTGATCACCTCTCGCAGGGGGATCACGCCGTGGGGGTGGTCGTCCCGGATGGTTGTCCGACCGAGCCGCCACCGCCCGTTCTCACAGTCGAACAGGGTCTCCGGGGTCACGATGCCCCGGTCCAGCGCCACGGCGGCCAGGAAGGGCTTCATCACCGAGCCGGGCTCGTGGGCGTCGCGGGCGGCCCGGTCCTTCAGGGACTGGGTCTCCCGGCGGTAGCGGTCGTTGAGGTTGGTGGTCGGGCGGCTGGCGACGGCGAGCAGGGCGCCGGTCTGCACGTCCATCACGACGATGCTCGCGGACTCCGGCTCACTGTCCAGCTGGATCTGGTCCAGGGCTTCCTCGGCCGCTTGCTGAATGTGCCGGTCCAGGGTCAGGGTCACGGTGCCCCCGGACAGTGTGGGCCGCTGGGGACTGGACAGAGCGCGTCCGCGCAGGTCGCGCTGCTGGACGAAGCGCCAGGTCATGCCGTGGAGGAAGCGGTCCAGATCCCGCTCGAGACCCTCCAGACCGCGCCCGCTGCGGCCCACGACCCCGAGCACCTGGGCGCCCAGTCCCCGCTCCGGGTAGAACCGGGACAGCTCCTGGCGCACGAAGAGGGCCCTGTCCGGCGCCAGGGCCAGCAGGGCGTCGACGTCGTCGGGGTTGACCTGGAGGGCCAGGGTCACGTCCCTGCGGCGGTGGCGCGACAGCTTGGACACCAGGGGGTCCACCGGCACCTCCAGCAGGGGCGACAGCGCCCGAGCCAGTCCCGGCACCTCGGCCTCGGACAGCAGAGACGGATCCGCGTGCAGGCTGGGCATCTCGACGGTGATGGCCAGGGGCTGGCCCTCTCGGTCCAGGATCGGTCCCCGTGGCGCCTCGACCTTGACCGAGCGCTGGAACTGGGCCCGTGCACGGGTCACCAGGCGCTCGTCGGGGAACAACATCACGGCCCCGGCTCGCAGCGCCAGGACTCCATAGAGCGCCACGATGGTCACGAACAGCAGCGTGCTCCGGGCCCGTGCACGCTCCATCACCCGCAACGGGTCCTCCGGCTTCACCGGAGGCGTCGGGATGCCCAGGGCCTGGCGACGCGACCTGCTCACGGGCGCTGGCCGGCCGGCACCACCACGAGTGGCAGGTGGATCCAGCCCTCGTTGGCGGCCTGGGCGTGCAGCCCAGCCAGGTTGCGAGAGGAGGCGATCTCCAGCTCGAGCCGGCGGGTCTCGACCTGGGTGGTCTTGAGGGTGCGCACGGCCAGGTCCAGCTCGGCCGCGGTGGCCTGGGCATCGACCCGGCTCCACACGTAGAACATCAGCGAGGCTGCCAAGAACCCGGTGAACAGCGCGTAGCGAGCGACCCCCCGCAGAGGACGAACCAGGTCGAGCTCCTGCAAGCCCGTGTGGGCACCGGCCGCGCCGGGGGTCCAAGCCATGTTCTGCTCCTGCTGACGTACTGCTGCTGCTGCGGCGACGGGCGGACCCGTCAGAGAGGGAGGCGCTCCAAGGTGCGCATCCGGGCCGACCGGGCCCGGGGGTTGGTGTCGCTGTCCGAGGCCTTCACCGCCTTGCGCCCGATCAGGCGGGCCAGGGGGGCTTCGGTGGGGTGCCCGAAGGCATCGCGGGGGCTGTGCTCGCCCGCCAGCTGGCGGAAGCACTGCTTCACGCGCCGGTCTTCGAGGCTGTGGAAGCTGATGATCGCCGCCCGCGCACCCGGCGCCAGCAACGCGAGCAGGTCCGCGAGGAGCCGGTCGAGCTGACCGAGCTCGTCGTTGACGGCGATGCGCAGGGCCTGGAAGGTCCGGGTCGCTGGATGAATGCGGCCTCGTCGTCCGGGCATCACTCGGGCCACCAGCTCGGCCAGCGCGGTGGTGGTGGTGAAGGGGCGATCCGTCAGGATCGCCCGGGCGATGCGGCGGGCGTGGCGCTCCTCGCCGAAGTCCCGCAGGACCTGGATCAGGGTGGCCTCGTCGACGTCGTCCAGCCAGGCCGACGCGGGCTGTCCGGTCGAGCGGTCCATGCGCAGATCGAGGGGCCCATCCAGCCGAAAGGAGAAGCCGCGCTCCGCGGTGTCCAGCTGATACGAGCTGACCCCCAGGTCGGCGACCAGGCCCTGGACCTGCGCGAATCCCGCGCCGTCCAGGGCGGCTCGCGCGTCGCCAAAGGCGCCGTGCAGGGGCACGAAGCGGTCGCCGTGGGCCGCGAGCCGCGCAGACGCGGCCCTGAGCGCGTCCTGGTCCCGGTCCAGGCCGATGACCCGACCGGTGGGTCCGCTTGCCTCCAGCAAGGCCTGGGTGTGTCCGCCCCCGCCGGTCGTCAGGTCCAGGTACAGGCCGCCGTCCACCGGGCCGATGACCGCCACCGCTTCGTCGCGCAGCACGGTGGTGTGACGGAACGCCCCCACGCGCTCAGCTGCCGCCGCCGAGCACCTCGGCGCGGGCCTTGTTGCGGTGGGCACGAGCAAAGCGCCGGCGCTCGATCCAAGCCTTCTTGTCGAAGACTTCGATCCAGTCCAGCATCGAGATGAGCACGACTTCGGAGCCGACCCCGAACCCGGCTTCGTCCCGAAGCTCGACCGGGATGCGCAGGCGCCCCTGCTTGTCCACCGCACAGTCCGACGCGCCGGCGAGGATGGCATGGTGCAGGATCTGGACCTGGGGATCGAACGGGTCCATGCCTGCAATGGGCGCTTCCACACGCTCACGGAAGTACCCGGGGGGGTACAACTTGAGTGAGCCGTCGAAGGTGGCGAGGACCAGACCATTGATGCCAGCATCCCGGAGCTTGTGGCGAAGCCGTGCCGGCAGGGCAATGCGCCCCTTGTCATCTACGGTGGTCGTGACCTGGCAGCGCTCTCCGAGCATTCAGCCTCGTTGGACCCTGAGGTTGAGCACTCTGAGGGGCACCCGACAGTTCCACCTGCGACCCGACAACTCCACCTTACTCCACCACTCTCCACAGTCAACCCGATCACACCACTTCTTGGGGGAAAAGTGAAGGGGCGAACTTTCACCCGTGATTTCAGATACCTGGACAGGAGTTGCTCAGGTGGCCCCGATCGGGCCGTGATCCACATGGGGCCCCTGCCGGCGCACGGCCGTCGAGGCCCATTGAGCCTGGATCGGGGAGCCGTAGCGATCCACCAGGTGGAGTGTCGTGGAGTGTTCGGGCGCTCCATGGAGAGATCCGCCGCGCGCGCCGCGGGCACCCTGCGTTAGCCTCACCGCCCCCCGAGAGGCCGCCGTGAAGCCCGCCGAAGTCCGCGTGATCGCCAAGAACCGCAAGGCCCGCCACCAATACGAGGTGCTGGACACCTACGAGGCCGGCCTGGTGCTCCAAGGCACCGAGGTCAAGTCCCTGCGCGGCGGCAAAGCCAGCATGGGCGAGGCCTTCGTGCGGCTGCGGAAGGGCGAGGCCTTCCTGGAGAATTGCCACATCCCGCCGTACGACCACGCCAGCCACGACAACCACGACGCTCTGGCTCCGCGCAAGCTGCTGCTGTCCAAGCGGGAGCTACGAAAGCTGACCGCTTCGGTGCAGCAGAAGGGCCTCACCATCGTGCCGCTCCAGCTCTACTTCCGAGGGGCCTGGGTCAAGGTCGAGATCGCCGTGGCCCGTGGAAAGAAGCTGCACGACAAGCGCGAGAGCCTCAAGAAGCACCAGGCGAAGCGTGAGATCGATCGGGCCCGCAAGCGCCGCTGACGGGATAGGCGAGCGGTCATGCAGCGCATCCTTGTCGTCGTGGGCCTGCTCTTGGCAGGCGCTGGTCTGTGGCTATCCGGACAGGACCAGCCCGCTCCTGCCATCTTCAGCGGCATGGCCGCCCTGGCGTTGGTGAGCATCGGCCTGATGCTGCGCCACCCGCTGCTGGGTGCCGCCTGCGCCAGCGCCTGCGGCACCGCCCTGGGCCTGTACATGACGGTGCAGCACCACACGGCCCTGGCCGGTGGCGAGTCCTTCTGCAACATCAACGACACCCTGAACTGCGACCTCGTCAACACGTCGGCCTGGTCCGAGGTCTTCGGCGTGCCCACGGCCCTGTACGGGGCGGCCTTCTACCTGGCCCTGACGGTCATCAGCCTGCGGGGCTGGCAGACCCGGGACCAGGGCCACAGCGTCGCCGCGGTGCTCCTGGTGGCGGCCGTTCCCGCCAACCTGGCCTCGATCGGCCTGGCGTGGGTGTCCCTCCAGCTCGGGGCCTATTGTCTCTTCTGCGTCTCGCTCTACCTGGTGGCCGCGCTCGTGGCCGCAGCCGCTGTCCTGGGGCTGCGCGGACAGGGCTTCCACGTCGGCACCGCCCTCACCGCCCCGGAGCTCCAGGTCGCGGTGCTCGTCGGTGCGCTCGCGCTGGGGCTGGGCATCTGGTCCTGGTCGGGCCAGGACAGCGCCGCCGTCGCGGCCGTCGAGGGTGGAGAGTCCGGCGAAGCCGACTGGGCTGCGCTCTATGAGCAGCCGGCCGGCACGGTCAACCCCTCCCCCGACGCGCCCACGTGGGGCAAGCCCGAGGCACCGGTCCTCATCGTGGAGTGGGCGGACTACGAGTGTCCCCACTGTGCCCGGACGGCCGCTGCGATCAAGAAAGTGCTCGCCAAGCACCCCCAGGCCCAGCTCCAGCACCGCCACTACCCGCTGTCCAGCGAGTGCAACCCGGCCATGGCCGAGCCCATGCACGCCAACGCCTGCAACGCCGCCCGCTCTGCCATCTGCGCCCAGGAACAGGGCCGCTTCTGGGAACTCAACGACCAGATGTTCAAGAACCAGACCCACCTGGACCCGAGCGACGTGGCGTTCATGGCCGAGCGCATCGGGTTGGACCTCGATGCCTTCGAGAGCTGCCTGACCAACGAGAGCACCAGCGCACGCTTGGCCAAGGACATCGCCGATGCAAACACCTCGGGCCTCTACAGCACCCCGACGCTGTACGTGTCCGGCTTGCACCCGGACGGCTGGATCCGCCTGACCCTGGGCACAGAGGCCCTGGATCTGCTCCTGGACGCCCACGGCCGAGGCGTGGCCTTTCCCCCTCGGCCGCCGGCCAAGCCTCCGGGGTACTGACGGCGTGTCGACCTGGGTCGAGCTCCGGCTCGTGGTGCCGCGCACCCAGGTCTCCAGGCTCGCCCAGCTCGCTGTCGCTGGGGGCGCCGCTGGGGTCCAGGAGGCGCCGCCCCCGGGCGAGGAACCGCGTCTCCAGCAGCCCTGGGACGAGGAAGCCCCGGCGCCGACCCCGACCTGCACCCTGCTCACCTGGGTCGACCCCGCCGGCGCGGAAGCCCTGCAGGCGAGCCTGGGCAGCGCCGCCGGGGTACCGGTGACCGCGGCGCTCGCCGACGAGGCCGACTGGGACGAGGTCTGGAAGCAGCACCATGGCCCCGTCCAGGTCGGACCCCTACGGATCGCACCGCCCTGGCACGCGGAACCGGGGGATCTGGTCATTCCTCCGGGACAGGCCTTTGGAACCGGCGACCACCCGTCCACCCGCTCCTGCCTGGCCGCCCTGGTCGCGCTGGCCCCGTCGGCCAAGACCTGTCTGGACGTGGGCTGCGGCAGCGGTGTCCTGGCGCTGGCAGCGACCCGGCTCGGCCTGACGGCACGGGGCATGGACATCGATCCCGTCGCCGTAGCCACGGCCCGGGACAACGCCGGGCGCAACGGGCTCGACGTGCCCTTCTCGACCGAGCCCCTGCACACCCTCGTGGGCCCCTTCGACCTGGTGGTGGCCAACCTCTACGCCGAAGTGCTGACCGCGCTGGCACCCCAGCTGGTCCGACTCACCGGACAGCACCTGGTGCTCGCCGGAGTGCTGTGGGACCGCAAGGAGCTCGTGGTCCAGGCCCTTGCACCGCTCGTCGTGGATCGGGTGGAGCGCGAGGACGACTGGGCCCACCTGAGACTGGTGCGGCCATGACCCGTCGCTTCCTGGCAGCCCCCCTCCCCGCTCGGGGAGACGTGATCACGCTCTCCCAGGTGGTCAGCCACCACGTGCTGCGGGTGGTCATGGTGCCCCGGGGCAGCACCCTGGTCCTGTTCGATGGCCAAGGCCGCGAAGCCACCGGAGAGCTCATCGGCACCCAGGACGGGCTGGCCCAGGTCCGCCTGACCGAGGATCCCCGGGTGGCCAGGCCGGGGCACGCCCTGGTGCTGGTGGTGGGACTGCCTCGCAAGCCAGCCTGGGACCATGGGCTGCGCATGGCCACAGAGCTCGGCGCGACCGAGATCCGCGGCTTCCCCGCGTCCCGCAGCGTCGGCCAGGGCGGCAAGCCCGAGCGATGGACCCGAGTGGTCGAGGCCGCAGCGGCGCAGTGCGGCCGAGGCCACGTGCCCAGGGTCCGCGCCTGCCCGGACCTCGCGACCGCCCTCGAGGACTTGCCGGATCAACGCCTGGTGGGCGTGCCCGGTGTGCCGCCGACCCGGGCCCCCAGAGCCGACACCGCGTTGCTGATCGGGCCCGAAGGGGGGCTGACGGACCTCGAGCTCGCCCGCGCCCGGCGGGAAGGCTTCACCCCCTTCGGGCTGTCCCCTTGGACCCTGCGAGTCGACACGGCGATCGCCGCGGCCCTGGCCCTGATCGGGGCGGCTCATCGGCCGGGTCATCGAAGTTGATCGGAGCATGGCGACGCAATCGTCCGTCCTGCTGTTGTGACTGTGCTGATTCGTGGCTCGCGTCACGTCGAGGCACAGGCGCGGCGGCAGGGCGGGCGAGGGCGAGCCAGGGCCGGTCAACTTGATGATCCGGCCGATCAGTCCCCCTGAATCGTCGCCGAGGTGTTGACCGGGTTGGCCCCGAAGACGTCGTCGCGACTGGTGTCCGACGCGGTGGCATCGAAGGTGAAGGGCTCGTCGCTGGCCGTGCCAGCGATGTCGCCGAAGTCGTCGCCCTGGAAGGCGGCGACCTTGTAGGTGAGCTCGTCTCGAGAGAAGACCGGGTTCCCGGCCACTTGGGTGAAGTCGGCCTCGCCTCGGCGGCCGTTCATCTCCAGGTAGTAGGTCTCGTGGAGTACCGCCTCGCGGGCCCGGGCGTGGGCCTGGACCGAGGCCCAGGTGACCGTGAACAGGTGCACCATGGCGCTCAGGATGACGATCACCATGAAGGTGAGCAGCATCATCTCGACCGCGGCCTGGCCGCGGCGGCTAGTGCTTGAACTTGCTGACATAGGTCGCCCACTTTCCGTCGGCCTGGAGCGCACCCAGAGGCGTGGTGCCGCTGGAGCCCCACTCGCCGGTCCCGGCCAGGCGGGCGCGGTAGCGCTCGATCATGGCCAGCTTGGGGTACTCGAAGCCGGCGGTCAGGTACACGCCTTGGTCCGGGACCGCGTTGCCGTTCATCTGGGTCGGGCTCGCGGCCTCTTCGGTGGGGCCCACCGAGCCCCCGTAGGGCTTGGCCACACCGATGGCGTACATCAGGTCCGACTCACCGGTGGACGAGCCCCCGAAGTAGCCGCCGTCCGACCCACTCGCGCTGTAGGCGATGTCCAGGTACTGAGACGCCATGGTGCCCGCGGCCTGGGACATGACCCAGATGTCGGCCTCGCGGTCGTCCTTGTAGAACCACGAGGGCACTTCGCGGACCAGGGCGGGCTGGATGCCCCAGGGGATGCAGGAGCCCGCCGGGCCATAGGGGCACATGACCAGGACCCGGTAGTTCAGGAAGGTGTCGCTGACCTGTTGATAGTTGGCGATGGAGTTGACGGTCCGACTGGAGACCGGGCCGACCTGTTGGGTCTGGTAGATGCCGTTCTGGGACGCGCTGCTGGCGCCGTCGAAGAACTTGGTGTCGGCGTGGTCCCGGAGCCCGGTGATGTTGGCCTCCATCGTCTTGAGCCCGGCCTCGATCGCCGGCTGCACGGTCGCGCCATAGGACGCCGCGTCCAGGAAGTCGCTGGCCGCATCGTCGATCCAGATCTCGCATTCGTCGATGAGCTGCTCGGCCTCGTAGTTGATGGGCTCGCACAGGCAGACCTCGCCGGTCCAGACCGGCACCACCTCGGTGAGCAGTCGACGGCACTCTTCGGAGCGACGGAGGATCTCCTCGTTCTTCTTGACCATCACGTTGAGCAGCTGGGCTTCCTTGTAGGCCGCAGCGTAGGCCCCCAGGTCGGCTGCGTTCTGCATCCGGATGCGGTCGTTGACCAGGATGCCCATGTTGGTCGCCAGAGCCAGGAAGATGACCAGGCTGAAGGTCACCAGGGCGATCAGGACAGCCGCCTGCCCATGGCGGGCCCGCTGGACCAGGGCGCGGGAGCGGGCGATCACTGACAGATCCCGCGGTTGTCCTGGTACAGGCCGACGACGCCGCTGCTGGCCTCGGCGTTGACCTCGTAGTTGCACTCCGGGGCGCCCAGGGTCACCGACATGCTCACGGTCATGTCACCCATGATCTCCTTGAACCCCGGCGTGTCGGGGGTCCAGGGCAGCTGTGCGGTCACCATGCCGGTGCTCGGGTCCTCGGTCAGGCTCGCGTCCTTGGTCACGTTGCCGTGCAGCAGCACGTCGGCCACGCCGCTCACGTTGCCCCCCGCCGCCGAGTCGCTGGCCGAGGTCTGCTGGGCCCGCGCCGCCGCAAAGGTGGCGTAGTTCACGTAGTGGATGGCCCCGAAGTAGTACGCATACTCGATGACCGCGAAGAGGATGGCGAAGATGATCGGGATCATCATCGCGAACTCGACGGTGGACTGACCTGTGCGGGTGCGCTGCGGGATCAAGGCACGCTCCTGGAACAAGAGAGTACAGCAAGATCCGCGCCACGGGCCGGCCCGCAGCTTGTGGGCCTTCGCGGAGGGCTGCGACGTCAGTGGGTCGTCCAGGGTGCACCCCAGGCGCCCCACCCGGACCCCAGTCAGTCCCGGCGGCGCAGGCTCATGAGGCCCAGGGCGAACACGGCCAGCCAGGCCACGGGCGCGGCCGGGGCGGCGCTACAGCCGCTCTCGTCGTCGGTGATGATGATCTCGACGAACTGCTGGTCGTACAGATCGCCCTCGGGGTAGACGGAGATCTCGTTGAAGTCCCAGACCTGGTTGCCGTCCTCGTCCTGGGCGATGACCCAGACCGAGAAGATGTCCCCGTTGGAGCGCCCGTCGAGCTCGGGTGCGGTCCAGGCGACGCTCGGCGCCGTCAGGTCGTCGACCTGGCCGCCGGCACTGTCGAGGCTCCATGCATAGGTGACGTCCTGGCCGTCGGCGTCGTGCACGAAGACGGACAGCTGGATGGTGTCGTTTTCCTCGCACGCGGTCTGCGCCAGGTCGATGCCGCCCACGATGACCGGCACGGTGTCCTGGTCGACGCAGTCGTCCTGTTGGTCCTTGCGGCCGTTGCAGTCGTTGTCCAGGCCGTCGCAGTACTCGATCGCGCCGGGGTGCACGGTGTCGTCGCGGTCGTCGCAGTCGTTGTTGACCTCGGCGTAGCCGTCGTTGTCGTCGTCGTAGAGCGACGTGTGCTCGTCGACCACGCCGTCGCAGTCGTTGTCCTTGTGGTCCGCGGCTTCGGGGCCGTTGGGCATGCTGGACGCGTCGTTGTCGTCACAGTCGCCGTCCTGTTCCGTGAAGGTGTCACCGTCGTCGTCGGCGCCGTCCGTGCCCTCGTCGATCAGGTTGTCGCAGTCATTGTCCAGGCCGTCCCAGACCTCGGCGGCCTCGGGGTAGACCCCCAGCTGCTGGTCATTGCAGTCCCACTGGGGCCCGGTGTCGGCGTCGCCGAAGCCGTCGCCGTCGTCGTCGCTGCTGGGGTACCCGCTGGCCACGATGACCGGCACCGAGGCGTAGCTCGTGACCTGGGAGGCGTCGGTGACCGTCACCAGGAGGGTGTCGGAGCCGTGCTCGAAGTCCGAGGTGTCGATGTCGACAGACACGTGGCCGGACTCGTCCAGAGGCTTGCAGTCCGCGACCTTGGCCTGGACCAGGAACACGCTCTTGATCTTGCAGCTCAACGTGTCGGCGGGCTGGTTCACGTCGAAGACGTTGAGCTCGAGGTTGAGCAAGCCGCCGTTGAGGTGCTGGTAACCGGGCTCCGGCGTGCGCACGTGCACCGTGGGAGGCTCGTTCTCGGGATCCGAGCCGGTGTTGCCCTGGAGGGTGACGGCCTGGATGGGATCGCTGGCGTCGTCGCTCAGGATGTTCAGGGTGCAGATCGAGCCCGATGTGTCCGTGGGCGTGAAGGTGACCTCGACCAGGCTGGTATTGCCGCCTGCCAGGATCGTGCCGTCGTCATAGGTCCACGTGATGGCGAAGCCGTCTTCCTCGCAGCCATCGGCGAGCTCGGGGGTGTTGAGCACCAGCTCCCCGTCTCCGGCGTTGTGGACCTCGACGTAGCGGACCTTTTCCAGTCCGGTCCACAGGTGGCCATAGTCCACGAACCGCGGACGCACGACCGTGCGGCCTTCGCCCTTGAGCCCGCTGCCCGAGACGTAGATGATGTTGCGAGCGTTCTGCAGATCGGCCCAGTAGGCCGGATCGTCAGTGCTGTCGTCGGGCAGGGCCTGGGTGGCGGTCTCGATGATGACCGAGCCGTAGATGTCGCCTTGGTGGATCGGGGAGAAGGTCACGCTGACCGGCAAGGTGCAGCCTGCACCCAGGACCAGCGCGACGTCCTGGTCGGCGCTGGTGGTGCCGGTGGTCCCTGTGTCGTCCCCGGTGTCAAAGGTGGGGCCGGTGTCCGCGGTGTCCACGCCCTTGGCCGACGCGGTGGTGCCCGTGTCCTCGGTCTCGCTGCCCTCGGGGCACACGATGTCGGACTCGGACCAGGTGATTTCGAAGTCCTCTTCCTGGCCGCTGCCCTCGTAGATCGCCGCCACACCCATGGCCAGGTCGCCGCGGTTGGTCATCGTGAAGGACCGCGTGCTGGTCTCTCCAGAAGACAACTCTTCGAACTCGACCCACTTCTGGCTGAACTCGATGTCCGGATAGTTCAGGAACAGGGTCTCGGTGTTGGTGCTCCGACAGCCGGTCATCCCGCTGAGCAGGGCGATACAGACGAGCAGAGGACGGGCGTTCATGGCGACTCCCCGAGGACGGAGGGCATCATAGCCGAACCCCCGGGGCCTGCCCAGATTCTGTCAGGAGACTGTCGGCGCCGTCGTCGACCGGGACCGCAGGCTGGTCGGCCAGCCCACCTCGATCAGAGCAGGTGTCCGCTCTTCTCCCGCTTCGTCTGCAGGTAGAAGGCGTTGTGCTGGTTGGCGCCTGCGCGCAGCGGAATGCGCCCGACCACGGGCACGCCGAGTCCGACCAGCCCTTGCACCTTGCGCGGGTTGTTGGTCAGCAAGCACACCGAGCCCACGCCGAGCGCCTCGAGCATGCCTGCGGCGACATCGTAGCGGCGCAGATCGTCTGGAAATCCCAGGGCTTCGTTGGCTTCGACCGTGTCGAGGCCTTCTTCCTGGAGGGCGTAGGCCCGCACCTTGTTGATGAGGCCGATGCCGCGGCCCTCTTGTTCCAGGTACAGCACGATGCCCCGATCGGCGCGACCGATGAAGCGCAGAGCCGCCTCGAGCTGGTCGCGACAGTCACAGCGCAGGGACCCCATCAGGTCCCCGGTGAAGCACGCCGAGTGGAGTCGGGCTGGCACGCCCTGGCGCCCGTCGACGTCGCCCTTGACCACAGCGCCGTACTCCTCGCCGGCCGGGCCCCGAAAGGCCACGATGCGGAAGTCCCCGAAGCGAGTGGGCAGGCGGGCCGTGGCGGCCACGCGAATCGGCACGGGCAGGGTGACCGGACTCGGGTTCATGCTCATCCTCCTGGCGACTGCCAGGAGGCAGTCACGTGGGCCTCCAAGCCCTTTTCGAGCGACGCTCGTGCGTCCCCGACGGCCACGCGATGTGCCGTAGGGTGACCTTAGTCACCGTGAATGCGGGCGTCCACAGGCGCGGGGGCTGAATCGCCCCCGCGCACGTGGGCGAGACGGCTCAGGTGTTGAGCGCGTCCTTGAGGCCCTTGCCAGCCCGGAAGCCCGGAATGCGGACGCCGGGCACAGCGATGGGGTCCCCACTCTTGGGGTTGTGACCGGTGAAGGGCTTGCGCTGCTGGACCGTGAAGGTCCCGAAGTCGGAGATGGTGACCTTTTCGCCCCGGACCAGTGCGTCCGCGATGGCGCCCGTCATGATGTTGATGTAGTCGGCGGCCTTGACCTTGGGGATGTGCGCCTGGGAGGCCAGCTGCTCGGTGAGATCCGACTTGTTCACGATCGACTCCTGTGACTTCTTGTCGTGGATGGATTGAGAACCCAAATAATATGAATTCTCATAATTCTTGTCTCTCGACCGTCTTGGCAACGAGCGCCGAGAGCGGACGCCCCACGCACACTCGGGTGGCGGGACGACGCCTGTATAACCCCGAGAAACCCGGAGATGCAAGGATACTGACCAATCAGTCGGTTTTTCCTGAGCCGATGCGGGCAACCCTCGGAGCCACCGGGGCACCAGGACCTATAATTAAAATAATCATAAGTCACCGCCAAGTGGCTGTCAGCGCGGCCTGAACTGCTCCTGATCCCCCGCCAGGTGGGGGGATGTGAGCCAGCCACCTCGGATCTGAAGCGCCCCTGGCACCAACTTGATCCGGGCGGGCAGGCCGCCCGGCTGTTCCCCGTCCACGTCGAGCAGGACCGGGCCGCCGCCGGGCGCCTGGGGCTCGGCCCAGAGCTCGGTGACCCTCGCCCGAAAGACCTCGGGCACCCGGTCCACGGTGCCATCGTAGAGACGCCAGACGTCCTTGAGGGTCCTCGCGAGCCCGATGTCCGGCAGCACGAGCAGGTCCAGGTGCCCATCGTGCATGGTGCCGCCGCGCCCGACCCACATGCCGCCCCCACAGAAAGCCCCGTTGGCCACAAATGTCGACAGCATCGAACCGGCCCAATCCCCCGGGCCGTCCGGGCCGTCCCAGCGCAGCTGGACACCGCCGGGTTGGTAGTTGGCCAGGCTGCCCAACATGGCCTTGAAGAAGGTCGCCCGGCCACCCAGTCGCTTGCTGCTGCGGTTCGCGCGGTGGACCACGTCGCCGTTGGCACCGAAGCCGGCGACGTTGATGAAGACGCGCTCCCGGTCCTGGCCGTGGAGGTCCCGATAGGTCAGGTGGCCGACGTCGGCCGGAAGGGTCATGCCCGTGGCCGCGACCCACAGCGCATCCGCAAGGTTTCCCGGGGCTCGAATGGAGCGAGCCAGATCCGAGCCGGTTCCCCACGGCACGATCGTGAAGATGACGCGCCGGCTGACCGGACGATCGCCGTCGAAGAGTCCGTTGACCACGTCGCTGCAGGTCCCATCCCCGCCGATGGCCGCCACCAGGTCCGCGCCGCCGTCCACGGCCTCACGCGCCAGGAGCTCCGCGTGGCCCGGGCCCTCGGTGACCGTGAGGGTCCAGTCCCCGAAGGCGCGATCGATCGCCCGGCGCAGGAGGTCCAGGCGGTCCCCTGCCCGCCCGCCCTGGGCGCGCGGGTTCACGATGAAGGCGATGCGTTCGCTCATGTTGCGGGCGCCGTGGCTGTCCCGGCCTCCGCCGTGGGAGGCGATGTTCACGCGCCACTTCGCCACGTCACCCTCGCGAGGTGCGGCTCTAACAGGTAGGTCGGCGCGGGGACCAAAAGCAGGAACGCCCGGTCGCGAGACCGGGCGCCCTGATGCGGTGAGGGTCGTCGGGGGGGCACAATCCGTCGGACCCTGGCTACTGGCGTTTCCTGCCGAGATACCAAGCAAGGGTCGTGCCACCAGGATGGGCGCATCCCCAAGGGCCTGATATGACGACAACTCTCGTCTTGACGCGTCCACAGCCGCGCGGAAACGGGGCGCAATCCACGACAATCATGTCGTGGTCTGGGGGTCCAGGAGGTCACCAATGGCGTCGGCCAACGCCCAAGGGCGCTCCTCGGCGTGCAGCCAGCGACCCCCGGGAATGTGCACGAGGCGGTGCCCGGCTTGTCGCTGAAACAGGGCCTCGATGCGGGCGACCGGATGCAGGGGGTCCCGATCACCCCAGACGGCGTCGAGCCCCTCGGTCCGAGCGGCTGACGGCGGCAACAGACGGGCCACCTGGGTGATCCAGACCGCGGTGTTGGCCCGATGGATCGGGTCGTCGACGAGCGCTTCCAGCAAGGCGTCCACCGTGTCGCGGCCCATCACATAGGGGTTGACCACCGCTCTGCGGAGCGCGGCGCTGCTGGCGAGCCAGCGACCGGAGAGTCCGGGTCGTAGGAGCAGGCGGGTCCACAGAGCGGGCGGCAGGGCGGCCAGACCCCGCAGCACCGGGTGCAGGGCGTCGACGGGTCCGTTGGAGAGCACGACCCGCGCAACAGCCGCCCGCGGCAGGTGGAGTGCGAGAGGAACAGCCAGTCCGTGGGCGACCAGGACCTCGGCGCCATGAGCCATGCAGGCGGCGGCCAGGCGGTCTACGAGCTCTTCCACACGGGTCACGGCGGGTCCAGCGACCAGCTCGATCGCGCCCGTCCGCCGGGGGCTCAGCCGGGCCTGCACCCCCCTGAACAGCCGGGCCGAGGTCGGCGGACCAGCCACCAGCAGGATGGGCTCACCCGCCTCGCCCTCCCAGTGGATGGCCGTTCCGATCGTCCCGGACGCTCCCACCTCGCCTCCGCTCCGGGGATGGGCGCCCCTATCGTGTCCGGACCGGCCGGTCAGCGCGGCGGGAGCTGCCAGCCGCTCAGAGGTTCGGGCTCGCGTTCTTCGGAGGGCGACTCGCCGAGCAGCTTGCGCCCCAAGCGGACCAGCCGGCGGTTCATCGTGCGCAGCTGGGCGGTGAGCGAGAGCGCGAGGATCTCTCGGAGCTCGAGCGCGAGCCTGGGGGAGAGATCGTCGGACTCGGCGTGGAGCAGCTCGGCCGGGATCTCCAGCACCCGGGCGGTCTCCAGGGCCGCAGCGGTCGCCGACCGCCGCTCACCGCACAACAGACCCACGGCCCCGAACAGCGCACCGGGCAGGAGCAGCGCGAGCACCTCCTGGGCCCCATCGGGCCGGGTCCGGGTGATCCGGGCCTGCCCCTCCAGGAGCACGAACCAGGCGGTCGGCGTGAACCCTTCGCGGCAGATCGCCTCGGCGGGGCCGAGCTCCCGGATGCGACTCCGTTCCAGCAGCAGCTCTCGCTGGTCCGGCGGCATTCGGCCCAGGAGCGGGTGGCCGCTCAGGCTCTCCTCTAGGAGAGGATCGGACAGCTCGGCCTGCATCAGCGTGCCCCCAGCGGCCAGACCCTGGCATACCAGGGCCGCTCCGAGTCCACGATCTCGGGCACGGCGGCTGCCAGCCCGGGCTCTTCTCGCACGCGGCTGATGCGATCGAACATGGTCCGGATCCGCAGCGCGAGCCGGCGGTCGATCTCCTGGAGCAGCCAGTCCGCAGCAGGGTGTGCATCGGCCTTGAGCCGCCGGTACGCCGAGACGTCCAGGCGCAGGGCGGAGAGCTCGGTCGCCACCTGGGCCGTCGCCGTGCGGGGCGTGCCGTCGATCAAGCCCATGTCCCCCACCACATCTCCGCGCCCGAGTCGGGCCAGGGTGACGGTCTCACCGCCTGGGAGATCCCGGACCACACGAACCTCACCGGTGACAATCAGGTACGCCGCGTCGGGTTCTTCCCCGTTGACGAACAGCACAGCACCCGGTGGAACCTGGGCTGGGATCAAGTAGGAAAGCAGCACCGAGAGGTCTTCGGTGGCCAGCCGGCGAGCGGTCGGGACCAGGCGGAGAAACTGCCGGGTCGGAAAGGTGACGTCGTTCATCTGGGCTCGGTCGGGCGTCTCATGCTACCGCGCTCGGGCGCCCTCGATTAGGGGTTCTGGTCCCGGGGATTCAGCTGTCATGGCCTACGACCTGCTCATCGAGGATGCCACCATCGTCTCCAGCCGGGGGCGGCTCGTCGCCGACATCGGCATTGAAGGCGGACGCATCTCCTACGTGGGAACGCGCCCCATGGGCCGCGCCAAAGAAAAGATGAGTGCCATCGGCAAGTTCGTCATGCCGGGCATCATCGACACCCACGTGCACTTTCGCTCTCCGGGGCACCCCCACAAGGAGACCTGGGAGACGGGCAGCCGAGCGGCGGTGTCCAGCGGCGTCACCACCGTGCTCGACATGCCCAACACGGATCCACTGACGGTGGATCTCGCGGGGCTGGCCACCAAGCGCAAGCTGGCCGCCGCCGAGTCGCGCTGCAACTATGGCCTGTGGGCCGGCGCCACCGGCGACAACATCGACGAACTGAACGCGTTGATGGCCGCCGGCGCCTGCGGCATCAAGATCTTCCTGGGGGGCTCCACCGGTCCGCTCCTGGTCGCGCCCGAGCAGCTCGAGCGGATCTACACAGAGACCACGGGGCTGATCGGTGTGCACGCCGAGGACGAGGCGATCCTGTCCGCCAAGCGCCGGGAATACGCCGACGATCCCGCACCGCAGCACCACCTGGTCCGACCCGATGCCGCCGCCGAGGCCGCCGTCCGTCGGCTCATCGCACTGGTCAAGGCCCACAAGCGGCACACCCACATCTGCCACATGAGCACCGCCGCGGAGATCCACCTGCTGGATCCCACCCGAGGGGTCCTGCCGATCACCATCGAGGCCTGTCCCCACCATCTCTTCCTCAGCACGGACACCACGGCACAGATGGGCCACCGCACCAAGTGCAACCCGCCCGTGCGGCCAGAGCTCGATCGCAAGGCCATGTGGACCGCCCTCAAGCGCGGGCGCGTGGACACCATCGGCTCCGATCACGCCCCCCACACCCTCGACGAGAAGGCCCTGCCCTACTGGGAGGCCCCGTCGGGCATTCCCGGGGTCGAGACCACTTTTCCGCTGATGCTCAGTGCCATCCACCACGGCAAGCTGGGGCTGGAGCGCATGGTGGAGCTGCTGAGCGAAGCACCGGCCAAGATCTTCGGCCTGGAGAACAAGGGCGAGATCGCCCAGGGCCGCGACGCGGATCTGGTGCTCTTCACAGAGGGCGAGTTGCACCGCTTCCGCCAAGACCAGGTGCTGAGCAAGTGTGGCTGGTCCCCGTACGTGGGCCGCGACCTGGGCCCCAAGCCAGAGCTCGTGCTGGTCGGCGGCAAGAAGGCCGCCCAGCGGGGCGTGATCCTCGACGACGACGTGCGGGGCACCGAGGTCCGCATCCGGCCGCGCTGATCAGGCCCGAAGCGGCGGCCCGCAGAGAAAAATTGCAGCCTGGGTAGCGCGCACTCGCAGGGGTGGTGTCCAAGAGGGGCGAACGGGATGGAACGGACGACTTGAATGTCTGGCCACCCCGAACGTCTCCGGACGAGAACCCTTCCCAACCCGCGAGGAAATCATGCGCTTCAACTCCCTCATCGTCCTGCCCGCGATCGTCATGGCCTTCAGCGGCTGCATCTACTACGAGTCCGAGGGCTCCGGCTACGGCTGCACCGACGGTGACTGCGCCGAAGGTGGCGAGTTCGAGCTGGCCGAAGACGTGCAGCTCGCCTTTGCCCCGGACCACGTCGAGGTCGGCAGCCACTTCATCGGCTACCTCACCGACGAGACCGGCCAGATGGACATGAACGCCGTCGCCGACGTGCAGTTCTACGGCGACGTCGCCGCTTCCGGCTGGGACAGCCGCGAGGACGAGGTCATCCTGTCCCTGAGCGTGGACGACGCCGCCGTCGAGGGCGAGGTCGACATCGTGGTCGTGTTCGAAGACGGCTCCACCGCGTGGCTCGACGCCGCGTTCTCCATCCTGCCCGCCGACGACCGCCAGCTCGACAACGACGGCTCCGGCGAGGGCGAGGGCGAGGGCGAGGGCTCCGAGTCCGGCTCCGAGAACGACCCGAGCGTCGACGACTGCGACGAGTAGTCCACCAGACCGTCCGGGATACCCTCCCGATGCCGCGGGAAATGGCACGGGTCGCAGGACCAGCGACCCGTGTCTCCCGAAGCCCGGCAGGGAGGTCGATGAGCCTGGACGTCGAGAATCTGTATCGGCGCTACGGAGACATGGTCCTCGGACGCTGCCGCTCTCTCTTGGGCAACGACGCAGAAGCCCAGGACGCGATGCAGGAGGTCTTCCTGAAGGTCCATCGCTACCAACACTCCTTTCGGGGCGAAGCCAGCCCCACGACCTACCTCTTCAAGGTCACCACGACGACCTGCCTGAACCGGATGCGGACCCGACGCCGCAAGCCCGAAGAGCTCTACGACGAGCCCCCCCCCATCCAAGTCGAAGACACCATGCTCACCTCCTCCGCGACCCGAGACCTGCTGAACCAGGTGCTGGCGCTCGCCGACGAGGGCACACAGCAGGCCATCCTCTACCACTACGTCGACGGCATGACCCACCGAGAAGTCGGTGAAGTCCTGGGCGTCAGCGCCGCTGCCATCCGCAAGCGCATCGCGACCTTCCGGAATCGCCTGAAGGACAACCCCCCACCCTGGCTGCAGGAGGTGGACTGGTGAGCCATCTCTCGACCCTGACCCTGAACCGCTACCG
>CAZFLE010000076.1:12491-34166 GCA_964519895.1 uncultured Enterobacterales bacterium | reverse complement strand
CAAGGCCACCGGCTCGACCGCCACCCACGGCATCCAGAACTGGAATGACGAGAAGGAGCGGCCCCATGTGTGCCTGGACGCGGACTGCGCCCGGTGCAAGGCCACCGGAGTGGCCATCGGTGCGAGGAGCGCCCAGGGATTCCAGGACTGGAACGCCGAGAGGAAGCGGCCGCACGTGTGCCTGGACCCGGGCTGCGCCCGGTGCAAGGCCACCGCGGGACAGCCGACGGTGCAGTGGCACGACACCAGCGCCCCCAACAAGACCCACGTCTGCCTGGACCCGGACTGTGCCCGGTGCAAGGCGACCACGACGGTCCCGGAGTCCCGATGGGACCAGGGGGCGAGCAGGCCCGGCAAGCACGTCTGTGGGGACGCTGGCTGTGCCCGGTGCAAGGCCACCGCGATGGAGCCAGTGAGCAGAAGCTACAACTCGGAGAGGAAGCGCCCCCACGTGTGTGACGACCCGAGCTGTGACCGGTGCAAGTCCACCGCGATGGAGCCCCCGAACCCGATGGTGTTCGCCGATGGCAAGCCGAGGTGGCACGCGTGCCTGAACCCGAAGTGCGAGCGGTGCCTGGCGACGGGCCGGCATCCAGAGTCGACGATGGTGTTCGCGGACGGCCGGCCCAGGATGCACGTCTGTGACGAGGTGGGGTGCGAGCGTTGCAAGGCGACGGGTCTCCATCCGCCGGAGCGGAACTGCTACACGACGCGGCCGAAGATGCATGTATGTGATGACTTGGAGTGCGGGCGGTGCCTGGCGACCGGGCGTCATCCGCCAGAGCGGAACTGGGACAGCTCCAGGCCGAAGATGCACGTGTGTGTGGAGCCGGACTGTGAGCGGTGTCTGGCAACGAGTCGGCATCCCACGAGCGACTGGGACGCGACGCGGACGAGGATGCATGTCTGTGGGGATCCGGGCTGTGCTCGGTGCAAGGCGACCGGGCTGTCCGTCAGGAGCCCCGCGAGCTGGGACGTGCTTCGCTCGACGCTGGCGGCCTCTCCGCCGCCGTCATCGGGGAACCGGGAGGACGATGTCGTCATCGAGCTCCGTCCTTCCCTGGAGCCCGGCTACGTCGGGGGCGAGGCGAGCCCGATGGGCACGCCCCCGGGCGCGGTCCCGCGAATCGCGTCCACAGACGCGGAGCGGCTCAGCGAACTCCACCGGGAGACCCCGCCGACGTCTACCCCGTTCCAGTGTGACCTGGTGAACCTGATCGCGGTTCAGCCCCATCCGGATGACTTCGCAGATGCCGACATCGTGCCTGTCACGGTCACCGTGCCATCGGACAACCCCCTCGGCCGGTTCATCCGGATCGAGCCGCCGGTGGGGCTGGAGGACGCTCGCTGCGCCGCCGAAACCGACGTCTTCATCCTGGACGCCGACCTGCAGATCACCTCCTCTCCCGTGGTCGTCGGGGCGTGGCTGGTGTTCGGAGTCCACTACGCGGGGCGGGCTCGCTGCCTTCAGATGGTCGACGGCAGTGGGAATGTGCTGCCAGATCCCCTGCCGTATCAACGCTGTCTGTTGGGGCTGTACCTGCCCACCGCGGCGACCGACCCCCAGGTCCGGATCCTCAGCTGCGATGGTGGGGACACGGAAGGCACTGTCCTGTTCGACCCTGAAGAGTGCGTGATCTACTGGCCCCATCAGGGGCAGACAGTGGGCAACGGCCTGAAGAGCTACGTCACGTTGCTGAGCGCGCTGGACTTCTCGACCGTGGCTCGGCACGACGGGTTCGACATCCTGGACAGACGGTGTCTCGCAGGAGCGGACACCTCGGGGGTCCTGACCCCGAATGGCTACCTCATCGGCACTCTGAACGGCCCAGGAGCGCCGTGCAACGAGGTGAGGAGCGAGAACGAACTGGGGCAGAGCCTCACGTGTGGCGCAGTGATGTTGATGGAGCGCCAGGGGAATGAGCTCGTTGTGGTGGACCAGATCGACTACGAGGACGGCTTCCGGACCTGGGTGGGTGGGGGACTCACCGCTGCTCCCAACGGCGACATCTTCATTGGCGGTACGAACCAGCAGGCCTACGCCTTTGTCACAGCTGACACCGACATTGGCAACACCGTGGTGCTCGTAGACAGTGCCTACCACAACGACTACACCAATCTGTACTTCGAGAATCGGTTCGGATGCTCGGCAGTGAAGTCTGGATTCGACGCGCGCGGCTTTCTGGTCCGGCCCACGCCGGGCCTTCAATTCGATCCTGGCAACGTCCCGAATTGCCGGAAGTACCCAGACAGCGACTTCCGCGCCTCGGTCGCTGGAGAGGTACCCACGACCAGCGACAGCCGATCGGTGTGGGCCCAGTTCACCGGCAACAACTACGAGAACGACGACCCCTCTCTCCCAGGCGCCGAGAGTCATCGAAACACCTACCAGGCCTACAGACTCGATGCCGCCTCGATGCAGCAAGTCTGCGAGTTCGTCGTGGACGATGGCTCAGATTTCTTTCACGGCGCCAAGAACTACCAGGCCCCAACGCTACAGTCCGAAAAGGTCGGATTCGTGCTCTTCAACGAGCCAGACGAGGACGCGTCAAGTTGCCTGCGATTCTCTCCTCCAACGCTCTTTCCCAAGCACGCCAGACTCTGGCGGCTGGGCCCGCCCGCAGGCGCGGCCTCGAACCTTCCCATTCTCGCCTGTCACATGGCGGGCTACGACCGGCTCGACGACGAGCTCGTTCACCACAGCCCGACCCTGGTGGAGACCTCGCGCGGCGCCGCGGTCTTGGTGGCCACCGACAAGAACCTCTACGTGTTTGAACAGGACAATCCGCCGGATGCGCTCGGGCGGATCCACTGGGGTCATGGCAGCCCGCACAGTGCATGCCCGGTGGTGCACCAAGGAACCACCTACTTGTTGTCCGAGCGCGGCCATTTGACAATCCTGCCGAGCCCAGTCCACCTGAAACAGAGCATTGGCGAGATTGGGGATGTCGGCCTCAGCATCTCGCTGGCGGTCCCGCTGTCGATCGACATCGACGGATACGGCGACGTGACCTGGCCCAGATTCCGCGCGGACAACTGCGGGTCCGGCCGGCCGAACGGGGCGAGCTTGTGCCGAAGCTGATGCGCCAGAGGCCTGACGGGGGGCGTGCCTACGAGCCGTCGTGCCAGCCACGGCAGCGTGAGCGCTGGTGTCTGTGGGCGGTCACCTGGACCAGTCTAGGGCTGACGGTGATGGCCTGCAGCGACAGGTTGGACCCAGACTCCGCCGACTCCCTTGTATCTGGCGGCTCCGATAGCGACTCGATGACCGACAGTAGCGCAACGACCGACAGCAATGCAGACTCCGCCTATGACCCGAACCTTTGCGACGAGCCTCTGGTCTGCGATGATCACTACGCTGTCGTCGAGGAGTCGGACTTCGAGGTCATTCGAGGCTGTTCGGAGATCACCCAGGGTCTGTCCATCGGAGGATACGACTGGCTCGAGAGTCTGACGCCGTTGAGGTGCCTAGGGGAGGTTGGAGGAGATCTTAACATTGGAGACAGTTTTGCTCTCGAGAACCTCGCCGGGTTGGAAGGCTTGGAAGTTGTCGGTAGCGGCTTGGAGATTTGGGAAAACAACAGCTTCACAGACTTGTCCGGTCTGACCGGCTTGGTGCAGGTTGGAGGGCTCCACATCAGAGGCAACAGCTTGCTCGTGGATCTGAAGGGCTTGGATTCGTTGTCCGACATCCGCATCGGCGCCATCAGCATCACCGACAACGCGGACTTGGTGAGCCTTGACGGACTCGAAGGTATATCGACTCTCCCGGACTGGCTCGTTGTCAAGGACAATCCCGCCCTCCAAGACCTGGACGGGCTATCCGGCTTGGTCTCCGTCGGGAGCGCGATCAGCATCTGGGACAACGACTCGCTCCTCAACCTCGACGGCCTGCTCGGTCTCACCCAGGTCACCGCTCTCGATGTCGTGCAGAATCAGGCGCTGCCCAACGTCGACGGACTCGCGAACGTAGAGACCTGCTACGGCCTCCTCTGGATCATCGGCAATAGCGCCCTCCCGAATCTCGATGGTCTGTCCTCACTCACAAGAATCGGCCGTGGACTCATCATCGATGACAACGACGCCCTTGTCCATGTGGATGGACTGCTCGGCATCCTCGACCTCACCGAGGATCTGGACATCACCAACAACAATGCGCTTATCGACCTGGCCGGGCTCGCCAACCTGAGGCTGGTCGAGCGCAACCTGACCCTCATGAACAACGCTGCCCTGGTCGACCTAAGCGACCTGGTCAGTCTGGGGTTCGTCGGGCGCGACGTGACCATCACGGACAACCCGCTCCTGTGCGACGATGATGTCATCGCCATGTTTGCCGAGGTGACCATCGGCGGTTCGCTGACCGTCGACAACGGCGGCTCCTGCGAGTGACCCGATGACCTGCGGCCACCTGACCGTCCTGCCGAGTCCAGTCCACCTGCAACAGAGGGTCGGCGAGTTTGGAGATGTCGGCCTCAGCATCTCGCCGGCCGTGCCGAAGGCGCGGAGAGCCCGGCCGAACCCGGGCAAGTCCCCTGTCTCACAAGTTCGTGGGCGCTCACTTGCCCTCGCCGCGCTTGGCGGCCCGCTCTCGCATTGATGTGACTCGGCCACACCGGCCGCTCGAGCAGACCACCAGCCACGGCGATGGCTGCGCGATCACCTCACGAACTTGTGAGACAGGGGACTAGTCTAGTAGGTCGGGTCCCGGAGCAGGGCGATGACCGCCGGGGTCAGCCGGTCCCGGGACAGACGCAGTGCACGCAGGTTCATGCGGGCCATGGCGACGGGCCGAGGTCCGGAGAAGGCCGGGTCGGTGCCGGCTCCGGCGCGGTCGGACACCACCTTGAGCACCGTGACAGGCCTGGTGCCGGCGGCCCGCGAGACCGCGGCGGCTTCCATCTCGCAGATCCCGGCCCCGGCCTGGGCGAGCCGCTCCCGGGCAGCCGGGGAGTCGACGATGGCGGAGACCGTCGTGGCTGCCAGACGCCGAGCGGTCCCCAGGGGCACGGGCGCTGCCAGGGGCTCGGTGTTCTCGAACAGCCGATCCGCGCACACGATGTCCCCGATGACCAGGTCATCGATCAGGGCGCCACAGGTGCCCAGGCTCAACACACGGGCCGCGTCGTGATCCGCCAGGACGCGGGCCGTGCGACGCTCGGCACGCTCGGGGCCCACCCCGCAGCGGAGCACGCCGACCCGCCGGCCGGCCAGCAGTCCGGTCACGAGATTGCGGTCGACCACCCGGGGCCGATCCAGGCGCCAGATCAGCGGCAGGACCTCGGCGTGCAGAGCCCCCACCAGCAGCCAGTCCAACAGGGCGGGGGTCAGGGCAGGAAGCGACTGGCTTCGTCGGCGGTCGCGAGCCGGCAGGACGTGACCCGCCCCCCCAGCCGAAACCGAAGAGCCGCCACGAGCCGGTAGAAGGGGTCGGTGAGCACCGCAGGCAGCACCCGCAGCCACGACGCCAGACGGTAGGGCCAGGGCAGAGCGGCTGCCAGGGCCAGGGCAGCCCGGCTCCTCAGGAACACCTGCTGGCCCTGCAGGTAGACCATGGTCTCCAGTCCAGGCGGGATCTGGGGATAGCGAACCCGGAGCGCCGACGCGGTGTCGCCCTGGAGCGGTGCGAAGTGAAGCCGCGGGTCGGGGTCCACCCGCAACAGGAACTGCACCGCCTCGCTGCACACACCGCACTCGCCGTCGTAGAGCACCAGGCGGGCGGGGAGCGGGTCGGTCACGGTCCCGATCTAATCGCCCGACTCCGGGGTCCAACCACGGCGCCCGAATTCGGCCTGGAGCCGCCGCCTGTCTCGCTTCGTCGGTCGGGCTCCGGTGCGCTCGATCCGCTCCCAGCGCCTCTCGGGCGGCGGCGGACTGTGGTCGGTGTACAGGGTCTGGGCGACCGCCGCCGGACCTCGGCGCTCGGCCACGGCCACGATCTCGAGCACCCGCAGCCCCCCCGGCGTCAGGGCCTGGACCCGGTCGCCCGGGCCGACCTTGCGAGCGGGCTTGCTCACCTGGCCGTTCACCTCGACGTGGCCGCCCTTGCAGGCGGTGGTGGCGTCGTTGCGGTGCTTGAAGCACCGGGCCGCCCACAGCCACTTGTCGACCCGAACCTTGTCGCTCACCGGGGACTCATCCGCCCTTGAGCCGACGCAGGAGTCCACGCACGACCCGCTGGCTGACCGGGTCCTGGGGGCGCATCTGGGGCGACGCCTGGGGCTGGGTGACCGGGGGCGGTGCCTGCACGATCGGCTCGGATCCCGCCGCTCGGATGACCGCCTCCAGGTCGTCGTCGGTCCGGATCCCGGGACCCAGCACCGGCCGAGCGCCGTCTTCTACCGCTTCGCCGATCAGTGGCCAGAGCCAGTCGGACGGGTCCAGGTCGTCGACCACGCGCTCGCCGTCCAGATCCCGCACCACCTCGGTGAAGCCACGCCCATCAAAGGCCACCCGGCTGACCAGGCGTCCATCCTGGAAGCGCGCGTGGCCGCCGGCACCCCGTTCCTCGTCGTAGAACAGGTACACCGCGTGGGTCGCCAGGCGGGACAGGCCGGCCCCCAGGTGGACCTCGAGCTCCCTGGAGTCCGGCGCGGCGGCCTGGTCCATCAGCAGCAGGCCGCCCACTTCGAACAGCCGCAGGGCGACGTGGGTGAAGGGCTGGCCATTGTGGTCCCCGTGGCCGACCCGCGGGGCCTCGTCCCCGACCAGCTGGTCCGCGGCCCCCCCCGGCGCCCGGGCGAGCAGCTCGGCGACGGCCTCGACCGGCACGTGCCCCTTGGCAAACAGGCCGGTGTTGCGGTCGGACATGGCGTGAACCTCCCCGGAATCCTATCTTGGCCGTCGCTTGGGAGGCCCCGTGACCCTGACCGCCTTGACCTGGATCCTGCTCGGCCCGGCTGTCGCTGCCCCCGGCGCCGCGAAGATCCAGGCCGTGCTCCACGACGACGCCGGCTGGAACCACGACGGCAACAAGGACGGCGTGACGATCTACACCAAGCCGATGCCGGGCTCCGAGCTGAGCGCCTGGAAGGGCGTGCGGATCGCCAGCGTCGACGCCGGTGTCCTGTGGACCCTGATCTGCGACGTGGGCAACCACGACCAGGTCAGCGACATGCTCCACGAGACCCGGGTGCTCGCCCGCACGGGGGACCGCACGGACTACTACCAGGTCAGCAAGAGCCCCAGGTTCGTGCCGGTGTCCGAGCGCTACTGGGTGAACTACGCCAGGGTCAGCCTGGACATGGGGGGCACCCCTGGCCACCACAGGCGCACCTGGAACAGCATCGAGGACACGGCCCCGTACGCCAGCGTGATCGACGGCATCCTGACCCGCTACCCGGACGCCATCCGGTTGGCCGCGACCCACGGTTCCTGGGAGATCCGCCCCCTGCCAGACGGCAAGGTCGAGATCACCTACCGCACCTTCAGCGACCCCGGGGGTGCGGTGCCGAGCTCGGTCATGGACTACCTGAGCGGCCGCAGCCTGCCGAACAACATCCTGCAGTTCGAGGAGGCGGCCAAGCGCTGAGTCACGGTGCGAACCGGACGCTGTAGATCGGCGCCAGGTGGTGCTCCAGGGCCTGCCAGTGCTCGCCGCCGTCGTGGCTGACCCACAGGTTGCCAGAGGTGCTGCCCATCGCCAGGACGTCGCCAGCCAGGTCCAGGGCGTGGCGGAAGACCAGGTCGTAGCAGCGGGCCTGGGGCAGGCCCTCGCGCTGGTCCCGCCAGGTGCGGCCGCCGTCCACGGTCCGGCAGACCCGCAAGCGACCCCCGACAGCCATGCGCTGTTCATCAGAGACCGCGGGCACCACCCAGGCGATGTTCGCGTCGGTGTCCGAGACCGCCACCGGGAAGCCGAAGTACGGCACGCTGCCCGGCGGGGCGCAGTCCTCCCAGGTCTCTCCGCCGTCCCGACTGCGAAAGATCCCGCAGTGGTTCTGCTGCCAGAGCGCGTCGGGGTCCGCTCTGGACGCCGCGACGAAGTGCGGGTCGTGGCCGACCGTGGCCGTGGGGTCGGGCAGGAAGTCACACCTCACCCCAGCGTTCTGGGCCCGCCAGGTGGCGCCGTGGTCTCGCGACTCGAAGACCCCGCCACAGGAGATGCCGATCTGGATCCGTGCGCTGTCCCGCGGGTCCACCAGGATCGAGTGGATGCCCGGGGTGTCGCGTCCCCCACCGAACCACTTGTCGCGGCTCTCGTGGTCCCACAGCCCCAACACCAGTGACCAGGTGTCGCCGCCATCGTCGCTCGCGAAGAGTCCGCCCGGGTTGGTGCCCATGTAGAGCCGCTCGGGCTCGTCGGCGCCGCCCGGTGCCATCACCCAGATGTACTCCAGCGTCGCGGGCTTGTTGTCTCCGCCCTCGACCAGGACCTGGGCACCGTCGGGGTACTTCGGCGCCGGGATCTCCTCCCAGGTGGCGCCGCGGTCCCGGCTCCGGTGGAGCTTCTGGCCCCAGTGCCCATGGTCCAGCGCTGCCCACAGGGTCTGGTTGCGTGGGTCGCAGTAGGCGTAGGAGCAGGGCACGCCGGGGAAACACTCCCGCTCCAGGGTCCAGCCCAGGTCGGTGCGGCGATAGAGCAGCAACGCCTTGCGGGTGGCCACGATGAGGGTGTTCACGGATCAGCCTCCGGAGAGTGCCTGGACCACGAAGAGACGGGACGCCGGGCCGACCGCATCGGACAGGGTGCGGCGATCCCGGATCTGCTCTTCGTCCAGGAAGACGTTGACGTGCTTGCGCAGGGCCCCCGTGTCGTCGCACAGGTAGCCGCGCAGGCCCGGATAGCGCTGCTCCAGGGCCTCCATCACGGCGTCGACCGTCCCGCCAGGGACCTCTTGGGGGCCCAGCTTCGGGAAGAAGCGCAGCAGGTGGTTGGTGAAGGAGACGTGCGCCACAGCGGCCCGACGATAGCAGCCCTCAGGAGCCCGCGATGACCCCTCAGACCCACCTCGGCATCAGCCACCGCCTGTGCGGCGAGCCCGTCCACCTGGCCCCCGGCGCCGCGACGGTGCGCCTCACCACGACCGCCGAGATGGGCGCCGACGCCCAGGGCCTCGTGCACGGCGGCTTCGTGTTCGGGCTGGCGGATCACGCGGCGATGCTGGCGGTCAACCACCCCAACGTCGTGCTGGGCTCTGCGGACACCCGCTTCTCCGCCCCGGTCCGGGTCGGAGACACCATCATCGCGTCGGCCACGCGCACGCTGGAAAAGGGCCGCAAGCACGTGCTCGACGTCGAGGCGCGGGTCGGGGAGAGCGTGGTGATGACCGGCACGTTGACCGCGTTCGTGCTGGACGAGCACGTGCTGACGACCCGCTGAGCGCCGCTACCTGGAGCCGCAGTCCGTGCAGTCCGTGCCCACGTCGCAGGTGCTGTAGTCGGAGCCGTCTCCGCCGTCGTCGCAGGACCCGTCTCCGGCGTAGGCCGACGTGTTCCACGGCGTGCAGTTGTCCTGGCAGGGGTCGCGCTTGCCGCAGTCCGTGCAGTCGGTGCCGAAGTCGCAGTAGATGCCGGGGTTCGAGCCGGTGCCGCCGTCGTCGCAGACGCGGTCGTTGGCGTAGACGCAGCTGTCGTTGCAGTAGGGGTCCACGTCGGAGTCCGTGTCCGAGTCCACGTCGGCATCCGCGTCTGCATCGACGTCGGCATCCGCGTCGGCGTCGGCGTCGGTGTCGGCGTCCACGTCCGTGTCGGCGTCGGTCTCGGCACAGTCCGGTGAGCCGTAGCAGCCCGGGTCGTCACAGTCGAAGGCCCCGTCCCGGTCGTTGTCCGCGCCGTCGCTGCACTCGCCGGGCTCGTCGCCCTCGTACTCCACGGGCTCGGTGGTGCCGCTCTCCTGGGTCTCGCTGTCGGTGTCCGTGTCCTCGTTGCAGTCCGGGGAGTTGTTGCAGTCGGGGTCGTAGCAGTCGAACAGGCCGTCGTTGTCGTTGTCCGCGCCATCGGAGCAGTCCCCCGGGTCGTTGCCCTCGATGCCGTCGTTGACCGGTGTGTCCGTGTCCGTGTCGCTGTCGGCGTCCACGTCGGCGTCCGTCTCGCTCTGGGTCGTGTCCGGAATGACCAGGTCACGCTCGTCGTCGTAGCCGAAGCTACAGGACAGGAGGGCAGCCAGGAGGAGGACGGCGTGCACGGGGCATCCTACCCGCAGGCCCGGTCAGATCCGCCAGCCCACCTGGAGTGCGGCGGTGTGGTTCACCGGACGCTCCGGGTCTTCGGTGACGGCGAGCTCCCAGGCCAGCCCCGTCCAGAAGGGCAGGTCGTTCCGGGCCTTCCAGTACAGGGGCGCACCCACCGCGAGGAGCGTCCAGGCGTCGCCTGCTGCCGCGCCGGTCGTCGGATCGTAGCGCTGCAGACTCACGACCGGGGAGAGCCGCTCCAGGCTTGCGGGGGGCAAGGCCAGGTCGACCCCGAGCGCCCCGGCCACGCCGAGCATGCCGGTGCGGGCTGTGGGGGCGTAGCGCTTGCCTCCGAGACCCTCGACGACCAGGCGAGCGGGTCCGACGCGGAGCTGTGCGCTCGCCTGCCAGGCCAGCAACACGGTCTCGTTGGTGGCGCCCTCCCAGCCAGCCAGGCCCGTCGCCCGCACCTCGAGCTGGGGCACCGGCGTGATGCGCAGTCGCGCCGTCAGGTGCTTGGCGAAGTTGTCCTCGACGCTGCGCCAGCCGCTCCCATTGCTGACCGCCAGATCCAGCCCGCCGAGGTCCTGGAAGTCCGCGCTGTAGAGCACCCCCAGGTCAAAGGAAGGGATGAGCCCGGACCGGCGCCCCAGGTCCTTGAAGGCGCTCGGGTGGGGCACGTAGAAGGCGTCGTCCAGGTCATAGGCATCCCGCACGCCGAAGAGCGTGCGCTGGACGCCCGCGGTGAGCCGGTGGGTCAGGGGCCCGGTCTCCCCCCGGGCCTCGACGTAGGCAAAGGGCAGGTGGGCCTCCCAGTCGCCGGCATAGGCATCCACCCGCACGCTCTCGCCGGTCTCGCCGACGGGCACGGTCGACGCGGCGTCGTTCTGCCGCACATCCAGCACCACCAGGGAACGCACGCCGGGCATGGGGCGCAGCTCGGCCCCGACCCGACCGCGACTGACCCCGAAGCCCAGGGCGGCCTGGCCCGCGGGCAGACCCTGCAGGCCGTCGCCCACCAGCTCTCCACGGAGCTCGGCGTGGGGAATCAGCACGCGCTGCAGCGGCTTCTCCGCCGCCTCGGCAGGGGCCTGGCCAGGCGGTTCGGCAGGGGCGTCCTGGGCGTGAACCGGCGAGCCGAGCAACCAGATCAGGCCCCACGCCACAGCCATCCTCCACGTCGTGGCCGGCATCATAGAGCGGCGGGTGCTGCCGACAGCTTCATCCACCGGTGTCCTCACCGGGCCAGCTCAGGCCGGTCAGTCGGGCCGAGCCGTCTTCGTCGACGGCCTGGATCAAGCCGAAGCCTTCCGAGACCCACCGCTGGTCTCCGCTGGTCTGCTCGCGCAGCCGGACCGTGTCGAACAAGCCCGGCGGGAGGTCCAGGGTCTCCTCGGCTTCCACCACATAGGTGTCGGTGCGGTCGAAGACGTCCTGGAGCTCGCCACCGCGGACCTGGGTCACCTGGGAGGTCGTGGTCCAGCCCCCGCCCACGGGCGTCCCGTCGATCCAGCGCACCGCTGGGGGGTCGTACTGGTCCACGTCGGTCGGGTCGTCGCCAAAGGTGACCTGGCGCACGGCCACCTCGCCGTCGCTGCACACCCAGGACGTCGTGATCACGCCGTCGTCTCGCGTCAGCTCGGAGCGGTAGCCGCTCTCGTCCGGAGCCAGGGCCACCATGACGCCGCACTGGGAACAGGGCTCGTCCGACGTGAGCCGAAGGGCGATGTCCTCGAGCGCCAGCCACGCGTACCGGCCGCATGGCCCCTTCAGGGCCAGGGTCGGCTGGGCGCCGCCCGTGTCGCCGGTGGTGTCGAGGGGCTGGTAGCACGACAGCGACACGCTCAGCACGGTCAGGACCAAGGAGGCTCCACGGGGTTCGCCACGGTAGCCGGCCACCCCACCCGGGGTCCAGAGGGGCTATCGTCTGCCGGACATGCTGACCGTCCTCCTCACCGCCGGCTCGCTGGGCCTGGCCCTGGCCGCCGACGGTGAACCGAGCGTCGTCATCCGGGTCGGCGATCCGGTCGACCTCCAGACGGGCGGAGGCTGGGGCAAGGCCTTCCCCCAGGGCGACGGCACCTGGTGGCTCTTGTCCGCCGGCGACCACGACTACAACCTGTTCGAGGTCCAGGCGGACCTGTCGTCGGGCCCCCACCTGCGGGGACTGACCGACGAGATCTACCCCTGCATCGACCACGCGATGGCCGCCTGTCCCGACGGCACCTACCTGCATGTCTGCTCCGGCAACGTCGAGGAAAAGGACGACTCTGGCTACTACTTCCACTACGACGCCGACTTCGAGGTCGTGGACCACGGCGTCATCGCCGAGCGCGACACCGACTACCGCTACAACGACGCCCCGGTGCTGTGCTCCGAGCCCCTCCGCGGCACGGTCTTCCACCCCCACATCGAGAGCTGGTCGCCGTTCGTGACGCTCGACGGCGGCGTGTCCATCGAAGACCCGCCCTTCGAGGTGAACCCGGTCCCGCCCATCCCCGGCAACGCGCTCATCTACGAAGAGGCCAGCGACTCGGTGTTGCGCTTCGGGGCCGAGTTCGCCGACAACACCCTGACCATCGACCGCTTCACCCTGGGCGTGGCCCAGCCCCTCGAGCGGGTCGAGCTCGAGGTCCTGGAAGACAACTGGGAGGTCTACTGGCCCCAGAGCGTGCTGCGGATCGGAGACCTGTACTTCCTGGCCCACATGGCGCGGGAGCAGGACCTGGGCTGGTCCGAAGACCTGGGCAATGTGTACCTGCTGGTGCTGGACGAACGCTTCAACATCGTCGAGCACCACCAGCTCACCTTCTACGAGGTGGCCGACATCGGGGCGATGCGGCCGTTCATCGCCGTCCAGGACGACGTGATGATCCTGGTCTACGACTACCTGATCCGGCCCTTTGGGCTGAACATCGCTCTGGATCTCGACCAGATCGAGAACGGCAACCGGGTGCCGATCGCGCGGGCCGGGCCGGGGACCGGCGCCGTCGTCTCCGAGCCTGCTCTGCTCGACGGACGCGCTTCGTGGGACCCCAACGGCGACCCCTTGACCTTTGCCTGGTCGGTGACAGGCGTGCCCGAAGGCTCGGCGGTCACCACCGCCGACCTGAGCGGCGGGGATGGGGAATTGGCCCTGCTGTTCCCGGACGTGGCCGGGGACTACACGCTGGTGCTCACCGTCTCGGACGGCACCGAGAGCGACACCGACGAGACCACGGTGAGCGCCAACGATGCCGTCGACGGGGCCCTGTCCAGTGACGGCGCGCCCGTGGCCGTGGCTCTGGGCCCGGATCGGGGGGTGACTGGGGCAGCGGTGGCGCTGGACGGTTCTCAGAGCAGTGACCCCGACGGGCACAGCCTGAGCGCGCGGTGGCGCTTCATGGCGGTCCCCCGTGGTTCGGCCGTCACCGATGCCGACCTGGCCGATGCCGGGGCTCTGTCGACGAGCTTCGCGCCGGATCTCAAGGGCAACTACGAGCTCATGCTCATGGTGACCGACGGCAAGCGCTCGGCGGTGGACACCGTCAAGGTCAAGGTCCTGGGCCCCTACCTGGGCTGCGCAAGCAGCAACCGCGGGTCGGCCGGTGGGCTCGCACTGCTGTGCCTGCTCCTGGGCCTGCTCACTCGCCGATCACGGCCTGGCGGGCCTTGGGTCGACTCGGGGCCACAGTGATCACCGGCTTGGCGGTCGGGCCCTCGTCGCACCGCCACACGTAGAGCCCGGTCCGCGGTCCCAGCTTGCGCCGGAGCACCCAGCAGGCGCCGATCCGTGGCGGCGGGGGCGGCCCGAAGGCCTCGCCCGTGCCGTCGGGCAGCCGGGCGCTCAGTTCCTCGTCGGCCCGGACGATCACGCCGAAGGGACCGCGCTGGGAAGGAATGGCCCGCAGGCAGTCCCCCACCCCCAGGGCGCAACGCTGGTACTCAAAGCCGGCGGCCAGGTAGATGGGCGGGTCGACCATCGTGAAGTCGAACAGGACCATCTTGGGCGGCAGTCGGGCCACCGCCCACGCCAGCGTGCGCATCTGCTTGCCCCCGCCCGACGAGACCCAAGGGTCCGCGCCCTTTGTGGCGCCAGCCGCGTAGTCCGCGCTGAACTCCGTGAAGGGACTGCCCCGCCAGACCACCGACGCCAGGCCTGCGACCAGCACGGCCGGCCCCCCCAGAGCGATCTGCGCCACGGCGGCGGTTGCGCCAGGCACGGCCAGGGCGTGGGGCACCAGGTAGCGGTTGGCATAGTGCACCCGCACGGTCGAGCCGACCGATGCCCAGAACACCGTCACCAGGAGCACGCCGGTCCATCCGCCCGGGACGCGGCGCCAGCGCCAGGCCAGCGCCAGCGGCAGCAACAGGACCGCTGCGCCCCAGAGATAGCTGGTGTCGGGCCACAACAGCGGGATGCCGTGGAGGAAGCGGGACTGCAGCAGGGCGCCCTCGAGGGGCGCGAGCTCGGTGAAGACGCGCAGGTACGACGGCACGAGCTGCCGCCAGGCATCCGGCGAGCCCAGGGTGAAGCCGTCTTGGATGTGGGCCCGGATGCCGTCTCCGACCCGATGGATCGGAGTCCGGTACAGGATGCCCTCCAGGGACATCAGGCGGCTTGGCAGCTCGCCGACCAGGTGGTTGACCACCGGCAGCGGGGCGAGCAGCACGCCGACGCGGCGGATCCGCACGCCCCAGTCCCCGGGCCCGCGGAACAGGGCGAAGAGGCTGCAGATGCCCAACAGAGCGAGCACCAGTGGGATCTGCTTGGGGTCCGTGGCCACTGCGAACGCGCCGACCAGGCCCGCGCTGATGGCCATCGACAGCTGGCCTCGCCGGGTGAACAGCAGCGCCAGCCAGAGCAGGGTCAGGGCTTGGAGCGCCATCAGCGGGTAGGCGGTGAAGCTCTGCCCGATGTCGGCGGCGATGATCTGGCGACACCCCAGCCACGCGCCCACGAAGCCGGCGGCACGTCCGGCCATCAGCACACCGAGGCCGTAGAGCGGCACCACGGCCAACACCGTGGCGACCATGGACAGCTCGGTGCCGACCCGGCCGACGGTCAGAGGGTCCGAGGCGAACACCGAGACCAGCCATGGATAGCCGGGGTACCGGTCCTCGAATGCGAGCTCCCAGCGGTCGGTCTCGAAAGCCAGGGCCGTGCCCAGGTAGTTGCTGGCGTCGGGTCCGGCGGGGTCCCGCAGGGCGTTCAGCGACTCCCATGCGGTCCAGAGCGGCGCCCCGACCAGGGCCAGGAGCAGCACGACCAGCAGGGCGTCGAGCACGCGGAGTGCTGCTGGGTGGTTCCAAGCCTCGCGCACACGCTCAGGCACCGGCGCGAGCCACCGCTCCCGGGTGCGCGGCCACCAGCGCCGCTGGAGCCAGAGCCCCATGCCCGCCCCGGCCAGCACGGCCCACTCCCAGCTGTGGAGGGCAAAGCGTTCCAAGGGGCTCCTGCGGGACTGGGAGAAGTGGACCACACTGACGGACCGACCCTCCATCGTGGTGTCGCTGCGCTGGAGTGGCCAAGGGCCCGTCCTACCCGTTCGGCCCAGCACCTGCCGATTAGACTCGGGACCATGGACGCGACTGAGATCTTTGCGCGGGTGGCTCCCGCGGTCGTGCGGGTCATCTCGCTCCGCGCCGATGAAACGGAAGCCTTCGGCAGTGGCTTCATCGTCGATTCCAGCGGTCTCATCGTGACCAATTGGCACGTGGTCGAGGGGGCGGTCGAGCTACGAGTTCAGCTCGCATCGAACGCCCAGTTCACCGTGCCGGTCATCGCCGCTTCGGACCCAGCGGCGGACCTGGCCATCCTGCGCGTGGACGGACGAGACCTTCCCACGGCCACGCTGGCCGGGCCTGAGCTGGCAGCCGTCGGGTCGACCGTGCTCGCCATCGGACATCCAGTCGGTCTGACCAACACCCTGCTCGAGGGAATCGTGAGCGCACACCGGGACGGCATCGTGGGTGTCACCGTCCTGCAGACCTCTGCGGGCATCGCGAGCGGTTCCAGCGGTGGTCCCGTGCTCGATATCGACGGGCGCGTCATCGGCGTAGCCCAGGGAGGCATGGGGAACAGCTCGGGCAACCTCAATTTCGCCATCCCCGTCAGACACGTGCTCGAGCAACTCGCAGCCCTGGAGGACGACCAGGGAGCACAGACGAGCGCCGCTGGCGCTGCCATGATCTCGCAACTGCTCGACGCGGATCGGATCCCCGAGGCGGCCGCGCTCTTCCGCCGCCTCCCAGAAGCCCACAACAGCGCGGCCTGGTGGGATCTGCGGGCAGCCATCTGCTTCGCGCTCTGGGACCACGACAACGAGCGTGTCGCCCGTGAGCGGGCCGTGGCTCTGGCACCCACCCCGGAGCGCTGGCGGCAATTCGCGGTGGCGTGCCACAACTCCGGCACCAAGGGCGCTGAGGACGCGCTGGCGACGGCCATCGAGCTCGGCCCCGACTACGCCCCGGCCAGACGAAGCCTGGGTTGGCTCCACCTCCGCGAAGACCGCCACGATGCCGCTCGCCAAGCACTGACCGAGGCCCTGGAGCTCGACCCCTTGGACGCCAAGGCGCGGGTGTTTCTGGCCAGGTCCCTCGAGGCCCTGGGCGACCAACTCGGCGCACTGGAGGAGTGCTCGCGCGCCCTTGCGCTGGACGCCTCCCGTGGCGATGTTCACCGCCTCTCGGCCGAGGTCCAGATGAGAGCAGGCAGGACTGACCAGGCGCTAGCGTCGGCCCGGCTGGCGGTCGAAGCGGACCCCAAGTGGACCTACGCTTGGACAACCCTCGCCCGAGTGCTCAGCGTGATGGAGGAGCACACCGCTTCCGTCGAAGCCGCTCTTCACGCTTGTTCGCTGCCGCACGCGAGCGCCGACACATTCCAGACACTCGCGCACTGTCACTGGGAGGCGGGAGACCTGCCCGCGGCATTGGCCACTTTTCAGAAGGTGCTGGAGTCCCGACCGAGTCTCGGTCACGCCGCGCTCTGCCTCATGCTTGCGCGAGAGCTCGGTGACTCCGCAGCAGCGAGGGACTGTCTCCGCCTGCTCAGACGCGTCGACCCCACAGCTGCCGACGGGCTCAGCATCACGTACAAGGACCTCGTCAGCGATCTCCTCCCGACGGACTGACGCCCGCAGAAGCGGCCGTAGAGACACTCAGACGGCCTGAGTGACGGGGTCCCCACACTCAAGCCGCCCGAGTGACAGGGTCTGCGCTGAGTCCCCGGCCCAGGCTGCCAGGATCCTGTCACTCGCGGCCTCTGAGTGTGGTCCAGGGCGAGCTCGAGGCCGGCATCCCCTCACTCAGACCCTCTGAGTGCGCGCCCCCCCTCACTCGAGGGCTCTGAGTGTGCACAGCACCCCTGCGGCCACCGAGAGTGCCCGGTGCGCACCCCGAAGCAGCAGAGGCCGACCCCGGTAGGGACGGCCTCTGAAGGATGCGGGGGGAGGATTTGAACCTCCGACCTTCGGGTTATGAGCCCGACGAGCTACCGGACTGCTCCACCCCGCGCCGGCCATCTATCGATTCCCCCAGGGACGTCAAGGGCGGGAGCGCTTCTTTGGAGCAGAAGAGCGACCCCGGTGCTTCGGGCCTCGACGCTTCTTGGGCTTGGGCTTGGCCCATCCCGGCTTCCGACGGGGCTTGTCGCTCTTGGCGTCTGCATCGACGGCCTTGCCGGCCGCCACGTCGCGGAGCTGCCGGAGCTCTTCGACGGTCAGCTCGCGGACTGCGCCGCGCTCCAACTCCCCCAGGACCAACGGCCCGAAGCCCACCCGCCGAAGCTTGTTCACCGGGTGGTTGACAGCCTGGAGCATGCGTCGGACCAGGCGGTTGCGACCCTCGCGCACGATGATCTCCAGCCAGGCATTCCCGGTCTCCGTCACCTCGAGGACCCGGACGTCGCACGGACCGCTGCGGCCGTCGTCGAGCTGAACGCCTTTGCGCAGGCGCGCCAGGGTCTTCTCGGTAGGGGTCCGCCAGACCTTGGCCACGTACTTGCGCGGCACCGAACCCGCCGGGTGGGCCAGCCGATGGGCCAGGTCGCCGTCGTTGGTGAACAGCAACAGGCCCTCGGTCTGCAGATCCAGGCGGCCCACCGGGTCCAGGCGCTCCCGGATCCGAGGCATCAGGTCCTGCACGGTGCGGCGACCCTCGGGGTCCGACCGGGTCACCAGGTAGCCCCGGGGCTTGAACATCAGGAAGTAGCGCAGCCGCGGCGCAGCGGGCAGCCGGCGGCCGTCGACCTTGACGTGGTCGGTGCCGGGTTCGACCAGCGTGCCTGGTTCGGTCTGGACCGCCCCGTTGACCGTGATGCGGCCCTCTCGGACCCAGGTGTCCGCCTCGCGACGGGAACACAGGCCGCGCTCGGCCAGGAGCTTGGACAGACGGACGGTGGACATGGGTGCCTCCTGCGACGGCGCCGGTCGGCGTGCGTCGGGGCTTCTCGCAGGACGCCGTTGTCCCGCGGGGACCGCCACCTAACCGAAGGGCAGCTCCGGTGCGTTGGTCGCCGGCACGGGCCCCATGCGCGGGTCGTCGTCTTGGAGCTCGCGCAGGTCGCGCAGGGTCGGCAGGTCCGAGAGGTCCCGCAGACCGAACAGCTCCAGGAAGGCCCGGGTCGTGCCATAGAGCAAGGGCCGCCCCGGATCATCCGACCGACCGGCCACCCGGGCCTGGCCCCGTTCGATGAGCGAACGCAGGATCCCGCCCGAGTCGACGCCCCGGATGCGCTCGACCTCCTGGCGGGTGACCGGCTGCCGATAGGCCACGATGGACAGGGTCTCGACGGCGGCCTTGGACAGACGCAGAGGCTTGACGGCACGGGCCCGGGCGACCCACGCAGCGACCTGGGTCACGGTGCGGAGCTGGTAGCCACCCGCCACCTCGACCAGCCGCACCCCTGCCCCCCGCCGCTCGCAAGACAGCCGCAGCGCCTCCAGAGCCCCGCGCAGGGTCTCCAGCTCCGGGTTGCCCAGCGCCTCACGCAGGCGGACCAGGCTCACCGGCTCGCCCAGGGCGAACAAGACCGCCTCGACGGCGGCGACCATGTGTTCGGGGGCCGGACTGCCGTCGGGGGCGTCCTCCTCGATGGGCTCCGAAGGCGGGAGCTCAGAGCGGGTGCCGGACAGGCCCCCTGGCAAGACGATCAGGTTCGAGGGCTGCTCGGGGTCCATCGGCGGCCTCAGGCTTCGGCGGGCAGGGCGGACAGGTCGGCCTGGTCGGCGCCGACCTTGAGGACGAGCTGGACGGGGCCCAGGTGGTCTTGCTGGGTGATGTCGATCAGCTGCAGCCGGGCCATCTCCAACAGAGCCAGGAAGGTCACCACGACCTCGGGCTTGGAGTGGCACTGGGCAAAGGCGCCGTCGAGCCGAGCCGTGCCCAGGCAGTCCAGCCAGTGCAGCAAGGAGGCCACCCGCTGAGACAGGGTGTAGACCTCGCGCTCGACTTCGTGGACCGGCTCGGGTTCGGCCTGGCGGGAGAGCAGCGCGTAGCAGGTCTCCAACAGACCGAACACATCGACGCCGGGATCGATTGGGCGATCGATCAAGACCGGCGAGTCGTCTGGCCGCGTGAAGACGTCGCGGCCCAGCAGAGCCCGATCGAACAGGTCTTCCGAGGCCTGCTTGTAGCGCTCGTAGTCGATGAGACGGCGGGCCAGGCGTTCCCTGGGGTCGTCGTCTTCCTGGTCGTCGTCGCGTTCGCGGCGGCGGGGCAGGAGCTCTCGGCTCTTGAGCTGACACAGCGTGGCCGCCATGACGAGGAATTCGCCCGCGACGTTCAGGTCCAGCTCGCCCATGCACTCGAGGAATTGCAGGTATTCCCGGGTGATGTGCGCGATGGGCAGGTCGCGGACGTCGATGCCGTCGCGTCGGATCAGGTAGAGCAGGAGCTCCAGCGGACCGTCGAAGGCAGGCGTGTGGACGGCGTGTGGATCGTTCTGAGCAGCGAACACTTTGGGCTTCAGCGGGCAGCAGGTGTCGGGCCGGGGATGGCCGGAGCGGGGCTGAGCGAGAGTATCGAATCGCCCGATCCGTGACAAGGGCCCAACCGAATGCAAGATCCCGAAGATCCTCAGGGATCTGGACCGTGGCGGCCCCGTGGACGCCCGGAAGCGCACAGACACGATCACCGCGCGGATCGGAGGGCTCGAAGAAATCCAGCCTATCCCTTGACACGTCAAGTAGCCCCATGCTCTGATTCCGGATCTTCGACGCGGCGCGCGGGTCGACGCGCCCGGTGCGGGCTCCACCTTGCTGGCCAAGCCCCCCCCCGCTTACAATCGCCGGGCACAAAGCGAGCCCCCATGACCCTGTTCTCCGCCGGCCTCTTGCTGACCTCCCTGGGCTGCGCACCCAAGCCCTTCCCCGAGGACGCCCTGCCCGTGGCCGAGGAACGGCCCGTCTACGGCGACTTCGCCGCCGACTACGAGACCGTGTGGGAGGCCACCATCGAGGTGTTGGGCGAGGCGGCACCGCTGGACGAGATCGACAAGAACAGCGGCCGGGTGATCACCGGCTGGGTCAGCGGCTTCTCGGACTACATCTACAAGACCTACGGCGGCACCCGCATCCCCGAACCCATCCGCTTCCGCATGGTGGTCGACGTGACCAACCGCGGGGGTCGCACCGAGGTCCGGATGGTGAACCAGGAACAGGTCGAGAAGGACATGATCTCGGTGGACATGGAGTTCACCGGCTCGATCTACCAGTGGATCGACGTTCCCTCCAGCACCACCAAGGAGCGGGAGATGCTCGAGGAGATCTACGACGTCATCGAGGACCGCCAGTCCGGCGGTGGCTACGACTACAACTACTGACGCCGCAGGTGCCGCCCCGCGGGCGCCGGCCTGGCCGACGGTCCTCGGGGTCCAGCTGGTCACGCTGGCGGTCCTGGGCGGCCTGGGCTTCTTCGTGAGCCGGACGCCGGTGGGCCCTCCGCCCCCCGACCCTGCCGCCCTGGCCACGCCGGACCTGGACCACGCCCGCCAGGTCCTGGAGCGCGACCGGGACGCCCTGCGCAAGGAGCTCCGGGGCGCCCTGACCGACGACGACGAGAGCAAGGTCACCGACTTTGTGGCGCTCCAGATCCAGGCGGCGGAGCTCCAGTTCACCAGCGCCGAGTGGACCACCCTGCCCCAGCAGGGGGCGTCGGTGCCGGTCGAGCTGACCCTGCGCCTGAGCGGCAGCTACTACAACCTGCCGATCCTGGTCGACGGGCTGTTCCGCCAGGCCCGCCCGGTCCACCTGCTCTGGCTCGAAGTCGAGTCCCCCAAGGCGCTGCTGGCGCACACCAACGCCACCTTGCGGATGCGCTTCCAGCGTCCACCGAGCCTGCAGACCAGTGCCCTGGCCCAGCAGGTCGCGGACCTGGACTGGGGCGGCGACCCCCAGGCCGCCGAAGGGGCCATGGCCCTGGCCGCCGAGCTGGTCCTGCTCGAGGCCTTTCGCCAGGAGCTGCGCCTGTTCGAGCGAGCCCGCTCGTCAAACCGCGCCGCCGTCATGACCGCCCTGCCAGGACTCCTGCGCAAGCTGCCCACATCCCCCCTGGGCTGGGTCGGCATGAAGGTCGACGGCGACAC
>CAZFLE010000076.1:0-12391 GCA_964519895.1 uncultured Enterobacterales bacterium | reverse complement strand
GCGAGCCCGCGGCCTCACCCCCTGAACATCAGAGATGAAAGCGCTTCACCCCGGCGACCGCTTCGATCCGCTCCTCGGCGACCCGGTTGCTGGCGTCGGTCGTGGTGATGCCCTCGGCGCGGGCCTTGCGGATGATGGTCTTGACCGTGTTGTAGATGTTCGTGGCGTCTTCCATCGCCTTGTCGCGGGGCCAGTGCTTGACCTCGGCGTGCACGTTGATGAGTCCGCCAGCGTTGATGACGTAGTCGGGCGCATAGGTGATGTTGCGCCCTTCGAGGGCCTCGCCGTCCCGCCGCTCGTCGTCCAGCTGGTTGTTTGCGCCGCCGGCGATGATAGGAGCACGGATCAGCGGGATGGTGGTGGCGTTGATGATGCCGCCCACCGCGCACGGGGCGAGCACGTCGACGTCGGCGCTGTACCAGTCGTCGCCGTCGACCACCGTGCCGCCGAAGGCGTCCACTGCCCGGCCCAGGTTGGCCTTGTTGATGTCGGTGTAGATCAGCTCAGCGCCGTCGGCCGCGAGGTACTTGGCCAGGTGGTAGCCCACGTTGCCCAGCCCCTGGATCGCGACCCGCCGACCGCGCACGTCGGGGCTGCCCGTCACGACCTCGAGGGAAGCTCTGAGGCCGTGGAAGACCCCCCAGGCTGTGACCGGGCTGGGGTCGCCCGAACCGCCAAGGGCCTCGCTGGCCCCGGCCACGTGGCTGCTCTCCCGCCGGATGCAGTTCATGTCCTCGACGGTGGTGTTCATGTCCTCGGCGGTGATGTACCGACCGTTGAGGGACTCCACGAAGCGGCCGAAGGCCCGGAAGAGGGCCTCGCTCTTGACCGACGGCTCGCCGATGATCACGGCCTTGCCACCGCCCAGGTCCAGGCCGGCGACCGCGGCCTTGTAGGTCATGCCCCGGGACAGGCGCAGCACGTCGCGCAGGGCGTCGGCCTCGCTGGCGTAGGGGTACAGCCGGCAGCCCCCCAAGGACGGGCCGAGGGTCGTGTCGTGGATGCCGATGATGGCCCTGAGGCCGACCCGGTCGTTCCGGCAGAACACCACCTGCTCGTGGCCCAGGCCGGCCATCTGCTCGAACGCGTCCAAGTGAACTCCCGTGCCGAAGTCGTGAGGTCCTCTATCCAGCCCCGCGGGCGGCGTCCTCAGGCGGGGGAATTCAGTCGTCTTCTGAGCGACCGATCCGATGTCGCTGACCGTCCTTGACCGCGTCGGGCCGCTCCACGTCGAATTTGCGCATCAGGCGCTTCATGTTCGGGCGCTGCTGTCCCGCAAGCTCGGCGGCCCGGGTGATGACCCAGCCGGCCTTGGCGAGCCGGTCCTTGAGGTACCAACGGGAGAAGTCCGTGACCACGACCTGCTTGGCCGCGGTGTAGTCGAGCTCCAGGAGCTCCAGGGGATAGCCGCCGCCGGCGTCCTGGCCTCGGGTGGGCGCGTCCCTGGCACTCGCGTTGCCCGCGTGCCGCTTGGAGACGAGTCCCAGGCTGCTGACCTCGAGCACCTCGCCCGTGGTGAACACCATCGCGCGCTTGATGTGGTTCTCGAGCTCGCGCACGTTGTTCTCGGCCCAGTCGTGCCCAACCAACAGGTCCTGGGCCTCGGGGCTGATCGAGCGCACGTTCTTGGAGAATTCCTTGTTGTACTTGTCGATGAAGTACCAGGCCAGCAGGGGCACGTCGTCCTTGCGGTCCCGCAGGGGCGGGACCTTGATCTCGACGACGTTCAGGCGGAAGTACAGGTCCTCCCGAAAATTCCCCTCGCGCACCGCTGTCTTGAGGTCCACGTGGGTCGCGGCCAGGATGCGGCAGCTGATGGGGATGGGCCGACTGCCCCCCAGCCGCACGACCTCGCGCTCGTTGCACACCCGGAGGAGCTTGGCCTGCATGTGCACGGGCATGTGGCCGATCTCGTCGAGGAGGATGGTCCCGCCGCCAGCGTTCTCGAAGTAGCCACGCTTCAACGTGCGGGCGCCGGTGTAGGCCCCGGGCTCGGCCCCGAACAGCTCACCCTCGATCAAGGTCTCGGGAATCGCCGCGCAGTTCACGCCCATGAAGGGGCCCTTGGCGTTGGCCGACTCGCTGTGGATGGCTCGGGCAACCCGCTCCTTGCCGGTGCCGCTCTCCCCCGTGATCAGGACGGACACGGGCACCTTGGCGACGCTCCGGACCATGGAGATGACGCCCCGGATCGCGTCGCTGTTGCCGATCAGGTGCTCGGAGCCACCCCGGGCCTGCATGGCCGCCTGGAGCTGATCGTTCTCGTCCTTCAGCCGCTGGAATTCCAGGCCCTTGCGGATGACCTGGAAGAACCGCTGCTGGTCCATGATCGGCTTCTCGAAGTAGTCGTAGGCGCCGGCGTTGAGCGCCAGGAACGCCGCCTGTGCACTGCCGTGGGCCGTGATCAGGATGCAGACCACGCGGGGGTGGTTGGCACGCATCTCGGTCAGGACCTCCTGTCCAGACAGGCCCGGCATCAGCAGGTCCACCAGCGCCAGGTCGACGAGCTCTTCCTTGACCACGGCCAGGCCGTCCTTGCCCGTGCCGGCCTCGAGGACCCGGTACCCCTGACGGCTGAGCTGTCGCCCCAGGGCCTTCCGGATGTTCACCTCGTCATCGATGATCAGGATCGTCGGCACGGGGGCCGTTGCGTCCTGCCCGCTGGGCAAGGAGTCCGCCATGGGGGGAGAGTAGCCCAGATTCGAACTGGGGGGTCGTTTTCGACACGGGGGCAGCTCGGGGTAGGGTCGCCCCATGGACGACGCCCTCTTCCAGCGGTTCAAGGCGGGGGACCCCCAGGCCCGCACGGCGATGCGGAACCAGATGCGCTCGGTCGCCGCGCGGGTGCTGCTGGCGCCCCAGTGGCGGCTGACCGACGTGGAGCAGGTCCGCCGCCTGGAGCAAGAGGTCGCTCTGGCCGTGCTGGACATGGAGGGCGACAGCGCCGTCGCCTATGCCACTTCGGCCATGGAGCTGGCGGCCATGCGCTGCATCGACATCGTGCGGCACCGGGACGCGCACCCGGCGTCGAACCTCACCGGGGACTTGTTGGCACGGGTGGCCATGGAGACGGCGTCCAAGCGCGACGTGGATCTGGCGAACGAGCTGCTGGCGGAGAGCCCGGCGAACCAGCGCCTGCTGGACACCGTGCGGTCCGCCCTCCGCACAGCAGCCAAGGCCCAGGCAGCCCTCCCGCCTCGGCAGGCGCCGGTCGAGAAGCCCGCACCCCGCAAGCCGAGACGCCCTGCCCGCGCGGTCACCGCCTCGCGCACCGCCCAGCCCCGCCGCAAGCTGCCTCCCAAGAAGAGCGAGAGCGGCACGTTCAAGGCCCTGGCCCCGTTCCTGGTCATCGTCGTGGTCTTCGGTGGGCTCGGCTACCAGCGCTGGGCCCCCAAGCCCGAGCCGATCGCCACGACCATCGCCTGGCTGTTGCCTCAGGAGCTGCCGCCGACCGCTCGCGCCGACGATCTGGCCGGCCTGGCCCGGGAAGGGGTGTTGACCCTGAGGAAGGGCCGCTGCGACCAGGCCGCGTCCCGTCTGCACATGGAATTCCGCAAGGACTCGTCGAACCTGTGGGTCCGGTACTACGAGGGCCTGGCCTTCGTCTGCGCCAGAGACGGCCTGAAGTCCTTGGAGGCCCTGCGCGACGTGGAGGCCGGCATGGAGGAACCGCCATTCGGCCTGGACTGGTGGCTCGCCCAGTCCCAGCTCCTGTCCGGCGACGTGGCGGCCGGGCTGGGCACCCTGGACGCCCTGGCCGGAACCGACCACCCCCGTGCCCTCCAGGCAGCTGGCCTGGCCCGCGTCGTGCGCGACGAGCTGCGGTGAAGCGTCAGTCCTGGGACAGAGGCGCCAGGGCCGGAAAGCCCGACCGGCGCAGATACGTCGCGAAGAACCCATCGCAGCGGCTGTCCGCCGCGCAGAAGCGACAGTCCTCGGTCTTGGTGAAGGCCACCACGTCCGGAAAGAAGCGCAGGGCGTCGTCGCACTGGTGGTCCGCGTCCACATAGAAGCGGTTGGACGTGCGCCGCAGCCTGCTGGCCAGATCTCCCAGGTAGCAGGCCGGCAGGCCCTTCAGGTCCACCCGGACGCCCGCGCGCTCCAGGGCGGGCACCACCCGACCTAGGGCCTGTACGGTGGCGCGCACGCCGGGCACCTCGGACGCCGTGTTCCCGGCGATCGGGAACGGGTAGGTGAACACCACGGACTCCGGCTCGGCAGCGGCGAGCACCCGCCCCACCGCGGGAAGCTGAGGGATGGCAAGGGCGCTGAGCTGGGTGCTCGCGGTCACGGCCAGACCCTGTTCGTGGCAGGCCCGGATGACCCGCCGGCCCTGTTGCAGGACCCCGCCGCCCGGGCCGGGCTGCACCGGTACCACGATGCGGTCCACCCGGCCTGCGAAGCGCTCCGGCTCGAATCGCTCCAGGTCTTCGGTGCCCGCGTGGAGGATCACCCGGTCCACGCCCGCGCCGCGGGCGCGATCGATGAGCTCGGGCACGTCGGCCCGACTGGCGACGCCCACGCCGGACAGGACCACGGTCGTGCAAGGGGTCGTGCGCGGGCCCCGCATGGCCCGGGTGAAGTGATCTAGGTTTGCGATCAGTTCCCCGGGCGTCATCGAGCGGGTCGGCACCGGTGCGCCGGCCCGAATCCTGCCTGGATAGGCGCGCTGGACTCGGATCTGCAGGGTCGTGGGGCGCTGCACGGCCCCGGAGGCGGTCCAGGTGAGCACGGTGCGAGGTGCCTATCGGTAAAGATAGGATGCGCAACCCTGCGTGTGAGTGCGCCCATGAAGGCTGATGTGACCCTGTTCCGGCTCTCCCCCGTGCTCCTGTTGCTCGTCCTGGCCGGCTGCGAGGTCGTCTGGGACGGCCAGTCGGCCGACGACCTGGGCAACGCCGACAACCTGGCGCCGGGCTTGACCCTGGACGCCCCGGACGCGGCGGGCAGCTACGGCACCGCCGCGGCGATCCCGTTCTCGGGCACGGTCACGGACGACGCGGATCCAACCGGGATCTACCTCACCATCACATCGAACCTGGACGGCTTGATCGATCGGCCCCCCGTGCTGGCCGACGGCACTTTTGGCACGGAAGGACTCCTGAGCGCCGGGGCCCACCAGATCACCGCAACCGCCACAGACGCAGGTGGCCTGCAGGCCACGGTGAGCGTGTCGATCCAGGTCCTGGAAGGCGGCGCTGGCGCCCCGCTGGTGGACGTAGCGATGGACCCCGATCCCCCCATTGGCCGGACGTGGACGGCGTGTGTGATCACGGCCGAAGACCCGACCGGACTGCCGGTGACCGTCGAGTCCCGCTGGCTCGTCAACGGCAGCGACGCTGGCACTGCAGAAGACGAGATCAACAAGCTCCTGCGCGACGACGAGCTCACCTGCGAGGTGACGGCCACGTCAGCCGGCGGCGCCACCGAAGCGGTCATCACCCGGACCGTGGCCAACTCCCCGCCCGAGGTGGATGAGATCCGCATCGACGGTGCGCCGGCCGACGAGAACGACCGCTTGGCCTGTAGCGCCGATCCGCTGGACTACGACTACGACGACGTCACGCTGATCTTCGAGTGGCTCGTCAACGGCACGGTCGCCTTGACCGGCAGCACCGGGATCACCGGGACACACTTCGATCGCGACGACGAGGTCGTGTGCCGAATCACCCCGGACGACGGCATGGACCTGGGGGACCCCCTCGAGAGCGACGTCCAGATCATCGTGAACTCGCCGCCCTGGGAGCCCAGCGGGATCTCGGTGACCCCAGAGACCGCTCGCAGCGGCGCGGGCCTGACCTGCAACGTGGCGGTCAACGGGTCCGACCTGGACACCAACGACATCTTGGTGAACGACTTCCGCTGGACCGTCGATGGGGTCGAGCAGGCCGGCGCATCGTCCCAGGTCTTCGGCACCACGGGGATCGCCGAGGGCCAGGTGATCACCTGTTCCGCCCGCACCTCAGACGGCGATCTGACCAGCGCCTGGGTCGACGCCGACAACACGGCGACGGTGACCCCCGGCCTGAGCGGCACCTACGATGGCGCCGACGCGGTCACGACCATCTCGGGCACCACCGGCGGCGACCGCCTGGGCCGCGCCCTGGCTGCCGCCGGAGACCTGGATGGCGACGGCGTGCCAGAGCTCGCCCTGGGCGCCAACCAACACGACAGCAACCGGGGCCGCGTCTTCCTGTTCGACGGCGCCACAGTGGCTGCGGGCGGGGCCCTGGACGACACCGATGCGCTGCTGGACTGGACCGGTCCGCAGCAGGGTGCGCTGTTCGCTGGTGGCGAAGCCATCGTGGGCACCGGCGACGTCACCGGGGGCGGGGTGGCAGATCTCCTGGCGGCGGCCTACCGTGCCGACGACGTGGGCGCCGTCTACCTCTTCGCCGGCGAGGACCTGGGCAGCTGGACCGGCGGCGCCGCAGAAGACGAAGCCGCCCTGGTCTTCCGCGGAGAAGCCACCGGCGACGACTTCGCGCTGGACGTCGGCTCTGCCGACGTGGACGGCGACGGGCTGGCAGACGTGTTCGCCGGGGCGCCCTTTCACGATGGTGCAGGCGAGAGCGCCGGCATGGTGACCGTGTACCTGGCAGCCGGGCTCCCCAGCTCGGGCGACGTGGCGGTGGGTGACGCCGACCACGCCTTCGAAGGCGAGACCGCAGGCGACCTGGTGGGCTACGCCGCCATGGTGTCGCTGGGAGACGTCGACGCCGACGGCTACGACGACTTTGCCGTCGGCGCCCGAGATGCCCGCAACAGCGCCAACGCCAAGGCCGGCTCCCTGTTCATCCTGTCCGGTGCGGACTTCACGACCGGTGGCATGCCCGCCGGCGGCACCCTCGCCGACGCCGCAACCCACCGGATCGACGGCGAGGCCGCCGATGATCAGCTGGGCATGGGCGCGGCAACACTGGGCGACCTGGACCTGGACGGTGCCGACGACTTCGCCGTCGGCACCCGCTACGCCGACATCCAGACCATCGACGCCGGTGGCGTGCACGTGTTCTTCGGGGGCTCGCTGGCCGGCACGACCTCGGCCGCCGATGCCGACGCCTCCTTCGGGTCCGCCGGCGGCTCCGATCTGGCCGGCAAGAACCTGGTGAGCGGCGACGCCGACGGAGACGGCTTCCGCGACCTGATGGTCAGCTCGCACTACTACGACGGCAACGGCTCCAACAGCGGCTCGGCCTGGCTGCTGCTCGGCGGAGACTGGGCCAGCTGGGGCCCTGGTGGCACCCTGGCGGGCAGCGCCCAGGCGGAATTCCAGGGCAACAGCAACAACGACTACATGTCCAGCATGAGCGACTTCGTCGACCTGGACGCCGACGGGGCCGACGAACTGGTCATCGGCGCCGACGGCGACGACTCGAGTCAGGGCACCGTCTACATCTTCACGCAGCCTTAGAGGATTGGTGGGGAATCGGGGGGCCCAGCGCCCTGGGTTGTCGAGGGGTGGCTGGGTGGACGCCAACCGGGAACCTGCGATCGGAGTCGGCGGGGCGAGCGCTGGCGTCTGGTCGAGCGGGGTCGAGAGGGCCAGCGTCGGCGCTCTTGTGTTCCCTCCAAGGGTGTCAGCGTCGGGCGCCAAGGCCGGCAGGGCGTCAATTGGAGTCGGGCCCGGTCAAGATCTCCAGATCTGGCGAGCAGGCCTCTGAAGAGCTCTCCGGTCGCCGTGGCGGCGGCACCCCTTCGCTGGCCGGCCTCGCCCCCCTGAAAGCTCCACCCCACTGGAGTCGGGGCAGCGCAGCGACCCCCGACGACCCGGCGGCCGCAGCCGGAGCGGTGTTGTCGAGAGGCCCATCCCTGCAACAAGGGAGCGCAGCGAGCGCCGTGAAGGGTGGCGCCGTCGACAACACCCGGAGGCGCAGGCGGAGGCCGCCGGACCAGAGGGGCGACCGCGAAGACGAGCCGCTAGGCGAGACCGCGGCCTCGCCCCCTGAACGGCTAGCGCTAGCGCTAGACGAACCTCACCGAAGCACCGCCGGCCAGCTCCCACTTGACCATGAACTCCAGGACCGGCACGGAGTACTCCTCGTCCAGGTCGTCCCACGGGTAGGGATCCATGCAGGTGACCTCGTCGGTCACGCGCTCGACCAGCACCCAGTGGGTGCCCAGACCGCTGGGAAAGCGGTCCACGATGCGGGCCAGCCAGGGCAGGTTGTGGCGGAAGTGGTAGCGGCGAGCGTTGCGGGCACGATCCCAACGGGCATCGCCGAGCTCGCCGGAGACGTGGTCATCGCCGAACCAGCCGGCCATCAGGGCCAGGACCTGGTCCGGTTCGGGGTCGTCGGCCCCGCCCAGGCGCTCGGCGAGCAGCTCGACCAGCGCCTGGCCAGCCGCGTCGCCGTCGTCGGCCCCCGACAGGCCAGCCAGGGCCGCGGAGACCCCGTCGTCGCTGACCGCGTGTCCGGCTTCGTGGAGCAGGAAGAGGTAGGTGGCGAGCGCGGTGGGCAGGTGGCCGACCTTGGCCTCGGTCTCGGACATGGGGTCTCCTCGGGGGATCAATCGAGCCCTGTCGATGCGTTATCCAACCGGACCCGCGAGCGCCTGGTTTGCTGCTGCTGTTCTCGATCGTCGCCTGCGACCTCCGGCCCCCTCCGGAGATGCCGGCCGCGTCCCCCACCCTGCTGGCCGCGGATCTCGAGCGGGGTCCGGCGTTCGCACCGATCCGCCTGACTGATCGCCTGGACCAGGCGACCCTCTCGCTGCCGCGGTCCAGCTTGCCGCCGTCGACGGCAATTCCCGGGTCCTTCAAGCTCGACGACGGCTGGAGGCGCGATGAGCGGCTCGACGCCGGCCTGAGCCAGTGGAGCGCCCCCTACCCGCTGCGCACGTCCCGCAAGCAGCACCGCACGGCGCCGGCTGGCGTGTCCCTGTGGCGGGGGGACTCCGAGCTGGACTTCCAGAACCTGCCCGCCGGCGCCCGAGAGTCCGTGTGGGACGTCTCGGACGGCAGGCTGCAGCTGGTGTCCGCCCAGGACCCCGAAGACTGGGATCAGCCCCCGGTCCTGCGAGCATCCCAAGAGGCCGACGCCCAACGCCGTCTGAACCTGGAGAGCTCGGGGCTCACCCCCCAAGGATTTGCACGCTTCCAGACGACGCTGGGCATCGAGACCCGACCGGGTCTGCTCCTTCCCGCACCGGCTTCCGCCACGTGGACCCTGGCGCTGCCCACCGGCGCACGGCTGGACCTGGGCGCGGGCCTGGTGGCTCGCGAGCTGCTCGAGGGCACCCGGTCCGATGGCGCCACCGTGTCGGTCCTGGTGAATGGCCAGGTCATCGAGGAGCTCCAGGTGCACCCTGGGGACCGGTTCACAGACGCAGTCGTCGACCTGGCACCCTACGGCGGTGACACCGTGCAGCTGACCCTGGCCACGGGACCCGGCGACACGCCCTGGTACGACGCGGTGCTGGTCACCGAGCCGCGGATCCTGGGACCCGCCAGCCCGGATCCCCGGCGAGTACTCGTGGTCGGCATCGACACCCTGCGCTGGGATGCCCTCAGCCAGCACGGCTACGCCAGGGACACCTCGGCGGCCCTGGACTCCTTTGCCAAGAGCGCGGTCCTGTTCGACGACGCCCTCACCGCCGCGCCCCGGACCCGCCCCAGCTTCCGCACCGCTCTGACCGGGCGCTACCCTCTGCCAGCGATGGATGCCCTGACCCTGGGCGAACACCTCCGCCAGGCTGGCTTCGCCACCGCCGGCATCACCGCCAATGTGCACCTGGTGCCCCGCATGGGCTTTGCCGATGGCCACGACCTGTGGCGCTATGACAACGGCGCCAACGCCGACGTGCAGATCGAACGGGCCAAGGACTGGCTGGGCGACCACCAGGACCAGGACGCCTACCTGTTCCTTCACCTGATGGACCCCCACACCTTCTACCGCGCCCCGGGTCGCTACAAGGACCGCTACGTCGAGACCGATCGCGGGCCCCTGGACCCGGACATGAACCGCTGGAAGGTGGTCCGACTGGGCCAGTCCGGCAAGCTCGACGATGACAACGAGGCCTGGCTTCGCGCGCGCTACGACGGCGAGGTCGCGTACATGGCCGACCAGCTGGCCGGCCTGCTGGCGTGGGTCGACGGGCTGCCCGGCCGCACTCTGGTGATCCTCCACAGCGACCACGGCGAGGAGTTCTGGGAGCACGACAGCTACGAGCACAACCACACCCTGTACCAGGAGCTCGTGCACGGGGTGTTCTGGATTCGGCCCCCGGGTGGCTGGGCCGGAGGGCCCCATCGGGTCACCGCGCCTGTGGGACTGGTCGACCTGGTGCCCACGGTTCTGGATCTGGTCGGGGCACCGGACGACAGCCTGGACGGGGTGTCGCTGCGGCCTTTTGTCGACGCGGCGGGCGAGCCGGCCCGAGCAACGCTGACCGCTACCCTCGACAACCGCCCTCGCCCGGTGGGCCACCTGATGTACGACACCGAGCGCTGGGCGGTGGTCGCTGGGGGTCACAAGTACCTGCTCGAGACATGGGACGGCGACGAGGCCCTGTTCGATCTGGTGGGCGATCCCGGAGAGCAGCGGGACCTGGTGGCCCAGGACACGGACACGGCGCCCTGGCTGGCCCAGCTGGCTCGCGCAACGGGCTGGCCCGCAGGGCCCGGCTGGCGCGTCCGGGTCCGCAAGGCCCGCGAGCCATTTCGGCTGACATTCACGGCCCCGGTGGTCGCCCAGCTCCTGGATCCCGAAGCCAGCCGCAGCCGCCGGGCCAACTTGGAGTGGGGAGAGTCCCCCCAGGTGGATCTCGCCGACGTGGGCACGCTGGTGGTCAGCGACGACGGCCTGAGCGTGGCCTTCCACCCCGGGCCCAAGGCCAGCCATGCCCTGATCGGGGTCATCGGCGACGGCACCCTGGCGGCGACCCTCACGGTGGGCGACCTGACCCAGCCCGTGGTCGCCGATGGCAAGCGCACGACACCGGCGGGCAGCGGGCTCCAGCTCCAGATCACCCCGGGGGCTGTGCTGCTGCCCCAGGACAGCGTGCGGGCCCGATTGGCTGCGGAGCCGAAGGACCCCGCCCAGGACGACGCCGCGCTCGAAGCGCTCCGAGCGCTCGGCTACATCGAGTAGCTATTCCCCTGTCGCCCAAGGCGTCCGCTCAGCCAGACCGCTCGAATGCCGCAGTTGCTGCAGACAGAGGGGTTGAACGCCAGGAGGCTTCGCCCACGAGGGGGTCCAGACGGCCAAACCTGCGGCGTTCGACCTGACTGACTGTCCTCGAGGCCTCCTCGGTGACACCGGCACCGACACCCGACCCCTCTGTCTGCGGCAGCGGCGGCACTGGACCCCGCTGACTGCTTCGCCTGCCGCCCGGGCGCCTGGAGCGCCGGTCAGGAGACCTCGCGTGGGTCCTCCTGCAAGCGGGCCGTGCGCTTGAGCGCCCGCATGACCTTGAGGTAGGTCCACGGCTCGCTCACCTCGATCTTGGCGTGCTGGCGCTCCAGCCCCAGCTCGTCGCACACCCGACTGGCGAAGCGCCGGCGGCCGCGGCCGACCGGGTAGCGCAGGTTCAGCGTCACCCGCCGCTCGGGCTCGATGGCGTCGAGCAGCAGGACCGCGCTCTCGTCGCCCTCGACGCCGCACACCGCGGTTCGGTGTCCCCGCTCGCAGCGCTGCTGGATCAGGGACATCCACAGCCGGGTCGCCCCCGGGCGGCGGTACAGGTAGGTCGGACCGTCGATGACAAAGGCCGGCGCGTCCAGGACCTCGTCGGCCCAGCGCTTGCGCTGCACGGCGCGGGCCGCGGCGTCCTGGAGGGCCTGGCCGCGCAGCACCAGCGGCCGGGTCGCCAGCACCCGCCGAGCGACCGAGCTCTTGCCCACACCGCGAGGTCCCAGGATCACCACCAGGCAGCGATCCTGCAGCAGTCTGGGCAGGGGGCGCAGCCCCAGGAATTCGCCGCTGGTCCCGGTCAGGGCGGCAGGCGTGACAGTGGTCCTGCGCTTGCCCAGCGTGCTCTCCGCACCGGGCAGCCGCGGTCCTGCCACGTCCGCATTGCCCGGGACTCAAGGTCCGAGCCCCCCTTTGTCAGTGCCGCCGGGGAGCGTGATCAACGATGGTCCGGACGATCTCACGGATCGGGGTGCCCGGGGGGAAGATTCTGGTCACGCCTTGTTGCTCGAGGCCCTTGGCGTCGTCGGGCGGAATGATGCCGCCGGCCACGACGAGCACGTCTTCCAGGCCGCGGTCGCGGAGCGCCTGGACGACCAGGGGCACCAGCACGTTGTGGGCGCCTGAGAGCACCGAGAGTCCCACCACGTGCACGTCTTCTTGGAGGGCTGCTTCGGCGATGCCGTCCGGGGTCTTGTGCAGCCCGGTGTAGATGACCTCCATGCCCGCGTCGCGAAGACCGCGGGCCACGACCTTGG
>CAZFLE010000075.1:0-34252 GCA_964519895.1 uncultured Enterobacterales bacterium | reverse complement strand
CGGCGATGGCTGCGCGATCACCTCACGAACTTGCTAGCTCAGGCGCGGGGAACGGGCTCCTCCACGGGGGTCGAGCCGCTCGCCACGAGCCGGGCCAGCGGCACCAGGTGCCGGGCCACCTGGCGCAGCGCGTCCAGGTCGTGCACGTCCGTCGCCAGCTGGGGGACCTGCCAGGCCGGCGCGTCGCCGCGGGTGCTCAGGAGCTCCTCGAGAACCGGCCCCTGGCCGTCCGCCAGGCGCCGCTGGTGGTCGGCTGCCCCCTGGAGCGCTCGGGAGACCGCAGCCCAGGTCTCGGGCGACAGGCCTGACAGGGCAGCGGGCAGAGCGACCGGCCCCAGGTCGGCGGGCCGCTCGGCGACGCGGTTGACGACCAGGCCCCCGAAGGGGAGCTCGCGGGCCCGCAGGATCTCCAGGAATTCGCGGGCCTCGGCGGTCGCCGCAGGGGTCGGAGCGCTGACCAGCAGGAATGTGGTCTCCGGCCCGTGCAGCAGGGCCCGGAGCTCCAGGCTGCGCTCGCGAAAGCCGGTCCACAGGGGCTGGAAGGCGGCGAAGAACTCGGCGATGTCCGTGATGGTCTGAGACCCGAGCAGGCGCTTGAGCACGCTCATCACGGTCTGGGAGCCGCGCTCCAGGACCCGGAAGCCCCGGGCCGTGCCCGGCAGGGTCAGCCAGCGCATGACCCGCTCATTCATCACGCCGCTCATGCGCTCGGGGGCGCTCAGGAAGTCCAGGGCGTGTCGGGTCGGCGGGGTGTCGACCAGGAGCACGTCGTAGCCCTGGCTGCCGTGGAGCTCGAGCACGCGCTCCATGGCCATGTACTCGTGAGAGCCGGCCAGCCGGGTGGACACGAACTGGTAGTAGTGGTTGCCCAGGATGCGCTCGGCGGCTTCGGCGTCTGGGCTGTAGCGCCGGATGACCCCGTCAAAGGTCGCCTTCATGTCCAGCATCATGGCGTCCAGGCTGCCCGTGGCGCCGGGCAGGACCTGGGCCAGGGGCACCGCCTGGGGGTCGTTGCCCAGGGCGCCGACACCCAGGGCGTCGGCCAGCCTGCGGGCGGGATCGATGGTCAGGACCGCCACGCGCAGGCCTTGATCCGCCAGGGCCAGCCCCAGCGCGGCGGACGTGGTGGTCTTGCCCACCCCTCCCGAGCCGCAGCAGACGATGACCTGGCCCATCAGAGGGCCTCGGTCAGGCGGCGTCCCAGGCCTGTCAGGTCGTCTTGGGTCAGTCGGCGGTGGAAGAGGAAGGGGAGCTCGACGGTCGGCACGGACAGACCTTCTTCGAGCCGACGTCGGGCCGTTCGCTGGGCCTGGGCCCGCGCCACCTGGCGGTCGATCAGGCCCACGGCCTGGGCCAGCGGCGCAGGGCCCTGTGCAAGGGCTGAGCGGATGCCAGGCCACGCCTCGAGGGCGTCGAAGGGTTCCGGGTGGCGCTCGTTGAGCACGCACAGTCCCACCTGGGCCTGGAGCTCGTCCAGGCGCTCGTACAGGTCCAGGGTCTCGTTGACCGGGAGCTCCTCGGGCAGGGCCACCAGGACCAGGGCCGTGCGGGACGGGTCCTCGACCAGGTCTCGCACCAGCCTGGCGTTGTCGTGGAAGGGACCGGCCACGGTCAGGGCCATCATGGAGCGGGGGCTGGTCAACAGGGTCAGGCCGTGGCCGGTGGCCGGCGCGTCGACCACGATCAGGTCCCAGGTGGCACGGCCCCTGAGGTCGGTGGCCTGCTCCAGCTCCCAGATCTTGCCCAGCTGGACGACGTCGTGCAGACCGGGCACGGCCGCCACAAAGGGCGCCATGACCCGGTTCTCGAAGACCACGCGGTACAGGGCCCGGAAGCGCAGCTGCTGGACCACGTAGTCCTCGATCGCGGCCTCGGGCGTGATCGACAGCGTGGAGAGCCGCGGTGCGAGCTGCTGCTGCTCGTAGCCCTGGGAGGCCTGGCCGAAGACGGCGGGGACCTGGTGGCTCCCCGCGAGCTCGGCCAGCAGGGTGCGCTGGCCCTGGCGGGCTGCTTCGAGGGCCAGCGACAGCGCCACCGTGGTCTTGCCCACACCGCCCTTGCCGGTCACCACGACCACGCGCTTGTCCAGCAGTCCCTGGGGGGTCGCCGCCATCGTCGGCCGTACCTAAGGTCCCGTGTCAGGGGTCGCTACGTTAGAGACGTCGGCCTTTCCGAGGACGCGCCGTGCCGATCTATGAGTACGCCTGCCCTGACTGTGGGCATGAGTTCGAGACCATGCAGAAGGTGTCCGAGCCCCGGCTCACGGACTGTCCTTCCTGCCAGAGCCACCACCTGAAGAAGAAGGTCTCCGCGACCTCGTTCACGCTCAAGGGATCGGGCTGGTACAAGGACCACTACGGGCTCAAGCAGAGCGGCGGTGACAGCAGCACCAGCGACAGCGGCGGCGGCGACAGCGGTGGCGGCGGCGGCGACAGCGGCGGCGACAGCGGTGCCGGGGGGGGCGACGGAGGTGGCGACAGCGCCAGCGGTGCCAGCAGCACCCCCGCACCTGCGGCCTCCAGCGGCAGCGGAGGATCGGAGTGAGCGCCGTCCGGCTCGACGGCAGGGCCCTCTCCAGGCGCCTCAACCAGACCTCGGTCAAGGTCCGCTCGGCGGCTCTGGCCCGGCCACCCGGGCTGGCCGTGATCCTGGCGGGCGCCGACCCCGCCAGCCAGGTCTACGTCCGCCGCAAGGGCGTCGTGGCGGGCCGGATGGGCTTCCTGCACCGACAGATCGACCTGCCCTCCGACGTGACCCAGGAGGCGCTGCTCGAGCAGGTCGGGCTGCTCAACGACGATCCCGCCATCGACGGCATCCTCATCCAGCTCCCGCTGCCCCGGCACCTGGACACCAAGACGGTCCTGGACGCCGTCGACCCGACCAAGGACGTCGACGGCTTCCACCCGGACAACGCCGGCCGCCTGGTCCAAGGCCGGGCGCGCTTCGTGCCCTGCACCCCGCTGGGCGTGATGAAGCTGCTCCAGGACGCCCAGGTCCCGCTCACGGGCAAGCGGGCGGTGGTGCTCGGTCGCAGCGACATCGTGGGCAAGCCCATGGCGCACCTGTTGCTCCAGGCCCACTGCACCGTGACCATCTGCCACTCGCGCACCCAGGACCTGGCCGGGCACATCCGGGCTGCCGACGTGGTCGTGGCCGCGGTCGGCCGGCCCAAGATGGTCCAGGCGGACTGGGTCAAGCCCGGCGCAGCGGTGATCGACGTGGGCATCAACCGCCTGGAGGACGGCAGCCTGTGCGGGGACGTGGATCCCGGGGCGGAGACCGTCGCAGGCTGGTACACCCCGGTGCCGGGCGGCGTGGGTCCCATGACGATCGCGATGCTGATGGAGAACACCTGCCGCAGCGCCGAGGCCCGCCAGGCCTGATCAGGCCCCCTTGAGCTGGGCCCACGCCCGTCTGACGCCGCTGAGATCGGCCGAGAACACGGGCAGGTCCTCGATCCACAGGGCCACCAGCCCCAGGATCAGGTTCACGCCGTTCTTGAGCAGGTGCTCCACCAGCACGACCGCAAAGGCGTCCTCGTAGGGCACGCCGACCACGCCCAGGGCGATGGCGCCGGCGACCTCGTAGGTCCCGATGGACGCCGGCGTCAGCGGCACGATCTTGGACAGGTTGGCGACCATGATCGCGAACATCGACGCGGCCAGACTCACGTCCAGCCCCATGCCCTGGGCCAGGAGCCACGCCACCAGCGCCTCGTTGAGCCAGATGACCCCCGTGGTGCTGCAGTGCAGCACAGCCCGCGCCGGAGAACCCGTGAGGGCATCGGCGGGCCCCACCAAGGCGTCGTGGAGCGGGACCAGGCGGGCCAGAGGGCCTCGGAGCAGCGGGCGGGCCAGGCGCCTGCGCAGCACCAGCTGCACCCCCAGGATCCCGCCGCCCAGCACGGCGGCGACGCTCAGGGCGACCGTCGCGCCGTGCTCTTCCTGGCCCGTGGGCAGCGCGACCAGAGCCACGCCACCCAGCCCGGCCAGGACGACCAGGTCCAACACGCGGCCGGCCAGCACCCCGACCACCCCGCGGCCGTAAGGCACGCCCCAGCGCACGTGGGCCGCGTGGGTCCACAACAGATCGCCGGCCTTGGCGGGCAGGATCAGGTTGAGCATGTTGCCGACGGTGGCCAGGCAGGTGGCCGGCCACAGGGGCACCGAGTCCCCCAGATCGGCGGCCAGCTGGCGCCACCGCAGGCCTCGGAGCACCCAGGGGGGCAGGTAGACCAGCGTACAGACGGCGAGCAGCACGGGGCCGGCCTGGGCCATCCTGCGGCCCACTTCGTCCCACTCCAGCGACGCGCCCACCGCGGCCAGGACCGCGACCGCCACGGCCAGTGCGAGCAGCCGCCGTCGTCCGGCCGAAGGTGCCCGCTCGGTCGCCATGGAGGGGAGTGTATCGCCTGCGTGTCGGCGCTTTGCCGCGGCGGTGGTGTGGGATAGGGGTGCGGCCTCTCCCAGCGGAGTGCGCAATGGCACCGGCGCTCAGGCGAACCCCCTTCTTCGACTGCCACGTGGCCGCCGGTGCTCGCCTGATCGACTTCGGAGGGTGGGAGATGCCGGTTCAGTACACCGGCATCCAACAGGAACACCGGGCGGTCCGAGCGGGTGTCGGCCTGTTCGACGTCTCCCACATGGGCGAGGTCTTCGTCCGAGGGCCCGGCGCCCAGGCCGCGATCAACCACATGACGTCCAATGACCTGGCCCGGGTGGGTGTCGGCGCATCCCAGTACAGCGCGATCCTGAACCCGCGCGGTGGCATCGTGGACGACGTCTTCGTGTACCGGCTCGGCGACCAGGAGTACCTGATCTGCGTGAACGCCTCGAACCGGGACAAGGACTTTGCCTGGCTGAGCGAGCACAACCCGAGCCCCGACGCCGAGTTCGTCGACGAGGGTGCCGACTGGGCCCAGCTGGCCCTCCAGGGACCCCAGGGCGTGGCCGTCACCCAGGCCCTGACCGGTGCACCGGTCTCGGATCTTCCGAGAGGCGGCATCGTGCGCGCGGACTTTGGTGGGGTCCAGGACTGTCTGCTCGCACGCACCGGCTACACCGGCGAAGACGGGTTCGAGGTGTTCATCCCCCAGGCCCAGGCGGCGCCGGTGTGGGACCAGGTCATGGACGCGGGCGGTGCCCACGGCATCGTGCCGGTCGGCCTCGGCGCACGGGACACCCTGCGCCTGGAGGTCAAGAACGTGCTGTACGGCAACGACATCAGCGACGACACCACCCCGTACGAGGCCCGGCTGGGGTGGATCACCAAGCTCGACAAGGGCGACTTCATCGGTCGCGAGGCCCTGGTCGCCCAGCGCACAGCCGGGGTGCCGCGCTTCCTGACGGCCCTGGTCGTGGACAAGCGCATCGGGCGCCCCCACAACCGGATCCTCAGCGGTGAGACGCCCATCGGCGAGATCACTTCGGGAACTCGGTCCCCGAGCCTGGGCACCAACATCGCCCTCGGCTACGTCGCCCGCGGCCACGGTCGGCCGGGGACTCCTCTCCAGGTCGACGTGCGCGGCAAGCTCGCCAGCGCCACGGTCGTCAAGCCCCCTTTCTACACCCGCGCAACCTGACCCAGACGGACGGAGGTCCCTAGTGAGCAACCCGCGGAACCTGAAGTACACCGAGGAACACGAGTGGCTCCTCGTCGAAGGCGACGTGGTGACCATCGGCGTCACCTGGCATGCCCAGGACCAGCTCGGCGACGTCGTGTTCGTCGACCTGCCCGAAGTCGACGCCGACTTTGCCGCCGGCGACGTCATCGGCGAGGTGGAGTCGGTCAAGGCCGTCTCCGAGATCTACACCCCGGTCTCTGGTGCGGTCGTCGAGGTCAACGAGGAGCTGGACGGTGCCGAGGACCTGGTGAACCAGGATCCCTATGGCGACGGCTGGATGGTCAAGATCAAGCTGGACCACCCCGGCGAGCTCGAGGCCCTGATGTCGGCCGAGGCCTATGAGGCCTTCTGCGAAGGAGGGGAGTGACGTGGCCGACGGGACCCAGGATGTGGCGCCCGCGTCGCTGCTGAGCCATCCCGACCGCTTCGGCAGTCGACACCTGGGTCCCCGCCCGGACGAGATCGCGGCCATGCTCCAGGCCCTGGGCTGCGCGTCGCTCTCTGCGTTGATCGACGACGCCGTTCCCCAGAGCCTGCGCACCCCCCGGCCGCTCACCCTGCCCCCGCCGCTCACCGAGACCGAGGTCCTCGTCGACCTGAGGGCGCTGGCGGACGACAATCAGGTCCTCCGTAGCTACCTGGGCCTGGGCTACCACGCGGCGGTGATCCCCCCGGTGATCCAGCGGAACATCCTGGAGAACCCCGGCTGGTACACGCAGTACACGCCCTACCAGCCCGAGATCTCCCAGGGCCGGCTCGAAGCCCTGCTCAACTTCCAGACCCTCGTCGCGGACCTGACGGGCATGGACATCGCCAACTCGTCGATGCTCGACGAGGCCACGGCTGCGGCCGAAGCGATGACCCTGTGCAAGCGGGGCCTGGGACGCAAGAACAAGGCCACGGTCTTCTTCGTGGCCGATCACTGCCACCCCCAGACCGTGGCAGTGGTCCAGACCCGGGCGGAGCCACTGGGCTACACCGTGGTCGTCGGGCCGGTCAGCGACTGCCCGACGGAGGGCCTGTTCGGCGCTCTGGTCCAGGTGCCAGACACCTCTGGCGCCATCGGCGACCTGCGGGGCTTCGTGGACCGGGTGCACGACCAGGGCGCCCTGGTCGTCGTGGCGACCGACCTGTTCGCCCTGACCCTGATGGAGGCGCCCGGGACCTGGGGAGCCGACGTGGTGGTCGGCAACAGCCAGCGCTTCGGTGTGCCCCTGGGCTTCGGAGGGCCCCACGCCGCCTTCATGGCCACGCGGGACGCCTACCGCCGCCAGCTCCCTGGCCGCATCATCGGCGTCTCCAAGGACGCCCATGGTCGCCCTGCACTGCGCCTGGCGCTGCAGACCCGAGAGCAGCACATCCGCCGGGACAAGGCCACCAGCAACATCTGCACCGCCCAGGTGCTGTTGGCGGTGATGGCGTCGATGTACGCCGTCTACCACGGGCCCGACGGCCTGACGGCCATCGCCCGGCGCATCCACGCCTTCACCCGGGCACTGGCCGAGGTGCTGGCCAGCGCCGGCCACCAGGTGCTGCACCAGCGGTTCTTCGACACCCTCCGGGTCCGCCCGGGGAGTGGCGATCCCCTCGCCGCAGCCCTGGCGCTGGGCATCAACCTGCGGGACTTCGGCGACGGCACCGTGGGCATCGCCCTCGACGAGACCGTCGATCCCCAGGATCTCGACGACCTGGCAGCGGCCTTTGGCTGTGGGCCCGCGGACTGGGCCGATGTGCTCTCGGGACTGGACCTGTCCCTGGGCGACCTGGACCGGACCGCCCCCTTCATGGGGCACCCGATCTTTCACAGCCACCGGTCCGAGACCGAGCTGCTCCGCTACATCAAGCGCCTCGAGGCCAAGGACCTGTCCCTGACCACCTCGATGATCCCGCTGGGCTCCTGCACCATGAAGCTCAACGCCGCGGCCGAGATGGTCCCGGTGTCGTGGGCTGGCTTCGGGGGCATCCACCCCTTTGCGCCCGCCGACCAGACCCGGGGCTATCGCGAGCTCTTCGACCGGCTCGAGCGCTGGCTGTGCGAGATCACCGGGTTCGACGGCTGCTCGCTCCAGCCCAACGCCGGCAGCCAGGGCGAGTACGCCGGGCTGCTGACCATCCGGGCCTGGCAGCAGGGCAGGGGACAGGGCCACCGAGACGTCTGCCTGATCCCCATGAGCGCCCACGGCACCAACCCGGCGAGCGCGGTCATGGCCGGCATGCGGGTGGTGGTGGTCAAGTGCGACGGCGACGGCAACGTGGACCTGGACGATCTGGGGGCCAAGGCCGCGCGGCACAGCGACGACCTGGCGGCGCTGATGATCACCTACCCGTCCACCCACGGGGTGTTCGAGGAGACCATCCACGACGTCTGCCGGTTGGTGCACGAGCACGGCGGACAGGTCTACCTGGACGGCGCGAACATGAACGCGATGGTCGGGCTCGCCCGCCCGGCGGAATTCGGGGCCGACGTGTGCCACCTGAACCTGCACAAGACCTTCTGCATCCCTCACGGTGGCGGCGGTCCCGGCATGGGCCCGATCTGCGTGGCGGCGCACCTGGCGCCCCACCTGCCCGGCCACCCGCTGGTCGACCTGGGCCACGCTCGGGCCTCCGGCTGCATCTCCGCGGCGCCTTGGGGCAGCCCGAGTATCCTGCCCATCTCCTACGCCTACATCGCGATGATGGGCGCGGCGGACCTGACCCTGGCGTCCGAGCTGGCGATCCTCAACGCCAACTACATCGCCACACGGCTCTCGGAGCACTACCCGGTGCTCTACAAGGGCAAGACCGGACGGGTCGCCCACGAGTGCATCATCGACCTGCGCCCACTCAAGGCGAGCTCGGGGATCTCGGTCGACGATGTGGCGAAGCGCTTGATGGACTTCGGCTTCCACGCGCCCACGATGTCGTTCCCGGTGGCCGGGACGCTCATGATCGAGCCTACCGAGAGCGAGTGCCAGGCCGAGCTGGATCGGCTGTGCGACGCCCTGGCCACGATCCGCGAGGAGATCCGAGCGGTCGAAGACGGCCTGTTGAGCGCTGGGGACAGCCCGCTACGGCACGCGCCCCACACGGCCGCCGAGGTCACGGCCGATGCGTGGCAGCGGGGCTATGCCCGGTCCCAGGCGGCCTGGCCAGCCCCGTGGACCCGGCAGCACAAGTTCTGGCCGCCGGTCTCTCGCGTCGACAACGCCTGGGGTGACCGGAACCTGGTGTGCGAGTGCCCGCCTCTCGACGCCTACGAGGCGTAGCTGCAAATAGTCCAAGTAGCCGAGATTGCGCAATTTTTTCTCGTTGACCTCCCCTTGACCTCTCTGGCACGCTGTCGTCGAGGTCAGCACGATGACCGGCGTCACCCTCCTTCCTCTCCTGGGCGTCTTGAGCAGTCTCACGGGCTGTGGCACACCGGACTACGGCCTGTCCGTCCACGACGACGCAGGCGCGGTGCTCGACTGGATCGAGACCACGGACGCCACGGCCATCCAGATCTCCTTCGACGCCGCCTTCCAGCGGACCAACTACGGCGCCGATATCGGCCGGTGCCAGGTCCAGTTGGCCTTCCTGCTCGAGTGGGAAGACGACGGCATGGGCTCGGACACCGACGAGCAGAACCAACACGAGGGCGAGGAAGGAGAGCGGCGGCCCCAGGGCCCGCCGGGGCCCCAAGCCCACGGCGAGCTCGAGATCATCTATGCCCAGCACGGGGGCGAGCTGGGGTTGCCCGGCGAGCCGGGTGAGTGCGTGCTGTCGATCTACGACTACGACGGCGAGTACCACAACGAGCACGGCGAGCGCGGCGAAGGCGAAGGCGAAGGCGAGCACCCCGAAGGCGAGCGCGGCGAGCGGCCAGAGGACGGCGGCGAGCCGCAGGAGCGCCACGAAGGCCCCTCCGAGGGCGCGTGGATGGTGCGCGGCTCCATCGATCTGGGCCCCGAGGTCCTGTTGGTCGGCAGCGAAGAAGACGTGTGGCTGGACCGCACGGTCGACGAGGAGGGTCGGTTCTTCTACGAGCTCCAGCCCTGCGACGAGAGCACCTTCCCCTTTGCCCAGACCTTTGACCTGGCCATTCCGCACACCATCGAGGACGAGCTCGGCGAGCTGATGGTGTCCGAGGCCTTTGCGATCGGTCCGGAGCTCACGCTGCTGCGGCCGGGCGAAGAGCTCACGGATCGCGGCGTGCTCGAGCACCCCCAGGACAAGCCGCTGTCCATCGCCTGGGAGCTCCAGGACGACATGCCCGAGATGAACGGGGAGCAGATCGGCGAAGAGCTGATGATCTGGATCCACACCCAGCGGCGAGAGGACTGGCGCTTCGAAGAGGCCCTGGCCTGCAAGCCCTACCACCACCTGGATCACTTCCTGATCCCGCCGGAGTTCTTCGCCGAGATGAAGTCCGACGAGCCCGGGGTCAAGGACCCGATCTACGAGAGCAGCTTCCAGGTCGACCTGAGGGGACGCTCGGAGCCCGTCGACATCGACTGGGCCGAGATCGGGCGAGTCAGCTCCACGGTGACCGAAGGCGGCCTGTTCCGGGTGGAGAGCGCCAGCCCCTGAGGGCTCGGGTTACCCCAGCCCGATGCTGCGTTGGGCCATTGCTGTGGGGCTGGTGGGTGGGTTGGCCTGTGCCGGCAAGGGCGACGCTGACGTGGCGCCGACCCAGTCGGCGACGGCCGGCCTGGTGCGGGTCGAGACCGGACGCCCCTCGGCCGAGAATCAGGCGGCCCAGGACGCGCATCGCTCCGAGCGCGACGAGATCCTGGCCGTGCTGCAGAGCTCCCAGCCGGCGGCCCAGGCCTGCTATGCCGAGGGCGTCGGGCGGAACCCGTCCCTGTATGGGGATCTGGTGGCCCGGGTCACCATCGTCGGCTCCGGTGTCGTCAGCGACGCGACCATCACACGGACCACCCTGCGCGACGACCGGGTCACCGCCTGTGTCACCACGGCCCTGTTGACCCTCGGCTTTCCGGCGCCCAGCAAGGACCCGCTGGTGGTGTCCTACCCCTACGTCTTCGTGTCGGACCAGACCCCGTCCGAGGTGGTCCGCGCCTTGTACATCAAGTACGGCTTCATCGACCCGGCCGACGAGACCTCCGACGACGACGAGCGCAAGTCCCAGACCAGTGGCGAGGACGGCTGGTACGAGCACTGGTAGGCGTGGCGCCCGAAGCAAGAGAGCCCCGCCGGGTGGGCAGGGCTCCGCCACAGGGGACCGGGACTCGGCTCAGTCCGCTGTGCCCAGGTAGCTCTCCAGGCTGCGGCGGCGCTTGGCCTGACGGAGCTTGCGCAGGGCCTTGATCTCGATCTGACGAATGCGCTCGCGGGTCAGGCTGAAGTGGGAGCCGATCTCCTCGAGGGAGTAGTGCGTGGGCTCGCCGATGCCGTAGCGCATCCGCAGGACCTTCTCCTCGCGCGGGGTCAGACCGCACAGGACCGTCTCGATCTCTTCCTTGAGGGCCGCGCACTCGATCGGGTCGCTCGGCGCCAGGGCGTCGGGGTTCTCGATGAAGTCGCCGACGGTGGAGTCGCTGTCCTCGGCCACGGGGGCGTCGAGGCTCATGGGCTCGCGGGTCAGGCGCATGAGCGCTTCGAGCTTCTCGACGTCCATCTCCAGCCGCTTGGCGACCTCGGCCATCGTGGGCTCGCGGCCCATCTCCTGGAACATGGCCTTTTGGGTCTGGTGGACCTTGTTGACCACCTCGAGCTTGTAGATCGGGATCCGGATGGTCCGGATCTGGGACTCGATGGCCCGGATGATGGACTGGCGAATCCACCAGGAGGCGTAGGTGGAGAACTTGAAGCCGCGGGTGTGGTCGAACTTCTCGACGGCCTTCATGAGCCCGATGTTGCCTTCCTGGATCAGGTCGGACAGCGGCAGGCCGCGGTAGGTGTACTGCTTGGCGATCGAGACCACCAGGCGCAGGTTGGCGTTGATCAGCGCGACCTTGGCCAGCTCGGAGTCCGGGCCACCGTCGGCGACGCGCCGGGCGACCTCGATCTCGTCCTCGCGGTTGAGCAGCGGGATCTCGCCCATCGACTTGAGGTACTTGTTCAGGAGCGGACTGCCAGCACCGGGCTGGTTGCGCTTGCTCTTGGTCGCCGAGGTGGCCATGTCACTCCTCCCAGAGGTGCTCTTGGTCTGTGCAAGAGCCGTTCCAGAGTTCTTCGACATGTGGCCTCCTCTTCCCCACCGAGCGGATGTCCGCGTCAGGGGTGCGATTCCGCAACACCGCCGAGGTTTCCGGCAGTCCGCGCGGGGTCCCTCTCTGGGTCGGATCCGGGCACTCGGATCTTGACGCTGTACAAGATTCTGAAACACAGGGCCCCGAACGGGACCTAGGCTCAGGGCAGGCTGGCCCGGGCTGCGTCCTCGATGGCGACAAATGGATCAGGGTGTCGACGGGTGAGGCGCCCGATTCGTTCGATGAAGGCCGCCAGATCGCCGTGTTCCTGGGCCAGCAGCGCTTCGAACCAGCGGGCGTTCGAGTTGTAGGTCTTGAAGCCGATGAACCTGGCGTTGTTCCAGACCCCCTGCCGTGCTGCCCGCAAGTACCGCTCGGGCGCCTGGAACGGGGCCGCTTGGACCCGATCGGGCAGCTCGCCCAGCAGCTCGGACTTGCGGGCCAGCTTCTCGTCGCGGCTCAGGGTGGGGCTGGCGTAGACGGCGTCAAGATCCTTGTACATGGCGTGCAGGACCTGCCGCCAGACCTGGCGGTCGTGCCGGCGGTGGCGGGCGTCGACGACCGGTTCGCCGTCCGGGCCGTGTCGCTCGATCAGGTAGCGCAGCGCCGCCACCTCGCCGACGAAGTTGGCAAAGGACTCGTTGAAGGAGACCGAACCCCGCACCCACAGGGTGGCGTGGGTCATCTCGTGCAGGACGGTGTCCGCCAGCGAGCCCTCGTCCCAGTCCAGCATCCCAGGCAGGATCGGGTCTCGGAACCAGCCCAGGGTGGAGTAGGCACCCGCGGTGCGCAGGTAGACGTCGAGCCCGTCGCTCATGAGCTCCAGCTCGGTCACGCGGGCGTCCTCTTCTCGGAAGTAGCCCAGGTAGGGCACGCGGCCCACGATGGGGAACCACCAGGTCCGGGGCTCGAAGGCCGCCGGGTCGCAGGCCGTCACGTTCCAGATCTCCCGGGTCCAGTCCAGGGCCACCGTCTCGTAGTTGTCGGTGGCGGACAGGCCCAGCTCGCCGCCGTAGCGCTTGACGTCGCGGACCAAGGCCAGGGATGCGGCCTGTTCGTCCGTCACCCGGCCCTCGGCGATGAGGCCGTCGATGGGTTCCCTGGAGAGCATGAGCTCGGCCTGGTACCACCCGCTCTTGGCGACGTAGGCCACGCCGCACCCAGGACCGACCAGCGTGAGCGACCCCAGCGCGAGCAGCGCGGTGATCCGCTTCAGCGATTCTGCACAAGACAGTCCCATCGGCGGAGTGTCCCATCGAGTTGGCGGGTGGAAGTTATCGTCTGTGCCCGGAGGTGTTGGTGCTCGAATTCCTGATCAACGGCGGACCCGTCATGATCCCCATCGGCCTGGCGTCGGTGATCGGGCTGGCGGTCTTCCTGGAGCGCCTGTGGGCCCTGCGGCCATCCAGGGTCGCGCCGCGGTCCTGCAGGGTCGAGCTGGTCGAGCTGGCCCGCCAGGAGCGCTGGGCCGATGCCATCACCCTGTGCCGCAAGCACGGCTCGCCGCTGAGTCGCATCATGGAGGTCTGCTTCCTGAACCAGGGACGGCGCCGCGCCGACATCAAGGAGCTCACCGAGGAGATCGGGCGGCGCGAGGCGGCCGAGCTGGAGCGGTACTCCGGCGTGGTCGGCATCGTGGCTGCGGTCGCGCCTCTGCTGGGGCTGTTGGGCACCGTGTTCGGCATGATCCTGACCTTCGAGGTCATCCAGGAGCAGGGCATGGGCGTGGTGTCGAGTCTTGCAGGGGGGATCTCCCAGGCCCTGATCACGACTTTTGCCGGGCTGAGCGTGGGCATTCCGGCGCTGATCGCCCACCGGTACCTGCTCTCTCGCGTGGACGGTCTGATCCTGGACATGGAGGACGCGACCCTCGAGGTGCTGGATCTGGTCAAGGCGCTCGACGCGTGAACTTCGCCCCCCAGCGCCGCCAGGAAGAGCGCGTCGACGTCACGCCGCTCATCGACATCATCTTCCAGCTCGTGCTGTTCTTCATGGTGTCGACGACCTTTGTGAACTCTCCGGGCATCCAGGTCGACCTGCCCCGGTCGTCGGCGGACACGATCATCCGGGACAAGCAGGACCTGAACGTGTGGATGACGGAGGCCGGTGCCATCTATGTGGACCGGCAAGCGGTCACGTGGTCGGAGCTCCAGTCCCGCTTCTCGGCTGCCGCCGCGAGGGACCAGTCCACGACGGTGATCATCAAGGCGGACAAGGAGGTCGACCACGGGCGTGTCGTGGGGGTGATGGACCTGGCGCGCGCCTATGGGCTGAACAAGCTCGCCATCGCTACGGAGCCCGACGACGACAGGTAGTGTGCCTTCGAGCTCACGGCCCCTAAAGTCTTGTCCTGTCAAGACTTTTCTGATAGCGTCCAGCTCGCGCATGACACCACTCCTCCTTCGGCGGCTGGCCATGACGGTGGCGCCGCTCCTGTTGATGGGAGGCGTCGTCTTCATGGCGATCTTCGGTGAGCACGGGCTCGTCCAGCGCCACGATCTGCGCCAGCGACGGGCCGAGATCCAGCGCCAGATCGCCGCGGCCGAGCTGCACAACGCCAACCTGCGCCGGCAGGTGCGGCTGCTCCAGCGGCACGAGGTCGGCCTGCGGCGTGCGGCGGTCGAAGAGCTGCACGTGGCCCCCGAAGGCAGCACGATCTACGTGTTCGAGGAGTGAGCGCCCACCCGCCGACCCTGCTCCAGGACGCCACCCTGGTCGATCTGGCCCCGCCACGGGTCGAGCGGGCAGACCTGTTGCTGGAGCAGGGCCTCATCGTGGCCCGGGGTCCAGGACAGGCGCCTCGCGGGGCCCAGGTCGTGCCCTGCGGCGGGCGGGTGGTCCTGCCGGGCTTCGTGAACGCCCACACCCACCTCTACTCGGCCCTCGCCGCCGGCATGCCGGCGCCGGCGGTGGCGGACTTCCAAGGCGCGCTGGACCAGGTCTGGTGGCCCCTGGACCGGGCGCTGACGCTCGGGGACCTGGGGCCGTCGGCCCGGGTGGGTCTCCGGGATGCGCTGCTCTGCGGCACCACGACCGTGGTGGACCACCACGCCTCGCCGCGGGCGATCGCCGGCTCCCTGGACGCCCTCGCAGCGGTCTACGAGGACCTGGGCATCCGCGGTGCCCTGTGCTTCGAGACGACGGATCGCAACGGGGCGGGCGAAGGCACGGCGGGTCTCGCCGAGAACGCCCGGGCCAACCAGCGGTACGCCGGCGGGATGCTGCGGGCGCTGACCGGGTACCACGCGTCCTTCACGGTCTCCGAGCAGACCCTGGCTGCTGGAGCGGCACTGCCCGGGCCGATCCACATCCACTGCGCCGAGGGGCGCGGCGACGTCGAGGACGCGCGGGCTCGCGGCCACGGGGGGGTGATCGCCCGGCTGGAGGCAAGCGGCCTGCTGCGGCCGGGGTCCCTGCTGGTCCACGGCGTACACCTGGACGACGACGAGGTCGCACGTGCCCGGGCTGCCGGCTGTTGGCTGGTGCACAACCCCACGTCGAACCGGAACAACCGCGTGGGCTACGCCCGGCCCGGCCGCTTCGGGGACCGGGGGGCACTGGGCACCGATGGGCTGGGCAGCGACATGTTCGCCGCCGCGCGGGACGCCTTCTTCACCGCCCGGGAGCACCGGCACGACGTGGACGTACTCGCGCTGGTCGTGCAGAGCCACCAGCTGGCCTCCGAGCTGCTCGGCGTCGAGCTCGGGCGCCTGGAGCCGGGGTACCAGGCCGACCTGATCCGCCTCGACGGCGAACCCCGCACCCCCCTGCAGGGAGAAAATGTGTTCGGTCACCTGATCTTCGGCTGGCAGGCTCGCCACGTGCGCGACGTGTGGGTGGCGGGTCGGCACCGGGTGGTGGATGGCGCCTTGCCGCCCGCCGAGCCGGTCTCCCAGACCGCCGCCGCGCTGTGGCAGCGCTACCTGGACGAGCGAAGTTGAGCGCCGAGGGCCTGCGGCTGGTGGGCGGACGAGTGGCGGACGGCTCGGGCAGCCCGCCAGCGCCTGGAGTGGTCCTGACCCAGGGCGACCGGGTGGTGGCTGATCGCCTGGGCGGGCAGACTCTGGACTGCGGCGGCTTGATCGTGGCCCCGGGCTTCATCGACACCCACACCCACTCCGATCTGGCGGCGCTGGACGACCCCAACCTGCACTTCAAGACGCTGCAGGGGGTGTGCTGCGACGTGCTGGGCCAGGACGGGGTGAGCGTGGCGCCGCTGCGGGCCGAAGACGTCGACGAGGTCCGGGCCCAGCTGGCGGGCCTGGACGGCGATCCACCGGACGTGGACTGGTCCTGGCGCACGGTGGGGGACTACCTGGCGCGCCTGGAACAGGCCCGACCGGCGATCGACCTGGCCTACCTGGTGCCTCATGGCCAGGTCCGCCGGGCGGTGCTGGGCATGTCCGAGCGACGACCGTCGGAGCTCGAGCTGGACGCGATGTGCCGGGTGCTCGACGCAGGACTCGCCGACGGCGCCGTGGGCATGTCGACGGGCTTGATCTACCCGCCCTGCTGCTACGCCGACACAGCGGAGCTCATCGCCCTGTGCAGGGTGGTGGCGGCCCGCGACGGCGTGTTCGTGGTGCACATGCGCTCGGAGAGCGACTACGTCGTCGAGTCCACCGCCGAGGTGGTGCGGGTCGCCCGGGAGGCCGGCTGCCGGCTCTGCATCTCGCACATCAAGCTCGCCGGTGCGCGCAACTGGGGCAAGCTCGATGCCGTGCTGGACCAGGTGGAGCAGGGGCGCGAGGACGGCGTCGCGATCACGGCGGACCAGTACCCGTACACCGCGGGCAGCACCATGATGGGCGCGATCCTGCCGCCCTGGGCCCACGCCGGTGGCCGGGTCCTGGCGCGGCTGGCCGACCCTGGCGCACGGGCGCGACTGCGGGCCGAGCTCCTCGCGGAGCCGCCCCACGACTGGGACAACTTCTGGTCCTGGGGCGGGCCCGACGCCATCCGCGTGGCCGACGTGCCGCGCCTGGACAGCCCAAACCGCCGCTTCATCGGTCAGAGCCTGGCCCAGGCGGCTGGCGACGCCGACCCGATCGACTTCGCGCTGGGGCTGCTCGCCCAGGAGGAGATGGGCGTCTCGATGGTGGCGTTCTCGCAGTCCGAGGACGTCATCCAGGGGTTCTACCGGCGGCCGTGGGTCGGTGTCTGCACCGACGGGCTGGTCGGCGGCCGGCCGCACCCGCGCACGTGGAATGCCTTCCCCAAGGTGCTCCGGTGGCTGGTCCGGGAGCAGGGGCTGGTCCACTGGGGCGAAGCGGTGCGCAAGATGACGACCTTGCCGGCCGAGGCCTTCCGACTCGACGGGCTGGGCCGCATCGCGCCCGGCTACCGGGCCAACCTGGTGGCCTTCGACCCCGACCACGTGCGGGACACCGGCACCTTCGACGACCCCCTCCAGCACCCCGAGGGCATCGTGCACGTGGTGGTGAACGGGCAGGTGGTGGTGCGGGATGGTCGCCCGACGGGCGCCCGACCAGGGCGGGTGCTAAGGATCTGACCCGGCTCTTGCCCCCGGATCCCCCCGATGACCCTGCTGTTCCTGCTCGCCTGCACCGGCGACACCACCACGGTGGACTCCAACCCGCCGACCGAAGGCACGCTGGCGCTGTCCTTTCGCCTGGACGACGACTGGATCCCCGAGATGGACGAGGACCCGGTGGGCACCTTCATCGGCTCCTTCTGGCACGGCTACGACGTCGAGGGCACCGGTCCGGTCGAAGGCGCCGAGTCCCTCGAGGACATCCGGGTCGAGGGCGTGGACCTGAGCGACGGTGGCGGGCCCACCACGGTCCTGTACGTCAGCGGCCTGCTCCCGGCCGAGGAGATCGTGGTGCTGGGCTTCCTGGACTCCGACGCCAACGCCGTCGAGGGCGACGAGGGCCCAGACGACGGCGATCCCGTCACCCTTCCCGCAGACAACGACTTCGACGTGATCGCCGGCGCGGAGACCGCGGCCGAGGTCTACTTCGACCTCCTCAATCCCTGAGCGACCCCCCGAGGTGCCCATGTCCCTCCTGATGCTGATGATGGCCTGTGCCGGCGAAGACACCGTCGAGCCCGTGAACCTGGTCGAGGACTTCCCGGCAGCGCCCGCCGGGGGCGAGCAGTGGCTGTCCCCCGTGCTCGAGATCCCGGCCTACACCGACGCCATGATGTGCACGGTCTACACCTACGAAGGCGACGACGTGGGCGTGAACTCCGTCGAGACCTACCAGTCCGACCACGGCCACCACACGCTCCTGCTGCGGACCGAGCTCGACGACGACGACCACCCGGACGGCGAGACCTTCGACTGCACCGAGGCCGAGTCCCTGGACATGACCAGCACGGCCCCGATCATCATCAGCGGCGACGGCATCGCCGGCGAGGCCTTCAGCCTGCCCGACGGCATGGCCAGCAACTTCGAGCGGGGAGACCGGGTGCTGGTGCAGTCCCACTACATCAACCCGACCGACACCCCCATCCTGGTCCAGGACGCCATCAACCTGGGGTACCTGCCCGAGGACGAAGTCGAGATCTGGGCCAGCTTCTACTCCCACGTGCTGCTGGACCACCCGATCCCCGGGGGCAACGTCGAGACCACCCACACCATCACCTGCGAGTGGGAGGAAGACCTGAACCTCCTGTTCCTGGGCGGGCACATGCACGAGTGGGGCGAGCACATCGCGATCGACATGACCCGCGACGACCAGGTCAGCCGGCTCTACGAGGTCGAGCAGTGGCTGCCCGAGCACCGCGACGACCCGCCGGTCAGCGACTACTCGGTGGAGCCCTTCCAGGTCCTGGCCGGGGACACCTTCACCACGTCCTGCACGTGGTTCAACGACACCGACGAAGAGCTCAACTTCCCCAACGAGATGTGCGCCAACTTCGGGATGATGTACCCCCAGAAGACGCCCATCATCTGTGACGGCGAGGAGTGATGCTGGCGCTGTGGCTCGGGGCGTGTGCGGCCCCCACCTTCACCGACGTCCGCGACGAGATCCTGCTGCCTTCCTGTTCGCTCGGCACGTCGTGCCACAACGACGGGGCCGGCGGGCTGACCTTGACGGCAGACGGCGCCTACGACGCACTGGTCGGCGTCGAGAGCGTGGTGGCGGCCGGCGAGATCCTGGTGGTCGCCGGCGACGCCGACAGCTCCTACCTGATCAAGAAGGTCGAGTGGGCCGACGGCATCGAGGGCGAGGGCATGCCCTTGGGCACGACCCTGAGCGACGAGCTGAGCCAGGAGCTCCGGGACTGGATCGACGCTGGCGCCGAGAACGACTGAGGACCTACTCGGTCGGCGTGTCGCAGTCGGTCGCGGTGGTGTCCGACGCGCTCTGCCAGCCGTCGTCGGTGCTGCAGTCCACGGCCTCGTAGGCGTCGGTCAGGCAGTCGTAGTAGTCGGCGTAGTCCGACGGGGCGTCGTCGCATGCCAGCAGCTCGCTGGAGATGGGCGTGCCGTTGTAGGACTCGGCGCATGCGTTGTACGCCTCGACATAGGCTTCACAGCTGGCGGTGCCGGTGTCGCACCCCCACAGGGACAGGGCCAGGACCCACATGAGCTACTCGGTGTCGGTGGGGTAGGAGCAGGTGGCTGCCTGGGCGACGGTGTCGGCCCACCCCTCGTTGGAGGTGCAGTCGCCGTTGCCGTAGGCATCGGCCAGGCAGTCGTAGAAGTCGGCGTTGTCGTCGTCGACCACGTCGCAGCCGGTGATCTCGGAGTCGATCAGGTAGCCGCCGTCGACGTGCTCGATGCAGCTGTTGTACGACGCGACGTAGTCCTCGCAGGCCTGCTGGCCCGAATTGCACCCCGCGAGCAGGGCGATGGCGGCGAGGGGGATCAGCATCGGTCGCATGAGCGGCGAGCTCCGGCAGGGGCGCACGACTATCCGAGGGTTGGGCGGGGCGTCAACCGGAGAGCCACGCCGGTCCTAGGGAATCCGCCAGCCGAGGGTGCGCTCGACCTCGGCGTCCGGGGGGCCCAGCGCCTCGACCAGGAGCCGCTCCAGGCGGGCCCCTTCGCCAGGTGAGCACAGGTCCTTGTGCAGCAGCACCGTGTCGAAGCCCAGCTCGGCGAGACGGCTGGGCCCCGGGCGAGGCGGCAGGGGCAAGCGGCGGCGAGAGGGCACGTCACGATTTCGTGCGCGAGCGCGCAGGTCGTCGAGGCTCAGCAAGAGCTCATGGATCAACGGATCCTGGGCCACCGCATCCGCCAGGAAGAGGTTGGTGCCAGCGGCGGTGCCCCGCCCATGGGCCGGCTGGGCCATGAGCGCGCGGCGATTGCCCACCGTGCCATCCGGCGGCAGGTCCAGGATGGCGCCGGTCCCGCCCAGCTCGGCCAGGATCGCCGGGGCCGCTGTCGGCGTGACGGCCAGGGGCCAGGGCGCCGGGCTGACCCACAGGATCTCGGCCAACAAGAGCGCCGGCATGGCCCAGCGGGCTGGCCGGGGCAGGCGAGCGGCCCCCAGGGCGACCCAGACACCGACCAGGGGGAGCAAGAACGCCGCCAGCCGGTAGGGGTGGTGCACCCACCGGAAGGGGCTGCCCGGCACGTACAACAGGGCCAGCGGCAGGAGCACGGCGGTCAGCCCCAGCCGGATCGGCACACGGCCGATGGACAGGGCCGGTCCCAGAGCCAAGGTCGCGAACAGGGCGGCGCCCCCTCGGAGCTGTCGCAGGCGCTCGCCACGCCACAGCCCGTAGAGGGCCAGCGCGAGGGCCAGCCAGCCCACGTAGTTGACGTGCAGGATGCCGGGGTTGCCCATCGCCGGGGTGTCGGGGTGGTACCAGGCCCCCGGATGGAGCCAGCTGAACAGGTCGGTGGCCGGGAGCGTGTGGTACTGCCAGCCCGGCGCAGTCGCGGCCTTGATCACCGCGTCCTCGGCGTCCAGGGTGCTGCGGGCGGTGGTGATCCAGAGCAGCGCGGGCAAGAGCCACAGGGCGCCGATGCGCAGCGCCAGCCCCAGGCGACGGCGCCAGCCGACCCCGAGCACGAGGCAGCCCATGACCAGACCCCCGAAGGCCCCGTAGTAGAATGCCTGCAGGGTGCAGCCCAAGAGCGCCAGGGACGCGAGCCACCACCGCTCCCCGGTCTCGAAGGCCCGGAGCAGCGCCCACAGGAACAGGGCCGGCCAGGCCAGCCCCAGGTACTCGGAGAGCCCGCTGTGCACGAGGCCCAGGGCATAGGCACTGGGTCCGCAGAGCACTGCGCAGCTGAGCGCCGCGGTGCGGCAGCCGCTGACGTGACGGCCCAGCCCGTAGCCTGCGAGGGCGCCCCCGCAGACCTGGAGCCACACCATCGCGTTCCAGCTCGTGGTCGGGCCCAGCCAGCGCAGGGACAGCGCGATCAGGGCGCCCAACGGGTCCACGTGCCACAGGGTGCCGCCACCCGGCAGGTGGGTCTGGTCGGTGTGGCTCGGCCAGCGGCCCTGGAGCAGCTCGCCGCCGAACCACCAGGTGCCCCAGTAGTGGTCTGCCAGGTCCCCGATCGGATGGCCCAGGGCCCCGGCTGCGAAGGGGCCAGGCCACAGGGCCGCTGTGCACGCCACGACCATGACCCCGATGAGGACGAGGTCTCGGGCGGCAGGGACTCTGGGCAACCGGTCTCCAGTGCTGGCCCACGATTCTCGCAGGTCCGGGGGGGGTCGCGTCGGCAGGGGCCCGATCCGGGCCGGCCCAGCGGTTAGGATGGGCCTCTGCCGGAGCCCGCGATGACCAAGAACCCGCCCGAGCTGGTGACCAACACCTTCACGCTGAACGGCGAGGAGCACACCGTCACAGCCAACCCCAAGCGCTCGGTCCTGGACGTGCTGCGCGAGGACCTGGACCATCGGACCGTCAAGCCCGGGTGCTCGCCCCAGGGGGTCTGTGGCTGCTGCGCCATGATGCTGGACGGCAAGTTCCGACTGGCCTGCACCCTGCCGTTCAAGTCCATCGACGGCAAGTCCGTGCAGACCCTGGACGGCTTCCCCGAAGACGACCGCGAGCTGGTGGCCGAGGCCTTCACCCGCGCTGGCGGCTCCCAGTGCGGCTACTGCACCCCGGGCATCGCCGTCCAGACCCTCAAGCTGATCAACGAGGTGCCGGCGCCGACCGACGTCCAGATCGGCAAGGCCCTGAACATGCACATCTGCCGGTGCACGGGCTGGACCAAGATCTACGACAGCATCAAGCTGGCCGCGGCCATGAAGCGCGGCGACGTGCCCGTCGAGCGCGTCAGCGGCACCGGCGTGGGCGCCAACCTGGCTCGCAACGACGGCCACTTGTTGGTGCTGGGCAAGCGCCCCTACATCGACGACATGATCCGGCCGGGCATGCTCCACGGCTCGCTGGTCTGGGCGCCTCACCCCCGCTGCAAGGTCCTGCGCATCGACGCGACCAAGGCGCTGGCCATGCCCGGCGTGCACAGCGTCGTGACCGCCGCCGACCTTCCCGAGGACCGCCGAGTTGGGCTGATCTTCAAGGACTGGCCGATCATGATCGCCGAGGGCGAGGAGACCCGCTGTGTGGCCGACGTCCTGGCCGCTGTGGCCGCCGAGACCCGCGAGCTGGCCTATGCAGCGGCCGCGCTGGTCGAGGTCGAGGTCGAAGAGCTCACTCCGGTGACCGACGTGCGCCAGGCCGCCCGGGACCCCGAAGCGCTGCTGGCGACCTCCAGGGTCCAGAAGGGCGACATCCGCAACGCGGTGGCCACGGGCGAGCTCGAGGTGGTCATCAAGGACGAATTCGAGGTCCAGGTCATCGACCAGGCCTTCCTGGAGCCCGAGGCCTCGCTGGTGGTGCCGGTCCAGGGCGGCGGGCTGCACGTCTACTCGGCAGGCCAGGGCGTGTTCGACGACCAGAAGCAGCTCTGCGAGTTGTTCGGCATGCCGCCGGAGAAGCTGGTGGTGGAGCTGGTCGCCACCGGCGGCGGCTTCGGCGCCAAGGAAGACCTGAACGTGCAGCCTCACGCCTGTGCGCTGGCGCTCAAGACAGGGCGGCCGATCAAGGTCTCCCTGAACATGGAGGAGTCGACCCGCTTCCACCCCAAGCGCCACGCCATGGTCATCCGCTTCCTGCTCGGGGCCAAGGAGGACGGCACCTTCACCGGCGTCAAGGCTCTGCTGCTGGGCGACACCGGCGGCTATGCATCGGTCGGTGACAAGGTGCTCGAGCGTGCGGCCGGCCACGCCTGTGGGCCCTACAAGGTCCCTCACGTCGACGTCGAGGCCCGCACCCTCTACACCAACAACCCGGTCTGCGGCGCCATGCGCGGCTTTGGCGTGAACCAGGTGGCCTGGGCGCTCGAGGGCTGCATCGACCGGTTGGCCGAGAAGCTCGACATGGATCCCTGGGAGCTCCGGTACAAGAACGCCCTGGGCCCGGGCGATCTGTTCGGCACCGGCCAGCGGATCAGCGAGAGCGTCGGGGTCAAGCAGACCCTGGATGCCATCCGCCCGTACTACGACCAGGCCAAAAAGGACGGCAAGCACGTGGGGGTGGCTTGCGGCGTCAAGAACGTCGGCATGGGCAACGGCCTGGCCGAGGTCGGCCGGGTCGTGCTGGTGGTGCGCAGCGCCGGAGAGATCTGCATCAAGACCGGCTTCACCGAGATGGGCCAGGGCCACGACACGGTGATGCGCCAGTTCGCCACCCAGGCGACCGGCCTGCCTGAGTCCCTGTTCACCGTCGAGTGCGACACCAGCGTGGCGGTCGACGTGGGCATGACCACGGCGTCGCGGGCCACCTACTTAGGGGGGAATGCCGTCCTGGCTGCGGCCCCCGGGCTGATGGCCGCGCTCCAGAACGCCGGAGACGATCTGGGCGCCCTGGCTGGTCAGAGCTTCTCGGGCGCTTGGGAAGCCCCGATGACCCACAAGCCCGACGACGGGCCGGCCGAGAATCCGGTCACCCACTACGCCTATGGCTGGGCCACCCAGCTGGCGATCGTCGACGCCGACGGCAAGCTCGAAGAGGTGGTCGCCGCCCACGACGTGGGCAAGGCGATCAACCCCGTGCTGTGCGAAGGCCAGGTCGAGGGCGGGGTGCACATGGGCATCGGCTATGCGCTGTCCGAGGAGCTGGTGGTCGAGGACGGCGTGCCGGACACCAAGTTCCGGAACCTGGGCATCATCAAGGCCAAGGACTGCCCCAAGATCACGACCCTGCTGGTCGAGCACCCGGACATCGACGGGCCTTGGGGCGCCAAGGGCATCGGCGAGATCGGCCTGGTGCCGACGGCGCCGGCGATCGGCGCGGCCATGCACAGCCACGACGGCGTCTGGCGCACCAAGCTGCCCATGAAGGACACCCCCGCCGGCAAGGGCGTGGGCGCCCGCATCCCCAAGAAGAAGCGGCGCTGACGCCGGCTCGGGCGCCGCGATAGGGGGCGTGCTCCGCCCTCTCTTGCAGGAGTCCGCCGTGGCCTCACCCGCGTTTCCCGAGCCCCCCCCCGCCGTCCCCGCCACGTCGATCGCCGACTGCGACGCCGCGGTGGCCGGTCTCGTGGCCCACAAGGACAGCTGGGTCGCGCTGGGCGTGCCCGAGCGCATCGACCTCCTCAAGGCCTGCCTGGCGACGACCCTGGACGCCGGCCCCGCCTGGGTCGCCGAGGCCTGCAAGGCCAAGGGCATCCCGGTGGACCACCCCAGCGCGGGCGAGGAGTGGCTCGGCGGTCCCATGACCACGGCCCGCAACCTGCGCCTGTTCATCGAAGCCCTGGAGCACGGCGGTCAGCCGACCCCCCCCAAGACCTGGACCCGTTCCGACGGCCAACAGGTGGCCCAGGTCTTCCCCTGCAACCTCCAGGACAAGGCCCTGTTCACGGGGTTTGTGGGCGAGGTCTGGATCGAGCCCGGCAAGCCCATGAGCCAGGGCGAGATCTACCGTCGCAAGGCCGCTGGCGAGCCGTCGGAGGGCAAGGTCAGCCTGGTGCTCGGCGCTGGCAACGTGGCCTCCATCGGGCCCATGGACGCGCTCTACAAGCTGTTCGTGGAAGATGAGGTGGTGATCTGCAAGAGCAACCCGGTCAACGCCTACCTGGGCCCCCACTGGGAGGCGTCGCTCAAGCCCCTGGTGGACGCCGGCGTGCTCGCGGTGGTCCACGGCGGCGCGGCGGTGGGCGCCCACCTGTGTCACCACCCCGATGTGGCGACCATCCACATGACCGGCTCGGACAAGACCCACGACATCATCCTGTGGGGCACCAGCCCCGACGAACAGGAGCGCCGCAAGGCGGCCAACGAGCCCCTGTTGGACAAGCCCATCAGCTCTGAGCTGGGGTGCGTGACCCCCGTGATGATCGTGCCCGGACAGTGGTCGGCCAAGGAGCTCGACTTCGTGTCCCGGCACGTCGCCGCGATGGTCACCAACAACGCCAGCTTCAACTGCAACGCGGCCAAGATCCTGGTCGTCGCCAGCGGCTGGGCCCAGAAGGACGAGTTCCTGTTGAAGGTCCGCGAAGCCCTGGGCATGATCCCCAGCCGCAAGGCCTACTACCCGGGGGCCCAGAGCCGCTACCAGGGCTTCCTGGACCAGTACCCCCAGGCCCGCAAGCTCTCCAACGAGGGCGATGACGTGGTGCCTTGGACGGTGCTGCCCGACGTGCCGGCCACCCACGGGGAGTACGCGCTGACGAACGAGGCCTTCTGCGGCGTGCTGGCCGAGGTGGCCCTGGACGCCGACGACGCCGAGTCCTTCATGGCCGAGGCCACCCGCTTCGCCAACGACGACTGCTGGGGCACGCTGTCCTGCTCGGTCATGATCGACCCCCGCACCGAGCGGGCCCACAAGGCCTCCCTGGAGCAGATGATCGCCGGCCTGCGCTACGGCGGGGTGGGCGTGAACCTGTGGGCCGGGGTGATCTATGGGCTGGTCAGCACGACCTGGGGCGCCTTCCCGGGCCACCCTCTGACCGACATCCGGTCTGGCCGAGGCGTCGTGCACAACAGCTTCTTCTTCGACCACCCCCAGAAGTCCGTACTGCGGGCCCCGTTCTTCATCGCGCCCAAGCCGGTCTGGTTCTCGGACCACGCCAACCAGGCCGACGTCGGCAAGCGCATGCTCGCCTACGAGGCCGAGCCGTCCTGGTTCAAGGTGCCCGGCATCGCCATGGCTGCGTTCAAGGGCTAGCCCTTGGGACCTGCGGCCAAGGCCGTCGCCTCGGCGGGCATCACCCTGGGGCTCTTCGCGGCCACCGAGGGGCTTCTGACGGCCCTGGACCTGCCGGACCCCGGTCTGTTCAGCGGGGACCCGGCCTGGCTGTGGACCCTGGCCCCCGACCTGGACCGGGACGTGCCCTTCCCCGAGGAGGGCACCACCTTCCACGTGCGCACCAGCCCCGACGGGTACCGGGACGATCCACTGCCCCAAGGGGGGCTCTGGGTGGCGGCGATGGGCTGCTCCACGACCTTTGGCTGGGGGGTGGCCGAGGACCAGGCGTGGCCTGCTCTGCTCGAGGAGGCGCTCGGCGTGCCGGTCCTGAACGGGGGCGTGCCTGGCTACAGCACCCACCAGGCTCTGCTGACCCTGGGCGAAGTGCTGGCGGCAGAGCCCGCGCTGGTGATCTACACCTACCTGGTGCGGGATGCCCAGCAGGCGCCCAAGCCGGACGCGGCGGCCAGACCCACGCCCTGGCTGGCGCGCACCCACCTGGTCCGCTTGCTGCGGGGCCTGGCGGCGCCCTCTGCCACCGGCGGCACCCCGGGTTCGTCGGGATCCCCCGGGGGCACCGCTCGGGTCTCGCCGGCCGACTACGCGGCCAACCTGCGCCTGCTGGTCGAACGGGCCAGGAGCCTGGGCAGCGAGGTGCTGGTGGTGCCGTTCCCGATGGTGGACCCGCCTCTGGAACACCTGGTGGCGCTGGACCAGGTCGACGCGCCCCGGGTGGCCCCGCGCCTGCCCGAGACGGTGTTCTTTGCCAACGATCCCCTCCACCTGACACCGACGGGCCACCGGCTGTTGGCCCAGGCCGTCGAAGGCCCGGTCAGGGCCCTCCTCGTGGGGGAGGCGGCGGCGGTGGACGGCTTGGAGAGGGACCCTCCCGCGGGGCCCTGAGACGGCCCTCGCCCCTTCGCAGGGACGGGATCAGCTGCTCCGCCACGGTTCGGGCCATCAGGTCGTAGCCCGGCCGGTCCGGGTGGCCGTCGTCGAAGAACAGGGCCTCGCGCACGTCGGGCTCGTCCTCGAACAGGTCGTAGACCGCCTGGGGTAGGCGCTCTCCCTCGACCGGGACGTCGAGCCAGGAGGTGCCGGTGGCCTGGTCCATCACGCGCAGGGTCCCGTCTTGGACCACCGCGACCTCGCCCTGGCCCTGGCCGGCCTGCCGGAACACGGGCGTGAGCTCCAGGACCCGGATCCCGACCGCCCCCAGGCGCTCGGTGAGGCTTCGCTGTTCCTGAGACCAGACCGCGCCGCCGTGGAGGTCGAAGGTCGAGACCGGGGGCAGGACCACGAGCACCCTGGCGCCGGTTGCCCAGGCGCAGCGGCGCACGGCATCGACGTAGATGTCATGGGGCGGCGGGTCGTCGAAGCCGGGCCTGCGGGTCCACAGGATCCAGTCTGGGGCCAGCCCTTCGCCGGACTGCTCGCACCAGCCGACCATTCCGCCAATGCGATTGGCGGGCACCCCGGCGTTGAGCACCTGGGCCTGGAGTCCCGCGTCGGCGAGCACGGCCTGGAGCCGGGCCGGGTAGGCGTGATCTTCTGCGACCCCCCAGCCGTGGGTGACCGAGTCCCCGAGGGCGATGATCCGCGTGCCTTGCTTGGGCCCGACGGGGCCTCCCCGCAGGCGCTGGGCGTTCGTGCGGACCGTGAAGCTGCGGGTGCGGGTCACGGCCGAGGTGAAGCCGGTCCAGTCGTCGGTGAACTCGGCCCGGTCGTGGGGCCGGTCCGGCACGATGACCACCGCGTCGTCGAGGTTGGCCTTGAGCCAGTGGCTGCCGAGCTCCGGCACGTGCTCCACCACCACCGCCGACGTGCGGGAGCTCTGCTGGGAAAGCACGATCACGACCAGACCGGCGAGCACCGCCAGGATCATGACGGCCAGGGCCACGGTGCGCACCCGGACCGCCCGGGGCTTGGGCTCGCTCATGGGGTCAGGGCCTGGGGGTCCAGCAGCGGGCTGATGAGCGGGACCAGTGCGTGGGCGATGGCCTGGTGGCCCCGGGCGTCGGGGTGCCACTGGTCGATGAAGCCGGGCTCGGAGAGGTCCCTGGCGTGCCAGAAGGGGCGCAGGATCATGTCGGGCAGCTCGTCGCCCTGGTCTGGGGTCCGGGCGATCATGCCACCCTCGGCGTCCCGCAGGACCAGGTCGGAACCCTGCCGGACCAGGCGCGGTCCAGGCTGGCCAGCGAAGGTGGCCGTCAGGTCCAGCCAGGCGTGACCGGCCTGGGCGGTGCGCTGGGCCAGGAGTCGGGTGGTCATCGGCAGCTCTCGCTGGCGCTTCAGATCGAAGGACGAGGTCGGGGGCGGGGCCACCACCATGGCGGCGCCGGAGGCCTGGCTGCAGCGCCGAATGCTGTTGAAGGCGCTCGTGAAGGGGGGGCGGTCGTTGGGGTGGGGGTGCACGCTCCACACGATCACGCTGGGCGTCAGGGCGGGCGCGTGGGCTTCGCACCACGCCGCCAGATCCCGGGGCTGTGCGCCAGGCACGCCCGCGTTGAGCACCTGGGCCTGTCCGTCCAGGGCCTGGTGCAACAGAGCGGGCCAGGCCTGCTCCGCGTCGAGACCCCAACCAAAGGTCGCGCCGTCGCCCAGCGCGATGACCCGGGGCAGATCGCTGGGCCCGGGGCCGGGGCTGCGCAGCCGCTCCGCCGATGTGCTGACGGTGAAGGTCCGGGTGCGCACCCCAGCGGTCGGCGGGGCTGCACCGGGGGGCGTGCGCTCGGGACCGGCCACCGGCTGATCAGCCACGGTGAGCGCGAGAGCCTCGAGGCCCGGCAGCAGCCACTCGGTGCCCCCGAGGGCTTGCCAGGGCCCCGTGAGCCGAGCTGGCTGGGTGGAGGCCTGCGAGACCGAGGGCGGGGGTGGCGGCAAGCTCTGCGGGTCCGGACCGGGGGCCTCGTGGCCGCACCCCAGCAGCCAGACGGAGAGGATCACTCGAAGCCCTCCTGGGGCGCATCCAACCAGCCCAGGGCGACGAGGCGCTCGTACAGGGCCTGAGCCAGGAGCGTGGCACCCGTGCTGGTCAGGTGGCGGTCGTCGACAAAATGGCCGGTGCCTGCGGCCTGGAGCAGGGACTCCGCGTCCAAGGTCTCCACCCCGTCCTGGGCAGCGGCCAGGTCGTCCAGCATGGCGTGGTAGTCGGCGAGGGCCGAGGCGTCGGGCGCCAGGGCCTGCTTGACCAACAGCACGCGGCCGCCCTGGGCCCGGACCGCGGTGGCCAGCGCAGCCAGGTTCTCGGCGGCGTCACCCACCGGCACCGCTGGCCGGAGCGGGGGGTCCAGCAGCGTGGTGACGAGCACCCGGGCCCCCTGGAGGATGCGCAGCTCCTGCAGCAGCGAGGGCTGCCCGCCCGTGCCGTGCAGCTGCCAGTGCCGGTGGAGCTCGGCCAGGGTGAGCGGCGACGTGGCGGCGAGATCCCGGCGACCGGCGTAGACGACCACCACGTCGGCGGCCAGGTCCGTCAGCCGGGCCTCGACATAGCGCCGCATGTGGAAAGTGGTCCAGTCGCCGACGCCCTGGTTGAACACGGTCACCTGGTCGCCAGCCAGGGCGGCCAGGCGGGCTGGAAAGTACTCCGACAGCGGGTCCGCCCAGGGGCCGCCCGCGACGGGCGAGCTGCCCAGCACGGCGACCCGCAGCCGCCCCTGGTCCGGGGGGATCGCCACCGGGTGTGCGGTCCGTGGAACCGCCGGGTGGACCCCGGCGGCGAGCGCGTCGAACGAGTCGAGGGCGCTTCGAGCCGCGGCGGTGGCGGTGGCTTCGGGGGTGCCGACCCAGCGGTCCACGACGCTGGTGTGGCGCACCCCGTGCTCCAGCAGTCCCAGGGCGGTGGCGACCAGCAGGGTGCCCAGCACCAGGCCCCCGGTCCCGCCGCTGCCGGCCTGGCGGGCCACGGCGACGCCCCCCAGGGCCGTGGCGGCCAGCCCGAACATCACTGCGGCACTGCGCTGCTCGGCACCGCCCAGCCAGGCGAGGAGCACCGCCGTGCCGAAGACGCCGAGCAAGGCGCCGGTGCCCTTGAGGGCCGAGGGCCCGTCGAGTCCCGCGACCCGTCGCAGGCCCACCAGGCACATCGACGATCCGAGCCCGAGCCCGACCAGGGCCAGGCCGAGCACTGTGGGTCGCCCCTGCTCCCCGGGCACCAGGGCCAGGCCGATGGCGGCTGGGAGGACCGGTGCCAGGGCCATGGCCCAGGGCTCGAGCCGACGGGGCAGGGGTGCGTCCCCATGCACCCCGGCGCTCGCTCTGCCGACATGCACCAGGCCCTTCCACAGCAGCGTCGGCACCAGGCCGGCCGCCAGGGCCAGCCAGGGGCTGGCCAGGCTCATCAGCTGGAGCGACTCGGCCACCTGTTCCGGCTCCGGCAGGGACAGAGGCACGCACAGCGCCAGGGGGAGGGACGACGCCGCGGTTCCAAGGGCCGAGACCCCCACCCGCCGCTCGAGGGCGCAGAAGCCGGCCCAGACCAGGCCGCCCAGGACCAGCCCGAGGGGGAACATCAGCGGGTGGAACAGCGGCGCCTGGCGGCTCCCGTCCGCCGTGATGGCCATCACCGCCGTCCGTGCCAGCCCGCCCACCACTGCCGGACCGTCCTGGGGCACGGCGCCGCGGCACTCGGTCTCGGCGTCGCCGACCCGGATCCGGTAGCGGCCCTTCTCGTCGGTCCGAGACAGGTGCACGGTGTAGGCGTCGTCGGTGGGCGGTGGCAGCTCGTCGCCTTCGCACTTGAGGTTGGTCTGGGCCCGGGGGGTCACCCGGACGCCGCGCACGCTCCCCGGGGACTCGCTGCGGTCGATGATCACGCCGGGCCCTTCCAGACCCTCCTTGCGCAGGGAGCAGAGCAGGATCCGCTGGACCGCGCCGTCGGGCACCGCGGCCGTGACCTCCAGGGTGTCGACCCCCTCCAGGCCCCACAGGGACTCGTAGTGATCCAGGTTCCACGCCCCGGCCACCGGTGGACTGCCCGTCGCGGCGCCGGTCGTCCGGAAGGGGATCTTGGGGCCCACCCGCTCCCACCCCGAGGGCGCGTGCTCGGACCGCAGGGTCTCCAGCCCTCGCATGGCGGCGAAGCCTGCGCAGGCCCCCAGCAGGAACACGAGCGCCCACCAGCCCCAGCGCACGGAGGACGTGCCCACTGTGTCGCCAGCGCTGCTCATCGCAGCTGGCGACCCGGGGCATCGCCCTGGAGGCTGAGCAGGCGCTCGGCCTGGGCCTCCTGCCAGGCGGTCAGCTCGGCGGCGGTGTGTGTCACCTGGGGGAGGCGGTACACGACGTAGTGGGTGTCTTCGAGCACGGCGTCTCCAGTGAGCTGCTCCAGCGCGGCACGGACCGCGGCCGGCACGACCCGGTCCTGCCCCACGCCCACCTGCAGGAAGTAGCGATAGCCGGCGTCGTACAGCAGCGCGAGGTCCTCGCGCCAGTCCGCCGGGTCCAGCTGCACCGTGCGGTTGGCAAAGGCCGGCTTCAGCGCGGCCATCAGCGGCAACACCCGAATGGCGTCGAAGCCGTCGCGGGCGAAGAACTCGATGCGCTCGACCGGGACCGAGTGGACCTTTTGCCCGTGGGCCATTTGGGCGGCCAAGGACTCCCGGCGGGTCTCGTTGTCCGCCCGTGCCACGATCGACAGGTCGACGACCGGGCCGGGAGCGTCCCGGAGAGGCGCCAGGCCCTCGTAGCGCTCGAAGTCGAAGCGGGGCAGGGGACGGGGGATGAGCTGGTGGGCCTGGACGTCGACGGCGTTGAGCAGCGCCAGCACCGCAACGGGCACGGCCAGCGACCGTCCTCGCAGCTCGCGGCCCGCCGCGACTCCGGCCAGGGCGGCCAGCGCGGTCGCCGTCAGAGCCAGGAAGCGCACGGGGAAATTGAGGGCCTCGACGCTGTAGGCCAGGGCCCGGTTCAGGTACAGGAAGGGAAGTCGAAGCCGTGCACCGGCCGAGGTGAAGGTCTCGCCGTCCACCACCAGGTAGCTGCCCATGGCGAGGGTCACGCCCACCCCGCCCACCAACAGCCAGGGCAGGGCCTGCCGCGGTCGCAGCGCCAGCGCCCCCAGCGCGATCAACAGCACCGGCCAGCCCAGGTAGCGGCCGCCGCCGTAAGCCTGGACCTCGCGGGATGCGGTGGCTCGGCGGTCGTCCTGGGGCAGCACGAGCTGCCACGGGTCCAGGCGAGCCGAGGGCGGATCGGTGATGGGCTGACCGTGCCCGTCGACCAGGACATACGTCCTCAGGCCGAGCCGGGGGGGGGGATCGGTGCCGTAGCTCGTGGCGAAGCTCGTGGAGATGGGCACCACCAGGGCAAGGCCCAGGCCCGCCGCCACGACATAGGCCCCCACCAGCCGCGGGGTCTGGCGGCCCGCCCACAGCGTCACCAGGGACAGCAGAGCCACCCCCAGGGCCAGGAAGAAGCCGTGGTAGAAGCACGACACCACGGCGCCGACCATGACCAGGCCCAGGACGCCGGCCTTGGCCAGCCCGGGTTCTCGGCGCAGGCGCAGCCAGCACCAGCACCCCAGCGGTAGCCACCAGACGTGCTGGAGCTCGCCCACGCCCACGTGCACGGTGAACAGGGTGAAGGCGCTGGTCTCGAGCACCAGGCCCGCAGCCAGGCCGCCCCACGCCGTGCCCGCCAAGGCCCGTCCGAGCAGCGCCCCGCAGTAGCCGGTCAGGGTCAGGTTCAGCAGGGCGCTCAGGTTGGCCGCCGCCACCAGCGGCAGCCAGCCCAGCAGGGTGACCCACAAGCCGTTGAGGGGCTCGATCGGGTACAGGTCCATGCCCGTGGGGAAGTTGACGTAGTCCGTGGCAAAGGGGATCCGACCGGCTTCGAGCAGCTCGGTCCTGATCCACCACAGGGTCCACAGGTGCTTGGGGGTGTCGGCTTCGGACGAGCCCAGGACGGTCGCGTCCAGCTGCAGCACGGCCGGCCAGGTGAGCACCGCGGCCACCAGCGCCGAGCCCAACAGAGCCACTGCGTGAAAGCGCCTCGACACGGCGGGAGCTTAGCCCGGCGACCGCCTTGGGGCCCCCGCCGGGCCGAGGTAAGCTGGCCGACTGGAGCGCCGGATGAACCCGTGGACCCCCTTGATCCTCCTGGGCCTCGCCTGCAATGGCGAAGACACCGGGTACGTGCCCACCGACGGCGTCCAGGTGGTCGGGCTGAGCCTGTCCCCGGATCCGGCGACCGAGCGCCACACCCTGATCTGCGAGTGGGACTCCCTCCAGGGTGCGACCGAAGCGACCATCGCCTGGGAGCTGAACGAGGTCGTCATCTCCGGACTGGAGGAAGCCACCCTGGACGGGACCTGGTTCGACAAGAAGGACAAGGTCGCCTGCCTGGTCACCCCGGTCGCCGACGGTGCCGACACCTTCCGCTCCAACACGGTCAAGATCGCCGACGCCGACCCCGAAGTGCTCAGCGTCGTCATCACCCCCGAGGAAGCGAACGAGAACCACATCCTGCACGCCGAGGTGGACGCCTCGGACCCCGATCCCGGAGACGAGCTGCGCCTCAGGCCCCACTTCGCCTGGTACGTGATCGAGGGCGGGAGCGGTGACCCCGAGATCCGCGGGGTGGACGAGGACGCCCTGGGCCAGACCTACTGGGCCGAGGGAGACGTGGTCTTCGTCGAGGCCTGGGTCAGCGGCGGTGGCGGTGGGTCGGACCGGGTCGAGTCCGCGGCCATCGTGATCGGCAACACCCCGCCCGAGCCGCCGGTCGTGCTGATCGAGGAGGCCAGTGATCTGTCGAGCCTGAGCTGCCTGGTCGTGGAGGAGTCCCTGGACCTGGACGGGGACGAGGTGAGCTACACCTTTCTGTGGCGGCGCTTCGGGGTCGAGCTCGCGGTCACGGACGCCGACCTGGCCTGGCCGGATCCGGGGGCGAGCTACACCTGCGAGGCCACCCCGGTCGACGACAACGAGGAGGGTGAGATCGGCGTGGCCCACCACGAGGTCAGCGGTGACCCCATCCGGTACCGCTGGATCCACGACGACGCGGGCGCGCGGGCTGGCGAGGTGCTGGCGACCTTTCCCGATGCCGACGGAGACGGCCGCGACGAGATCCTGGTCGCCACCACGTCGGGCAGCCTGGAGAGCGTCGAGGGCGGCGGCCTCGTGATGCTGAATTCCCGGGCCGTGGACAGCGCCGAGTCGGCCCTGCCAGGCTCGGAGTGGATCTACCGGACACTGAGCTCCCCCAACCAAAAGGAACACTTCGGCCAGAGCCTGGGCTGGACCCCAGACCTGGACGGCGACGGCGTGGCCGAGATCCTGGTCGGGGCGCCCGAGGCCCAGGACGTCGAGCGCGTCAGCGGTCT
>CAZFLE010000074.1:2094-34425 GCA_964519895.1 uncultured Enterobacterales bacterium | reverse complement strand
GGGCGCCGCCGCCCTCACCCGCGCCAGCGGGTGGCGGCGCCCCGAGCCGGAGGAGATCACCATGAGCACCAGCCCGGCCCGGGTCTCCCGTCCCATGTGCACGTTCACGTGGACGGTCCACGTCCCACGTCAGACGTCCCACGTGTCACGTCAGACGACTTCACGACCCCCGTGCACGTGGACGACCACGTCTCACGACCCCCGATTCACCGCACGCTGCTAGGCCAATTGGCACCCTGCCCGCCTCGACGCCCGACGTAGACACCCGCGGAGGGAACATGAAAGCGCCGGCGCTGGCCCAGCCGAGTTCGCTCAACCAAACGCCGTCATCCGCCCTGCCGCTTTCGATCGCAGGTTCCCGGTTGCCTTGGGCCCATCCACCAGCGCCCAAACCCGGGTTGGTGGCGTCAATTCCCCTAGTGTTCCTTGGCTTGTCCGCTGGCCTGCATGGCGGCGAAGATGTGCACGATGAGTCCCAGGGGCCCGGTCACCGCCCACAGCCCGCTGGTGAAGACGAACCAGAAGATCGCCCACAGCCAGTGACCGGTGTAGATCTGGCCCAGGCCGGGCAGGACGAGGGACATGACGGCCGCCAGGCCGGGGTCGCGTGAGCTCGAGGCCACGGTGCGTCTCCAGTGCAGGGTCGGACCGCCCGGGAGCGGGACGGTTCCGGGGTTCTCTACGGCAGGGGATCTTCCTTATTGCTGCCGCACGACCGCTTCGACCTCCAGGACCGCTCTCAGGGACGCGTCGGCATCGGACAGCGCCACGTCCAGCCTGGCGAGCTCGGCCTCGACCCAGGCCACATCGATCTCCAGGGTGCCGGCCAGCTCGGCGAGCGGGTCTCCGACGGCGTGTTCCATGACGCCGCCCAGCTGGTGGGAGAGGGCCTGGCGCCGCCCGACCTCGGCCAGGTATTCGACGTTCTCCCTGGCCTTGTGGAGCTTGGCCTCGAGCTCGTCTCGGAGGGCCTTGAAGGCGGGCTCCGACTCCTGGATGCGGGCTCGCTCCGCGTCGATGGCCAGCACTTCGGCGTCGAGCTCCTCGCGACCCAGGATGCGGTTGCTGGCGACCATCTCGTCCCGCAGCCGGGCCACCGCCCGGTCCCGGTCCAGCATCCGGCCCCAGGCCCGATCGACGTCGTGGATGCGCGACTCCAGGAAGGAGAGATGGGGGGTGTTGATCACCAGGGTGTCGTCGCCCAGCAGGGCCACGAAGGTGCGCCCGGCCAGGGCGCGGGCGCGGGAATGCAGCTCTCGGCGCTGCCGCAACAGCTCGGCGGTCCGGCCCTGCTCGCGGTCCGCCTGGCGCTTTCGTTGGACGACGCTGGCGACGGCCGCCCCGAGCAAGAGCACCGTGCCGGTGAGGGTTGCCCCCATGACCATCGCGATCACCGACGCCCCCACCAGCGGTGCCATCAGCCCGAGCCGGGCCAGCGGTCCCGGGGCCTCGGCAGCCCGGACCTCCAGAGCCTCGACCAGCCGGCGGGCCTCGCGGGCGTCCTCGACCGCCCGGCCGGCGACACCCGGTCCGGCGTCTGCCAGCGGGACTTGGGTGACCCCGGCGTCGCGCAGCACACGGCCCCAGCTGTCCAGGTCCAGGTCTGGTCGCGCCGCCGCCAGCGCCCGGTGATCCAGCTCCACGCGCCGCACGCGACCCACTGGCACATCGAGGCTGGCCCCGCGTCCAGGCGGGCGATCACTCTCTTGCATCGGGTCCCAGGGCTAAGCTCCCGATCATGGACATCCTCGGCCTGTCCTGCTTCTACCACGACAGCGCGGCCTGCCTGTTGCGGGACGGGCACGTGGTGGCGGCGGCGTCCGAGGAGCGGTTCACCCGCAAGAAGGCCGACTCCCGCTTCCCCGTCGACGCCATCCGCTACTGCCTGGCCCAGGGCAACACCCAGGCCCCCAAGCTCGATGGGGTCATCTTCTACGACAAGCCCATCCTGAAGTTCGATCGGCTGTTGCGCAGCCAGATCCACAACTTCCCGGCGTCGATGCGCCAGTTCGTGACGGGCATGGCGCCTTGGGTGGCGACCAAGCTGCGGCTGCCCAAGGTCCTCAAGTCGGAGCTCGGGTACACGGGTCCCCTGCTCTACTCCGAGCATCACCTGTCCCACGCGGCCAGCAGCTTCTACACGTCGGGCTGGCACGAAGCCGCCGTGCTCACGGTCGACGGGGTCGGCGAGTGGGCCACCGCCTCTTGGGGGGTCGGCAAGGGCACCGACCTGACCCTGAAGGGCGAGATCCGCTTCCCGCACTCCCTGGGGCTCTTGTACTCGGCCTTCACCTACTACTGCGGCTTCAAGGTCAACTCGGCCGAGTACAAGCTCATGGGGCTGGCCCCCTATGGCGAGCCCAAGCACGTCGACGCCATCAAGGAGCTCATCACCATCCGGGACGACGGCAGCTTCCGCCTGAACATGGACTTCTTCGACTACGACAAGGGCCAGGCCATGTTCAACGAGCGCTTCGAAGCGCTCATGGGGCGCCCCAAGCGCGAGCTGGAAGACCCCGAGATGGCCGAGCACTACAAGGACGTGGCCCGCTCCATCCAGTGGGTCACCGAAGAGGTGATGGTCAAGATGGCGTCCCACGTGGTCGCCACCACGGGCCAGCGCAAGCTGTGCATGGCCGGCGGCGTGGCCCTGAATTGCGTGGCAAACGGCAAGATCCTGCGCGAGGTCGACCTGGACGACCTGTACGTCCAGCCGGCCGCTGGAGACGCCGGGGGCGCGATGGGCGCGGCCTATGTGCTCTGGCACCAGCTCCTCAAGCGCGAGCGGCTCCCGCGGCTCCCGACCCCCTACCTGGGCCCCGAGTACGACGAGGCCCGCATCCGCGCGGATCTGGACCGCTACGGCGCGGTCTACCGGCGCCTGGAGCGCGACGACCTGCTCACCACGGTGGCCGGGCTGCTCGACACCGCCCACGTGGTGGGCTGGTACCAGGGCCGGCTGGAGTGGGGGCCACGGGCCCTGGGCCACCGGTCCATCCTGGGCGACGCGCGGCACCCCGAGATGCGCTCGATCATCAACATGAAGATCAAGTTCCGAGAGGGCTTCCGCCCGTTCGCGCCGACCGTGCTCGAAGAACACTGCAGCGAGTACTTCGACCTGGATCGCCCGTCGCCGTACATGCTGTTGGTGGCGCCGGTGCACGAAGCCCACAAGGACCTGCACGCCATCACCCACGTGGACGGCACCGCCCGGGTCCAGACCATCAACCGGGACCAGGACGCGCTCTACTACGACCTGATCAAGGCCTTCCACGAGCGCACGGGCTGCCCCGTCGTCATCAACACGTCAATGAACGTGCGCGGCGAGCCCATCGTGAACACCCCAGAGGACGCGTTCCTCTGCTTCATGCGGACCCACATGGACGCGCTGGCGGTGGGACCCTTCCTGCTGCTCAAGGACCAGCAGCCGGAGCTGGAGCTCAAGAGCGCTGCGGAGCAGTTCGGCCTGGACTGAGCACATCGCCGGGAAGTCCGCCTGGATCCTGCGACAAGGCCGGACTACGCTGCCTGTCCGTCCGTGCGCGTGGAGGTCCCCCGTGACCCTGGTCCTCAGTCTGCTCTCCGCCCCTGCCCTGGCCCAGGACACCTGGCCCGCCGGCGCCCTCATCGAGGAAGCCGTCTCGATCCAGATCACCGACGAAGGCCTCGACAGCCTGGGCTCGGTGGTGCCGGGCCTGATCCCGACCGACATTCCCATCGACGACGTGGGGGACAAGTACGACGACTGGACCTGCCTGCTCGGGTACGAGTACAGCCTCAAGGGCGCCTGGGTGGCCATCACCTTCAAGGACGTCGACATCGTGCCCGACCACGGCCTGCTCCGGCTCGAGGGCACCTTTGACGTCCAGATCAACGACCCCTGGGATCGCTTCGACCTGTACATCGAGCTGGTGTGCCTGGGCGACACCTGCCACGGCTACGTGAACCCCTTCGAGGTCAACTTCAACGCGGACATCGCGATGGAGGTCGTGACCGACGCCGACGGCAACGCGGCGATGGACGCCACGGTGGGCACCATCGGCATCGACTACGCCCTGACCGAGAGCGACATCAACCTCGAGGACTGCGCCATCGGCGACGTCGAGGACGTGCTCAACTTCTTCGGCATCAGCCTGTACACGCTGATCCTGGACGCCCTGGGCCCAGAGCTCGAGAGCGCCGTCGAGGACATCGGACCCGAGCTCGAGACCACCATCGAAGAGGTCTTCAACGATCTGACCATCATCGAGGAGCTCGACGTCAACGACGCCATCGTCGACATGATGCTGCAGCCCCACGACATGGTGATCACACCGGACGGCCTGGACCTGATCATGGAGGGCCAGATGGCCGCGCGGGCCGTGTCCGAGTGCATCGCCCAGTGGGATCCGGGCACGTCCCCGCGCACCGACAGCGCCGTGCCCAACATCGCCGCGCTGCCGGCCAACACCGACATGGGCCTGCTGGCGAGCGACGACTTCACCAACCAGGCGCTCTACGCTCTGTGGCAGGGCGGCCTGCTCTGCTACGAGCTCAGCGAAGACGACAACGAGCTGATCAACGCCAGCCTGCTGAGCCTGCTGGCCGGCGAAGCCTTCGACGGCATCGTGCCAGACGGGGCGCCCCTGCTCATCGCCACTCGGCCGATGGTCCCGCTCGAGGCCGTGCTCGACGGTCCTCACGACATCGACGTGTCCATCGAGGACCTGGGACTGGACTTCTACACCCACGTCGACGACCGCATGGCCCGGGCGCTGGGCCTGGACCTGGACGCCGAAGCCGGGGTGGATCTGCCCTTTGACGGCTCGACCGGCGAGCTCTTGATCGAGCTGGCCCTGGGCGCCGAGAACATGGATGCCACCATCGCCGCCAACGAGATCAGCAACGCCAGCGACGAGGAGCTGGAGTCGGTGGTCGGCGGTGCCTTCGAGACGGTGCTCGAGTCCTTCCTGGGCCCCCTCATCGGCGACAGCCTGAGCTTCGCCATGCCGGCGGTCGAAGGCCTGGGCCTGACCGACCTGGACTTCGCCACGGCGGGCTCGGAACAGGACTGGCTGGCCATGAACGCCGGGGTCGGCGTGGTCACCTACGGCGCGGGCGGCTGCGACGAAGGCGGCGGCTGCTCCGGCGGCTGTGCGTCCGGCACGGTCCCGCCACGGGCCCTCTGGCTGTTGGTGGTTCCCCTGGGCCTGGTCGGCCTGCGACGCCGGAACGACTGAGCCGGCTCAGGGCTTCTTGCGGCGGGAAGCCAGGGCGGCCTGGTTCGCCGGCCCCCCCCAGAGGGACTTGAAGCAGGCGGCTTCGACCGCGAGCGCCGCGTCCAGGGTGGCGTCGTCGGCCGAGGCCACGATGGCCTTCATGGCCTTGACCGCGGCGGCGGGGTGTGCCCGGTAGGGCGCGAGGAGGTCCCCGGCGACCTGGGCGGCGTGGCCTGGCGGCGCCAGCCGGTCGGCCAGCCCCAGGTGCAGAGCCCGCTGGGCCGGAACGTGGGGTGCTGCACCCAACAGGGTCAGAGCCGGGCCTCGTCCGAGGAGACGCACCAGTCGGGGTCCGCCCCCCCACCCGGTGCACACACCCAGGCTCACCTGGACGAAGCGAGCGGTGGCGTCGGCCGCGAGGACCCGGTGATCGCAGGCCGTCATGAGCTCGGCGCCACCGCCCAGGGCACCGCCTTCGACCGCTGCCACGCTGACCACGGGCAGGCGGCGCAGTCGGGTCAGGGTCTGGCGCACAAAGTCGCCCAGGCGCTCGCCGTCGTCGGCGTCGTGGACGTGCGCCGCCAGCATGTTCAGGTCGGCGCCAGCGCAGAAGAAGCCCCCGCGGCCCTGGATCAGCAGAGTGGCGCCGTGCCAGTCCGCGAGGACGTCGACCGCATCGGCGAGTTGGGCGAGCATGGGTCCGGAGAGGGCGTTGCGACGACGGGGCTGGTTCAAGGTCAGGACGGCGTCGGGTCCCTGCAGGTCCAGGTCCACGGACCCTGGCCCGCCCAGGGCTCGCAGGCGCTCTCTCACCGGTCCACCCAGTGCGCAGCCGCCACGTAGGGGTTTGCGGACCCCTGGTGGAGCGCTGACGCCAGCTCGGCCTGGTCCCCGCCCAGCGCGGCGGCGGCGGTGGTGCGGGCTTGTTCTGCCACCAGGTCCAGGAAGGTGCGCACGCGGCCCCGGCCCCGCCGCGCCGCCCACTCGGCCCGCCCGTCGGCCTGGCACCATGCGGCGTGGGCCTGGATCTGTGCCAGCACGTCAGCGACCCCCTGTCCCTGGAGCGCCGAGGCAAGCACGACGGGCGGCTTCCAGCCGTCACCGGGGTCAAGGTGAACCGCCTCTTCCAGGTCTCGCGCCAAGCGGCCGGCGCCTTCGCGGTCGGCCTTGTTGACCACGAAGAGATCCGCGATCTCCAGCAGCCCGGCCTTCATGGTCTGCACGGTGTCCCCGGACTCCGGGGTGAGCACGACCACGGCGGTGTCAGCCACCTCGCAGACCGCGAGCTCGGACTGCCCCACGCCGACCGTCTCGACCAGGATCAGGTCGAAGCCGGCGGCGTCCATCAGGTCGACGACCTGGCCGGCGGCGCGGCACAGTCCACCCAGGTGTCCACGAGACGACAACGAGCGCACGAACACGCCCGGGTCCAGCACGTGCTGATCCATGCGGATCCGGTCGCCCAGGATGGCGCCCCCCGAGAAAGGCGACGAGGGGTCGACCGCCAGCACGCCGACGGACAGACCCTGGGCCCGGGCCTGGGTGACGAGCCGGTCGACAAACGTGGACTTGCCGGCCCCGGGGGGACCCGTGATGCCCACGACAGCCGGGCTGCCCGGTCCGGCCTGGCGACGGGGGTGGAGGCGGCCGATCGCTGCCAACACACCGTCGGTCCGGTCCTCGACCAGGGAGATCGCCCGGGCCAACAGGCGCCTGTCCCCCGCTGCAGCAGCGTCGAAGACGTCGTCGATCACGGGCTCACTTCCACCCACCCGCGTTAATCGTCTGGTCGCGAGGAGACCCCATGACCACGCTGCTTGCCCTCACCCTGCTCACCGGCTGTGAGCTCGAGACCACCATCGACGGCGACGTGGCGGGCTTCGACATCGGCTCCGTCGGCACCATGAACTGGGGCGGCAAGTACCTGTTCTTCGCAGACGAGGCCCTGGACTGCGTGGATCTGGCCTGGGTGCACCACACCTACTCCAGCGGCATCGATCCGGTCGGCCAGGACCTGATCGGGCTGCAGTTCACCTTTTTGGATGATCCCGAGGCCTACACCGGCTTCTTCTCGATCGGGGCCGACGCGCCCATCAGCGCCAAGCTCCTGGTCGTCGAGGGCGGGGCCTTCACGGAATTCCGGGGCCGCAGCGGCACGCTGACCATCGACGAGCTCGAGTCCGGCGACCTCGCCACCGGCACCTTCGAGGTCACGTTCGACGACGGCACCTTCACCGGCACTTGGGAGACGGACTACTGCGTCAACCTGCCGGACTGATCGCGCTCTTGGGCCTGGCTTGTGGTCCGTCCCCGACCGAGCCCGAGCCGGCCACCCCGGTCGCGCTCGTGCCCCCAGAGGTCGTGCGCTTCCGCCTGGTGGGCCCCGGCGCCGTGGAGCGCTGGCAGGGTCCGAAAGGGCAGTCGGCCACCTTCGACCGCCGCACTGGCGAGCTGGTGCGCACTGGCTCCCCTCCCCTGGCCGGCCGGCTGGAGTGGCCTGGGCTGGGCACCCTGGCCATGTGCCTGGGCGACGTGCTCGCCGAGCCCGTGGCCGGCGATCCCGGCGCCTTTCGTGCCCTGGTGTGGGGGGCCATGCCCCGCTGGCACCTGAGCCTGTCCGGGGCGAACCGCTGCAGCCTCGAAGGCGTGTTGGTGCTGGAAGCGGTCGACGACGGCATCGACCCTGGTGGCCTGTCCATCGAAGGCAGAGCCTGGGCAGCAGGCGGCCGGGTCCGCGCTCGGGAGATCCTGTTCGCCGGCCTGAGGGCCGACGCCGAAGAAGCGTGGCCGGACCTGGCGGTGCCGGCCCGAATCCGGCTGCTCGACCTGCTGTCCAAGGATCCGGAGCCCGAGGCCGCGGCGGTGCTGAACCGTCTGGCAGAGATCGCCGGGGACCAGCGCGGCGACGTCGAGGCCGCCCTGGCACGCCGGGCACCCATCGGGCCGGCCGAGGCCGCACCGGCGTCAGACCGCTGACGCCACGCCGTCGGCCGCCCAGTGGGCCAGACCGTAGATGGACTCACTGGGGTTCACGCCCAGGGACGTCGGGAAGACCGAGCCGTCCACGACGAACAGGTTGGGCACGTGGTGGTGCCGCAGGGTGGCGTCCACCACTGCGCTGTCCGGATCGGGCCCCATGGCGCAGCCGCCCATCTGGTGGGCCGTGAAGATGGTGTGCTGGAGGGCGCCATAGGGCACGGCGTCGAGCCGGCCGAGGTCCTGGTCCGACGACAACAGGACCGGGTCGTTGTGCAGGCTGCCGACGGTGTGGGCCCCGGCCGCCAGGTGGACCTGGGCCATGCGTCGGTGCGCGCTGTGCATCGCCTCTTGGAGACCGTCGCCGATGGGGTAGTCGATGCGGACCCGACCGTCCCGGCGCAGGGTCACCGTGCCGCCGTCATTGCCCGGCTCGAAGCCGTCCTTGATGACCGCGATCATCACCCCGATGTGGCTCAGATCGCCCATCACCCGGGCCAGATCCCCCCCGAAGAGGTTGAAGGCCGTCGACGCCAGCATCGGGTGCACCGGGGCGGCTTCCAGGAAGTAGCCGACCTTGTCGGGGCCCCGATCGATGAACTCGTGAGAGCTCACGGACTGGGGCGCACCCCAGTAGCCCTGGACCGGGTCTTCGTAGAGCCCCGACACCGCCACGACGGGGTGGAGGAAGGTGCGTCGCCCCACCCGGCCGTTGGCATTGAGGCCCGAGCGCAGCAGCAAGGCAGGCCCGTTGATGGCCCCGCCCGCGCTGACCGCGACCTTGGGGCGCACGGTGACGCGCACCCCGGTGGCACGATCGTCCCGCTCGTTCAGGACCCTGGCGTGCACGGCGACCACCCGGTCGTCGTGGACCTCGAAGCGCTCGGCGCGGCAATTCGCGTAGAGCCGAGCCCCGCTCGCCAGGGCGTCCGGCACGTATGTCAGGTGCATGGCCTGCTTGCCGTCCACCGGACAGCCCAGCCCGCAGTAGCCGCTGTTCGCACAGCCCCGCACGTTGCGGCTGGTGAGGCTGGCCTCCCACCCCAGGGCTCTGGCCCCTCGCAGCAGGGCGCCGTTGTTGGCGTTGACCAGCTCCTCGGACCAGGGCGCGATGCCAAGTCGGGCTTCGACGGCGTCGAAGTGCGGGGCGAGGGTGGCCGGGTCCAGGCCCTCGATGCCGAGGGACGTGGCCCAGTGCTCGAGCACGTCGTCCGGGGTGCGGAAGCAGGTGGTCCAGTTCACCACGGTGCTGCCCCCGACGCCGCGGCCCTGGAGCACGGTGACCGCCAGATCCGCCGTCGTGCGCAGCCCCCGCTCCTGGTACAGCAGGGGGTAGGCGTCGGCCTCGTGCAGGGTGAAGTCGGCCTTGGTGTGGTACCCGCCCTCTTCCAGGATCACCACGTCGAGGCCCCGGGCGCTGAGCTCGGCGGCCAGCACGGATCCGCCGGCGCCCGAGCCCACGATGCAGACGTCGCACCTGAGGTCCAGGTCCGCCGTGAGCTCGGGCCCCTGGGTCAGCCCCTTCAAGGCGTCGCTCCAGGCCGGTTGCCGTAGTCGGGCGGCCCTGGGTAGCCCCCGTGGCCATAGGTCCGTGGATCGCCCCAGTAGGCAGCGTTGATCAGGCCATGCAGCCCCTTGTAGGCCTGGCGCCGCACCCCCAGGCTGCTGGTCCGCCAGAGCTCGAGTGCGGTCGCCCGGTCCGCAGCGGACAGGTGGCTGAAGGGGGTCAGGCGACCATCAAAGGCCAGGGCCGCCAGAGGGTTCTCCATCAGGTGCAGGACCTGGCGGATCTCCTTGCCCACACCGGGATGCACCGTGGAGAGCAACGCATCCAGCTTGGCCGCCACGCCGAGCTCCGTCGCAGTGGGCAGGCCGACACCGCCGGGGCACATGGTGTCGGCGATGGCCGCGCAGATGCTGTGCTCCCGGGCGCTGAACACCCGCAGGGGGCCGGGGCTGGGCACCGCGACAGGGGGCCGAAGGGACAGCCCGATCCCGCCGACTGCCAGCACCGCCGACCCGGCCAGGCCGAGCCGCAGCAGGGAGCGGCGGGAAGGGTCGAGAGCCACGGGTCAGTCCGCGTCCTGGAGCTTGTCGGCAAAGGCGGCCCCGAGCTCCAGGGTGCGCTGGTAGGCGGCATCGACCGACTCGGTGACGACCGCGTCGAAGCGGCCCTGGCGCAGGACCTGGAGGGCCCGACTGGTGGTGCCTCCAGGGGACGTGACCTGGTCGATGAGCTGGGCCACGTGGTCGTCGCTCGCCCGGATCATCTCGGCGGTGCCCAACAGGGTGGCCAAGACGGTCTCCCGGGCGAGCTCTCGGGGCTGGCCGATGTAGGTGGCGGCCTCGGTCAGGGCCTTGACGAACTGGGCCACGATGGCCGGCCCGGTGCCGTTGACCGCGGTGGCGCGGTCCACGTCGGACTCCCAGTCCACCCGCAGTGCCTCGCCGCAGCCCAGCAGCACCTGTTCGATCCGATTGCCGTGGGCGTCGGCGGCGCCGGTCCACACGGTCATGCCCTTGTGGATGCGACAGGGCAGGTTGGGCATGGCCCGGGCCACCCGGGGGTGTTCCAGCCCCCCTCGCAGGGCATCCAGCGACGCCCCAGCCACGATGGAGAGGACCTGGGTCTCGGGCCTGAACCGGCCGCGCAGATCGGGGAGCACCGACGCCAGGTGCTGGGGCTTGACGGCCAACACCACCAGATCGGCGGCGTCGACCACCTGGCCGTTGTCCGGTGTCATCTGGACCCCGTACCGGCTGGTCATGTGGTCCCGCCGTCCTGCGTTCGGGTCCGAGGCGACGACGCGGTCCGGTGTCAGCCCGCCGCGGTCCAGGACCCCGGCGATCATCGTCTCGGCCATCACGCCGGCCCCGACGAAGCCCAGCACCCAGTCTGATCCGGCGTCCATGGGCAACCTCCGCTGCTCGGACTATCCCGCCATCAGCCCGTGACGAACTGGGCCATGGTCAAGCGTGCGACGTCGGGCTTCACCGGCGGATCGAGCAGAGTGCGGACCAGCTCACGCGGATCGCCGGCGCCGGCGCCTTGGAGTGCCGCCAGGTGGAGCAGCTCGCGGCCCGGGTCGACCCACTGGTACGCCCCTGCCCTTCCGGCCAGCTCGATGCCCAGTGCCTTCATGGCCAGCAGCACCCGGACCATCACCGGGTGCCACGGGCCCACCCAGGCCGGGTCGAAGGCCGGGTAGCGCTGGACCCGGGCGCCGCCAGCGCTGGCGCTCGGCAAGCCCAACGCCGGCAGGGCAGACACCACCCGCCGGGCCAGGTCCTCGTCGGTGGCCTGCCAGGTGCCGTCCCCGTCCTGGCACGACAGGTGGGCGATCAGAGTCGACGAGAGCTCGCTGCAACCGGGGAGATGCCGAGGCGCCGTCAACCGGAAGAAGGGGGCGTCGCCCCGAACCACGTGGAGCTCGGCCGACAGGTCTCGGTCCTGGCCCTCGACCTGGAGGGCGACCTGGACACGGTGCCGGTGGCCCAGCCGTGCCAGGTCCCAGCGCAGGCCCTCGTCCAGCGCGTCGCCGAGCAGCTCGCCGAGGGCCGGCAGCGGGCCGGTGTAGATCAGGCGCCCGTCGACGTCGTGGGCGCCCTGGTCCGTGAGGACCCGGGCCACGCGCCCGTCCACCACCTCGAGAGACTCGAGCACCACGCCGCCGATCCGCTGCCCGGCGCGGGCCACGAGCGAGCGCCACCCGGACTCGGGGCTGGCCCCCAGCGCCACCCGGTCCTGGCCGTCGGCCGGCCCGTGGTGGATCCAGGCCACCGAGACGTTGAGCAGTCCCGGATCGCCCCAGCGCCGGGCGGCATAGGGCTCGTGTAGCAGCTCGTAGGCGGTCTCTCCGAAGCGGGTGACGACCCAGTCCTGGTAGGTGCGCTCCTCGGCCCCACCCCCGATCACCTTGCGCAGGTGGGCCCTGGCATAGATGCGGGCCTGCTCGGTCAGGATGCGCGCGGCGTCGTCCTGGGGGAGCACCTGGGCCAGGCCCCGCCGCCGCATCGGCAGGTCCACCGTGGCCCCGTCGACCACCAGACGCCGGCCCGTGGCGCCCGGGGCCAGGTCGGGCGCAGCGCCATAGGCCGCCTTGATCGCCCCAGCGCCGCCCTGGGTGCCCAGGGCGTGGCCCAGGCCCTCGGGCAACTCTGGGAAGCGCACCCCGCCCGCCTCGACGTCGGGATCGAGCAACAGGCACTCGCCCCCCAGCGCCGCGGCGGCGCGCACACCCGAGGGGCCGTGTCCGAGGACGAGATCAGGCATGGGGAGTTCGAGCCATCGCGGGAGCAAGGGTCGCAGCCCGCCGCGCGGACTTCAACTCGGACGGGCCGGTGCGTAGAAGCTCAGCGCGGTGTCCCCGTAGCGTCGCGTGCGGTCGAGGCCGAGGCCCGGGACCTTTGGCGGGGTCCTCTGGCGGCTGTGTTCCAGCACCAGCCACCGGGTGACCCGGTCCGCCAGGCCCGCCAGGATCGGTGCAGGGTCCAGGTCATAAGGGGGGTCCACCAGGACCAGCGGCCAGCGCTCCGCAGGCACGTCCCCCGGGGCTCGGCCCTGGATCACCCTGACCCGGTCCCCCAGACCCAGGGCGGTCACAGAGGCACGGATGGCCCGCACCGTTCGGGCCCGGGGCTCGACGATCACCGCGGTGGCCGCACCACGAGAGAGCGCCTCGAAACTCAACAGCCCCGTGCCGCCACAGGCATCGAGCACGCCCGCGCCCGCCAGCTCGGGCTGGAGGATCGAGCCCAGGGCCTCCCGGACCCTGGAGGACGTCGGGCGCACACCGGCCGGCACCCGCCCGGGCAGCACGCGCCCTCGCAGGGTCCCGCCGGTGATCCGCATGCACGTCGGCCTATCCGTCGGAGCGGGCTTCGACCCGCCACAGCTCGATCTGTGCACCGGCCCGGAGCAGGTGATCGAACCACACGGCCTGGGCATCCCGCACCGTGTCGTGGGGACCCTTGACCTCGACCAGCACCAGCCCTTCTCCCAGGCGCGAGGGGAAGCCATGCGACAGCCGGCAGCGCGGGCCGGGCAACACGACCAGATCGGGCAGGCCCGTGGCAGCCGACCAGCCCTCGTGGGCCAGGCGGCCCAGGATCAAGGCCAGCGGGCGGCCCCCGACGCCCGCCACGCAGGCCTCGAGCGCACCCAGGGACCAGCGCCCCCAGTGCACGCCTCGGATCCGCTCGCCGTGGTGGGCCCAAGCCGCCCGGAGCAGCGCGGGGCCTCGCCCGTCCTGGAGTGCCTGCAGGCGATCGGCCAGGGCTTCTTGGCGGTGCCGCGCGAAGTCTGCGGTGCCCAGGTCCAGCGGCCCGGCCAGGTGGGGTCGCGGCAGCATCCCGGGCACATCGAGCCAGAGCAGGTCGTAGAGCAGCAGCCCGGCCAGCGTGGTCCACAGCGCGTTCTCGGCCTGCAGCACGCTGCGAGGCACACTGCGGGCCACCGCCGCCTCGATCGACAGCCCGGGGTCTCCCCACCGAGGTCGGTGGTCCTTGCTCGCGGCCCGCACGAGCAACAGGCGCCTCTGGGGCGGCGCCTGCAGTGGAGGCTCCGGTGGCCAGGTGCCCCGGGCTCGCCGGGCCAGACGCCGACCGACCCTGTCCAGCCCTGGGCGAGCGACCGGCTCAGCCAGGGGGCGCCAGCGCCGCGCAGCGGCGAGTGCCCCAACGCGGTCGCCGGTGGCTTCGAGCGCCAGAGCCAACCGCGTGGTCACCGCACCCGCCGACCGGGTCCCGGCGTCCAGAAGCCCTTGGTAGAGCCGTGCCGCCCGGGCTGGATCGCCGGTGCGCTCCAGCCCTCGGGCGTCCTCGATCACCCGGCGCTCCAGCCGGCGACGAAGGCACAGCCTGCGCTGCCAGGAGGGCCGAGGTGTGAGCGTCGCGAGCTGCGCCAGGAGCGCCTCGGGGGGACTCTGCCCCGGCGGCCCATCGGCCCAGGCCAGCAAGGTCCGGCGTCGGGCAAAGGCGGGCTCTCGCGAAGTCAGGGCATAGGACGGCCAGCGGGTCACCCCCAACCTGTCCAGCAACCAGACCGAGCGGTCCCGCCAGCGGTCCTGGAAGCAGAGGGCCTCCAGGCGCCGGACCAAGGCCCCGCAGCAGACCCGCACAACGGGCTCGCTGGCCCAGCCCCGCTGGTCCTGGAGCCGAGCGAGGAGCTCTGGTCGCTTTCCGCCACCCGCGAGCCCCACGCGCTCACAGACTCGCCGCAGCTCCGGCACGGTGTAGCAGGCCAGCTGGAGCCGCTCGGGCACCGCCCCATGGACCAGGTCCAGCCCCCGGAGGGTGGCCAGTGCGGCCACCGGGTCGGCGACGTCGGGGTAGCGCAGCCCGGAGACGCGGAACACCTTGGGCCGCCGGCCGACCAGCCGGGCCCACAGCCGTCCCGCGTCGCCGTCCAGGGCCAGCACCCGCCGAGCCACCACGGCTTCGCCGGCGGACAGGAGCCCGCCGTCGGTCGCCAGCACCTGGGCCACGACGGCCTGGATGTCTGCCAGGGCCCAGTCGCCAGCCTCCACCTCTGCACCCTATCGCCGTCGTGGGCCAGATCCTGTCCACCCCCAGCGGGTGAGCTACAGGGGGGACATGGGCAAGACGCGGCGTCGCAGGAACACAAAGATCGTGGCCACCATCGGACCGGCCAGCCGCGCACCCGAGGTCCTGCGGGCCCTGATCGATGCCGGCGTCGACGTCTGCCGCATCAACTGCTCCCACTGCACCCACGACGAGATCCGCGCCGAGGTGGCCAACATTCGCCGGCAGGCCGCGGGCTCGGGTCGTCCGGTGTCGATCCTGCTCGACCTCCAGGGGCCCAAGATCCGCACGGGACCGATCGCGCAGCCCCTCCAGCTGGCACCGGGGGATGAGCTGGAGGTGCGCTGCGACCCCGAGCTGGGTGGCCTGGTGCTGGGGCCCGACCGGTTCGCCTGTGGCACCACCTACGGGGCTCTGGCCCAGGACGTCAACCCCGGTGACCAGGTGCTCTTCGCCGACGGCGCCCTGTCCGGTCATGTGTGCGCCACCGACCCCCAGGCCACGCCGCCCACCGTGATCATCCGCATGGACCAAGGCGGCAGCCTGGGCGCTCACAAGGGCCTCAACCTGCCGGGCGTCCAGGTCTCTGCCGCGTCCCTCACCGACAAGGACCGCGGCGACCTGGCCGTGGGCGTGGCAGCGGGGGTCGACTACATCGCTCTGAGCTTCGTGCGCCAGGCCCAGGACGTGCTGGCCCTCAAGGAACTGCTGCGGGGGCTGGGCGAGCCCGATCTACCGGTGGTCGCCAAGATCGAGAAGCCCGAGGCCCTGCACAACTTCGAGGAGATCCTGACCACGGTGGACGGCATCATGGTCGCCCGCGGGGACCTGGGGGTCGAGGTCCCCCTCGAGACGGTCCCGATCCACCAGAAGCGCCTGCTCCAAGCCGCCAACGCCGCAGGGGTCCTGGCGATCACGGCCACCCAGATGCTCGACAGCATGGAGCGCAACCCCCGGCCCACCCGCGCCGAGACCACCGACGTGGCCAACGCCATCCTGGACGGCACCGACGCCGTCATGCTCTCCGGCGAGACCGCCACGGGCGACCACGCCCAAGGCGCCGTCGAGGTGATGGACCGGATCGCCCAGGAGGTCGAGCGCTCCCCCTGGTTCGGCCCCCCGACCGCCGACGAGCTCCCCCTGTCCGCCGGCCCCAGCCAGACCGTCATCCGCGCCGCCTGCCTGGCTGCAGCCGAGAGCGGTCGGCCCCTGGTCGTGTTCACGTCGTCGGGACACTCGGCGATCCAGGTGTCCAAGTACCGTCCCAAGACCGGGGTCTTCGCCCTGACGCCCACCGCGACCGTGCGCGACCGGCTCGCCCTGGCCTGGGGCGTCACGCCGCTTCAGATCCCCGTGGTCCGGACCACCGACGATCTGATCGTGGTCGGCGAGAACGCCCTGATGGACGGGGGCTACCTGGACCGGGGAGACGAGGTCGTGGTCCTGGTTGGCAGCGCCCTGGCCCGCGGTGCCACGGACATGATGAAGGTGCACTCGCTGGGGCGGTAGCGCCCCGACTCCACCTGTCTGCGGGCTCGCCCGCCCGCCCCCCCCTCCCGCGCCGCGGGGTGGAGGACTGGCGCGGAGCGCCCAGGGCTCCTTCGACGGCGGTCGCCGGAGGGGGAGTGGGGCGGCACCGGGTCTGGACCGGCCGAGCGCCAGCGAGGGCAGGCCGAGCGCAGCGAGGACCCGGGAAGACCCGGCGACGGCCACTCCCGCATCCGGAGGCGACCGCCGCCGGTCCCGCGTGCGACCGCGCAGCGGCCTCGCGCCCGGAAGCTAGAACGCGTTGTCGGCGGTGCAGGGGTCGTCGCCACAGGGGTGCACGATGCGGCCTTCGGCCAGGAAGGTCGCGGTCTGGACCCGGGTGGTCGCCCAGGTCCTGGGCACGGTGTGGGACCCGACCAGCTCGGCGGGCCGGTTCTCGTCGGTGGGGCGGGGCAGCAGCGGGTCGAACTGGGTGACCATCGGCGGCGTGGTCGGCGTGTCTTCGTGGCCCACGTCGTCCGGCACGTAGGTACAGGGGGTCAGCAGTGGCCACCCGGTGGAGCGCATGAGCAGGGCCGAAGCCAGGTTCGGCACGGTGTCGTCCCCGACGGCCATCTGCATCAGGAAGGGCTTCGGGGCGAGCTCGGCCGCGTAGCTGGCTGGATCCACCGGGTCCCAGAACAGCTGGGACAGCGCGAAGAGCTGCTGCCGGTCCTCCGGCTGGGGGATCGCGATCGACAGCAGCGGCTCAAAGGTCGTCCAGGCCGCGCTGCGCTCGAGCATCATCGACCAGGCGGCCCCGCCCACGTGGAACACCGCGTCGTCGATGCGATCCGTGTTGGCCAGGGCGACCGCCCCCAGGGTCCCACCCAGGCTGATGCCGTACCAGCTCACCCGCGCCGGATCCGGCAGCCCCTCGAGCTCGGGATCATCGAGGAGAGCGCCGTCCTGGACCAGCGCGAGGAGCTCCAGGAAATTGCCCACCCCCTGCGCCGCTCGCTCGGTGAGCTCGTTGAAGCGACCGAAGTCACCCGCGACCTCGATGCCGTGCAGCCTGTCGTCGGTGGTGAGGCCCCGCCAGGTCGTGGCCACAGCGATGGCCCCCAGGTCGTCGAGCATGGCGATCACGCCGTGGGTGTCCAGGTCGTCGTCCAGGAAGTTGCCCGGATCGGACAACAGGCCATGGGCGAACACCACCACGGGGACCGAGCCGGGCTCGGCGTCTCGCACGCTCTCGGGCACGTGCACGTAGAGATCGGCTTCGACCTGGCCGGTGGGGGACACGCTCCCGTCATCCGCCAGGTCCAGCAGGACGTCTTCGTGGAGGAAATTGGTCGCCGTGAAGGTGCCCTCGAGCCGCTTCCAGACGCCGGGGGCCAGATCCGCGCCGTCGTCGGAGGTCCGCACGCTGTCCAGGGTCCAGGCCGTCGGCGTCGTGACCTGGCTGGCGAGAGACCGCAGGGGCGCCGTGCCATCGGCGACGGGGAAGTCCCAGGCCAGGGCCACGTCGGCGGCGGAGAACCCCAGGTCGAGGGCCTCGAGCTCGGCGAGCAAGGCGCGAGAGTGGTCCGGCCAAGGCCCTTCGGCGTCGAGCGTATCCTGGAAGGCCGAGGGCCTGGGGGCGGCATCGCGCAGGACCACGACCGCGATCCTGTGGCCTAGGGGCAGCACCTTCTGGGGCCGCACCAGCAACACCGGGTCGCCGTCGGACACCGCGTCGGGGTGCGCGTCGAGCTCGGCAAAGGCGGGCAGGGATCGGGCGTCGTCGAGATCGATCAGCCGCACGCTGCCCTGGGTCTGGACCGCGGTGGAGGGCGGAAGTGCGGTGGCGTCCACACCGTCGAGCTGGACCACCGCGGTCTGGACCGGAGAGAAGCCCGTGCGCCAGGCCAGGCGCTCGACGGGCAGCGGCGTCGCGTCGTCGGGCAGCGCGAGCTCGTCGATCGGAATGTCCACGTGGCCGTCGGTCAGGAGCTGGGCGTTGGGAAAAGGCCAGGTCAAGCCCTCGCCGAGCAGTCCGGCAGCCGGGTCGTAGGGGGAGCCTTCGTCGCCGGTGCAGGCGAACAGCGCGATCAGCGGGAGCGCGGCGAGGGTCACATGACCTCCTGGCGCCCCGCGGGCGCCCGGCAACGGTGGGCAGCGTAGCCTGCCCTCTTGGCATTCGACACCTGAGCGACCACCGAGCGCGCCCGCGTCTGGCACAATCCCCCCACCGTCCAGGAAGGACGACGGATCCGGAGCCGCCTCTGCAGCCAGCACCAGCCGCCCGCCTGACCGAGGCCGCCGAGGTGTTGCTGGAGGGTCATCCGAACAGCCAGCTCTTCCTGACCTGCGAGCACGCCAGCAACCGGGTGCCCGCACCGCTGGCAGCCACCCCCGCCGACGAGCCCTGGCTCGAGACCCACTGGGCCTGGGACATCGGGGCAGCCCAGGTCACCCGGGCCCTGGCCCGTGCGACGGGCAGTCCAGCGGTGCTGTCCCGGTTCTCACGGCTGGTCTGCGATCCCAACCGCCTGCCCACCGATCACACGTGGATCCGCGAGCAGGTCGAGGGCCACGCCGTCGGCTTCAACCGAGAGCTGGGCTCTGCGGAGCGGCGACGCAGGCTGGTGGCCTACCACCACGCGTTCCACCAGACCCTGGGCGACGCCATCGCCGAGCGCATGCTCGAGGAGCGTCCCCCTTGGCTCCTGTCGATCCACAGCTTCACCGGCGTCTACGAGGGCGAGCGCCGGGGCATGGACGTCGGCGTGCTGTTCGACGACTACGTGACCCCCGCCGTCGAATTCGCCCGGCGACTGCGCGGGCAAGGCCTGGAGACGGCACTGAACGAGCCCTACTCGGGACTTCGGGGGCTGATCTACAGCGCCAACCGCCACGGGCGGTGCTTCGGGCTGCCGTACCTGGAGCTCGAGATCCGCAACGACCTGATCGACACGGAGGCAGGGGTCACCCAGCTCACGGACGCCCTGTTGGCGGCGCTGGCGGGCTTCCAGGTGGAGCCCCACTGGACCTGAGGGTCCACCGACAGACGGTGTCCTGGCAGGTGCAGGCGCCCAAGGCCTGCTGGCACGGCACCGCCTCGCAGGTCGTCATCAGGTCTGCGGCCGCGGCGTCGCCGACACAGACCTCACTGGAGCAGCCCGCCGACTGGCAGTCGTCGTCTGACGCGCACTCCCCCACGTCCTCGGGACCCTCGAGGCGTGCCCGGTGAGCGTCGTAGCAGGCCTGGGGATCCTGGGGTTCGGTCTGCTGAACGAGGACCGGAGGCGGGACGCGAGCGGGCGTCTTCTGCTCCTCGTCGACCCCGAGGGCACAGGCTGACAAGGCGAGCAGTGTGTAGACCATGACGGGGGTCAACCTATCAGGGAGGAGGTTGTTCCTGAGCTATGACCGAGCCCACGGGATCACGCGCATAACTCACTGAGATCACAGGGTGGACCCAGGAAAACCCCGACCTCACCCGACCCCCTTCCAGACCACCCCGAACCGCGGCTCGACGCCCCCATGGTGAACCGTTATTCAGCGGCCCCCACGGTGCCTGAGCACCTCTGGAGGACGAATGCTGGTGCGCGGAGTGACCGCCATCCACAGCCACCGGATCGGAGGGGCCCTCGCGCTGGCCGCCGTGCTGCTGACGGGCTGTGAATTCGAGACCTGGGGCTCGATGCCCCAGGGAGAAGACGCCCACGCCTTCCCCATCGAGCAACACTCCCTGCTGCCGCCCACCGACGGCGAGCGCGTCTCTGTCGGGATCGACAAGCAGGGCGTCGACGCGCAGCCCATCGAATTCAACCACAAGATCCACGCCAGCTCCGTGGACAGCGGCGGCATGGGCATGGACTGCCAGTACTGCCACAGCAACGCCCGCCGCAGCATCCACGCGGGGGTGCCGGCGCTCGAGGTCTGCATGAACTGCCACAAGATGGTGGACGACGCGGACCGGCCCGAGCTCAAGAAGATCAAGGAGTACTGGGAGCGCGGAGAGTCGCCTCCCTGGGTCAAGGTCCACGACCTCCCCGACTACGTGCACTTCAACCACGCCGGCCACGTCAACGGCGGTGTGGCCTGCCAGGAGTGCCACGGCCCCATGGAGACCCGGACCGTCGCCGAGCGCGACGAGGACATGACCATGCTCATGGGCTGGTGCCTGGACTGCCACGAAAACCACCCGTCAGTCGACGAGAACTACGGCGCCGAGGCCTCCCTCCGGCGCGTAGAGCTCAAGGACTGCTACAACTGCCACCGCTGAGGGAACCCACGATGGCTTCCATCAATCGGCGCGACTTCTTCAAGGCTGTGGGCGTCTCTGGCGCCACCGGCCTGGTCGCCTGCGACCCCATGGTCCCGATCGAGCAGGTGCTGCCCTACGTGGTGCAGCCCGATCAGATCCTGCCCGGCGTGCCGACCTTCTTCTCGACCGCCTGCGAGGGCTGCAGCGCGTCCTGTGGTGTCGTCGCTCGCAACCGCGAAGGCAGCATCATCAACCTCCAGGGCAACGCCGACACCCCGATCAACGGCGACGGCCTGTGCCCCCGAGGCCAGGCCGGTCTCCTGGAGCTCTACGACCCCGATCGCTTGCGCTGGCCCCAGCGCGGCAACGGCTCGGACGGCACCTGGGACGAGGTCCACGCCGAGCTCGGCCGCAAGGTCGCGGCCAACGCGGGCAAGGGCGGCGTGCGCTGGCTGGGCCGCTACCGCACCGGCTCCATGGCGGGGCTGATCAGCGACTTCGTCCAGGGCGCCGGCGGCACCGCGGTGCACTGGGAGCCCTTTGGCTATGAGGCGCTCGCCACCGCGACCCAGGCCGCCTTTGGAGTGGCCGGGCTGCCGCGCTACGTCCTCGACGACGCCCAGACCATCGTGTCCTTCGGCGCGGACTGGCTGCACACCTGGCTCTCCCCGGTCGACCACGCCCGGGGCTGGGGCGTCGCTCGGGACGCCCACCATGGCCACGCGGTGGCCGAGTTCGTGGCCATCGAGCCCCGGATCTCGAACACCTCGGCCCGGGCCGACACCTGGTGGGCCACCACGCCTGGCACCGAGGTCCACGCCGCCCTGGCGCTGCTCAAGCTCGTGTCGGACAAGGTCCAGACCCCCGACGCCGTGCGCGCCTACCTGGCGACGATCGACGCCGCCAAGCACGCCAACCTGGCGGGGGTCGCCGTCGCAAAGCTCGACGCCTTGGCGGCGAAGCTCATCGCCCACCCCAGCGTCGTGTTCCCCGGCGGCGTCGCCACCGCAGGGGCCCACAGCGGCCAGCTGGCCCTCGCCACGCTGCTGATCAACGCCCTGGCGGGCAACCTGGGCCGCACGGTCCGCCTGGACAACAACCGCGGCCAGGTCGACAGCTGGGCCGACGTCGAGGCCCTGCTCGACGAGTGCCGAGAGGGTCGGGTCTCCCTGCTGTTCATCGACAGCCTGGACCCGGGCTTCAACCTGCCCACCGAAGTCGACGTGGCCGGTGCACTGGCGGCGGTCGGCACGGTGGTGATGTTCACCAACCAGACCCCCGAGGTCGTGCCGAACAGCGCCTGGCTCCTGCCCACCGGCAGTGCCTACGAGAATTGGGGCGACGCGGAGCCCGTGGCCGGGCTGCACGTGCTCCAGCAGGCGGTGGTGGAAAAGGTCTACGACACCCTGAGCCTGGGCGACGTGCTGCTCGAGGTCGCCCGCAAGGCCGGCCTGAAGGAGCCCTGGGCCCTGGCGGCTGCCGCCCAGGCCGAACAGGCGGCGGCGGGCGACGACGACCCCCCGGACGACGCCAAGCCGGTGGTCGCTGGCCAGGCCGCCCACCACGCCTTCGAGGCCTGGGACTACCACCGCTACGTGGCCGGCCGCTGGTTCGCCGACCTGTACCCCCAGGCCGGCACCACCCAGGACTTCCAGAGCTGGTGGGCCGAGTGTCAACAGCGCGGCGGCTGGTGGCAGGACACACCCGCGGCCGTGCCGTCGGTCCAGGCCAGCCTGCCCAAGCCGCCGGCCAGCCCCCTGGCCAAGGACGGCGAGATCGGCCTGCTGGTCTTCCCCAGCATCCTGCTCTACGACGGCCGCGACGCCAACAAGTCCTGGCTGCAAGAGGTTCCAGATCCGCTGAGCGGCTACTCCTGGGGCACCTGGGTCGAGCTCTCGCCCAAGCGAGCAGCCAGCCTGGACGTGACCGAGGCCGACACGGTCAAGGTGAGCACCGACGCCAGCAGCATCGTGGCCGGCGTGCGCATCTCCAAGGGCATGCGCGACGACACCGTCGCCGTGGTCGCCGGCAATGGCCACGTGGCTGGCGGACGCTACGCCAAGGGCCGAGGCGCCAACCCCATCAAGCTCCTGGGCGCTGCCAAGGACGCCTGGTCCGGGGCCTTCTCCTGGCAGACCCCGGCCAGCGTGACCCTGCGCAGGGCGGGCCATGACAACCCGCTGACCCAGCTCAAGGGCTCCGAGGACATGGACGGCCGCCCGGTCGCCCTGGTCGCCAACGTGGACAAGGTCCTGGCCGACAAGGGCGGGAAGCGGGCCGACTTGGTCGAGATCCTGCGCATCCCCGAGGACCCGCGGCTGGTCGAGGCCGGTCTGCACGACATGTACCCGGAGCCGGAGCACCCGAACTACCGCTTCGCCATGTCCATCGATCTGGACGCCTGCACCGGCTGCGGCGCCTGCGAGGTCGCCTGTTACGCCGAGAACAACGTCTCGGTGGTCGGGCCCAAGCAGCAGAAGCGCGGCCGCCACATGGGCTGGATCCGGCTGGACCGCTTCTGGGAGGGCGAAGGCGAGCACCCCGACGTGCGCTTCGCACCGGTCATGTGCCAGCAGTGCTCCCACGCCCCCTGCGAAGGCGTCTGTCCGGTCGTGGCCACGTACCACAACCTCGATGGCCTCAACGCCATGATCTACAACCGGTGCGTCGGCACCCGGTACTGCTCCAACAACTGCCCGTACAGCGCCCGGCGCTTCAACTGGCACACCTTCCGCTGGCCGTCGGCCTACAAGCCGATGCTCAACCCGGACGTCACGACCCGGGAGATGGGCGTGATGGAGAAGTGTACGTTCTGCCAGCAGCGCCTGCGCTACGCCAAGAGCGCCCTGCGCCCGACCGGCGAGAAGATCTCGGCCGAGAGCCTGCACCACATGACGGCCTGCGCCCAGGCCTGCCCGTCCAACGCCATCACCTTCGGCAACCTCAAGGACAGCGAGTCGCCCATCGCCAAGCTCTGGCAGGACCCGCGGTCCTACGACCTGTTCGGCGAGCTGAACACCAAGCCCGGCGTCAACTACATGGGCAAGCTCACCTTCCAGGAAGTCGGCGGCGGCCACCACGGTGGCGGCCACGGCGACTCCGACTCCCACACCGACGGCGGCGACGCCGGCGGTCACCACTAAGAAGCCCGCCAGGAGCACCGCAGTGTCGTCTCTCACCTACGCGGCGGTCACCCGAGAGGTGATCCGTCCGATGTTCAAGCCCACGGTGCTGTGGCTTGGCGCACTGGGCATGGCGTTGTCGGCCCTCGCCCTGGGCGGCTACTCCTGGTACACCCAGCTCTCCCAGGGCCTCGGCGCGGCTGGCTACAAGCCGCCGGTCATGTGGGGGGTGTACATCACCACCTTCGTGTTCTGGATCGGAATCGGCCACGCCGGCACCCTGATCAGCGCGATCCTGTACCTGCTGCGGGCCCCCTGGCGCACGGGCGTCTACCGAGCGTCCGAGGCCATGACCATCTTCGCGGTCATGACCGCGGGGCTGTTCCCCATCCTGCACGCCGGTCGCTGCTGGTACGCCTACTGGCTCTTCCCCTACCCCAACCAGCGCGAGCTGTGGCCGAACTTCAAGTCCCCCCTGGTCTGGGACGTCTTCGCCATCTCGACCTACGCGACCATCTCGACCGTCTTCTTCTTCATCGGGCTCGTGCCCGACATCGCCTCGGTCCGGGACAGCAGCCGCGGCATCATCCGCAAGGTCTACAACATCCTGTGCCTGGGCTGGCGGGGCACGGACAACCAGTGGCGCCACTTCATGGCCGCCTACGGGTTCTTCGCCGCCCTGGCCACCCCGCTGGTCCTGTCGGTCCACAGCGTCGTGTCCTGGGACTTCGCGATGGCCCAGACGGCCGGGTGGCACTCCACCATCTTCCCGCCGTACTTCGTCGCCGGCGCCATCTTCAGCGGCTGCGCCATGGTGCTCACGCTGCTGATTCCGATGCGCTTGTTGTTCGACTGGGACGAGTTCCTGAACATGTGGCACTTCGAGCGGCTCGCCCAGATGTGCCTGCTCACCGGGAACATCCTGTTCTACGCGTACATGATCGAGCTGTTCATCGCGTGGTACTCGGACAACCCCTACGAGTGGGGCATCTTCTACTACCGCCCGACCGGTGACTACTGGTGGGTCTACTGGATGATGTTCACCTGCAACTGCGTCATCCCGCAGCTGTGGTGGTTCAAGAAGATCCGGACCAACCTGTTCTGGCTGTTCGGCATCTCGATCGTCATCAACATCGGCATGTGGTTCGAGCGCTTCAACATCATCGCCAGCTCGCTGGCGCACATGTTCGACCCGGGCGCCTGGGTCTACTACCTGCCCAACCACATCGAGATCGGCATCCTCATCGGCTCCTTCGGCTGGTTCTCCATGTGGTTCCTGCTGTTCGTCAAGCTGATGCCGTCGGTGGCCATCGCCGAGATCAAGGAAGCCATGATCCCGCCGCTGCTGTCCGAGGAGAAGGCCGCATGAGCACCAACGTCAAGGCGGTCTTCGCCCACATCGATGCCCTGATCAACGGCATCCACCTGGTCAAGGCCGCCGGCTATAGCGACCGGCTCGTCGTCAGCACGCCCATGCCGCGACACGACGTCGAGCACGCCATCTACCCCGAGGGGCGACCCAGCCCGGTGCGGTGGTGGACCCTGGCTGGCGGCATGGCCGGCGCCACCTTTGGCGTGCTCGTCAGCTCGCTCACCAGCATCGACTGGCCCATGGCCATCCCCGGCGGCAAGCCGGTGGTGTCCTTTCCGCCCGAAGTCGTGATCATGTTCGAGTGCATGGTCCTGTGGGGTGGCCTGGCCACGCTGCTGGGGCTCATCTACCACTGCCGCCTCCCGTCGTTTGGGCTCGCGGTCGAGCTGTCGGACCCCCGGTACAGCAACGACCACTTCGGCATCCTGGTCCAGGGCGTCGACCCCAAGGCCCAGGCCGAGCTCAAGGACATCCTGGAGGGCGTCGGTGCCATCGAGGTCGTCGCCGGTGGCGCCACGGAGAGCGCGAATGCCTAGTCCCCACATCAAGTGGACCATCGCCATCGGCGGCCTGCTCACGGGCCTGTTCGGCTACCTGATCTTCGCCTACACCAACTACACGCTGGGCTACCCCTACCAGTGGTGGCTGGTGGACATGATGGACTCCCAGTCCATCAAGGCCTACGAGACCACGATGGGTGGGGTGCCCGAGGGCGCGGTCTCCCGCAACATGTACGTGCCCAACGCCGACCGCCTCACGCCGGCGGGCCAGGCCCTGACCAACCCCCACGCCGTCGACGACGCGCTGCTGGCGTCGGGTGAGTGGGGCTACGCCACCTACTGTGCCCCGTGCCACAACGCCGACGCCCTGGGCAATGGCCCGGTCACCCAGAACGACCCCGCCAACGGCCAGAAGCGCTTCCAGGTCCCCGGCCTGGCTCTGGTGGGCCCGACCGGCATCTCCAAGTCCCGCAGCGACGGCTACCTCTACCTGACCATCCGCAACGGCGGGGCCATCATGCCCGCCTATGACTGGGCCCTCGAGGACCGGGAGATGTGGGCGATCGTCGCCTACCTCCGGACCCTCGAAGGCGGCAACTAGCAGGCGACACGATGGGTGCTCACTCCTCCTTTCACGCTGAAGACCACTACGCCCCCCAGCCGGCGCCGGACAAGCTCCGAAAGGGCGCGATCGCGCTGATCGTCCTCGGCATCGTCACCCTGATCGCGGGGCTGGCGATGGAGGGCCACGGCGACCGAACCCGGGCCGTCGTCCTGGTGAACCTGATCTACTTCATGGGCGTGTCCATGGGGGGCTGCGTGCTCGCTGCGGCCATGCACGTCACCTGGGCCCGCTGGGGCCGTCCGGTCAAGCGCATCGCCGAGTCCTTCATCGTGGTCATGCCCGTGATGTGGGGCCTGATGGTGCTGTTCTTCGTGGCCCTGGGCGGCTTCGACATCTACGAGTGGTACACCCACCCCGAAGAGCTCCACGGCCACAAGCAGATCTACCTGACCGCGCCGTTCTTCAGTGTGCGCATGATCGGCGGCATCGGCTTCTTGACGCTGTTGGGCATGCTGTTCTTCCGGCACAGCCTGCGGCCGGATCTCGGCGTGGCTGCGGAAGCCTTGGGCGACAAGGCGCCGGCCTGGTGGGGCAACATCACCCGGGGCTGGAAGGGCGGCGACGCCGAGGCCGACGAGACCTGGCGCAAGAACCACATCCTGGCGCCCATCTTCTTGATGCTCTACGCCATCATCTGGTCCTTTGTCGCCTTCGACCTGGTGATGAGCCTGGCGCCACACTGGTACACGAACATGTTCGGCGCCTGGTACTTCGCGGCCAGCTTCTGGCTGGGCTTGATCTGGACCGGCATGATCAGCCTGCGCTTCCGCGGCTGGCTGGGCATCGAGAAGCTGGTGACGCCGACGCTGTACCACGACCTGGGCAAGCTGGTCTTCGCGTTCTGCATCTTCTGGACCTACCTGTTCTTCTCTCAGCTCCTGCCGATCTGGTACGGGAACATGACCGAGGAGATCGGCTTCCTGCTGGTCCGGTTTGCCCTGCCGCCCTGGCAGACGCTGTCCAAGGTCGTGATCACCATGTGCTTCTTCATCCCGTTCGCGACGCTCTTGTCGCGCGGCGTGAAGAAGATGCCCCTGGGCTTCTTCCTCATCCTGGCGCTGGTGGCCACGGGCATCTGGCTGGACTTCTACCTGCTGGTCATGCCCAGCGTGTGGATGGAGTCGTCCCTGCCGCTGCCCATCATCGAGGTCGGCGTCACCGCGGGCTTCCTGGGCACGTTCTTGTACTGCGTGCAAAAGGTCCTGTCCTCGGTGCCCCCGCTCACCGTCACGGACCGCTGCATGCACCCAGACGAGCGCCACGTGCACGTGGTGCCGACGGTCGAGCCGGCCGCCAAGTAGGCGTCGGACTCGCTCAGAAGCCTCGGCGCAGGGCCTGGGCCCGCTGGTAGCCGTCGCGGAATTCCTTGCGACCGGGCATCAGCTCCATGGCCTTGGACCAGCAGAAGTTCGCCTCGCGGTAGTCCTTCTTCATGATGGCCATCTCGCCCTTCTTGCCCAGGAGCTCGGCGGACTGGATGATCATCGACGCCTCGACGATGTCCTCGCGGTAGGCCCGACGCTGGGGCTTGTCCTTGACGGCCGCATAGGCGTTCTCGACCGCCTTGGTGATGGCGGCCAGTGCCTTGGAGAGCTCGGGGGTCAGGTCGTGGTACCGCTCCGGGTCGAACTCGCCCATCATCTTGCGGTGGGCCGCGTTGACCTCTTCGTCCATGCAGATCCAGTGGACTTCGAGCACGTCGAAGTGGTTGCACTTCAGCAGACCATGGGCCTTGCCCAGGATGCGCGAAGAGATGCGATCCAGGTAGCGGTCCAGATCCTCGCTGTCCCCGAAGCCCAGGCAGCGGAGCTCGTTGAGGGCCCAGATGGACGTGGCGGTGTCCTGGCGAGACATCGGACTCACGCTGAAGAGCTCCCGCAGCCGCCAGGAGGTGCCCTGGATGACGTCGAGGAGCTTGGCCTCGGGGGGCTTGAATTTGATCTCCGCCAGCACAGGCGCCAGCTCGGCGGACACGCTGACGTAGCGGTCCAGCACCTCCTTCTGGGCCTTGTAGAGTTCCTCGAGGCGCATGGACTTCGCGTGCTCGCGCAGCGCCCGGAAGAGCATGTTGGGGACCTTGAGCGGGGGGTTCACGAAGTTCTGGGGGAGACGCTCCAGCCGGTGGAAGCCCCACACCCCTTCGCGCACCTTCATGGCCCGCTGCAGCACGAATTCGACCTGCTTCTGGAGCACCATGACGAGCTGGCCGTAGTTCAGGGCGCCCATCTCGATGAGCGCCTCGCCCTGGCGCACGCCGGTCTCGTTCATGAGCGTGATGCTCTCGGCCAGCTGCTCCTTGTTCAGGTTCCCAGAGCGGAACAGGAGCACGCCCAGGACCTCTTCCTTGTCCATGGGCTCGCTTCGCCATCCCACCGGTCCGCCCTTGCTCCAGAAGCCGAAGCGCCGCCGGCCGTCGCTCTCGACGATGGTCAGCAGTCCGGTGGCTCGCTCGACGGCGAGCGCCACCAGGCCGTCCCGCAGGGACCGGTCCGCCATGTCGCCAGACATGTCGGGGTCCCGGTCCCCGACGTTGGGGATCAGCAGGCCACGAGGGCGAGCCGTCGGCACCCCCGGCGGGGGCATGGCCGCAGCGGCGCCGGGCTGCACCGGAGCGGTCGGCACCGGGCCCACGGCTGCGGCGGGCGCTGCCGCGGGTGCGGCTGCGGGTGCCGGCCTGGGGATCGTGGCCGGGTCCACCAGGGCACCGCTGTCCATCAGGTGGCGCTTCACGTCTTCGACCAGGGCCAGGACCTCCTCGATCCGGTCGGTGACGGCCTGGGGGGTCTCGATCAGGCGCACACCGGTGCCGCCATCGGGGGTCGCGTGCACGATCTGGGCGTTGAAGGGGCCCACGGCGCCGACCACAGGCAGCACCACGTCGAGCTTGAACTCCTTGGCCAGCTCGCCGTCGACCGTGCCTGCGGGGAGGAATGCAGCGCCCTGTCCGAGGGTGTCCCGCCATGCCTTCAAGAAGGCGCCGATCGAGTCGTACCGCAGAGATGCCTGTCTGACCGCCATGCCCTCAGCCTACCGCATCCAGGCCCAGTCGGCCGTCGGCGACGGCCTGGGCGACGGGCATCTTGCCGCTGCCGTCGGGCAGATCGACGACATAGGCCGGCAGAGCGACGCCCGAGACCCGGGACGCGAGCGCCCGGTGCAGCGCCAGACCCCGCGCCGCCGGCACCCGCAGGTGGGCGTTGCCGGGCACGGCGTCGGTGTGGTGCAGGTAGTACGGCAGGACCCGCAGGCGCACGAGCGCCTGGCTGAGCTCGGTCAGGACGTCGGTGGAGTCGTTGACCCCGCGCAGCAACACCGCCTGGTTCAGCAGCGGCACCCCGGCATCCACCAGGGTGTCCAGCGCCCTGCGCACGGGCGCGGTGAGCTCTCGGGGGTGGTTGCAGTGCACCACGACCCACGTCGACCCCAGCTCGGCCAGTCCCTGGGCCAGTCGGTCGCTGACCCGCTGCGGCCAGGTGATCGGCGCTCGTGTGTGCACGCGCAGGACCGGGATCTGGGCACGAAGTCGGCGCCCGATGGCCAGGAGCTTGGGGTCGGCGAGGGCCAGGGGATCCCCCCCCGAGAGGATGGCTTCCTGGGCGCCGGACCGCTCGCACCACGCGAGCGCCCGCTCCAGCTCGACCGCTGACGGGTCTTGGGAAGCGCCGGGATCGTGATCCCGTCGGAAGCAGTAGCGGCAGTAGAGGTGGCAGCGCTTGGTGACCAGGAGCAGGACCCGGTCCGGGTGCTTCTGGACGACCCACGGCACCGGACTGCAGGCCCGGTCCCCGACCGGGTCCGGGCGATCCCCGGGGTGGGGCTGCAGCTCCGCCGCCACGGGGATGGCCTGGCGCAGGAGCGGGTCGTCTGGGTTCGTGGGGTCCGCGGCGTCCAGCCAACCGCGGGGGACCCGGACCGGGAACCGCGCGTTGGCGCGTTGCCAGACCTGCGGATCCGCCCACGGGACACGTTCCAACACCTCGGGTCGGCCGACCACGGCTCCAGCGGCAGAGGCCGAGTGAGCGGGATAGGAGACGACGGCGTCCGAACGCACAGGGAGCTTCTCGTCCATGGGCCTCACCTACCAGACCTCCGACTTCCGTAACGGCCTCAAGGTCGAGCTCGACGGCGACCCGTACGTCATGACCTACTTCCAATTCGTCAAGCCCGGCAAGGGCACGGCCTTCACGCGGACCAAGCTCAAGAACCTCATCTCGGGCAACGTCATCGAGCGCACCTTTCGCAGCGGCGAGACCGTCGCCCAGGCCGACATCGAAGAGAGCCCGATGCAGTTCCTGTACGAAGACGGCGATCTGTACCAGTTCATGGACATGGAGAGCTACGAACAGGTCGGCATCCACAGCGACCTGATCGGCGACGACTCCGACTACCTGATCGACAACATCGAAGTGCGCGTCCTGAAGTTCAAGGGCCGCCCGGTGACCATCGACCTGCCGAATTTCATCGAAGATGAGATCACGTACTGCGAGCCGGGCGTCAAGGGCAACACCGCCCAGGGCGCCACCAAGCCGGCCACGCTGGCCTGCGGCAAGACCGTCAACGTGCCGCTGTTCGTCGAACAGGGCGAGCGCATCAAGGTCGACACCCGGACCCACTCCTACGTGTCTCGCGTCAAGTAGTGCTCGAACCCGGGCTGCTGCGGACCCGCGCAGCCCTGCTCCGGGCCTTGCGTTCCTGGCTCGACGCCCAGGGCTTCCTCGAAGTGGACGTGCCGGTGCGGGTGCGCTCCCCTGCCCTCGAAGAGCACCTGGAGGCCTTCCAGGTCGGGGGCGCCTGGCTGCACACGTCGCCCGAGTTTGCCCTCAAGCGGGTGCTGGCCGCCGGCCTGGGCCGTGTCTACAGCTTGGGGCCCTGCTTTCGCGACGACGAGCACGGTCGGCATCACGGCGCGGAGTTCACGATGCTCGAGTGGTATCGGCTGGGCACCGACTACCGGGGCATCGCCCAGGACCTCGAGGCCCTGCTGCAGCAGGTCGGCGGCGACCTGGGCGTACCCGTGCCCGCGCTCGAACACATCAGCTGGGCCCGGGCCTGGCGGGATCACGTGCGGTCTCCCGTGCCCGCAGACCCTGTCGAGCAATTTCGAGGGTGGGTGCACCACGTCGAGCCAGCCCTTCAGCGCCCCACCCTGGTCTGGGACTACCCGGCCGACCAGGCCGCCTTCGCAACGGTTCGGGGGGACCGTGCCGAGCGCTTCGAGCTCTACTGGAAGGGCGTGGAGCTGGCCAACGCGTTCACGGAGCTTCGGGATCCAGGGGAGCTGCTGGTGCGCTGGCAGGCCTGCAATGCTCACCGACGCGCCGCGGGTCGGCCGCCCTACCCCATCGACGATCGAGTGGTCGACGCCGTCGGCCGGCACGGACCCGCCGGCGGCATCGCCGTGGGGGTCGATCGGCTGTTGATGGTGCTGTTGGGCCTCTCAGACATCCACCAGGCCCGCGTCCCTGGTTAGTGGCGCTGGACGCGGAGGCCGGATGTCCACCACAGAGCTCGCCGGGCGAATTGCCCTCGTCAGCGGGGCCTCCAGGGGCCTGGGTCGTGCCATCGCACTGGAGCTCGGCCGCGCCGGCTGCACGGTGCTGGTCAACTACCGGACCAGCGCAGATGCCGCCGCCCAGGTCGTCGAGGCCATCGGCAACGACAGCCAGGCCATCCAGGCCGACGTCAGCACCCAGGCCGGTGTCGACAAGCTCTTCGACGTGGTCGACGAGCTGGGCCGCCTGGACGTCCTGGTCAACAACGCGGGCATCACCCGGGACGGACTGATGCCCCGGATGCCCGACGAGGACTGGCTCGAGGTGCTCGGCACCAACGCGACCGGCTACTTCCGCATGTGCCGGGCGGCGTCCCTCCGCATGATGCGCAAGCGCAGCGGTAGCATCATCAACATCACCTCGGTCTCCGGCATCAAGGGCAACGCTGGCCAGACGAACTACAGCGCCTCAAAGGCCGCCATCATCGGCATGACCCGGTCCTTGGCCCGAGAGCTCGGTCGGCGCCGCGTGCGGGTGAACGCCGTCGCCCCAGGCTTCTTCGACACCGACATGACCAAGGGCCTCTCCGAAGAGGTCCACCGCCACGTGGCCCAGGCCATCCCCATGCGGCGCCTGGGCCAGCCCGAAGAACTCGGCGGCATCGTGCGCTTCCTGGCGGGCGACGCCGCCAGCTACGTCACAGGCCAGGTCTTCGTGGTGGATGGAGGCCTCACGGCGTGAGGCCTCGGCGTCGCACCGCAGGTGCGTGTGGCGAGCGCAG
>CAZFLE010000074.1:0-1994 GCA_964519895.1 uncultured Enterobacterales bacterium | reverse complement strand
GGCTCCGGCTCCGGCTCCGGGGCACCAAAGGGGTCATCCAGGCCTAGTTCGCCAGCGCCGTCGAGCTCGTCGGCCAACCCCGGATCGCCGTAGGGGTCGTCCAGTAGGTCGTCGCCCACGACGGGTTCGTCGAGCCCCCCCGCCATGCCGAGTGTCGCCGGCCCGCCGGCGTCGTCGTACTCGTCGAGCAGCACCGAGTCACCCGGCTCGTCGGCGAAGTCTTCGTCCAGGGGCTGCATGGCTTCGGTCTCGAGATTCACCGGCTCGTCGACGGCCATGGGCGCTGGCATGGCGATGCGAGGGGACTCGCCGGTCTCGTCATCAGCCGCCGACTCCGGGGTCTCCAGAGCGATCTGTGGCCGGACCCCGTTGTCGGCGTCTCCCTTGGCGGCCTTGGGCTTCTTGGCCTTGCCACGGAAGCGCCCGAACAGACCGCCGCCAGATTTCTTCGCGCCCTTGGCGGCGCCGTCGGCGGGCATGTCGAAGGACCGGGACGCGCCGCTCGGCGTCAAGGCGGCGTCGAGCTCGGCGGGACGAGCGCCAGATCCCGTCCCGTCCGGCATGCTGGGGTTCGAGGCCGCGTCGGCGTAGTTCCGGATGGTGATCTGCTGCCGCCCACCCGTGGTGCGATCCGTCGCGCTGACGTGGAGCATTCCGCTGGCGTCGATGCGGAAACTCACGTCGAATTTGGGCTCCATGCGCGGCGTGGGCCGCAGCCCGGTGAGCACGAATTCGCCCAGGAATTCGTTCTCGTCGGCACGAGGGGACTCGCCCTGGCGCACGGTGATGCGGACCTGTTCCTGGTTGTCGATCACCGTGGTGAACGTGCGGGTGCGAGCCGAGGGGATCTTGGAATTTCGGTCGATGATGGGCGTGAAGTAGCCACCGGCCGAGTCGATACCGAGATCGAACGGCGTCACGTCGATCAGCAAGGTCGGGTTGAGCTCTGGGCTGACCAGCGACTCCGCGTGCACTGCGGCGCCCACGGCCACGACCTCTTCCGGGTGCACGGAGCGATTCGGCTCCTTGGCGAACAGGCCCGAGATGACCTCTCGCACCCGCGGCATTCGGGTCTGGCCGCCGACCAGGATCACGTCCTCGACATCGGACAGCTTGAGTCCAGCGTCGGCGATGGACTTCTGGGTCACAGCGACCGTGCGCTGGACCAGGTCTTCGCACAGGCTCTCGATGGTCTGCCTGGAGACCGCGATCTCCAGGTTCTTACCGCCGATCAGCTGTGGAATGAAGACCGTGGACTTGTCCGAGAAGGACAGCTCGCACTTGGCCCGCTCCGAGGCTTCGCGCAGGCGCTGAAGGGCGGTGCGATCGTCTCGCGGGTCCAGTCCCTCCCGGTTCTGGAAGCGGTCCGCCAGGTAGTCCACGACCCGCTCGTCGAAGTCGTTGCCGCCCAGGTAGGTGTCGCCCGTGGTCGCCAGGATCTCGTAGACGCCGTGGCTCAGGTGCAGCACCGACACGTCGAAGGTGCCGCCGCCCAGGTCGTAGATGCAGATGGTGCGCTCGAAGTCCTTGCGGTAGCCATAGGCCAGGGCCGCTGCAGTGGGCTCGTTCAGCAGCCGCTCGCAGTGCAGGCCGGCGATCCGAGCCGCGTCCATGGTCGCGGCCCGCTGGGCGTGGTTGAAATACGCCGGCACCGTGATGACGGCTTCCTCGACCTCTTCGCCGATGGCGCGCTCTGCGATCTGACGCGCCACCTGGAGGATGACGGCGCTCACCTCGACCGGCGTCATCAGGGTGTCGCCGACCTCGACCTGGCAGTAGCCATCCGGTCCCGGCTCGATGCCAAAGGTCATCCGCTTGCGCGCATCCTGGACCTCGGGACTGTCGAAGCGACGGCCCATCAGGCGCTTGACGGCGTAGACGGTCTTGTCCGGCGCGGTCAGGATGAGGTTCTTGGCCGCCGGCCCCACCACGTAGCGACCCTCGCCCTTCCAGGACACCACGGACGGCAGGACCTTGTAGCCCTTCTCGTCCTC
>CAZFLE010000073.1:0-34630 GCA_964519895.1 uncultured Enterobacterales bacterium | reverse complement strand
TCCAAGAGCTCGGGCAGCTCGTCCAAGAGCTCGGGCAGCTCGTCCAAGAGCTCGGGCAGCTCGTCCAAGGGCTCCAGTAGCGCCACCAAGGCCCAGGAAGCCGAGCCCGCCGAGCCGACTCCGACCGAGTCCACGACGGCCGCGACCCCAGCCCCGACCAACGCCCGCCACAACGTCCGGGTCAACCTGTCCGGGGCCGACGACGCGATGATCCTGTGCGGCGACGGTCAGCAGAAGCGCTTCAGCGGCAGCACCAACATGACCTTCAACGGCACCCAGTACTGCCGGGTCCAGGCCGGGGGCGGCATGGGTCTGATCAGCGTGACCCGGTCCGGGACCTGGACCTGCACCGTCACCGGCAGCGCGGTCGAGTGCAAGTAGCGCCCCCGTCCCGTTGAGGGCGGTCCTCCAGCGCGTCAGCCAGGCCCAGGTGGTCGTGGACGGCGCGGTCGTCGGCGCCTGCGGCCAGGGACTGCTGATCCTGTTGGCCGTGACCCACGACGACACCCAGGCCCAGGCCGCGTGGCTCGCGCGCAAGCTCGCGGGCTTGCGGATCTTCGCTGACGACGCCGGCAAGATGAACCGGAGCGTGCGCGACCTCGGCGGCCAGGCCCTGGTCATCAGCCAGTTCACCCTGTACGGCGACTGCCGCAAGGGCCGCCGTCCGAGCTACCTCACCAGTGCCCGACCCGAGCACGCCGAGCCCCTCTATGAGCACTTCTGTGAACTGCTGGCGGCCGAAGGCCTGGACGTTGCGCGGGGGATCTTCGGGGCGGACATGGCCGTGAGCCTGGTCAACGACGGCCCCGTGACCCTGGTCGTCGACACCCCGTGATCGAAGCTGCGATCGAAGCGGCCCTGGCCGCTGGCGAGCTGATCCGAGCCGGCCGCCGGCCACTGGAGCGGGGGGCGGTGGACCACAAGGGTGCGGTCGACCTGGTCACCGAGGTGGACCTGGCCTGCGAGGCCCGAATTCGGGAGATCCTGGCCCAGCGCAGCCCCGGTGTGCCGGTGCTGGCCGAGGAAGGCGGCGGCGCCGCCGACGCCACCACCCGCTGGATCGTGGACCCCCTGGACGGCACGACCAACTTCGTGCACGACTTCCCGTCCTACGCCGTGTCCATCGCACTCCAGGTCGACGGCGAGCTGGCGGTGGGCGTGATCTACGACCCCCTCCGCGACGACTGCTACCGGGCGACCCGGGGCGGCGGAGCCTGGTGCGGCGACACCCGGCTCCAGGTGAGCCGGTGCACCCGCCTGGACCAGGCCCTCATCGGTAGCGGCTTCGCCTATGACCGCCGAGAGCGCCCCGACTTCTACCTGGCCTTCGTGCGGGCCTTTCTGGTGCGCTGCCAAGGCTTTCGCCGCGCCGGTGCGGCGGCCATGGACCTGGCCCACGTGGCAGCGGGTCGGCTCGACGGCTTCTGGGAGTTCCAGTTGAATGCCTGGGACGTGGCCGCAGGGGCGCTCCTGATCGAAGAGGCGGGGGGCCGCGTCACCGAGATGACCGGCGGTCCTCTGGACCTGGATCGGCCCCGGGTCCTGGCCAGCAACGGCTCGGCGCTGCACGACGAGATGCTCCTGGTCCTGGAGCCCTTGTTAGGCTGACCGACCTTCACGGAGCACTGGATGGGCATCGCTGTCGGCATCGACCTGGGGACTTCGAACTCCTGTGTGGCCTACGTCGACGACGGCAAGCCGCGGGTGCTCTCGGATCGAGACGGTCGCTCGACCCAGCCGTCGGTGGTCGCCTTCGGCCATGGACGCTCGGTGGTCTGCGGCCACAAGGCCCGGCGGCAACTCATCTACGCCCCCCAGAACACGGTCGCGTCGGCCAAGCGCTTCATCGGCCGGCGCTTCATCAGCGACCAGGTCAAGCGCCTGATGGAGTCCACGGCCTACGGCATCGTCGAGGGCCCCAACGGCGACGCGCGGGTCCGGGTCCAGGGCAAGGTCTACACCCTGCCCGAGGTCTCCGCCTACGTGCTCCAGCACATGCGCCGCATCGCCGAAGAAGCCACCGGCGAAGTCGTCGATCGCGCGGTCATCACCGTGCCCGCCTACTTCAACGACATGCAGCGCCAGGCCACACGGGACGCCGCGTCCATCGCGGGCGTGGAGTGTCTGCGCATCATCAACGAGCCCACCGCCGCCGCGCTGGCCTATGGCTTCGGCAAGGGCCGTCGCCAATTCATCGCGGTGTACGACCTGGGCGGCGGCACCTTCGACATCTCGGTGCTGCGGCTCGAGGACGAGCTCTTCGAGGTCATCTCCACGGCGGGCGACACCTTCCTGGGCGGCGACGACTTCGACGCCGAGGTCGGGGACTGGCTCAAGGACGTCTTCGAGCGCCAGGCCGGCGTGGACCTGAGCGACAACCGCACGGCCCGCCTCAAGCTGCGCGAGGCCGCCGAGCGCGCCAAGATCGCCCTGTCCTCGGCCACAGAGGTCGAGGTGCACGTGCCCAACCTGGCCCGAGACGTCGAAGGCCACGAGCTCGAGCTGCGGACCCGGATGGACCGCATGCAGTACGCCCGGATCACCCTGCCCATCGTCCAGAAGACCTTCCTGACCTGCGACGACGCCCTGCACGAGGCCGGCATGGCGGCCAGCCAGATCGACCACATCCTGCTGGTCGGTGGCATGACCCGGTACCCGCTGATCCGCGAAGCGGTGGCCCAGTACTTCGGCAAGCGGCCCTACACCGACCTGAACCCAGACGAGGTCGTGGCACTGGGTGCGGGCATCCAGGCCCACAACCTGACCAACATCGAAGAGGGCCCAGGCTCGGTCCTGTTGGACGTCACGCCCCAGTCTCTGGGGGTCAAGACCGTCGGCGGCTTCTGCGAGGTGCTGATCACCCGGAACACGTCGATCCCGACCGAGTCGACCAAGATCTTCCACACCGCCCACGACAACCAGGCCGAGGTGCGGATCGAGGTCTACCAAGGCGAGAGCCGCATGGCTGCGGACAACGAGCTGCTGGGGCAGTTCGTGCTGGGCGACCTGAGGCCCGCGCCGCGCGGCGAGGTCAAGGTCGAGATCGCCTTCGAGATCGACGCCGACGGCATCGTGCACATTCTCGCCGAAGACAAGGAGACCGGGCACGTCAAGGACCTGACCATCGAGGCCAGCAGCGGCCTGACCGAAGAAGAGGTCCAGAACCTGCGCTTCGACGAGTTGGACTTCTGAGTCCTGCGGTAGGCTGAGCCCAACGGAGGGCCGGCATGGATCCCCAACTGCGCCAGCGCATCGAGATCGAGACGACCCACGAGCTCCTGGCCGAGCTGAGCCACTACCAGCTCCTCAAGCTCGGACCCGACGTCGCCCAGGGCGACATCGATCCCGCCTACCGACTCGAAGCGCGCCGGCTCCACCCCGACCGGTACGGCGCCCTCAAGGACGTCGGCCTGAAGCGCAAGGTCAACCAGATCTACAAGTCGCTGACCGATGCCTGGAAGGTCCTCAAGGACCCCGCCGAGCGCGGCCTCTACGACGCCGCCCTGCGGGGCGAGGAGGCCAAGAAGGAGGCCGAAGAGGCCGCCGCGATGGACGACCCGGTGCACGCGGCGCGGACCGAAAAGGGCGGCAAGTACTGGAAGATGGCGCTGGCCAATTGGAAGTCCGGCGACTTCGGCGGCGCGGTCATGCAGATCAAATTCGCCATGACCTTCGAACCGGACAATGCGGTGTTCAAGGAGTGGCTGGACAAGGCGCAGAACGCGTCCGAGGAAGCCGCCAAGGACAACCACAACCCGTACAAGCTGCGCATCGTCTGAGCTGGGAGCTGTCGCCAGTGCTTGCGATACAGCCCGGGCCCAGGAGAAACTGGGGTCAGGAACCTTTTGTTAAGCATTAGCGTTGCGTGGATGGATCGCGATCTTGATTGGTTCTGACCCTGGGGCATGACTCTGGGTTGGGCTGTCGCGTTGGGCCGTCCGGGGCCGGTCTCGGGTCGTGCGGGTCTGGCGGCGTCGGGATCACCTCGCGAAATCCGCGACAGGGGACTGGATTGTGCCGCTCCTGTAAAGACTGCAAATAGTCCAAAGGAGGACCGCTCCGGTGCCGTAGGGTGAATTGGCGACAGCTCCCCGTCTTTCCGCACCCCCCTTGACCCCGGAGTTGTCTGAACATGGAGCCTGTCTTCAGCGTCACGATCGGCGCGGTGTTCGCAGTGCTGCTGACCAATTTCGTCTGGTACCGGACGCTCCAGCGCGTGGGGGGGCGGCGGCAGCGGGCGGCGCTCGTGGCGGAGCACCAGCGGCTCAAGGCCCACCTGGTCGGACAGCACCTGGCGCTGGTCGAGGCCGTGCGACCCGCGCTTGCGCCCAAGGAGGCAGAGCCCTCCACCCCCACAGGCCTCATCGAGCGCCTGGTCCGCGCGCAACGGCACAGCCACAAGGAGACCCGGCAGCTCCGGGCCCAGCTCGGCAGCGCCAGCCGCCGGGTTGCCCAGCTCAAGCGCGAGGTCGCCGAGCTGCGCCAGACCAGCGGCAGCGAGGCCATGCGCAAGCACCTGGCCCACGTCGCCGGTGAGCGCGACGCGCTCCGAGAGAAGATCGCCGACCTGACCCACCGGGTGCGCAAGGCCAACCCCACCACCCACGACGCCTTGCACGCCGCTCGCCAGGAGATCGACCAGCTCCGGGCCCAGCTGCGGGGCGCCAACCACGCCATCGTCGCGATGGGCGCTGCCCCGATGGGGCCCCCCTCAGTGCCGGCTGGGCACGTCCGGGTGGACCTGGAGGACGAGCCCACGGCGCCAAGCGAGCTGGACGCGTCACGGCTGCCGGTGGTCCTGGAACACCTGGGCGACGGGTGGCGCTAGTTCAGAGGTTCTGAATTGGGCCGAGCAGGGGCCTCCGACCGGGGCAGAGGCGCAGAGCGGCCGCACGCGGGCGCGAGTCTGCGGGTCGTCAGGTGGTTGTAGAGCCCGCCTCCAACTTCCACCCGGCGTGTAAAGCCGCCTTCCAACTTCCGGTTCCGTGGCCGAACGGGCCCGAACCAGCGGTTCCGCGGACCGAGCCGGCACCTCAGGGGCTCAAGCAGGCCCAAGACGGAAGTCGGAGGGCGGCTTTACAACCGCAACGGAAGTTGAAGGGCGGCTATACATCCACGACGGAGATCGACGCGCCGCTTCACCACCTCCGCGGAAGTTGAAGGGCGGCTTTACATCCTCGACGAGGTCAACGGGCCGCTTCACCACCTCCGCGGAAGTTGAAGGGCGGCTTTACATCCTCGACGGACGTCGACGGGCCGCTTCACCACCTCCGCGGAAGTTGACGACCGGCTCAACAACCCGCATCGGTCGGGAGAGTGCCAGGCAGGCCACCGTGTCGCCACGAGACCGCGGCATGACGCCCAGCGCCGGGCCCCTTCCGTCAGCCGATCAGACAGCTGTCGTAGTACCAGCGCCCCGGCGGGAAGTCCTGCCGGTTGCCCCGCACCCACTCCAGCCAGGCCTTGCGGTGGGCCAGCTGGACCCGCCAGGGCCCGTCCGCATCGAAGGGCAACCTGCAGCCGGAGCTGATGACCAGCTCGTCGTAGGACCCTCGGCGCACCAACAGATCGTCGTCGCCGAGCTTCTCGACCAGCAGCGCAAGGTCGAGAACCCGTCCGTAGCGGTAGCGCACGCCCTCGGTGAAGTCGCAGCTCGCGAGCTCCCACCAGCGCTCCCAGCGCACCGACAGCCCGGGCTGATCCGGATCCTCACGGTGACCCGTGAGCAGCTCCAGGGCACTGGCCGCAACGGCGACCAGATCCTGACTCTTGTGCCCCAGGGCCGCCAACAGCACCGGCACCGCCCTCGGATCGCCCAGGTACCCCAAGCCCTGCAGGGCCCCCATGGCGCGGGATCCCGACCCTTCCGCCGTGCGCATGAGCAGCAGCAGATAGGACGGCCCGCCATAGCGACCGACGATCTCCCCCGGGGGGCTCGCGAGCTCCAGACCCGACGCCAGCGCCTGGCCATGGAAGTCCACGCCGCGGCGGTCGCCGAGAAGCAAGAGCGACACCGCCAGCTCTTCGGCCAGGTCGGCCTCGTCCAACAACGCCACCAGGGCGTCCACCGCGTCCCGGTCCCCGATCCGCCCCAGGGCGACCACGGCCTCGCGCCTGACCTGGGGGCTGTGGGTCCGGCCCAGGAGCGACAGCAATGGGGCGACCGCGCTCTGCTCCCTGCGCCACCCCAGGATCTCAGCCGCCGCAGCCACGCCCCTCGGTTCGCCCGGCTGCTCGATCGTTCGCAGCAGCCCGTCGACCAGCGCGGCGTTCGGGGACCGTGTCAACGCGCCACGGAGGGCCCGGGCCGGCCACTCGGGCAGCTTCCGGGCCCGGAGTTGGTCCAGCAGTGCGTCCGCAGCCTCGACCGAGCGATGCCAGGCCAACAGGTTCACCGCCGCGGTGTAAGCGGACACGTCGGGGTCGGTCGGGCGGGCGCGGGCGGTGTTCAGCGCGCGGGCTCGCTGGGTGAGCTGGGCCGCCAGGAGCCGCACCAGGCCAGGATCGGCCCCGGAGATAGCCAGCCGGTGTCCCCCGAGACGGCGCTCCGGCCGCTCGGCATCGGCCCGGGTGCGCGGCGGGCGCGCCCGCTGGGCCTCCAGGCGAATTCGGGCGTGCTCTGCACTGCGGGCCAGGTGCCAGTCCAGGGAGCGCGTCGGATCGCCGAGCACCGCGTCCGCGGCGCCGATGCCGACCGCGACATCTGCCCGGGCAAAGGCCTCCCAGGCCTCCTGGGCCGGACCCGGATCCCCGGACAGCCGGGACAGTCGCAGACCCGCCCAGGCCTGGCGCACCGGCAGCTGGAGAGCCCGATAGCCCTCAAAGGCCTCTGAGTACGCATCGCAGGCCTGATCCGGCTCGCCTCGGGCCGCCGCCAGGTCGCCTTCCCTGACCCGCAGGCGCAGCAGCACCTCGTCGCTTCCACCCTCGCGCGCACGCTCGGCAGCGGCGGACCACGCCTGCTGCGCCCGCTCCAGGTCTCCCTGGGCCCATGCCGCGTCCCCCATGCCGACGCACACGGCCGCCTGGAGCCCCAGGTCGCCGGCGGCGACCGCCAGCGCATCCGCCTTGCGGAAGACCTCGGCTGCCCGGTCCGGCCGCTGCTTGCGCAGATGGCGCTCCCCCAACAGCAGCACCGCCTGGGCCTGTTCCTGGACTTGGTCCAGGTGCCGCAAGGCGTCGGTCAGGATCTCCTCGGCCCAGGGCTCCTGGCGGCTCACGGCGAGCCTGCCCAGGCCGAGCCGGCACCGGGCCTGGAAGAGCGGATCTGGGTGCCCTCGGAACTGCCGAAGCAGATCCTCGGCCTCGTCGTGCTCCCCCAGGTCGGTGTGGAGCGCGACCAGGGCCAACCGCAGCTCCACCAGCAGTCCCTGGACCTGAAAGGCCCGGGCCCGCTCCAAGGCGCGGGCCAGTGCGTCCCGTGCCCCGTGACGATCCAGTCTCGCCAGCCGGGTGCGAGCCTGGGCCAAGGCCGCTGCCTCGAAGAACGCCAGGTCCTCCGCGGTCTCGGCATCGGTCACCGCTTCCTCCAGGAAGCGCTGGAGCTCGGTGTCCCACGCCGGGTCACCCGCGGGGAACAGCCCCGCCAGGGTGCCCAGGGCCTCGGCCTCCATCGCCGGCAGGCCGCGGAAGGGGATCGGGAGCCGGCTCGCCCTCAGGGCCCGCAACAAGGCAAAACGCGCCTCGGCTGGGTCCCCCAGCAGCTGGATCTCGCCCAGCCGCTGCCAAGCACGGGTCAGGTGCGGGTGGGTGGCGTTGGCCCGCCGCAGCAGCTCCACCGCCCGGTCCGGGTCCCCACCGGCCAGAGCCTGCTCGCCCCGGGTCAGCAACAGGTAGCCGCCGTCCGGATCGACCTCGAGCCGTGCCGCCAGCAAGGGATCGGCGTCGACCAGATCCTGGTCCAGGATGCTGAGCCAGCTGTTGAGCCAGTACAAGAAGCGATCGTGCAGCGGCTGCAGGCCCTGCTCGGTCCACTCGCCAAAGGCGAAGCCCCCGTGGCCATCGGCGCACCAGGCCCACTGCCGCATCCCTGGCCCGTCGGCAAAGATCGTGTAGCGGCGGTCCTGGGCCAAGGCGGGCGCGAGCTCCAAGGCCCCCCGGATCCGCAGGGCACCCCGAAACAGGGAAGCCCCATTCCATCGCCGCAAGAAGCCGGCCAGGGTCAACGGGAGCTCGCGGCCCAGGTGCTGGGCCACCCGGGTGAGCGCGTCCTCGGTGGCCGGCGGGTGCAGGGTGTGCACGCCGTGCTTGTACTTGTCGACCTGCTGCAACAGCGGGAGGAAGGGATCGACCGCTGCATCGAGGGCAGCCGGCGGGGCAGTCACAGATTCCATCGGTTGGCACGCGCAGAGAGAGGAACTGCATCGTACCCCCAGGGTCTTGACGTGTCGAGACCGATATTGTCTACGTACCTGAAGGGTGGGTCGGCCTCAACCAGCCGGCCGCACCACCAGGTTCACCAGACCGCCCTTGGCGCCCCGCGGGGGGATCACGATCGCCTTGACGATGGCCATGCCCTGGAGGTGTCGGGCCACGTTCTCCTGGGCCTTGGCGGCAGCAAGGATGGCGTCCTTGTCCGTGTCTCGCGCCAGCTCCAGTGTGCCGCGCAGCTTGCCCTGGACCTGGACGGCGATCTTCACGGTGTCCTCGACCAGCGCGGCCGGGTCCCAGCTCGGCCAGGTCTCGTACGCCAGGGACGTCTCGTGGCCCAGACGCTGCCAGAGTTCCTCGCCCAGGTGGGGTGCATAGGTCGACAGGATCAACACGAAGGGCTCGAGCACGGTCCGCGGCAGCACGTCCTTGCTGGTCGCGACCTTGACGAACTCCATCATGCGACTGACCGGGGTGTTGAAGCGCAGGTCTTCGATGCCTTCGGTCACGGCCTTGATGGCCAGGTGCAGGGCCTTGTTCAGGTCGCCCGGCACCGGGTGGTCCCCGATTCCGGGGTTGAGGGCTCCGGTCTCGCTGTCCACGAACAGCCGCCAGACCCGGGCCAGGAAGCGCGAGACGCCCTCGACGCCGCTGGTCTGCCAGGGCTTGACCTGGTCCAAGGGCCCCATGAACATCTCGTAGATGCGCAGGGCATCGGCCCCGTACTCGGCCACCACGTCCATCGGGTTGACGACGTTGTACCGGGACTTGGACATCTTCTCGATCTGGGTCGCGACAGGCGTGCCGCTCTCCTTCACGAACCAGCTGCCGTCCCGCTCCTCGACCTGGTCTGGGTAGTAGTACTTGCCCGCTGCGTCCTTGTAGCTGAAGGCCAGGATCATGCCCTGGTTGAACAGCTTCTGGAACGGCTCGACCGTGTGCACCAGGCCGCAGTCGTAGAGCACCTTGTGCCAGAAGCGGGCGTAGAGCAGGTGGAGCACCGCGTGCTCGACGCCCCCCACGTACAGGTCGACCGGTCCCCAGTACCGCTCGGCAGCCCGGGAGAAGGGCAGCTCGGCGTTGTGGGGGTCCATGTACCGCAGGTAGTACCAGCACGAGCCGGCCCACTGGGGCATCGTGTTCGTCTCGCGCTGCCAGGACACGCCGTCGATCTCCACGGCGGACCAGTCGCTGTCGGCCCGGGCCAGCGGCGGCTTGCCGTCCGGTGTCGGGCGGAAGTCGTCGAGGTGGGGCAGGGCCACCGGCAGCTGCTCCGCGGTCAGGGCGCGCACCTCGCCATCAGGGCCATGCACGATCGGGAAGGGTTCGCCCCAGTAGCGCTGACGGGAGAACAGCCAGTCCCGGAGCTTGAAGTTGACCTTGCGGCGGCCCAGGCCCTCGGCCTCGAGCTTGGCGACGATGGCCTCGAAGAAGGCCGGGAAGTCCAGGCCGTCGAAGTCGCCGGAGTTGACCGCCACCCCGTCCTTGGAGGTCCAGGCCGCGCTCTGGACGTCGACCGCGCCGTGGGCCGGGTCGCTGGCCCGTGGCGCGATGACCTGGCGGATGGCGATGCCGAACTTCGTGGCAAAGGCGTGGTCCCGCTCGTCGTGGGCCGGCACCGCCATGATGGCGCCGGTGCCATAGGTCATCATCACGTAGTCGGCGACCCAGATGGGCACGCGCTCGCCGCTGACCGGGTTCAGCGCGTAGGCGCCGGTCCACTCCCCGGTCTTCTCCTTTTCTGCGGCGACCTGGCGGTCCAGGTCCGACTTGTTCCTGGCCGCCGCCACATAGGTCTCGACCGCTGCAGCCCGATCGGCCGTGGTGATCCGCGCCACCAGGGGGTGCTCCGGCGCCAGCACGCAGTAGGTCGCCCCGAACAGGGTGTCGGGCCGGGTGGTGTAGATCGTGAAGCTCGCGTCGTGGTCCGCGACCTGAAATGTGGCCTCGGCTCCTTCGGAGCGCCCGATCCACTGGCGCTGCATCTCCAGCACGCCCTCCGGCCAGTCCAGCCCGTCCAGGTCGTCCAGCAGGCGCTGGGCATAGGCGGTGATCTTGAGCATCCACTGCTTCATCGACCGGCGCTCGACCGGGTCGCCGGTCTCGACGTACTTGCCGTCCTGGACCTCTTCGTTGCTGAGCACCGTGCCCTGGGCGGGGCACCAGTTGACGGGCACCTCGGCCAGATACGCCAGGCCCTGCTCGTGCAGCTTCAGGAAGATCCACTGGGTCCAGCGGTAATAGTCCAGGTCGCTGGTGCGGACTTCGCGATCCCAGTCGTAGCTGAAGCCCAGGGCCTTCAGCTGCTCGGTGAAGTAGGCGATGTTCTTGTCGGTGACGTCGCTCGGGTGGGTGCCTGTGCGCAGGGCATAGCGCTCTGCAGGCAGCCCGAAGCTGTCGAAGCCCATCGGGTGGAGCACGTTGAAGCCGTTCATGCGCTTGTAGCGACAGATGATGTCGACCGCGGTGTAGGACTCCGGGTGGCCCACATGGAGGCCGGCCCCCGACGGGTACGGGAACATGACGAGCCCGTAGAACTTGGGCCTGTCGGTGTCCGTTGGGGTCCGAAAGGTCTGGTGCTCGTCCCAGTAGGCCTGCCACGTGGGCTCGAAGGAAGAGGGGTCGTACTTCATGCCGCTTCTCCAGCCTCTCGGCTTGCGGCACCCCTCCTAACCAGCGCCCGTGCCGGCGCTGTGAACGCCCCTGAAAGGCTACGCCGCCCGCCGCAAGGCGTCGGCGGGCCCTGCCACCGCGCGGCCGGCCAGACGCCCGAGGGCGTCGGAGACCTCGTCCAGCTCTTCTTCGCGCCAGGGCAGGACCGCGGCGGCGGCGACGAGGAGCATGCCCAGGGACATGCAGGCGGCAGTGGTGAACAGCAGATCCATCAACGGGGTGCTCATTGCGGCGTCCTCTTGTCTGAACAGGCGTTCAGGTTACCGTACGCCCGTACAGGTGTCAATCTGACCTCTATGCGCGGTGCCAGGAACCTTCGAGCGTGCTCTCGGGGGGTCATGGCGCTATGGTTCTCCCCTGCCCGACCAAAAACTGTCCGCTCTCCTTGACGAGGCAACCATGCACCTCAACAAGTCCCAGAAGATGGTCAAGATGGTGGAGCTCATGCAGCGCCGCGGTGGCATCCGAGCCGACGAGTTGCGCGATCGCTTCGAGCTCGACGCCCGGACCTTCCGCCGCTACCTCGCCGACATCCGGGGCCTGGGCCTGCCCGTGCTCGACAGCGGCTTCCTGGACGAGCGCACGGTCGGCATGGATCCCAGCTACCGGCGCACCGGGGTCAACCTGACCCTGGCCGAGGTCCTGTCCCTGCACTTCGGCCGCAAGCTCTTCAACTTCCTCGAGGGCACCCAGTTCGCCGCCGACATGGACGACGCGATCGAGCGCCTGAGTCCGGCCATCAACCGCGCCCACGCCGAGCTGGCCGCCGACCTGGACCGCAAGTTCCTGGCCATTCCAGAACACGCCAAGGACTACCGGGCCCTGGGCGATCTGCTCGACGACCTGATCACCGCCCTGATCTACGACAACCCGGCCCGGGCCGAGTACACCAAGGCCAGCGGCCTGAGCGGGCACTACGAGCTGGAGCCGCTGACCCTGGCGACGTACCGGCAGGGGCTGTACCTGTTCGCCAGGGACCGGGCCGACGGCCGGATCAAGACCTTTGCGGTGGAGCGCTTCATCCGCTTCTCCCGCCTGCGCATGGAGAAGTTCCTGCCGCCCGCGGGCTACGACCCCGACGCGCTGCTCCAGGACGCCTTTGGCATCATCTCGGCCCCCTCGGTGGAGATCGAGGCCGTCTTTGACGCCCGGGTGGCCTTCTACATCGGGGAGCGGGTCTGGCACACGTCCCAGACCCTGGACATCCTGCCCGACGGTCGGGCGCACCTGTTCATGGACGTGGGCATTACCCAGGAGCTGATCCGGTGGTTCCTGTCCTTTGCCGGGGACGTCCAGGTCCTGGGCCCGCCCGCGCTGGTCGAGACCCTACGAGAACACCATGTCCGGGCCCAGCAGCGACTCGGGCCTTGAGGCTCCTGGACCCCCTCGGCTGGCCCCAGGCCCACGATCCGGCGGATCCCTGGGACGGCGCCTCGACCCTGCCGGACCCGGACGCGAGCTACAAGGACCACGTCACCTGGTCCGACCCGCCCCTGCCAGACCGGGAGACCTGGGCCGCCCAGGACGCCCTGTGGCAGCGGCTGACGTGGGAGGTCCTGCGGGGGCAGCGGTCCTGGCGGGACCCGGCGTGGCTCGCGTGCAGCCAGGGCCTGGGCCTGGTCGGGCCCCGCACCCACGACCGCCGTCCCCTGCCGGTGGCCCCGGTCGCGCCCAGCGCGGACTTCCAGGTCGACATGGTCGAGAACCACGGCCCCGACCTGCCCGAGGCCGGCTGCGACTTCGTGCTGGGTCCCTACGGCGACCTGGCGCCCGGGGTGGCCCTCCGTCAGCTGGCCGCCGCCGTCATGTTGTTCACTCGGGTGCACTCCGAGGGCCGTCGCACCGTCGACGCCTGGGTCCGGGACTCCGGACGACCCCACCTGGACCTGCGCCGGGCCCTGAAGGCGCTGGGTCGGGCGCCTCCGATGCTGTGGGATCCCCACCGGACCCCCTGGCGACCCCTGCTGCCGGTCATGGCGGGCGCTCTGCCGCCGGGCGAGGTCGAGGGCCCGATCACCCCGTTGGTGCCGGGAGCGATCGCTGCGGTGGTGGCGCGGGTGGTGCCGATGGCAGACGGGCGCTGGGTGGCCCACACAGCCCTGGGCCTGCCGTCGACGCCGCCCGCAGAGCCGCTGGTCCGCCGCCTGACCCTGTGCCTGTGGCGGACGCGCCGGGCGAACCGCAGGGCCACGTGGGAGGATGCCCTGAGAGCCCGCCCCGAGGTCTTGTATCGGACCTGCGCCACCTGGTGCGCCGAGGCTCTGGAGGACTGCTGACCATGCTCTCGCTCCTGGCCCTGTTCGCGTGTGGCGAAGGCGACCTGGCCGTCGAGCCGGTGTCCCTGGCGTGGGGCGACGTCGACTTCCAGACCACCGCATGCACCGACTGCCTGTGCGACGAGGGCTGCGAGCCCCGGGAGCTGGCGCTGACCAATGCCGGCGACGCGGACATCAAGGTCGACCTGCCTCTGGGCGTGGACACGCACCTGTGCCCCTTCGGCTACGACGGCGCCAAGGCCCTGGACCTGGGCACCTTGGAGCCCGACGCGACCTTTGTGCTGACGCTGTCCGTCTGCGCCTACGAGCCCGGCGAGCGCGACACCCAGGTCAGCGGCACCATCGACGTGGAGACCGACGGGGCGGACACGGTGATCCAGGTCCCCTTCACGTTCACGCCGATCCGCAACATCAGCACCGGCGGCGACACCGGCTGACGGAATGCCCGCGGGGCCCTGTGGTGTCAGGGGCCCACGCAGCAACGCTTTACGGCAGCCCCGGAGCCGCATATACGGGGGCCCGCCGCAGTCTGGAGACCGTCATGAAGACCGTCCTCGTGCTGGCCGTCCTCGCGGCTGTCACTACCTCTACCGCCGCCCAGGCGGCCACGTGCAAGTCCCAGCTGTCCCGGGCCGAGAGGGCCAAGGGCTCGGCCGTGGTCTCCGCCTACGCATCCCTGATGAAGTGCGACGCCGACATCGCCGCCCAGAATTTCGAGAAGGTCATGCAGAACGCCGGCGACGCCGAGACCCTGGTGGGCATCTCGATGATCGCCATCGAGGCCGATCAGTGGAACCCGGTCTGGACCATGATCGGCAAGATCTCGGACTACAACGCCCAGGACCACGTGGCGTGGCTCATCGGTGAGAAGTGCGCCGGCAATGACAAGGTCGCGAGCTTCCTGCAGGGTGCCTACTTCGGCCTGAGGGACATCGAGTTCGCCCGCTGGGACGACGCCCTGGTCAGCTGCGAGGCCGAGAGCTTCGACACCTGGATGGTCGGGAAGATCGAGGAGCCCCCAGAGAAGCTCTTCGACGAGAAGTGGAACGCCGTCGCGACCGCGTTCGTGCAGAAGCGGGGCGCCGAAGGCCTGCCCCACCTGGCCACCGGGGCGATCAAGGCTGCTGCCACCGGCGGCCCCTACGAGACCATCCTGGACCACATGAACAGCACCGTGGAGCCAGAGCTGGGCGATGCCATCGCCGACGACGACCAGGCCGCTCTGGAGTCTGCCCTGTCCACGGTCGCCAAGGGCGTCACGTCCGACCAGGCCCGCTCGGTGGCCGACCGGCTCGCCAACAGTGGCTCCGAGTCCGCGGCAGCCGCCCTGCTCTCCACGATCTACCCGGACCGCGTCCAGTCGGGCGGGGGCTTCCACTACGGCGCCGTCGCGGTCGAGCTCGCCGAGTGCAAGGGCACCCCCAGCGCGACCCTGCACGTCGCCACGGTCCAGGATCCCGGCACCCGCTACCTGGTCCAGACCGCCATCGATGGCCCCATGCGGGGCATGAAGCCCAAGCTGGCCAAGTGCAAGGCCGCCGACGGCGACTGGCCCGTCTACGTCACCGAAGCCCCCATGACCGGCAAGTCCGACCTGGACGCCCTGGTCAAGACGGTGAGCGAGCAGTGGTCGTCCAAGGGCTACACGGTGAAGCGCAAGGACGAAAAGGCCGTCGTCCTTCCCTGACAGAGCCTACTTGCGCCGAAACCGCCGCAGCATCGCGACCGCCCGCTTGCGGCGCCCACGCACCCGGTCTCGGACGGCGTGGGACAGCTCCTCGACCTCGTGCAGACGCTCCCGGGCCCGCTTGAGTCGTGGGTCGAGCTCCAGGGCCTCCTTGAGGTGGCGACTGGCCAGCTCTGCCTCGCCTCGGGTCAGCGCGATCCGGGCGAGCTCCATGTGGGCGCGGGCGCGGGCCGCAGGGTCTTCTTCTTCCATGAGCAGGCGCTGCAGCTGAGCCAGCCGTGCGTCGTCGGTCATGGGTCGAGACCAGCCACGACCGCGTCGAGCAGGCGCTCCGTGGACCGCTCCACGATGTCGTAGACCGTGGAGAAGGCGCCGCGACCCTGGGCATAGGGATCCGGCACGTCGCCCCCGCCCCGGGGGTCGTGGTCCCGCAACAGGAGGGTCGCCAAGTCAGGGCGGCCGGTGTCTCGGGCGGTGTTGCGCTGGTTGCTGCGGTCCATGCAGACGATCCACTCGAAGCGATCGGGATCGTCCCGGCGAAGTTGCCGCGCGCGATGGGCGGACAGGTCCAGGCCGTGGCGGGCGGCCACGGCGACGCTGCCGGGATCCGCGCCTCCCCCGACGTGCCAGCTGCCCGTGCCGCAGGAGTCCACGCGGATGCGGTCGCCCAGACCCCGCTCCTGCACCTTGTGGGCGAACACCACGTGGGCCAGCGGCGAGCGACAGATGTTGCCCAGGCACACGAACAAGACGCTGGTGGTTCTTCCTGATCCGCCCATCCAAGACTGTTAACGGGCCCCCGCTGCACCCGTCCCTTCCGGGTGGCACGCCCCTTGCTACGTCAAGGGATGCCGAAGCTGAGACCTGGAGCTGAAGATGGCCCGTTCCCTGGATGCCCGACACACCGAAGACCTGGGCACGTCGACCCTGTTCAACGTGTTCCTGCTGATCGCCCTGGGCGTGATGGTGCTGGCCATGTTCAGCAACGCCGCGACGGCAGGCGATGCCCTGGCGCCGTCCCAGCCGGCCCCGATCTCTCTCCAGTAGCGCCTCATCTACTCTTTGTAGATTCTGTCCGGGCGCCAGCCCCGGCCCGAGGGGATAGGATCGCCCCGGGTCACCTGGGAGCGGGATGTCCGGCCGCGAGATCATCCTCGTCGTCGACGAGCTGTCCGCCGACGCACAGGCGGCGCGGGATGCCCTGCGGGCCGAAGGCCGCGAGATCCACCTGGCGCCTTCGGCCAGGGAGGGTCTGGGCGCGCTGCACGACACCCGTCCCGACCTGATCCTGCTCTCCCTGGATCTCAACGACCTGCCCGGCCCCCACGCCCTCGATGTGTTCCGGGAGCGAGTGCCTGGGGTCCCTGTCGTCGCCGTGGCCGCCCATGCCCACGTGGGGGGGGCTGTCGAGGCCATGCGTCGGGGCGCAGCCGACTATGTGCCTCGGCCCATCCACCCGCGTCAGCTGGTCGAGGCCGTGCACCGGGCCCTCCAGGAAGCCCGCAGCACCCGCGAGCTGGAGCGGGTGCAGCAACAGGTCAAGGACCGCTACGGCTTCTCCCACATGCTCACCCGCAGTCCGCGGATGCTCGCGGTCTTCGACCAGGTGCGGGCGGTCGCCGGCACCGACGCGATCGTGCTGATCCGGGGCGAGACCGGCACCGGCAAGGAGCTCATCTCCCGGGCCATCCACGAGCGCAGTCGTCGCCAGGACAAGCCCTTCATCTCGGTCAACTGCGGTGCCTTCACCGAGAGCCTGCTCGAGAGCGAGCTCTTCGGGCACGAGCGCGGCTCCTTCACCGGTGCCTCGGGCCGCCGCCGGGGCGTGTTCGAGATGGCCGACGGTGGCACGCTCTTCCTGGACGAACTGGGCGAGACCAGCCTGAACGTCCAGGTCAACCTGTTGCGGGTCCTCGAGGACATGGCCTTCCGTCGGGTCGGTGGCCACGAGCGGGTCCGGGTCGACGTGCGCATCGTCGCGGCCACCAACGTGGCCCTGGAAGAGGCGACCGCCGACGGACGCTTCCGCGAGGACCTGTACTACCGGCTCAACGTCTTCCCCATCTTCCTGCCGCCCCTTCGGGAGCGCCGGGTCGACGTGCCTCTGCTGATGCGTCACTTCCTCGAGGACGCCGCAGACGAGTACAAGCTCGAGCCGCCCTCGATCACCACCGAGGCCCTCGACGCCATCGTGGGCTACGCGTGGCCGGGCAACGTGCGGCAGCTCCGCGCCCTGTGCGAACGCTGGGTCATCACCCACGCAGGCCAGCGGCTGCAGCGCGAGGCCCTGCCCCGGGAGATGACCGGTCTGGGCCCCTCGGCGAGCGACGTGGACCCGTTCCACATCGACAGCGACCAGCCCCTCTCCCACACGACCGAGCGGCTGCTCCACCAGGTCGAGCGGACCTACCTGCACCGGGCGCTCAAGCGCCACAAGGGCCACATGGAGGCCACGGCGCGGGCCGCGGGCATCACTCGGCGGACCCTGTACACCAAGATGAAGCACTACGGCCTCGAGGCCACCACCTACCGCCAGAAGTGAGCGAGAAGATGCGAACCGCGACCCCCCTGATCGCCCTTGCAGCTGGACTGGCCTGTGCCTGGGCCCTGCAGCCCGCTCAGGCGCGCAAGGACAAGGACCCGGCGCCCGAGGCCACGGTCACGACCCTGGAGAGCGCCGAGCATCGCCGCACGCCCAGCGACAAGGCCGGCATCCTGACGCTGGCCCGGGGGCAGAACGCCTTCGTGGGCCGCCTGGACCTGGCCGCCGGTGGCGCCGTGCCCGAGCACGCCGATCCGACCGAGGAGTACATCCACGTGCTCCAGGGCGCCGGCGTGATCACCATCGACGGGGTCGAGCGGCCCCTGGGCCCCGGGAGCACGGTCTACATGCCCGCCGGCGCCACGGTCAGCTACGCCAACGGCGACGCGCCTCTGGTGGCCATCCAGGTCTTCGCCGGCCCGGAGAGCGCCGACAAGTACGCCGCCTGGCCCGTGAGCGAGGCGCCCCCGAAGGTGCCGCTACCGTAGCTCGAAGGTGCTGCGGATCCGCCGGTTGCCCGTCACGGTGCCCCGGCCCACGATCACGCAGGCCTCGTGGGGCTCGCCGTCGCGCAGCACCAGGCCGCGCTCGAAGCGCCAGTCCAGGGACTCGTCGAGCTTGATCGCCAGGGTCACCCCGGCGTGGGTCGCGGTCCAGCCGTGCTTGGCGGGCTCGGGCTCGAAGCCAGGACCCAGCGGCCAGCGGACCTCGACGTCGCCGTCGGCCAGGCCCTCGAAGCGTTCGGTGATCACGAGCTTGGTGCCCTCGGCCCGCAGATCGCGCCGATAGCGTCCCCCTCCGAAGCCATCGTGGCTCACCACGACCGCCCCGTTGCGCCCGTCCACCCGGGCTCGCTCGACCGCGCCGGAGAACGGGGCCCACCCCTGGCCCTGGCGCCGAGGCACCCCTCGGCCATCCACCAGGCAGGTGCCGTGGGCATCGGCCAGCCCGAGCTCCAGGTGGTCGGCGTCGGCGCCGGGGTCCACCAACACCGGCACGTCACCCACGTCGAGCAGGAGCTGGAAGCCGTCGCCATGGACCTGGGCGGCGGGCCTGGCGTCCCCGGGCAGCGCTCCCCAGAACACCAGGCGCACCGGGCGCTTCTTGGCTTCGCTCAGCATCACCACGGTGCCCGAGTTCCGAAAGGCCCACATGGCCCATTCATTGCCCGCCTGGAGGGGGGCACCGGGTGCGACCACCCGACCGCTCAGCCAGGCAGCCGTGGCGTCGGTGTCGGCGTCCGGTGTGGCGTCGCCGGGCGCCAGGCCGAGACCCACCACGGCATTCCAGGCCGAGCGAGCGGCGTCGAGACCCCACGGCGCCAGCAGCGGGGCCTGGTGACAAGCCCCGATGGGGGGGAGCGTGCCCGTGCCTTCGCTGAGCACGCGGAGGGTCCACGAGAGCCGCGCCAGAGCCGCGTCGGCGTCGGCCGGAAAGGCCACCCCGTTCTCCCGGCAGAAGGCCCGGGCCACCCACACGGCGGACACCATGCGTGCGCTCAGAGCGGGCACACCCAACAGCGCCGAGCCGTCGTCGTGGAGCTGCCGAGGCAGCGCACGACCCAGCAGGGCCAGGCCGCGGCTCCATCGCCGGCGGGCCTCGGGGAGCTCGGGCCACGCCAGGCCGGCCACCACGAGCCCCGCGGCCTGGAACACCAGCTTGTGGTCCCCCTCCGACAGGCTCAGGCCGCGCTCCAGCCACGCCGCGTGGGCCGGCACGCTCCCGGCCATGCGCCGGCGCAGGTCCGGGTCGAGCTCGTCGCCCAGCCAGCCCGCACCCAGAGCCCAATGCATGAGCCGCGCCGCAGCGTCGGACGCGTGCGCCCAGGCCACGCCGTGGCCCGGCACGTCCTGGAGCAGCCACTCGCCGAGCGCATCGGAAGCGGCCCGGGCCAGGGCGCGATCCCCGGTCTCATGACCCGCCCGGGCCAGGGTCGAGAACCACTGGTGGGCGTGCAGCTCGCGGGCCGCTGCCCAGGCGTTCACGCCACCTCCGAGCTGGTCCCAGGGCGCGTCGGGCAGCACCGCACCGCTGTCGGGACAGCGATCCCAAGCGGTCTCGCCCAGAGCCGCGGCCACGCTCAGGCCGAGCGCGGCGGCGCCGGTCCAAGGGACGGCCGGACCCGGCACGGGGGCGGGGCCCCAGGAGGTGTCGAGAGGCTCACAGGGGGCGCCGGCGAGGGGTCGGGGGCCCTCGAGCACACCGCGCACCGCCTGGGCGGCGCGGGACAACAGTGACGACATGCTCAGCGGTCTCCGTCGGGCAGCTGGATCTCCAGATCCACGTCGCCGGGCATCCGATCGCGCAGGTGGATCTTCAGCCGGCGCCGCATTCTGGCCTCGATCTGCCGGATCCGCTCCTTGGACACACCGTAGCGCTGGCCCAGTGCGGAAAGCGGCAACGGGTCCGCAGACATGAGTCGATCGTCCCAGATCGACTGCTCACGCTCGTCGGTCAGCCCCGCCCGGAAGGCGTCCAGGTGTTCCCGGACCTGGCCACCGAGCTCGGCGTTGGCGGCTTGTTCCTCGGGACCCTGTGCCGTGTCGTCGGAGATCATGTCGGAGAGCGCCCGCCCCTCGGAGGGGTCGCCGACGGGAGAGTCGATGGACATGGCCGGGGCACGCATGTGCTGGTCGACGGCGATGACTTCGCTCTCCTTGACCTCGAGCCGCTCGGCCAGCAGCTTGGTGGAGACCTCGAGGCCCTCCTTGAGCATGCGGTCGCGTTCCTTTTGGAGCTGGAAGAACAGCTTGCGCCCAGCCCGGGTGCTGCCCAGCCGGACCATGCGGAAGTTGTCCATCAGGAACCGCAGGATCATGGCGCGAATCCAGTACTGGGCGTAGCTGGAGAAGCGGATGCCGCGGTAGGGATCGTAGCGGGACAGGGCCTCGACCAGCCCCACGTTGCCTTCTTGGACCAGGTCCAGGACGTTGTTCCACTGCCGGTGGTACTGGAACGCCAGCTTGACCACCAGGCGCAGGTTGGACGTGACCAGCCGCTCGGCGGCTTCTGGGTCGCCGGTCTCCTGGTAGCGGATGGCGAGCTCCTTTTCCTCGTCGGGCTCCAGGATCGGGTAGCGCCGCACCTCGGACAGGTAGTGGGACAGCAGGTCGTCGCTCTTGCCGCCGGACCGAGCAGCCGAGCGCTTGGGGCGCACAGCCGGGACCTGCCTGGCGGGCTTTTTGGGCTCTTCTGGCGCCGCCCCGATGATCTCGGGCTCGATCACCTCTTCGCCGGGCTCGTGGGGGGTGGCCATCGGTGTGGTGTCCTGGGGCTGGGTGGTCAGCGGGGCCGGAGTCGACCGGGCTGCAGGAGGTAGTCCACGGCGGCCCGCGAACCCACGAAGAAGGGCGTGCTGCTGGGATGATCGAGGCTGAGAAGCTCGCCACCCGGAGTCACGGCGACCCCGCCGACCTCTCCTAACAGGCAGAGGGCCCCCGCGACATCCCAGGGCCTCCAGCCGGGGGGCACCACCGCCGCCACGGCAGCGCCGGCGGCGACCATCGTGATGTGGGCCGCCAGGCTGCCCAGGTTGCGGCACTTGCCGGGAAAGTCGATCCAGCCCCAGCGATGGAAGCGGGAGGGCACATAGACCACCGCGTCTCGTCCGGGGGCGTCCTGGTCCAAGGGGGGCAGGCGATGGTCGCCCCGAAAGGCACCCCGTCCCCGCTGCCCGAACCAGGACTCGCGAAGCCTGGGCAGGTAGAGCCCTCCTGCAAGCGGCCCCCGCTCGTCGACCAGGCCTGCGGTCGGCCCCCAGTAGGACAAGCCCTCCAGGTAGGAGCCGGTCCCGTCGATGGGGTCGATGAACCACGTGCGACCGGACCCCTCGATCCGAGCGCCTTCCTCGCCCACGATGACGTCGTCGGGGAAGCGCTCACGCAGACCCGTGACCAGGATGTCCTCGGCCAGCTTGTCCGCGACGGTCACCAGCGTGTCGTCGTCCTTGCGCTGCCCAGCGACGCGGCCGAAGTGGCTCAGCGCCAGCTCGCCAGCGGCCATGAGCAGCGGCTCCAGGCTCGGGCGGAGGTCCTCCATGGCGCCGATCCCTAACGTGGTAGGGTTCACCGCCTTCCGACTCCGGGCACGGAGAGAGCCCCCAGGAGCAGCCCATGCGGCAGTTGTTCCCCCTGTCCCTCCTTCTCCTCCTCTGCGCCTGTGATGGCGGCGAGGAGGCGGCCGTTGCGCCGGTCGAGGAGGTCAAGCCACAGCCACAGGTCCAGCCGAAGCCCAAGGAGGACGCGGCGACCAAGCTCAAGAAGCAGGTCGATGCAGCCACCGGTCTCGCCGATGCCGGACGTCACGGCGAAGCCGTCGCCGCCCTCGAGGCGCTCCTGGAGAAAAAGGCCGACGACGCGGGCTGGTGGCGCCTGCTGGGCCAGGAAGCCATCCTGGCTGGCGAGGCCGCGGCGCTCCTGGACCGGCTCGATGCCGACACGGCCATCGGCGGGCAGGGCGCCTCCCACCAGAGGCTCCGGGCCCAGCTGGCCCTGGCATCCGACAGGCCGGCCGACGCCCTCGCAGCGGCCAAGACGCTGCGCAAGACCGACGACGAAGAGGGCGCGGCCCTCTGGGTCGCGGCGTGGCAGGGTCTCGCTGCGGACCAGCGACCCGAGCTGGACCCGGCTGCCCTGGACCCCACCCGGACCGGTGACGCCCTGGTGCTCGCCGCCACGGGCGCCAAGTCCAAGCGCAAGACCCTGCTCAAGGACCAGGCCCCCACCCACCCCCACGCCAGGCTGCTTCGGGCCCGCCTGCTCGAAGAGGTGGGCGAGCGAGACCTGGTGGCTGGGGTGTTCGCCGATCTGCTCGGCGACCCCGATCTGGCGCTTCGACAGACCGCAGCCCTGGCCACGGCGACCGCAGCCGACGACCCGGCAGTGGCGGCGAGCCACTACGCGACAGCGGCCCGCGCAGCCACGGAAGCCCACAACGGCGCCGCGGCTGGACAGGCCCTGGGCCTGGCCGTCGACCACTACCTCCAGTCCCTGCGCCCGTCCGAGGCCCTGGCGCTCGCCACCGAGCTCCACGCCCCCCGGGCCGCCGCCAAGGACACGGCCGGCGGCGCAGCGACCGGCTTGGCTGTCGCCACGGCCGCGCTGGCGTCGGGTGAGCTCCAGACCGCTCTGTCCCACGCTCGCGCTGCCTCCCTGGGGTTTGCCGAGGCCGACGACACGGCCAACGCCAGCGCTGCGGCTTGGGTGCAAGCCGAAGCCGCGTGGCACCTGGGGCTCGGAGAGGAGCTCGCCGATGCGGCCACCCGCGCGGGAGATCACAAGGCCGTCGCCGACGCCCTGGGCCAGGTCCTCGCGGGCCAGGCCTCGGAAGCCGTGGACGCGCTCTCCAAGTCTGGACTCACGGGGGTGCATGGCGTCCAGGTCCTGCTCGCCGCCGCTCGCGCGGCGTCCTACAGCAGCGGCGACACCGTCGGGCTGGCGAGTCGCGCCGTGCGCGCCGCCGACGCCGCCGATCACCTGCCCTCCCGCATCGAGGCCAGGCTGGCCCTCGAGAACTACGCCCTCGCCAAGGGCAGCGGGCGCACGGCCTCGACCGCTCGCACCGAGCTCGGCCGGATCGCGGCGGGCCTCGAGAACAGCGCCGCCCTGGCATCCGAGGTGGCCGCCCGTGCCATCCGGGCCGGAGGCTCTGGCAGCTTCCCCGAAGGCGCTCCCGCAGACAGCGCCGCATGGACCGCCCTGGCCGGCGGAGACGTGCCGGCGGCCACCGAAGGAGAGAACCCCATCCTGGGCTGGGCCCGTGCCCGTGCAGCGGCGGCAGCTGGGGATAGCGCGGCGGCCTACGAGGGCTACCGGGCCGCCGTGGCGGCGAGTCCCCGTCACCTCCAGGGCCCCTGGACCCCGGTCAGCATCCTCGACGGAGGCGCCGGCGCCGGCACCGACAAGGACATGGCCAAGCTCAACGGCCGGTCCGACCTGATGTCCGGCCTGTCCGCACTGGCGGTGCACGACGACTGGCGCAGCCGGGACGACGTGCACACAGCTTTTGCCGTGGGTGACGACCCCAGTCTCGCCCTCGAGACCGACGCCCGCATGGCCCTGAACGAGGCCCACAGGCGGCGGGCGGTGCAGACCCTGCTGTGGCTCTCGGGCGCCGCCGACGCGCCGGCCGACGCCACCAAGAGCCTGCTGGAGCTGGAGAAGAAGGCCCTCGAGACCCAGGGCTTCTCCCGAGCCCTGCCGCTGCCTCCGGCCGACTACCTGGCCGTCCAGGAGTCCCTCCGCCACCTGGCCATCATCAGCTACCGCCTGGGCGGCGCGACCGGCGACGCCGTGGTGGTCACCTCGAGCGGTGCGCGGGTCGTCAAGCTCCGCGACGTCAACGGCATTCGCAAGAACGCCCTGGCTCTGCGAGCAGGCCTGACGAGCGGCACCGCATTGGGCGGCGGTCGCACCTCGCCGCTCCCCGGCGACGCGCTCCGGGCGTCCCTGGTCGACATCTTCCAACAGGACCTGCTCGGCATCGGTCGCTACCTGGTGCTGCCCGACGGTCCCCTGTGGGGCTTCTCCTTCAACGTCTTCCCGGAGCAGAAAAAGGGCCTCCGCTTCCTGGCGGACATCCGGTCCATCGGCAACAGCTCGACCGTGGCCCAGGCCTTCAAGGAACAGGAGCGCCCCCCCCTGACCTACAACCCGGACTTCCTGGGCATCGCCCCCTTCCCGCCGAAGCCTCCCGCCACCGGCGGCCTGATGCTGCCCACCGAGATCGCCAACGCGGGTCGCCTGTTCGGGTCCGGCCTGCGCGAGGTCCTGGAGCGGGACAAGGCCACGACCGCCGCGTTCCGCGAGAAGGGCGGCACCGCCCGCTTCCTGCACCTGTCCGACGTCGGCATGGGCGACGGGGCGGGCCTGGGCTTCATCGACGGCATCGTGCCCCTGCACGAGGTCCGGGGCATGGACCTGGTCTCCCAGGCCGCCATCCTGTCCAGCAGCTCGTCGCCCGAGGTCATGCGCCGCCGCGGGCAGGCCCTGCAGTCCGCCGGTGCCCGGGCCGTGCTCATGACGTCCTGGCTGGTGCCCGAGACCGTGCGCGGCAAGTACCTCTACACCTTCTACGAGGCCGGAAACCGCGATCGGCCGCCTTCACGCGCCATGGTCGAAGCCCGCGAAGCCATCCAGAAGAATCCCGAGGACCCGAACTTCGATCCCTCCTTCTGGGGTCAGTTCATCCTGAATGGTTCGCCTTAGGTCGCGTCGGCTCGGCGTCGGGCCCCGCCTCCGTTGAGGCCTTCCACCCGGCTGGCGCTGGGGGGGGTGTCCCGACGCCTGCTCTGCCTGGCGCTGGCGCTGACACCGGCTTCGGTGGGGGCGACGCCTGCTCCGCTCCTGGCCCCCTCCGGCACAGCCTGGTTGGGCCCGCTCACGCCTGCCACCCCCCAGGTCATCCGTCAGGGCCGCGGACTCGTGCTCGTAGACCCGGCATCGGGGCGCCTGTGGGTCGAGGCGGTCGACGGGGCTCTGCCCGGCCCAGGGCCCGAGGCGGCGATCCGCAGGGTCTACCACTCGGGACGCTGGCACTGGACCACCGATGAACGCCTGGCAGAGAGCACCGCGGGGCTCCAGATCACTCGCCTGGGCGAGGTGTTGGTGTTCGCCTCTGCCGCGCCCCTTGCCCAGGAGCTCGGGGCCTGGCCCGTGGGCACGCGCTTCGAGGCTGGCGGCCGGGTCGCCCAGAGATCCACGGACGGCTGGCTGGTCGATGAGCCCGGGGCGCAGACGCTCTACGATGACCAGGGCAGGCCTCTCTGGCGCGAGGACGCCCGTGGCTTGCGGGTCACGTGGACCTGGGAGATGGGCTTGCTGGCCGGCATCGGTCGGGACGGCGGCGGTCGGCTGGCGATCCAGGTCGACGGGGCCGGACGCCCATCGGTCGTCACAGGCCCGGACGGGGTCCCCCGGTACCTGGAGCACCAGGACGGTCGGCTGGTGCGGGCGGGACCCGTCCAGCAGGAGACCCGCTACACCTACGACGATGAAGGTCTGCTCGACGCCATCACCTGGGCCGACCTCAGCCAGGTCCAGGTCGCTCGCGGCCCGAGCGGACAGGTCACGAGCCTGGTCGGTCCGGGCCCCCGGCGCGCCACCTTCACCTGGACCCCGGAGGGCTTCGAGGTGCGCACCGGAACCGGCGCCCCGACCCGCCTGACCTGGACCCCGGACGGCTACACCGTGCGGGACCCCGCCGGCGCCCAGGTCCGAGTGTTGCTCTCCGAAGGTCAGCTGAGTGGCTGGCAGGACCCCGGGGGCGCCGAGCTTCGCCTGACCCGGGACCCCCGAGGCCGCATCACGGCGATCGACGGGGCGACGACGTGGCGGCTGGGTTGGCGCGGGGACCACCTTGGAGACCTGGTGGATCCGGGCGGGGCCGGCTGGCGCCTGGAGAGGACCCAGGCCGGGGATCTGAAGCGCGTGGTGGACCCCGACGGTCGCACCCTGGACCTGCTCCGCGACAACCGCGGGGCACTCATCGGCGTCGACCCTGGCACGGGACCCACCCGGCTGGAGCGCGACAGCGGGGGACGCCCGACCCGCATCCAGGCCGCCACGGGAGCGACCACCCGGGTGGCGTGGCAGGCAGACGGCGTCGACGTGACCGACCCGTCGGGCCAGGCCGTGACCGTCGAGGGCCTGACCGGCGTGCAGCTGGTGCTGACGAGCCGGCTGGGAGAGGTCTGGACCCTGTGGCGAGATGCCTTGGGGCGCCCCGAGCGCATCGGCCTGCCGAGCGGGCAGATCGTGGAGCTCCAGCGAAACAGCCTGGGTCGCCTGGGCGCCCTGGTCGCCCGGCAGGGCCCCCAGGTGCGCTACGGCTGGCGCAGCGACGGCCTGCCCTCCCGGGTCACCGACACCATGGGGGCCGCCACCAGCCTGACCTATGACCTGGGCACCCGGCTCTCCGGGCTGACCCGTCCCGACGGCTCGGTCCTGGCGGCCCAGCGGGACCCGCGCGGCGAGCTCCGCGCCATCCAGCGAGGGGACCAGGAGTGGACCATCGCCAGGGACGGCCAGGGGCATCCGACGGCGCTGGGGCCCCTCACCTGGGCCTGGGACGTCGCCGGTCGCTGGCTCGGATGGCTCGCCCGGGGGGCAGAGCTGGTCCTGGAGCGCACCGGGGCTGGACGGGTGCGCAAGGTCAGGCTGTCCGACGGCACCCAGCTCGGCATCGACAGCGATCCCGCCGGACGCACCAGCCGCGTCCGCACGGCGAGCGGGTCCTGGAGCATCGAGCGGGACCCGGACGGCGGCGTGCGAAGGCTCCGAGGGCCGGGCGTGCCAGCCCTGTCGATCGCCCGGGACGACCGCGGGCTGGACACGCTGATCACCTGGGCCAAGGCCCAGAGACGGGTGCTGCGCGACGCCGCCGGGCGGCCCGTCCGGTGGACCTCGTCGGGTGGTTCTGCGCTGTCGGTCAACGGCGCTGGAGAGGGCCGCCCAGGCCTGGGGCGGCTCCCGTCCGGCGCCCTCGCCCAGTGGCGCCACACCGCGGCCGAGAGCGTGCTCGAGCTGCTGGACCCCCGGGGCCGGGTGCTGCTGAGCCGATCCGTCCGGCGCGACGCGCGAGGCCGCACGGCGTCCATCGAGGAGCCTGGCACCACCACCGTCACGCGGTGGGATCCCCTGGGAGAACAGGTGGCGGTCGAGACCCAGGAAGGCGCCTGGTCGTGGCTCCCCGGAATTCTGGAGGGCCCCGGTGGGCACGCCGTGCTGTTCGACGAGGCGGGCCGTCCGACAGCCGCTGTGCCACCGGTCGGTCCGCCGGCGTGGGGGATGCCTGGGGATCACCTGAGCTACTTGACCGACAGCGCCGGTCGGGTGGTCGGCATCAGCGCGGAACAGGGAGAGCTGGTCGAGCTCGAACACGATCCCCTGGGTCGCCTGACCGCCCTCGTCCAGGATGGGGGCCGCCGCTGGACGCTGACCTGGGATCCCTTCGGCCGCCTGGTGGGGGTGACGGACCCGGCGGGCATCCGGACCACGCTCGGGCACGGGACCGACGAGTTGCTGGGCTGGGCCGAGGGCAAGCGCCTCACCGAGCACCTCGCCGCGCCGGGCCTGGGCTGGATCGACGCCACCGCCCAAGACGTCGTTGAGGTGCTGAGCGACGACAGCGGCAGTCCCAGGGTCGTGCTCGGCCCGGAAGTCGACCCGACGCTGGTGACCTGGGGCGCCACCGGCATGCCCGACCAGGACCCCGGCACACGGCTGGGCTGGCGGGGCGCCTGGTCGCTGTTCCCCGGCGGGGCTCTGGTCGACGGCGGCGGGGCCATCGATCCGGTCACGGGCGAGCGCACCGACCCCGGCTGGCGGCCGCCCTGGTGGGTCCGCACCGACGCGCCCATCCCCTGGCCACGGCTGGATGGCACGGCGGCCCCCTGGTGGGACCCCGGGCCCTGGTCTGCCCAGTCGCCGTGGGCCAACCCGCTGGGCCTGCTGGTCCAGCTGGGAGAGCTCTCCCCACTGGTCGAGGCTGGGCAGCTGGGGCTAGAGGATGCCGCGCCGGGCCTCGGCTGGCTCCCGGCCGACGCTGCGGCGCCTGGCCTGCCCCTGCCCGCCCACGCCACGCTGGACGACGCCACGGCAGCCCTGACCGCGCTGGCGATCCGAGCCGGCGCCTCTCCCATCGAGCCCGTGACGACCCGCGCTGTGCTCCAGGCCGTGCTCGCCCCGGAATTCGCCGGTCTGCCACCGCTGAATGGGCTCGTGGAGCACCCCGAGAGCTGGTGGGATGGCGGACTCGTCGGCTGGCTTGCAACCGCTGGGCCCGAGCATTAGATGCCGCCCCTCATGGTGGCTATAGCTCAGTTGGTTAGAGCGCCTGGTTGTGGTCCAGGAGGTCGAGGGTTCAACTCCCTTTAGTCACCCCATCTCGGGCCTATAGCTCAATTGGCAGAGCGCCGGACTCTTAATCCGTCGGTTCCAGGTTCGATTCCTGGTGGGCCCACCATCAACCTCCCCCTCCCGGTCACGGGAGGGGGTTCGTTGCTTTCTGGAGCGTCGGCGCCTGGAGCGTCGGCGCTGCGTCGGTTAGTCCGCGACGGCTCCCGCGAGAGTGGCGGAACTGGTAGACGCGTCGGCCTTAGGAGCCGGTGGGGCAACCCGTGGGGGTTCGAGTCCCCCCTCTCGCACACCCGTTGAGGAAGATCATGAGCGTCCAGATCGAGCAGGTGTCCAGCTACGAGCGCAAGCTCTCCTTCAATGTGCCCGCCCAGGCGGTCGGCAAGGAGCTCGACTCCGCCCTGCGCAACCTGCGCCAGAACGCCGTGCTGCGCGGCTTCCGCAAGGGCAAGGTGCCCGTGCAGATCCTGGAGCAGCGCTTCGGCCGCCAGGTCCGGGCCGAAGTCGCGGCGACCCTCATCAACGACAACTTCAAGGACGCCGCTTCCGAGCTGGAGTTCTTCGGTCAGCCGTCGGTCGAGAAGGGCGAGATCAAGCGCGGGTCTGACTTCTCTTTTGCCATCGTGGTCCAGGTCAAGCCCGAGCTCGAGCTCGGCGCCTACACCGGCCTGTCTGTGCCCTACACCGCCGCGACCGTGCCCGACGACCAGCTCGACGCCGCCGTCGCGGGCCGTCTGGCCTCCAAGATGGCCCTGGCCGAGGTCGAGAAGCCCCGGGAGATCGTGGCCTCGGACATGGTGCTGGCCGAGCTGGAGATCACCGACGGCGACGACACGGTGCACAGCCACCCCGGCACGATGATCAACCTCCAGGACGACACCTACTACACCGGCATCGACCAGCTGCTCCTCGGCAAGAAGAGCAACAGCAAGAAGATCGCCGGCGACGTGACCTTTGCCGAAGGCGCCCTGGAAGAGCTGTCCGGCAAGACCCTCCAGGTCAAGGCCAAGGTCCTGTCGCTGCAGGAGATGCGCAGCCCGGATCTGTCCGACGAACTGGCGGCGGAGCTCGGCTTCGAGGGCGGCGCCACCGGCATGCGCACAGCCCTGCACGGCCAGCTGCTCGAGCGTGCCGAGGAGAACGCTCGGAACCAGGCCCGGGCCAAGCTGCTCCAGCAGCTCATCGACGCCAACGCCTTCGACGTGCCGGCCGCTCTGGTCGACCAGCAGCTCAACCTGCTCCAGGAGCAGCTCCGGATCCAGGCCGCTTACCAGGGCCAGGACCCGCGGAACGTCCGCTTCAGCGACGAGGACATGGTCCGCATGCGCGGCCAGGCCACCTTTGCCGCCAAGGGCGCCCTCATCTTGGAGCACGTGTCTGGCGCCGAGTCCCTCGCCGTCACCGACGACGACCTGGAGACCCGCTATCAGTCGCTGGCCGACCAGCGCGGCCAGACCGTCGAGCTGATCAAGAGCTACTTCCAAAAGGAAGAGGCCGTCGACGAGCTGCGGGCCCGACTGCTCGAGGAGAAGACTCTGGACTGGCTGCTCGAGAACAGCGAGCTGGTCGACGAGGCGTCGGAAGCGCCAGCCGCCGAGGCCGAGCCGGCGGACGAGGGCTGAGGGAAGGCACGAGCCACGAGCTCGAGCCCGATCCCCCCCATCCGGGCAGGAGACGGAAATCCCTCTCTTGAGAAAGGGTTGAGAGCAGCGTGGCCGTGCCCGATCGGCACTGTTACCGCAACTCATTCCCCTTGGAGCACCCCCGCGATGCCCTTCGATCCTCTCCAGAACTACCTTGTCCCCACCGTCATCGAGTCCTCGCACCGCGGCGAGCGCGCGTGGGACATCTACAGCCGACTGCTCAAGGACCGGATCGTCTTCCTGCGCACCCAGGTGACCGACGAGGTCGCCAACGTGATCGTGGCCCAGCTCCTGTTCCTGGAGTCCGAGGATCCCGAGCGTGACGTCTACCTGTACGTCAACAGCCCCGGCGGCTCGGTCACCGCTGGCATGGCGATCTACGACACGATGCAGTTCATCCGGCCCGACGTGGCGACGATCTGCATGGGCCAGGCCGCCTCCATGGGCGCGTTCCTGCTGGCTGCCGGCGCCAAGGGCAAGCGGCGGGCGCTGCCCCACAGCCGCATCATGATCCACCAGCCCCTGGGCGGTGTCGGCGGCCAGGTCACCGACATCGAGATCCACGCCAAGGAAATGCTGCGGGTCAAGGCCGAGCTCAACCGCCTGCTCTCGCACCACACCGGCCAGGACATCGAGACCGTCCAGCGCGACACCGAGCGGGACAACTTCATGAGCCCCGAAGAGGCCCAGATCTACGGCCTGATCGACGAGGTCATCACCAAGCCCGAGCCGGCCGACTCCGCGGCCTGATCGACCTCAAGGCACCAGGGTCGCCTGCCGTCCAGGGGATCCGCTACTACACTGGGTTCACGATGGCAGGCGACTCCTCCAAGAAGAGCAGCGACGGCAGGGACCTCTGCTGCTCGTTCTGCGGCAAGAGCCAGAAAGAGGTCCGCAAGCTCATCGCGGGGCCGTCGGTGTACATCTGCGACGAGTGCGTCGAGCTGTGCAACGAGATCATCACCGAGGAGTTCGAGCGCGAGGACTACTACGCTTCCCGGGCGCTGGTGCCGAAGCCCAAGGACATCAAGGCGCACCTGGACCAGTACATCATCGGCCAGGAGCGGGCGAAGAAGATCCTGTCGGTCGCCGTGCACAACCACTACAAGCGCATCGACAGCCGCTCGACCCACGACGACGTCGAGCTCCAGAAGTCGAACATCCTGTTGGTCGGGCCCACAGGCACAGGCAAGACCCTGCTGGCCCAGACCCTGGCCCGCTTTCTGAACGTGCCCTTCACCATCTGTGACGCCACCAGCCTGACCGAGGCCGGCTACGTCGGCGAAGACGTCGAGAACATCATCCTGAGCCTCTTCCAGGCCGCCGAGTACAACGTCGAGCGGACCATGAAGGGCATCATCTACATCGACGAGATCGACAAGATCTCCCGCAAGTCCGAGAACCCCAGCATCACCCGCGACGTCTCGGGCGAAGGCGTGCAACAGGCCCTGCTCAAGATCATCGAGGGCACGGTGGCCAACGTGCCACCCAAGGGCGGCCGCAAGCACCCCCAGCAGGAATTCCTGCAGATCGACACCACCAACATCCTGTTCGTGTGTGGCGGGGCCTTCGTGGGCCTGGACAAGGTCGTCGAGCAGCGCGTCAACAAGGTCGCCATCGGCTTCGGCGGCAGCGACCCCAAGGAGCGCAAGGACTACACCCCCAGCGAGCTCCTGGCGATCGTGGAGACCGAGGACCTGCTCCGCTTCGGCATGATCCCCGAGTTCATCGGCCGGGTCCCGGTGCTGGCCACCCTCGACGAGCTCGACCAGAAGGCCCTGGTCGCGATCCTGACCCGGCCCCGCAACGCCCTAGTCAAGCAGTACCAGAAGCTGTTCGAGATGGAGAGCGTCCAGCTCACCTTCACGCCCGGCGCACTCCAGACCGTGGCCAGCGAGGCCATCCGACGCAAGACCGGCGCCCGCGGCCTGCGGGCCATCCTCGAAGAGATCATGCTCGACGTGATGTACGACCTGCCGTCCAAGACGAACGTCAAGGAGTGCGTCATCTCCGAAGAGACGGTCAACCAGGGCAAGCCGCCCATGCTGGTCTACGAGGCCGAGTCGGACTGGAGCGCTTAGATTCGCGCCGCGCGCGGGAGGCACGATGTTCTTCAAGGACAAGAAGACCGAAGGCAGCCAGGTGCTCCCCCTGCTCCCCCTGCGGGACTTGGTGGTGTTTCCCTACATGGTCGTGCCGTTGATCGTCGGCCGCGAGAAGTCCATCGCGGCCCTGAACGAAGCCAGCAAGGCCAAGGAAGAGATCTTCCTGGCTGCCCAGCGCAAGGCCCGCACCAACGATCCCGAGCCCGAGGACATCTTCGAGCACGGCACGACCGCCGCGATCATGCAGATGATCCGGCTCCCTGACGGAACGGTCAAGGTGCTGGTCGAAGGCCGGCGCCGGGCGAAGATCGTCCGGTACTTGAACATGGACGACATCTTCCGGGTCGAGACCATCGGTCTGGACGACGCCGTCGGCGAAGGCGTGGAGATCGAAGCGCTGATGCGCTCGGTCAAGACCGCGTTCGAGCACTACGTGAAGCTCAACAAGAGCCTGCCGCCGGAGATGCTCCTCCAGGTCTCGGCCACCGAGGACCCGGCCAAGCTGTCGGACACCCTGGTCCCCAACCTGAACATCAAGCTCGAAGAGCGCCAGAAGCTGCTCGAGACCGCCGACCCCTCCGTCCGGCTGGAGCGACTGCTGAAGTTTCTGCAGTCCGAGATCGAGATCCTCCAGGTCGAGCGCAAGATCAAGAGCCGCGTCAAGAAGCAGATGGAGAAGAGCCAGAAGGAGTACTACCTGAACGAGCAGATGCAGGCGATCCAGAAGGAACTCGGCGAAAAGGACGAGTTCCGGAACGAGCTCCAAGAGCTCGAGCAGCGGATCCAGGGCAAGGACATGAGCGACGAGGCCACCGAAAAGGTCTCCCGGGAGCTGCGCAAGCTCAAGCTCATGAGCCCCATGAGCGCCGAGGCCACCGTGGTCCGGAACTACATCGACACCATCCTCAGCCTGCCCTGGTACGAGTACAGCGCCGAGCGCCTGGACATCGCCAACGCCGCCCGCGTGCTCGACGAGGACCACTACGGCCTGCGCAAGATCAAGGAACGCATCCTGGAGTACCTGGCGGTGGCGTCGCTGGTGGACCGCATGCGCGGCCCCATCCTGTGCCTGGTGGGTCCCCCCGGGGTCGGCAAGACCTCGCTGGCCCGGTCCATCGCCCGTGCCACCGCGCGGAACTTCGTTCGCATCAGCCTGGGCGGCGTGAGAGACGAGGCCGAGATCCGGGGTCACCGTCGGACCTACATCGGGGCGCTGCCCGGCAAGATCATCCAGGCCCTGCGCAAGGCCGGCAGCGGCAACCCCGTGTTCCTGCTCGACGAGATCGACAAGATGTCCACGGACTTCAGGGGCGACCCCTCGTCGGCCCTGCTCGAGGTCCTGGACCCCGAGCAGAACGAGAGCTTCGCCGATCACTACCTGGACCTGGACTACGACCTGTCCAAGGTCATGTTCGTGTGCACGGCCAACAGCCTGCACGGCATCCCCGCCCCCCTCCAGGACCGCCTCGAGATCATCCGCCTCGCCGGCTACACCGAGCAAGAAAAGCTCGCCATCGCCCGCCGCTACCTGATCCCCAAGCAGCGGGAGGGACACGGCCTGGACGAGGACCACGTGGTCTTCACCAAGGAAGCCGTGACCAAGATCGTGCGGCGCTACACCAAGGAGTCCGGGGTTCGGAACCTGGAGCGCGAGATCGCGAGCTGCAACCGCAAGGTCGCCAAGCGCGTGGTCGAGCGCGGCACCGACACCCGGGTCAAGATCACCAGCCACACCATCGAGAAGCTGCTGGGCCCGCCCAAGCACCGCTACGGCAAGGTCGGCACCCAGGACGAGGTCGGCTTCGTGAACGGGCTGGCGTGGACCACCCACGGCGGGGTCATGGTGCCCATCGAGGCCGCAGCGGTCCCTGGGACCGGCAAGACCACCCTGACCGGCCAGCTGGGCTCGGTGTTCCAGGAGTCCTGCCAGGCCGCGATCACCTACATCCGCAGCCGCTCGGCGAACCTGGGGCTCAAGCCCGACTTCTACGCGGCCCTGGATCTGCACGTGCACGTGCCAGAGCTTTGGGGCGTGGACGGGCCGAGCGCGGGCATCACCATCGCGACCGCTGTGGTCTCTGCGGTCACCGGCATCGCCGTCCAGCGCGACGTGGCCATGACGGGCGAGATCACCCTTCGCGGCCAGGTCCGACCCATCGGCGGCCTCAAGGAGAAGCTGCTGGCCGCGCACCGGGCTGGGGTCACCCGGGTCCTGGTGCCCGCAGACAACGAGAGCGACTTGAGGGACGTGCCGGCCATGGTCAAGGAATCCTTGGACGTGGTGTTGGTCCAGCACATGGACGAAGTCCTGACCCAGGCACTGGCCGTCGCCGATCCCACCGACCTCTTCGGCCCCTCCAGGCACACCGAAGCCGACGCCTGATCCGCTGGATCAGCGGCTCCTGAGCGCTTCCTAGCGGTCGTCTAGGCGCCGCCCCGCGAGCAGCACGCAGCCGGGGAGGATCTCCGATGCTTCCTCCG
>CAZFLE010000072.1:0-35067 GCA_964519895.1 uncultured Enterobacterales bacterium | reverse complement strand
TGGCCTACAACGCCCAGCACAAGGTGCCCTGGCACTGGCAGGTGCCGGCCTACCTGGTCACCAAGGCGATCGGGACCGGGATGCTGATGCTGGTGTCCGCCCAGCTCCTGTGGGGGATGACGCTCGGCACCGACCACGTCCTCGCGGTCCTGACCCTCGCCCTGGCGATGCTGGCCGCCACGACCGCCCTGCTCGTCGGCGACCTGGAGCGGCCGGAGCGCTTCCTGCGGATCGTGCTGCGCCCCCAGTGGCAGAGCTGGATCGCCCGCGGCGCCTTCATCCTGATCGGTCTGTCGTCGGTGACCGGCCTGTGGTGGGGGCTGGAGCTACTCGGGATCGCCAGTCCCCGCCGCCTGCTCGCCGGGCTGACCCTGCCCCTGGCCGTCGCCGGAGCCGGCTACACCGCCTTCCTGTTCCGCCAGGCCCGGGGCCGGGACCTGTGGCAGGACCCCGAGCTCCCTGCCCACATGGTCTTCCAGGCTGCCCTGGCCGGGGCCGCGGCGCTCCTGCTGCTGTCCGGCACAGGCTGGGCCCTGCCGATGCACCAGGGGGAGTGGGTCCGGGCGGGCACGCTCGCCGTGGTCGCCGATCTGGTGTTCACAGCCCGGGCCTACCACTGGGTTCCTTCGGAGACCGAGGCCGGTCGCCGGGCCGTGCACGCCATCCTGCGCGGCCGCTACGCCCGGCTGTTCTGGGTCGTGGGCGTCGGGCTCGGCCACGTCGCGCCCCTGGTCCTGCTCGGAATGGGGACCGCGCTGCCCCTGGCCGGCGCCCTCATGCTCGTCGGGCTCTACGCCTTCGAGCACGCCTTCGTCATGGCCCCCCAGCACATTCCGAACAGCTGATGAGTACCGCCAGCACCCGCCTCGCCGCCCTGTTCCATGCCGTGCTCCGCAAGGGGCCCGCTCAGGAACGCCAGACCCGCACGATCACCAACGTCGCCGGTACCGCGCAGCCCGAGTTCGGTGAGTCCGAGCGCAAGCCGGTCGATCTGAAGACGGTTGAGCACCCGGACGGCCGCCTGAGCCAGTACCCGCCGCCGGAGCACTGGGGCGACTGGGTCGAGTACGACGGGGCCGCCTGGCCCAAGCGGGTGGCCCGCCGCTACACCCTGGTGCCGACCATCTGCTTCAACTGTGAGAGCGCCTGCGGTCTGCTGGCCTATGTGGACCAGGAGACGCTGGAGATCCGCAAGCTCGAGGGCAACCCGGCTCACCCGGGCAGCCGGGGCCGGAACTGCGCCAAGGGGCCAGCGACCCACAACCAGATCTACGACGCCGAGCGCATCCTGTACCCGCTGAAGCGCGTGGGCGAGCGCGGGGCCGGGCAGTGGCAGAGGATCTCGTGGGAGCAGGCGCTCAGCGAGATCAGCGCTGAGATGCGGGCCAGCCGAGAGCGGCGCAGAGACGGCATCATGTACCACGTGGGTCGGCCCGGAGAGGACCACTACACCAATCGGCTCATCAGCGCGTGGGGGGTCGACGGGCACAACAGCCACACGAACATCTGCAGCGCTGCGGCACGGGCCGGGTACTTCCTGTGGGCCGCTGGGGACCGGCCGTCGCCCGACCACGCGAACGCCCGCGTGATCTTGTTGATCAGCAGCCACCTCGAGACCGGCCACTACTTCAACCCCCACGCCCAGCGCATCATCGAGGCCAAGCAGAAGGGCGCGAAGATCGTGACCTTCGACCCCAGGCTGTCGAACACGGCGTCCAAGAGCGACGTGTGGCTGCCCACGTGGCCGGGGTCCGAGACGACCATCCTGCTGGCGGTGGCGAACCACCTGCTCCAGACCGGCCAATACGACCGGGAATTCGTGCGTCGCTGGGTGAATTGGAAGTCCTTCCTGGCGGACATCGGCGAGACGGTGGCTGCGGCCGGGGAGCTGACAGCCGAGCAGCAGGCGGCGATCGCGGCGGCAGCTGGGGGCGAGACGACCTTCGAGGCCTTCGAGACCGCGCTGAAGGCGCTCTACGAGGGCTTCACCTTCGAGCGAGCGGCTCATGAGAGCCAGGTCCCGATCGACCGGATCCGCGAGACCGCCGAGCTGGTGGCCAACGCCGGGGACCGGGTCGCGGCCCACGTGTGGCGCTCGGCGTCGATGGGAAACCGGGGCGGCTGGCAGGTCAGCCGGTGCCTGTTCTTCCTCAACGTGTTGACCGGCTCGGTGGGCACCAAGGGCGGCACGTCACTGAACAGCTGGAACAAGTTCGTGCCCAAGCCCTACCGCGTGCCTCCGGCGTTCAATGCCTGGAACGACCTGCACCTGCCCCACGAGTGGCCGTTCGCGTTCTACGAGATGAGCTTCCTGCTCCCCCACTTCCTGGACGAGGGCCGGGGCGACGTCGACATGTACTTCACCCGGGTCTACAACCCGATGTGGATCAACCCCGACGGGTTCATGTGGCTCCAGGCGCTGCGGGACCCGGACAAGATCAAGTGCCACGTGGCGCTCACGCCCACGTGGAACGAGTCCGCCTGGTTCGCCGACTACGTACTGCCCATGGGGCACTCCGCCGAGCGCCACGACCTGATGAGCCAGGAGACCCACAGCGGCATGTGGATCGGCTTCCGGCAGCCGGTGCGTCGGGTGGCGATGGAGCGGGCAGGCCAGCCCGTGCGCTTCACCCACGAGGCGAACCCCGGCGAGGTCTGGGAGGAGAACGAGTGGTGGGTGGAGCTCACGGGGCGGCTGGATCCCGACGGCTCCCTGGGCATCCGTCAGTACGTGGAGAGTCCCAACCGGCCCGGCGAGCTGATCACCCAGAGCGAGTACTGGGCGTGGATCTTCGAGCACAGCGTGCCCGGCCTGCCCGACGCTGCAGCGGCGGAGGGGCTGAGTGCGCTGGCGTACATGCGCAAGTACGGCTGCTTCGAGGTCGTGTCCGAGAACTACGTGCCCTACGAGGCCGAGCAAGGCGGGGTGCCCGAAGGCGCGACCGTCGGGGCCGAGGGGCTGGTGACAGCATCGGACGGGACCCGGCTCGGCGTGCTGGTCGACGGCGTGGTGCGCGAGGGCTTCAAGACCCCTAGCGGCAAGCTCGAGCTCTTGAGCCGCACCCTGCGCGACTGGGGCTGGCCCGAGCTGGACCGGGTCGTGCCCTGGTGGTTGCCCAGTCACGTGCACCCGGACCAGATCGACCGGGACGCAGGGGAGATGATCCTGCTGCCGAACTTCCGGCTGCCGACGCTGATCCACACCCGCTCGGCCAACTGCAAGTGGCTCTACGAGATCAGCCACACCAACCCGGTCTGGATGAACCCGCTGGACGCCCGGCGGCTCGGGGTCGACACCGGCACCTTGGTCTTCGTCGAGACCGAGATCGGCTGGTTCGTGGACAAGGCCTGGGTGACCGAGGGCATCAAGCCCGGCATCATCGCGATGAGCCACCACCTGGGGCGCTGGCGGCTCCAGGACGACGCCGGCGGCAGCAAGGGCACGACCGCCCTGGCCCGTCTGGACGAGGACGGCCGGGGAGGGCACGACCTGAAGTTACTGCGCGGCGCCGGTCCGTACTCGAGCGCGGATCCGGACACCGAGCGCATCTGGTGGAACGACGTGGGGGTGCACCAGAACCTGACCCACCCGGTGCAGCCCGACCCGGTGAGCGGGCACCACTGCTGGCTGGTCAAGGCCCACAGCGTGCGCGCGGCGGTGCCCGGCGAGGAGCACGGCATGGTGCACGTGGACACCGAGAAGTCCCGGGCGGCGTACCGCCGGTGGCACGCCCTGGCTCGGTCCGCGGTGGAGCACAGCCCTGACGGGACCCGCCGGCCAAGGTGGCTCAAGCGACCCCTGAAACCGGTCGCCGAGGCCTACGCGCTGCCCGACGAGCCCTTCGGCCGGTGACACCGGTCCAGGTCCACGTGGCCCAGGAGCGCGCCGCCGTGCTGCTGGCGGGCCTGGTCCGGCACGGGGTTCGAGACATCGCCCAGGTGCGGGCGGTGCCGCCGCTGGCCGAGGCCCTGCCGGACGAGGTGACGCCCGAGGGTCTGGCGGCCAGCCACCACCGGGTCTTCTCGCTGGAGGCACCGCCGATCGAGAGCTTCTGGTGTTCTCCGGACAGGCTGCTCGGTGGCGACCGGAGCGACGCGGTGGCCCGGGCCTACCGGCTGGGGGGCTTTGCGCCCCGGGTGGCAGACGTCAGCCCCGACCACCTGGGTGTACAGCTCTCCTACATCGGGTGGCTGGCTGGGGCCCGGGCCCACGCCAGCGAAGACGGTCGGCCCGACCAGGACGCCCGGGTCGCGGCCCTGGAGCAGGACTTCGTCCAGGCGCACGTGCTGCGCTGGCTGCCAGCGCTGGTCGTTGCCCTGGACGGGCTAGCCCCGTTCTGGGAGCGGGTGCTGGAGCTCTCGCTGAGCCTGGTGCAAGGGGTCGCGGCTGGCTCGACCCAGTGGGTGCTGCCGCCTGTGCCGGACCTCTCGTCGCCGGAGACCTCGGTGCGGGACATCTCGCGGGTGCTGTGCACGCCGGCGCTGGCCGGCGGGCTGCTGACCCGCACGGCGCTCGCCGAGCTGGGCCGCGCAGACAGCCTGCCGGCAGGCTTCGGGGCTCGGGAGCAGACCCTGGCCAACCTGGTGCGCAGCGCGGCGCGGTTCGACCGGCTGGACGCGCTGCTGGCACGGCTGGACGCGCGCTTCGCGGCGCTGGGGGCCGCCGGCGGCCCTTGGGGGGTGCGGTGCGGGGAGACCCGATCGGTGCTGGGCCGGCTGCGGCGACTCGCTGATGACGCAGGTCCGGGGTGAACGCGACAGCCTGTGCACAGGTCTGGGGTGAACGCGACAAGGAAGGCGCAGAAGGGGCCGGGAAGGACGAATTCGGCCCTCTCGCAGCGCTCTGAGGGGCGCTGCAGGGCCCAATGGTCGCGTTCGACCCGGACCTGCGTCGACCCTGTCGCGTTCGGCCCGGACCTGCGTACCGTCGACGACAGCACCACCCAGGTCAGCTGGGTCTTCGAGGGCAAGCCGGTCAGCCTGATGGCCAAGCTCATGAGCCCGATGGCCGCCATGATGAAGGGCACGATGCGCAAGATGATGTCCGGGGACATCACCGACCTCAAGGCCTTCGTCGAGACGAGCGCCTGAGGCACGCAGAGGTCAGTTCAGGTCCACGACCCCGAGCTGCTTCCAGGCCCGCTCCAGCATCGCCTCGACCTCGACGCCGTCGGCGTCGTAGCGATCGATCAGCTCCTGCAGCACCGCCCGCGCACCCGTCCCGGCCGCGAACAGGTAGTGGGTCGTCGCCGCGACCGAGCCGGCCGTTCCCGCCAGCTGGAGCTCCCGCCCCTGGGAGATCGCCTGGGCCAGATCCTCCAGGCCGTAGCCCAGGTCCAGCAGCGCAGCGATGAGCTCCTGTTCCGCCTGGGGCAGCCCGTCGTAGTCCAGGACCGGCAGGGCATAGCGCCCAAACAGGCCCTCGAAGACCGGCCGCAGGACCTGGTCCTCGTCGCCGATTCCGCACAGCTCCAGGCGATCCACCCACCAGTCCTCGCCGGCACGGGACAGGTGGAGCCGGGTCCGGGTGAGCGCCCGGCCGGTGGCGCCGCGCCCTACGGCCACCGCCATGCCCCCCAGCTCTCCCTCTTGTTCGATGCGGATCTCAAGGCGCGAGACCCCGTGGGCGACCCCGAACAGGTGCCGCAGGAACTGGGCACCGAAGAGCTCGAGCGCGACCTCGGCGGGAGACGCCGGACGAACCAGGTCCAGAAGGGCCCGGGCGTCGTGCCCCAAGGCCACGGCCGCCAGGCGGTCCAGGACCAGCCGCGCACCTCGTTCCCCGACCACGAAGCCCTCGTGGGCGTCGTCGTGGAAGAGCCGCTCCTCGAGCAGGTGCCCAAGGGCCTGCCACGAAGGGCTCGGGAGCTGGTCTTCGAGACGGGCGATCGAAGCGGCGAGCCTGGCCCTGCAGACGTCCAGCCCCACCCGCTCCCGGGCCGACGTGTCCCCCTGACCCAGGGCCACGACCAGGGCTCCCTCGCCGTGGGCCGGTACCACGATCAGGTCCTCGACCCCGTCGCCCAGGCGGCAGTAGAACAAGGCATAGACCCCCGGGTACTCCCGAAAGACCACCAAGAGCAGCGAGCCATCGACGAAGCCGTCGTGAAACGCCGGCGACTCCCGGTTCAGGCGAAAGTCAGGCGGCGGGAGCTCTTCGGCCCGGGCCCGGCGCACCAGGTGCCCAGCCAGCAGGCGACGGGGCGGCCCGGCCCGGGCCACGCTGTGCATGGACACCAACAGCGGCAGCCCCAGCGGGTGGTGGCACAACGCGATCACAGCCCCACTCAGCTCGTCCCCGTCCTGGGACAACAACGAGCCGGCGACCAGGATGCGCTCTTCCGGGGTCTGGGCCTGTTGGTGCACCGAGATGGCACCGCTGACCAGATCCACCCAGGGATCCGGGTCCAGCCCCAGGTGGCGACGAAGGGCCTCGACCGTGTGTGGGCGCCGGATCCGCTCCTCCTCCAGGAAGGCGTCGACCTGGAAGGGCCACTCCCGCAGCGTGCGCACCAGGTCGCCCTTGGGCGGCTGGCCCTCCTCGAGGGCGGCCAGCGCGGCCCGGAGCTGCGCTCGGAGGCCCAGTCTCGGGTCGGCCAGGTCGGCAGGAGGCCCCTGGGGCCTCAGGTCTCGGATGAGTGGTTCTTCCACGGCTCACCGAATCGGCTACAGCCGGGCACACTGGAGACAAAGTGGACGCTCTCAGCTGGACCGGCGCCGCCTGGACCCTCGCCCCCACGGACGATGTCCAGGTGCAGGCCCTCGACGCGGCGATGGGCCTGGGTCCAATCGCCAGCCGATGCCTGTGGCTACGCGGGGCCACAGAACCGGAGCGGGCCCGGCACATGCTGTCCCCGTCGCTCCAGGATCTGCACGATCCAGCGCTGATCCACCAGATGGACGTGGCCCTGGCGAGGCTGGAGCGCGCGATCGCCGAACGGGAACACGTGCGGGTGGTGACGGACTACGACGTGGACGGCACCACGTCGTCGCTGATCCTGCAGTCGACCCTGCGGGTGCGAGGCCTGGACACGCTCAGCTACCACATCCCCGATCGCATGGGCGAGGGCTATGGCTTCTCCGTGCATGCCGCCGAACAGGCCGCCCAGGACGGCGTGGGCCTGATCGTGACCGCCGACATCGGGGTCAAGGACCACGCCAGCGTCACCCGGGCCCGCGAGCTGGGGGTCGACGTGATCATCTGCGACCACCACCTGCCACCGGACACCGACGTGCCGGCGGACGCCACGGCGGTGCTCTGCCCCCCCCAGCTCGGCTGCGACTACCCGAACCCCGCCCTGGCGGCATGCGGTGTGTCGCTCAAGCTGGCCCAGGCGCTCCTGGCGCAACACCCCAAGCGCGACGCGATCCTGTTCTCCCAGCTCAAGCTCGCAGCGATCGGCACCGTGGCCGACGTCGTCGACCTGTCGACCCCCGAGAACCGCGCCATCGTGAGCCTGGGCCTGCAGAGCCTGAACCGGGGTCGTCATGCCCCGGGTCTGGCTGCGCTGATCCAGTGCGCGGGGCTGTCGTCGGGCGGGATCCGCAGCTCGGACCTGGGGTTCCGCCTGGGCCCCCGCATCAACGCCGCCGGGCGCATGGCCAGCGCCACGGACGTGGTCGAGCTGCTGACCACCCGAGACGGCCAGCGGGCCACGGCTCTGGCCCAGCGCATCGAGGGACTCAACAAGGACCGGCGCCAGGTCCAGGACAGGCTGGTCCGGCTCACCCTCGACGCGCTGGGGGACGACCCGCCCCCCTTCATCGTGGTCGGCGGTCCCGAGGCCGAGGGCTGGCACCGCGGCGTGGTGGGCATCGTGGCCGCGCGCCTGCGGGACAAACACCATCGCCCGGCGGCCGTCCTGGCGATCGATGGGGACGCCGCCCGGGGATCGGTGCGCAGCACCCCCCAGGTGCACGCGGTCCAGGCCCTCGACGGCGCCGCAGACCTGCTCGAACGCTATGGCGGCCACCCGGCCGCCGCAGGATTCTCCTGTCGGGCAGACGCACTTCCGGCGCTCCAGGCCCGCCTCGCCGAGCAGGCCCTGGCCCTCACCGGCGGCATCGTGCCGCCGCCCTCCCACGTCGTGGACGCCGCCCTGCCCGCGACGGCCGTCGACCGCCGCCTGCACGACGCCCTGGCCCCCCTGGCCCCCCACGGCAAGGGCAACCGGGCGCCTCGCCTGGCCATCCAAGGCCAGCTGGGCGAGACTCGGCTGATCAAGGAGGCCCACCTGAAGGCCCGGCTGGCCGGACCGCTCCAGCCGGTCGATGTGATCTGGTGGGGGGCCGCAGCCGAGCACGGCGACCGGTGGCGCCGGGGTGCGTCGGTCGAGCTCTTGGGCACCCTGGGACTGAACGTCTGGCGTGGGCGGGAGACCCTCCAGCTCACCGTGGTCGACGTGCGGGACGCCTGAGTGGCCTCAACGCCACCCGCTGGGCGGGTCGGCGTGGGCGTCGACGATGCAAGGCGGACACGGGTTGTGTTCCGGGCAGCCGGTCAACCACAGGGCGAACGACAAGACGAAGAGGGTGCGCATGGGGTGACTCCGGGGCTCACCACGACTACCGGCGGACCCGGCCCAGGTGTCACCCCCAGATCACCAGGCCCTCTCCCAGTCGCTCCAGGTGGCCGGCTGCGGTCTTCGCGTCCCGAGCGCAGTCTGTCTGGAACCGTGCGAGCCAGCAACAGGTGCCGGCGAACAGCCACCGGGTCGCCGCCCCCACCCCCGCGGCGATCCCGTCGTCGGTCCAGGCCTCCACCCCGCCTGCCCGCAGCGCCCGGGCATAGGCCGCGAGCAGCTCTGGCGCGGCGTCCCGCTGGGCCTGGGGACTCACGGCCCCGGACAGGATGCTCGCGACGTCGAGAGCCGGGTTCCCCAGGGCGGCGTTCTGCCAGTCGATGAACACCACCCGCTGCCCGTCCAGCAGCAGGTTCTCGCTGTGCAAGTCCCCGTGGATCAGGGTCCGGGGGCCGCGACTCAGGTCCATGAGATCGGTGACCACGGCGTCTGCCAGATCCCGCGCAGCGGCGCGGGTCGCCACGGTCATCGGAAAGCGCCGGTCGTCTCGCACCTGGGGCCAGCGGGCCACGAACCGGTCCTGGAGCTCCTCGGCGTAGCGCTCGCTGTAGGTCTTGACCGGCCAGTCGACGTCCCGCAGCGCCCCGCTCTCCCACCAGCCCGCGTGCAGCCGGGCCAGAGCCTGGAGCACGAGCCGGGCCTCGTCGGCGTCGAAGCCGTCGAGCCGATGGCCGGGCCGCGCGTCGCTGAGGTCCTCGAGCAGGAGCACGAAGCCCCGATCCTCGGGATCGATGTCCGCGTACAGACAGGTCGGCACCGGCAGTGGGTGCCGCGCCGCCAGCTCCCGGTAGAAGCGCACCTCGCGCGCATAGAGCTCGCGGGTGGCCTGCCAGTCCGGGTTCACGATCTTGGCGACCACGCTGGCGGGCGTCCGGACCCCAGGCGCCGGAACCAGCCGGAGCCGAGCGACCTGGCCAGCGATGGCGATGCCGCCGGCCGCAGGGCCTGGGTGGACCTGGGCGATCGCGCCCTCGGGCAGGTCCAGCGCCCGGCAGAGCCACGCCGGGTCCAGCTCGTCCAGGGTGGCGGGGATGGGCAGGGCGGACTCCACGTCCCCCGCCTATCGCCGCGAGCACAGCTAAGATGGACCATGTCGTCCTCCTCCGGCCGAGGCCTGCGCGCGGCCGCCGTCGTGGTGGCCCTCGCGGCGCTGGTGTTCGCCGTCGGACTCAGCCAGCTGGGCCCCTCCCAGGAGGTCGTGAGCGCCCTGAACACCGACTGGAGCTGCCGCAGTAGTGACCCCGAGACGGGGGTCCAAGTCTACGAGGCCGGCTGCAAGGGCACGCGAGACGTGGGCCTGGGCAAGGTCTCGATGAGCGTGAACCGGGCCGGCTTCCGGGGAGAGCCGCCCCGCCGAGGCAGCCGCAAGGTCCTGCTGATGGGTGGGTCGACCCTGTTCGGCCCCGGGCTGGGCAACAGGTTGGAGCCAGCAGGCCTGCTCGAAGCCGCCCTGGCCGAACAGGGCCGAGACCTGGACGTGTTGAACCTCTCCGTAGAGGGGTACACCACCACCCAGCACGCCATCCGCTTCCGGGCCGTGCTGGACCAGTACAAGCCAACGCTGGTGGTGCTGGACACCCTGTCGAACCACAAGATGTTCCTGGACCTGGTCCTGCGTCAGGCCCTGGTCACCAACGACGCCGGCCTGCCCAAGCGGCTCCAGTCGCCCAGCCGGGTCTGGGGCTCCACCATCAACGCCTGGCTGCCCCAGGGCGTGCGCGCCTGGGCCCGCACCCTGGTCACGTCGAGCTGGTCCCTGCAGACCGCCCGGGCCCTGGGGGACCTGACCCCCGAACAGGTCGCGGCCGAGCTCGCCGGCTGGCAGGCGGCGCTGATGGCCGAACCCTTGGCGCTGGCTCGGAAGCGCGGGGTCCATGTGCTGATGATCTGGAACGGAGAGGGTGTCGCCAACCTGCGCACCCTGCGGGTCCGCGAGTCCGCCGCGCCGGCCAGGGCCCTCAGCGAGCTGACCCCCCAACTCGACGTGCCCGCCGACACGGTGACCGCGGCGCTGAAGGCCGAGAAGCTCCCGCTGCTCATGCCCTCGCGCCTGCCGGACGCCCAGGAGCCCGACCTGTTCCTGGGCGACACCCCCTACTACAGCGCCAAGGGCATGAAGCGGTTCTCCCGCTCGGTGGCCCTGGCCCTGATCAAGCGGGAGCAGCTGTGAACCCCCGCCACTGGGTCATCCGACACCTGACCCCGCGGGTCTGGCGGCTGTGGCCCGCCCGCCGTCAGGCCGCCCTGATGGAGTTCTCGGCCATCGAGCGGGACAGCGGTCAGCAGCTGCGCCAGTGCATGGACCTGACCCAGGACCCGGCGCTGCGGGGCTACCTGTTCCAGCACGTGCTGGAAGAGACCTTTCACGGGGAGCTCTTCGAGGATCTGGCCCGCTCGACCGCCGACAAGCACCCGATCCGCCATGTGCTGCCGCGAGAGGAGCTCATCGCTCCGGACAGTCCGAGCGACGACATCCGGGCGTTCTTCTCGACCGTGCACGTGGGCGAGGCCGCGGTGAACGCCGACTTTCGGGTGTACGCCCAGGCCGTCGCTGACCCGGCCACCCGGGGCATCTTCCGGGTGGCGGGCGAGGACGAAGCTCGCCACGAGGCGGACACCGACCGGGTCCTGCTGCAGCTGTGCGGCACCCCGGCCAGCGCACGGAGCGAGGCCCGCCTGGCGTGGCGCCGCCGCTGGTGGACACTGTACGTGGACGCCATGCACCGGGTCGGACTGGTGCCGCTGACGCTCCTGTTGGGCGGCACCTACCTGCTCCTGGGCTGGCTGGCTGTACCGGCACTGCGGCGCAGGCTGCGCCTGGGGGCCGACGCGCAGCTCACCCTCCTCCAAGACCAGCTCGACGACTTCTCCAGCGAGCTGCAGTGAAGGTCCTGGGGGTCTCGGCCAACTACCACGACGCGTCGGCAGCCCTGGTCGTCGATGGCCAGGTGGTGTTCTCGGCGGCCGAGGAACGCTTCTCCCGAGTCAAGCACGACCCCACCCTGCCCCTCGCCGCGGTGCGCGCCTGTCTGGCCCAGGGCGGCATCGCGGCCGATGAGCTGAGCTTCGTCGCCTACCACGAGGACCCGCCGACCAAGCTCTCCCGGGCCCTCGCGACCAGCCTGGCCCGCTGGCCGCTGTCGTTCGGGACCTTCTGGCGCAGCGCCAAGGAGGCGATCACCAGCGGCCTGTGGGTCAAGGCCGACCTGGCCCAAGCCCTGGGCGTGCCCCCGTCCAAGGTGGTCTATGCGCCCCACCACGCCAGCCACGCAGCCCACGCCTTCCTGACGAGCCCCTTCGACGACGCCGCGGTCATGACCATCGACGCGGTGGGCGAGTGGACCTGTTCCGCCATCTTCGACGCCAGCCACGTGGACGGCCGCGCTCGCCTGGCGCCGGTGGACGTGTCGCCCTTTCCTCACTCGGTGGGGCTGTTCTACTCGGCCTTCACGTCGTACCTGGGCTTTGCGGTCAACGACGGCGAGTGCAGCACGATGGCCCTCGCCGCGTTCGGTGAGCCCCGCTTTGTGGGCACCCTCCGCGAGATCCTGGCGATCGACGCCGACGGTCGCCACACCCTGGCAGACGGCTGGTTCGACTTCCGCGGCGACAAGGACCTGCCTGTCACCGACCGGCTCATCGAAGCCCTGGGGCCCCCGCGGCACTTTCGAGCTGCGCTGCCCTGGCGCTGCGACGGGCCGCCGGCGCAGCCCCCGTCCGACGACGACCAGCGCTTCGCCGACTTGGCAGCCAGCGTGCAGCGCGTCTGCGAAGACGCGGTGCTGGCCTATGCCCGCCGGGCTCGTCAGCTGACCGGTCGAAGCCGACTCTGCTACGCCGGCGGCGTGGCGCTCAACTGCGTCGCCAACCAGCGCCTGCTCGACGCCGGGGTCTTCGACACCGTGTACGTGCCCCCGGACCCCGGCGACGGGGGCGGTGCCATGGGTGCCGCGCTGCTGGTGCACGACCGGGCCGGAGGGTCGCCGCCCCCCCGCCGCATCCACCCCTTCCTAGGGGCCGGACAAGGCGACGCCGACGAGCTCCAGGTCCTGCTGGACCACCTGGAGCCCGAGCGCTGGCACCGGTTCTCCCGCCACGGACTGGCGCGGCTGGAGCCGGACCAGGTCACCTTTGAGCTGCTCGACGACCCCGCTGAGCGCGTGGCCGTGGTCATCGCGGCCCTGGACCAGGACCACGTGGTCGGGTGGTGCCAGGGACGCTTCGAGAACGGTCCCCGGGCCCTGGGCGCCCGCTCGCTCCTGGCCCGGCCGGACCGGCTAGCGGTCGCCGAGCGGCTCAGCACGCGCATCAAGCGCCGGGCCGCGTTCCGCCCCTACGCGCCGTCGTTGACCGAGGCCGAGGCCCGCCGCTGCCTGGTGCTCGACGGCGTGCCGGACACGGCCCGCTGGATGCAGCTGGCGGTGCCCGTCACCGACGAGGGCCGCACCCGGCTCTCCGCCACCCTGCACGTGGACGGCACGACCCGCCCCCAGATCGTGCGCCCCGACGAAGCGCCGTTGTTCCACAGCCTCCTGGTCGCAGCAGGGCTGGCCTGGGGCACCGAGGCCGTGCTCAACACGTCGTTCAACGAGTCGGGCAGCCCGATGGTCGGCGGAGGCGTGGACGCACTGCTGGCCTTTGCCCGCACAGATCTCGACGCGGTGCTCATCGGCCCCCTCTGGGTCCGGAAGCAGCGATGAGACGCAGTCCCGGGGTGCTCCTGCCCGTGATGGTCGACAACGCCCGCCGACTGGTCCGGGTGTTCCGCCGCCAGCGCATCACGCCGGCGCTGGTCGTGGCCTTTGCCCTGCTGGGCCTGGCGGTGGTGTTCGCCTTCCTGGCCTTTGCGCCCCAGCTGTCGCCCTTCGTGTACCCGCTCTTCTGAGACTCAGCGCTCCCGGCGAAAGTGCCCCAGGTTCCACGTGTTGTTGCCGTGGTTGTGCAGGTGGAACACGGCCCGGGTCCCGACCGGGGCCTCAAAGGCAGCGCCGACATCAGTGCTGTACACGCCGGATCCGCTCGGGATCGCGATCAGCTGTTCCCACACGAGCTGATCTCCGAGCATCAACGCCACGTGGGCCTCGCCTTCGTCGGAGCTGCTCAGGGCCCCGTGGTACACGAGCACCTGGATCTCGTCGTCGACGGCCACGTCGGCCAGAGTGGGCTGGGCCACCGACGCGTAGTTGCAGAAGGTCGTGTCCACCTCGAACAGCCCGGTCTCGACCGTCAGGCCCTCGTCTTCGTCGCAGATCACCTCGTCGGGTCGGTGATCGGCAAAGGGATCCTCGTCGGCATCGAGCTGGGTCCACAGCTCGGGATCGACCAGGTCCAGGCGACCGGGGATCGTGGCCGAGTCCGCGGTCCCTGCCGAGTCCACACCGGGCTCTGTCGGCGCCGAAGTGCAAGCGAAAAGCAAGGATCCGGCCAGCAGCACGCGCTCTCCTTGCTGGGGGCGGGCACGGACTCTATCTTCCTGGTCCCCGACCCGCGTGCCACGAGGTTTCCATGTCGCGCCTGCTGTCCCTGTCCGCTCTGACCCTGCTGCTCGTCGCCTGTGGAGACGACACCACCACCGCCACCGACTCGGCCACCGGCACGACCGGCACGACCGGCACGACCGGCACGACCGGCACGACCGGCACGACCGGCACCGACGGCGACCAGGTGAACTGGTACGCCGACATCAGCCCGCTCCTGCAGACCCACTGCACCCGCTGCCACTACGACGGCGGACTGGGGACCGGAGACTTCTCGGACTACGACACGGCGAGCGCCATGGCCGAGATCATGGTCGGGCAGATCGACGCTGGCTGGATGCCACCGCCGGCGTCGGACCCCGAGTGCCGCGACTACCACGGCTCCGATGCCATGCACCTGCCCGTCGGGGGCCGGGACCTGATCCAGGCCTGGGTCGACGGCGGCACCCCCCAGGGCGACCCCGCCGACGAGGTGATCGTCGAAGGCCTGCACGAGGAGCTCGACGACCCGGACCTGGTCGTGATGCTGCCCGAGCCCTACACGCCGACCTACTCCGACGCGGCGAACCCGGGCAACGAGTACCGGTGCTTCGTGATCGAGGACGTGCCCGCCGACGACTACTACGTCTCGAGCATGCAGCCGATCATCGACAACCGGTCGATGAGCCACCACGTGGTGCTCTACGCCGGGCGGTCGAGCGGCATCACCGACACCCACCGTGCGCCGGAAGGCTTCGACTGCATCAACGGCGAGGAGTGGTCCGTCATCTCCGCCTTTGTCGGCGGCTGGGCGCCGGGGGATCTCCCGGTCGAACTGCCCGACGGCGTCGCCATGAAGTTCAAGGGCGGTGAGCCCTTGATCCTGCAGATGCACTACTTCGACCCCGGCACCCTGCCCGAGGGCACGTCCGACCACCCAGGCTACGCGTTCAAGCTGGTCGACGAACCCGACAAGGTCGCCACCTTCAAGACCTGGGGCGAGAGCAGCTTCAACATCCCCGCCGGCAACGACCACTACGAGGTCACCGAGAGCACCAAGACCCACCCGTCCCGGGACCTGACCATCTACGCGGTCTGGCCCCACATGCACCTGCTCGGCTGGGAGGCCGAGATGCACATCACCCAGCCCGACGGCACCGAAGACTGCATGGTCGACGGCCGCTACAACTTCGCCAACCAGGTGCCCTACTACTTCAAGGAGCCCTACTTGGCACCGGCGGGCTCGATGGCCGAGTTCACCTGCACGTTCAACAACAGCACGTCGAACCCGGACCTGGACGGCGAGCCCAAGGACACCCAGTACGGCGAGCGCACGGACGAGGAGATGTGCTTCTTCTTTACATTGGTCACGACCGACTGAGCTGACTCAGGGGGTGGCGGCTTCGGGCTCCTCGGCTTCCTCGGGGGCCGCGGTGTCATCGGCGGCGGTGTCGTCGCCCGTGGGCTCCGGGGCCGGATCCGTCGACTCGGTGTCCTGGGCGTTGCGCTCTTCGACGGCCCGGTCCAGTTCGGCCATCATGTCGATCTGGGTGTAGCCCTCAGGCACCGGCACGTGAAACACGTCTCCGGGCTCGGGATGGGTCTCCCACGAGCGGTACCGGAGCTTCATCACGATGTCCAGGGTCGGCAGCGTGATCTCCATCTTGTTGGGGTACCAGGCGTCGTCGGTGTGGATGACGCCCTCGCTGACCGTGCTCAACAGCACCGTGCCCTCGCCGTCCCGGGCCTCGATGGTGCGCCACATGTACCCGGCGCGATCCAGCTGCACGTCGACCTGGACGCCTTCGGGGCCCGAGTAGCGCACGATGGGACCGACCTCGCCCTCGCCCAGGATCTCCGGCTCCATGCCGTCCAGCGCGGGCAGCTGGCCGACCAGGAGCTCGGTGAAGTCCTCGATGCCCACCGCGTCGGCGGTGGCCTCGCGCAGGACCGTCTCGACGTCGGCGGCCCCCCACCACTCGTACTCCAGGGGCAAGAGCACGTGGAGGTGTTCGCCGTTGCTGGCGGCGATCAGGACCTGGCCGCCGACCGGGGGCAGCACGTCGAGCCTGAGCTGGCCGGGCTGCTGGACCACCAGCTTGCCCGTGAGCACACCCGGGATCACGCTGTCGGGCAGCTCGGCGGCAAAGCCGAACTGGCCTGCCACCCCGGCGGGCACCGAGCGCTCCTGGGCGGCCTTGAGGATCTGATCGGCCGGCGCGGCGTCGACCGCCAGGGTCGGGAGGTCACGCTTGGGCCCGCAGGCGGCCAGGGTCAGCACGACCGGGAGGGTCAGCAGCATCGGCTTCTTGGTCATCGGCGTTCCTCGGGGTCGCAGGGCAGCTCTGCGCACATCCGCGCATAGCGCTCCCCGGGTGCGCTGTCCCGTCCGAGGAGCTGGCCCGCCCGCCGTGCTGCGGCCCGGGCCGTGTCTTCAGACCCCTCGACCCAGCGGGACCTTGCCAGCTCCAGCCAGAGCTCGGGCTCCCCGGGGTGGGCCTCGATGGCGGTCCACAGGTGGCCCTGGACCTGGTCGGGGCGGTCGGGCGATGTCCGTGCGAACACCAGGGCGCCGTCGATGTCCCGGGGGTCCAGGGCCAGCAGCTGGCTGGCCGCGAGCCGCGCCTGGTCCGCGGATCCGGTGGCTTCGACCGCCAGGAGCCGCCGCCCCGGCAGGAGCGGATCGGCGGGCCAGCGAGCCAAGGCCGCGTCGGCCGCCGCCAGGGCGTCTGCGTGGCGGCCCAGATCCAGCAGCAGCCGCACGCGCATCCGTGCCGCCGCTTGGTGGTCCTGGAATGGGTCCAGTGCGGCCAGGGCTTGGTCGTGGCGATCGGCCAGAGCCAGGGTCCGGGCCTGGATGCGCGCCAGGGCCTCGGGAGCGAGTCCCGGGACCTGGGCCGCCGCGGCCAGGGCGCCGTCGACGTCGGCCTGGGCCAGCAGATCGATCCGGCGCAGGGCCAGACCCCGGTCCAGGGGCGCCGCCTGGGCCAGGGCATCCAGGAGCGCCAGGCCTTCTGCAGGGCCATGGATGAGCGCCAGCAGCTCCGGCGCCAGGCCCATGTCGCCTCGGACCCTGGGCAGGACGGCGGCGGCGAGCGCCCGGTCGTCGGTCCGCAAGGCCAACCGGGCCAGGTCCCTGGCCACGTCCTGCCGCTGGCCCCCTGTCAGCGCATCGAGCCTGCGGGTCGCGCTCAGCGCCGTGGCGTCGTCGCCGATCTCGGCCGCCAGATCAGCCAGCCAGCGCAAGACCTGGCGGTCGGTCGGACCCAGGCCATGGACCGCGTCGAGGACCGAGAACGCGGTCTGGAGACGCTGCAAGCTCACCGCCGCATCGAGCATCGCCCGCACGCCTTCGGTGTCGTGGGGTGTGAGGGGCAGCCCACGGGCCAGGTCGGCCAGCCCGCCCTCTGCAAGGCCGGTCCGTACCTGCCAGCGACCCCGCCAGGTCAAGTGCTCCGAGGGCACGTCGAGGGCAGCCCAGGCCAGGACCTGGTCGCGAGCCTGGTCCAGCTCCCCCGCCCCGTGCAGCTGCTCGACCAGGTGGCCGTGGGCAGCGCTGTCCGCGCCCTGGGCCGCCACCCGCAGGCTGGCCAGGCCGGCCTGGGGCGCGCCGCAGTCGAGCAGGGCCAGACCGTGCTCCCGGGCCAGGCGCGGACTGACCCCGTCGAACAGGCGAGCCCGCTCGAAGCGGACCAACGCGACTTCGCAGTCACCGCCCTCCCAGGCGTAGACCGCGGACAGGTAGTGGCCCCGGGACACGTGGGCCGTGATCTCGGCGCCCCCGGTGGGCGCGGGGTCGGCCGCACCGGGACCGCTGACCGGTGCCGGGCGGAGTGCGCCACAGGCCACCAGCGCCCACAGGCCCAGGCTCACCCCGTGTGCTCCCAGAGCCGAGGGGCAGCCCGATGGATCGGCCACAGCGTGGCAAAGACGCAGACCGCACCCGCCGCCACGATGCAGCCGGCCGTGATGCCCCGCTGGAGGTTCGTGAAGGGGATGTCCGAGAGCTGACTGCCCAGGATGAAGACCACCGGCGCTGCGAGCAGCACCAGGACCACGGCCACAAGCGACAGCGAGGCCACCATGAACAGGATGCCCGCCGGTCCGCTGGCGGCCCGAGCCGCGTTGTCGGCCTTGAAGTCGGGCCACGTGGCCCCCATGCCCATCGCGATGCCCGAGATGCCGAACGCCAGGAGCACCGCGGTGTAGGCCCCGATGGCCATGATGGCCGGCGGCGTGTCCAGGATGAAGTTGCTGGCCACGATGATGGTCACCCCCACGAACAGCATCGGCACGAGCCCGGGCAGGGCCTTGGCCCACAGGTACCGGACCGGGTCCACCGGCGCGGTGCGGATCATCCAGAATGCCCGTCCCTCGCCCGAGACCGCGGTGAACTGGAAGCGCACCGCGATGCCCGCCATCACGAACCCGGCCATGCCCAGGTTCAGAAAGGCCAGGGCGTTCTTCCACACCCGCAGGTACCGGCTGCTGATCATGTCCGTCGGCAGCGCCTGGACCGAGAACAGGTAGATCACGATCAGGCTGCCCAGCAAGAAGAGCTGACTCCACTGGGCCGGATCCCGAAAGAAGGACTTCACGTCCTTGACCACGATAGGGACCATGTCCCGCGGGATCACGCGGGCCACCAGGTCCAGGAGCCGGTCCAGGGCTGCACTGCGAGCCAGCCGAGCTGGCGCGGCTTCCTGGCTGCGGGTCCAGCCGCTGTCGTAGTAGCGCCGGATCAGCTGCCGGGTGAAGCCCACGGATGCCACCGCGCCGGACAAGAGCAGCCCCAGCGCGATCCAGGGGAGCTCGTTGTTGGACAGGGTGGCCAACAGCACGTCGGCCGCCCAGCGGGGCGGGAAGAGCTCCGGAACCGGCGCCTGGAGCTCGGCGACATAGGCGGCCAGCGACTCGAAGTCCTGGGCGTTCACCAGCCGCTCGGGCTTGACCACCCGCAACAGGACGAAGATTCCGATGACGAACAGCACGCCCATCAACGCCAGGGCCTCCCGGGTGCGCCGGGCGGGAAAGACGTTGACCAGCAGGGTCGCGACCAGCACGCCGAACGTGGCCGGGATGGCGACAAAGGCTGGGATCACCAGCACCAGCATCGCGTAGTACACCGGGCCGGCACTGTGCACCATGCCGTACGCCAGGAACACGGGCAGCCCGAAGAAGCCCATCATCCAGCTGGACTGGGCCACGGTGTCCAGGAAGCGGGTGTAGAAGAAGACCGGTCTGCGGATGGGCAGCGACAGCAACAGCTCCAGGTCCTCGGACAGGTAGAAGCTGGACAGGGCCGTGACGATGTTCGAGAAGCACAGCATCCCGAACAGGGACAGGAGCAGGATCTCCAGCAGCTTGGCCGTCAGGAGCGGCCCGAAGACCTCCACCTCGAAGAACGCGCCGACCAACAGGATCAGCCCGGCAAAGAGCGCCGCCCAGAACCCGAGCCCCAGCAGACCAAAGAAGGCATAGGCCCCTCGCTCACGGCCGGTTGCGCTGTTCCACTGGTTCTGAAGGCCCTGCCAGCGAGGGCGGAAGAGGTACCGGACACCGACGCCACCGGCCACCGCCATCAGGGCGACGCCTCCTGGCCGAAGGCCCCGACGTCCTCGTCCTCGGCCTTCTTGATGGACGTGCGCACGGCCGTACGGAGCAGCTTGTTGCGCTGGGCGCCGCCGACCAGCACGCGCATGTCTTCGTAGAGGGTCGGATCGGTCATGAGCAGCCCCAGGGTGCCGTCGCCTTGTTCCAGTCCATCCGCCAGGATCTGCAGGTCGTCGGCCGCCGACGCCAGGTCGTCCAGGGTGCCCGTCAGCTCCTCGTCGTAGATGAGGGCCGTGAGCATGCCGTCGCCCTCTTCGATGTCGCTGACCACGCCTTGCAGGGTCGTCGCCAGGTCCGCCAGGTCCTGGGCCAGGGTGGTGCCTTCCTCGCCGTAGACCAGCTGGTGGGCGAGCCCGTCGCCGCTCTCGACCTCGTCGACGATCTTCGCCAGGTCGCCCATGCCGGTCTCGACCTGGGCCAGGGTGGCGTTGAGCCGGGCGACCACCGAGTCCAGGTCGTCGAAGGTGCCGTTGATCTTCTTGGGCAGGTCCTCGTCGTAGAAGAGCTGGTGGACCAGGCCCTCGCCGGACTCGGCCTGGAGCATCATCGCCTCGACCGCCCGCAGGGTCGGCACCAGGCTGATCGGCTCGTCGCCCTCTTGCTCGATCAGCATCCCGTTGACCCGGTCGGTGATGCTGCTGACGTCTTGGAGCACGCCGCGGGCCTGGCGCTCGTACTCCTCGAGGCTGGTGCCCTCTTCCACCGGCAGGTCGGCGCCGTCGGCCAGGGCCGGCTCGCTGGGGGTGCCGACGGTGATCGAGATGTACTTGTCGCCCAGCATGCCCTCGGTCTCGATGGTGCCCACCGAGTCCGCGCGGATGCGCTCCTGGTACTGGACCATGACCTCCATCTCGACCTGGATGGCCTTGACCGACGTGTCGGCCGGGAAGGAGATCAGGCTGACCTCGCCCACGTCGATGCCCGCCAGCCGGACGACCGCGCCGTCTCGCAGGCCTGAGGTCTCGGTGAAGGCGCTGTGGAGCTTGTAGCGCTCCTTGAACATGCCGTCCTGGCCGCCGAGCATGAACACGAAGAACGACAGCAGGACCACGGACATCACCAGGAAGAGGCCGACGCGTAGGTCTCGTCCGAAGTCCCGTTCCATGCCGCTCCGAGAGGTCGGGGTGGAGTCTAATGCAACCCGGTGGCGCCGTTTGACGTCCCCCGGTCAGGCCAGGAGCGCCAGGATCTCGTCGACGCAGTGTTCGACGCTCCTCTCGTCGGTGATCACCGTGTGCTTGGCCACGTCGCGGAAGCTCTCGGAGCGGACGAATTCCCGCGCGTAGGGACCCCGGGTCGGGTCCCACTGCTCCCCCAGGCGCTCGCGGTCCCGCTGGCCGCAGATCCGCTCCGCCCGGTCCAGGTCTGCGCAGGGCAGGACCAGGAAGACATGGGGCAGCGGGCCCAGGACTTCGCGCAGCCCGGCGCGGTCGTCGGGGTCGGTGAAGTGGGCGTGGCCGGCGCCGAAGTCGTGCACCCCGTCGGGAAACTCGGCGATGACCCGCCGGACCGTCGGCAGCTGATAGGGCTTCCAGAACTCGACCACGTCGGCAAACACAGGCCGGTCGAACATGGCCAGGAAGTCCATGCCCTGGATCAGGTAGTAGTAGTACCGGAGCACGTCGAGGGGGATGTAGCGCCGGCCCAGCCGCCGGCTGACGGCCTTGGACAGGGTGGTCTTGCCGGCGGCCATGGGCCCGATGAAGACGATGGGGGTCACGGGCGGAGCGTACCGCCTGGCATGCCGCTTGCTACACAATGTCGCCCGATGAGCTCCACCGGTCGCCAGGTCAAGATCGCCGCCGCAATCTGGGGCGTCAGCATCCTGCTGTCCCGGTTCGTGGGCATCGTGCGAGAGGCGGTGATCGGGCGGGTGCTCGGCGCGGGTGAGCAGGCCGACGTCTACTGGGCCGCGTTCGTGCTGCCGGACTTCCTGAACTACCTGCTGGCGGGTGGGTTCCTGAGCATCGTGTTCATCCCGATCTTCGGCGGGCACCTGGCCCGAGGCGACGAGGAAGCGGGCTGGGAGGCCTTCAGCACGATCGCCAATTTCCTCCTGGTCGCGCTGACGGCACTGGTGGCGGTGCTCATGTGGTTCGCGCCGCCCCTGGTCGAGCACGTCATCGCCCCCGGTTTCTCCGACGACGCGACACGCGTCCTGGCACGGCTCACCCGCATCGTGCTGCCGGCCCAGATCTTCATCTTCGTGGGCGGGCTGATCTCGGCCACGCTCCAGGCCCGGGACCGCCACGTGGCCCCGGCGCTGGCGCCGCTGCTCTACACCGGGTCGATCGTGTTCTTTGGTTTGTTGCTGGGCCCGACCCTGGGGCCCGAAGGCTTCGCCTGGGGCGTGCTGGTCGGCGGCGTGCTCGGACCGTTCGGGGTGCCCCTGGCCGATGCCTGGCGAAACGGCGGCCTGCGGTGGCGGCCCGTCGTGGACCTGCGCCACCCGGACTTCCGCAAGTACCTGTGGCTGTCGCTTCCGCTGATGATCGGCCAGTCGATCGTGGTGGTCGACGACTGGTTCATCAAGCGCTTCGGCTCGCTGTCCGCCACCGGCACCGTCGCCCAGCTCCAGTATGCCAAGACGCTGATGAAGGTGCCCATGGGCGTGTTCGGGGTCGCGACGGGCGTGGGCCTCTACCCCAGCGTCGCCCGGCTCATCGCCCAGGGCCAGGTGGCCGAAGCCTACGGCACGCTCATCCGGGCGGTCCGGGCGGTGCTGGTGCTGGCGCTGACGGCCGGCGCGGGCCTGATCGTGGCCGGGACCGAGGTGGCGACGGTCATCTGGGGCACGACCCGGTTCTCCACGGCCGATCTGCAGACCGTCGGGACCTACACCGCCGTGCTCTGCCTGGGCCTGTGGGCCTGGGCCACCGCCTCGGTCTACGCCCGCGGCTTCTACGCCTTGGAGAAGACCTGGCTGCCGACCGCGCTGGGCACGGCGGTCACCGTCGCCGCGTGGCCGCTGTACCAGGGGCTGGCGGCGTCGATGGGCGGGCTCGGCCTGGCCTGGGCCAGCAGCATCGCGCTGTCGGTCTACGTGACCGGGCTGGCGATCCTGCTCCGGCGGACCATGGCGCCTGGGTCGACCGAGCGGGTCGGTGGCACGCTGGTGCGCATGGGGGTCGCAGTGGTGGTGGGGGTCTCTGCGGGCTGGGGCCTCGAGGCCGTGCTGCCGGCCCTGCCAGCGCTGATCCGCGGCGCCCTGAGCGGGGGCACGGCGGCGGTGCTGACCCTGGGCATCGCGGGTGCGCTGGGGGTCGCCGAGGTGAAGACGGTGACCCAGGCGGTGGCGCGGCGGCTGCGGCGTGCGGGCGGGTAGAGCGGCCGAGTTCTTCCGCCTCAGCGATCAGAGCCGGCCTTTTCTTCCGCCTGGGGCGGGTCTGGGGCCTCAACAGGCTGCCGGGAGGCCCCCTGAGCGCGGATCCGCAGCCCTGGGCGAGCCAAGGCGGAAGAGGGAAGGGGCTCTGGCCTGATCACCCAGGCCCAGGCCGCCGCCCTGCGCAGCGACTGGGACCGGGTCGCTGCGGTGCCCGGTGCGCTGCTGATCTCGCCGCTCCAGCTCACCGTGTCGGGCCGGGTGCCTGCTTGACCTGATCCGGGCGGCTATGTTGCGGCGGTGGTCAGGGAGAGGCATCCACGTGATCTGGTCCGTGCAACTGATGAGCCTGCTCGCCTGCAACGGCGACGCACCCCCTCCGCCCCCCGCGACGTCCTACCTGGACTTCCCCGAGAGCGGCCCCCGCAACCTGTTGATGCTCTCCATCGACACCCTGCGCAAGGACCACATCACCCGGTACGGCGACCTGTCGCTCACGCCCTTCATGGACCAGCTGATGGCCCAGGGCGTGGCCCTCGACGACCACCGCTCCTGCTCCAACTGGACCTACCCCAGCGCCATGTGCGTCTTCGGCGGTCGCACCGGCGTGGACATGGCGATCATCCCCGCCCTGGCCAGTGACCGCCGGCCGACCATCCCCGACGACCACAAGCAGCTCCCGGTCTGGCTCCGAGACGCCGGCTGGCAGACCGGCCTGGTCAGCTCCAACAGCTACATCGGCATCAAGTACAACTCCGGCGTCGGCTACACCGAGTTCGACGGCGGCTTCGAGCCCGCCGAAGACATGGCCACTCGCGGCCTGGACATGCTCCGGCAGTGGGACCAGCGGGAGCCCTGGTACCTCCACGTGCACTTTCGCGACATGCACGTGCCCTACACGCCGCCCGACGAGTACCTCGAGGGCCTCGACGAGCTGGACGAGGCCCCCTGGGACCTGACCAAGCGGGACCCGACCTACGACGTCTTTGCCGACTACCCGGAGCTGACGCCCGAGGAGCAGGAGCTCCTGATGGCGCACATCAACATCCGATACCAGGGCACCGTGCGCTACACCGACGACGTCTTCCGGGACTTCTGGGACGCCCTGGACGCCGAGGGCCTGTTGGACGAGACCCTGGTGGTCGTGTGGTCGGATCACGGCGAGCAGTTCTTCGAGCACGACCTGTACACCCACGCCTACTCGATGCACTACGGCGAGAACGACGCGCTGGCGTTCTTCTGGTCCAAGCAGCTCGCCGCCGGTCAGTGGACGGGTCCCACGACCCACATCGACCTGGCGCCGACCATTCTCGAGGCCCTGGGGCAGCCGCTGCCGGGCATGATGACCGGCCTGCCCGTGGGCCTGGCCGCCGACAACCGCATCATCCACACCGTGTCCGACGCCCGCCTGGGCATCATGCAGTCGGTCCAGACCGGGGGGAGCAAGCTCCAGTACCGGTGGAAGTACGGGGAAAAGGAGTTCTACCGCCGGGACAGCGACCCTTGGGAACAGGACGACCTGTACGACAGCACGGATCCCGAGATCATCGCCCTGTGGACCGAGCTCGACGCCGAGGTCGAGCGCCTGATCCCCCTGGTGCCGGACGACAAGATCCCCGAGTACCGCGGTCCTTAGATAGGGCTGGGGCGCCAACCGTCACCTCAGGCCATCCAGCTCTCGCAGTCGCTGGATGCCGAGGGCCTGGACGCCGATGCACAGGCCCGCGCCACGACGACGCGACCTGGTGGGAGAGGGTCGTCTTGCCGACCTGGCGAGCACCGAGCAGGGCGACCACAGGAAAGTGCTGAAGCCGGGCTTGAACTTCGCGCTCGAGGGTGCGCTGTATCATTGAATTCTCGAAGTAGAACTTAGAGATTTCAATGAAGGTACCAGGCCACCCGGCCGAGGCCGAGTCCCAGGACGCCAAGTCGGACCAGGGCCCTTACTCCACCAGCTCGGCGATGCGAGCCGCTGCCAGGCGCCCCGCTCGGGAGTCCTTGCCCGCCAGGTCCAGCGCTTTGCCGTACTCGGCCAGGGCCTTGTCCGTGCGGTGGGCTTGCTCGTAGACCCGGGCCCGGGTCATGTGCTCCGACGCCTGCTCGTCCAGCTTGGCCTGGGCCGCGACCAGTCCTTCCTTGGACGGGACGTGGTCCGGCAAGATGCGCAGCGCGGCCTCGAACGCGTCGCGGGCGCTGCCGGGCCTTTTGGCCGCCAGGTCGGAGATCCCCCGGGCATGGTACGGCTCGGCCCGCTCGGACAGGTGCTCCCGCACCTCGGCCAGGGCGGCCGTGGCCTTCTGACCCCCGGGCAGCCGGGCGCTGCGGTCGGCGGCGACCAGTCGGGTCAGGCAGCGGTAGGCCGTGCGGTGATCCCGGTTGGCCACCGCCCGCTCGCACCGCTCGGCCTGGGCCCGGGCGTCCTGTTGTGCCGCGGTCAGGCGCTTCGGTGCCGGGCCCAGGTACGCGAGTCGGACCCGGAGCTGGTCCAGGGCCCTGGCGAGCTCACGGTCCTCTCCGAGCTGGGCCGTCAGCGCCTCGACAGAGGCCATGGCGGCGCGGACGTCCTGGCGCGACCGGCCGGCCGCCGCCACCGCGGCGGTGTCGAGGACCCGTTCCCGGGTCGCAGCGGCCGCGGCGTCGGCCTGGGCCGCGGCGTGCACCTCGGCCGACAACAGGTCCAGGACCTGGAACTCCTGGGCATAGCGCCACATTCGACGCGCATCCGCCTGGCCGGGCATGGCCCGATCCGCCAGGCCGAAGTCCAGGGCCGCCTGGCCAAAGTCGCCAGACTGGATGGATCGGGCACCTTGGTCCATGTACCGGCTGTAGGCCACCGGGTCTCCGGCGGGCGCGGCCGTGCGCCCACCGAGCACCGCGTCGGCCGCCGAGTAGCCCAGGGCGGCCACACCGCAGAGCGCGACCCCCGCCAGCCCGAGGGCCAGACCTCGGACCCACCGAGGGGACTGCCGGGGCCCCGCGAGCTCGAATTCGGCCGCCGAACGGGTGGGCAGAGACTCCGGACGTGGGGCCCGCGCCGGCAGGGGCCGATGGGCCGGGCGCATGGACACGCCGGTTGGGCCTTCGGGGATGTCCGCGATGGCCGGGGGAAGGCCCCGGGGCGGCACCTCGACCAGTGGCGACGGCGGCGCCACGAAGAGCTTCGGCGCTGGCGCGGTGAAGCCACGGCCCAGGTCAGCAGTCGCCCGGGCCTGCCAGAGCTGACCCTCCCACGGCTCGGTGAGCTCCTCCTGGGTCCGGGTGGCCTCGTCGAGCTGCGGAGCCCCGTGTGGCTGGACCCAGGCAAAGACCGCGTCGCCGACTTCGACTACATCCCCGCTCTCCAGGACCGCCTCTGCGACCCGGCGCTCGTTCACGTAGACCCCGTTGCTGGAGTCCAGGTCGCGGATGACGAAGCTGCCGGACTCCCAGCTGACCTGGGCGTGCTGCCGAGAGGCCGTGCGCTGCAAGAGCACGACGCCACAGGCCTCGCTGCGTCCAAAGCTGATGCCTCCCCGGTTCACCTTGAAGCGGCTGACCGGATGGCCCTTGACCGTCACCAGCTCGGCCATCGGGACCGACTGAGACGGCGCCAGGAGTTCCCGCAAGACCCCGCCCTCCTGGGGCTCCACAGACGCGACCGTGGCGGTGAAGGCCGAGTCCTCCAGATCGTCCCATCCGTCGACCTGGCGCATCGCCTGTCCGACCAGGGACGGGTCCTCGTCGAGCGCCGACTCTTGGGTGTCCAGCCGGTCGCTGTGGGAGACGATCTCCTCGGTGAAGCACACCCGCGCTCGCGGCGTCCGGGGAGACACCCGTGGGATCGCGGCCGCGACTGGCAGATCCGGGACCTGGGGCAGGAGCTGGTGGAGGGGGATCGCCCCGGACCAGTCTTCGGAGATGCTGAAGCCCACCGGCTTCTTGTCTGCAGTCATTGCGAGCGCTCCGCTGTTCCCCACCGCGCTTGCGACCATCCTGGCCGCACCCCCCCGGACACCTGCTCCCCTTCACTGCACCCTTCGTGCCAACCCAACAGCCCCCGATCCGCCGGATCCGGGCCCCTCGGCGGGGTGTGCGGTCCCCGATCCGGGGCATGCCGACCCCGGTCTGGAGACCACGCCCGTGCACGGACGGCACGGGCTCCGCCGGACGTTAGACCTGAAACATCCACCAGATGCCCCCGTAGAGCTGCCCGGAGGAGTCATGTCCGAGCCCGATCCCAAGGTCCTGCTGGGCAAGCTGGCCTTCAAACTGGACCCCGAGAAGCTCGACGAGAGCGTGCGAGACGTCGCCAACAAGCTCAAGCAGACCGTGGACACGACCCGCTACTCCAAGGTCCGCCTGAGCTTCAAGGGCAAGCCGCTCATGGCCGACATCCCCCTGGGTCTGTTCCTGGCGGGCGAGGCCGCGAGCCTGTGGTGGGCAGGACCGCTGCGCATCATCCTGCTCAACCTGGGCATCGGCAGCCTGGTGGACGTGGAGCTGGTGCACGACGCCGACGAGGTCCTGCGCAAGGGCCAGGAGCTGTTCCTGGAGGGCGAGGTCGACGACGCCGAGGACGCCTACCGCAAGGCCCTCAAGATGCGCCCCGGCGACACCGCCACCTGCTACAACCTGGCCGTGCTCCTGCGCGTCACCGGCCGCCGCCCAGAGGCCATCCGCTACTTCGAACAGGCCGCCGCCGACCCGGACCACCCGGACGGCGAGAAGGCCCGGCGCACGCTGGACAAGATGAACCGGGGCGGCAAGACCCTGTGACCGCGCGGGGTCGTTGACCATTGGGTTGGGCCTGGCTCGCCGCCGCCGTGGCCGCGTGGCTGCTCGTGCAGCGCAAGCAGGACCACTCCTGGGTGGCCGCGGTCCTGCTGGGCCTGCTGGCCGTCCAGTGCACCAGCGCCGAGCCACGCCTGGCCCGGATGACGCTGGAGGGCTTCAGCCTGCCGGTGTCCGAGTCCACCCTGGTCCACCTGGGCCCCCAGGGCGATCGCACAGCGCCGGCCGTGCCCCTGGATGGGGTCTCGGACCCGGTGGGCGTGCGGCTGGACGCCGGTCGGCTGACCCTGGATGTGCCCCCAGAGGCCACGTCGCTGGTGGGCTTCGCCACCCCGGACTCGCCCTTCCCCTTCCACGGGGTGCACCCGCTGGTGGGCGGCGAGCGCCTGGTGCTCTGTCCACACGACGGCCCGGGCTGCAGCCGGCGCGAGCTGGCGGTCAGCGTCGCCGACGGCCACGTGTCGGTCGGTCCCTGCGACCTGAGCGGCGAGACCCGGTCCCGCCTGTCCCGAGAGCCGGCCATCCGGGCCGTGGCGCTGCTCGACCTGTACCACTACGCCCCGGACCGCTGTACGCCCCAGGCGGTCGGCCCGGACACCCCCTTCTGGGCCCACCAGGATGGCGCCGGCGGCACCACCCTGCCCCTCGAGAGCTTCCTGCTCCTGCGGGGGGACCAGGCCTGGTTGGTGGTCCAGGACCCGCAGACGCTGCTGTCGGTCGAGGGCCTGGCCCCGTCGGCGGCCGTGCTGACCGCCCAGGCAGCGGGGGCCGCCACGGTCGAGACCCTGGTGCCCCGCCAGGAGGTGCTGTTCGATGCCCTGATCCTCGAGGCGCTCCCCGGCGGCGTGCCGGTCTGCGAGGACGGCTACGGTCCCACCGGGCGGGATCTCTCGGGCGAGCCCCTCTGCAAGCGGATCCGCGTGCGCTACAGCCGGGAGCGGCTGCACCTGGACCCGGGGAGCCGGCTGGTGATCACCCCCGAGGATCCGCCGACCATCTCGGTGTCCCCGGCTTGCCCTGACCGCGGCCGCTGCGGGCCGGAGCACCTGGCCGCCGCCTACCTGTCCGATGCTGAGCTGCCTCTGGGGCCCGAGACCCCGGTGCTGGGCTATCCCTTGACCCTCCGCGGCGGGGAGCCCCTCGCCGCCGAGCTACGCTTCAGCGACGACGACGCCACCTGTCGCGGCCAGGGCTCGCCCTGCGTGGTGGTGCGGACCCGCGGCGGCGCCACCGTCTACCCAGCCGGCCAGGTCATCGCCCTGGGGGACCCGGTCGGCGAGCAGCACCTGCTGCGGGTGGTCCCCCTGGATCGCGCGGGCTGGCTGGTGGCCCTGGTCGGGGGCCTGCTCTTGCTCCAGGCCCTGGTGGCACCGGTGCGCCAGCGGCCCCTCTCCACCGCACTGGTGACCCTGGCCGGGGCGCTGCTGATGGCCCGGGCCCTGTTCGGGTTCAAGGTGATGGCTCGCTTCCCCCACGACGCCGAGGGCTTGCTCACCGGACTCCTCGGGGCCGCGCTGGTGCCCCTGTTGCTGCGCGCGGCCGGACTCGGCCGAGAAGGCTGGCGGACCGCATTGGGGCTCCTGGGCGCTGGGGTGGTGGGCGGGGGCCTGCTGGTGTGGCTGGGCCAGCTGGGCACCCTGCCCCTGGACAGCCCGGAGATCGCCGACGCGGGCGTGGTGCTGGGGCTGTTGGCCGTGGCCGTCGGTCTGTCCATCGCCTTCGGGGACCGGGCCTGGGCCCACGTCCGGGCCCGCAACGCGGTGGCGAATTGGGTGCCGCTGGTCGCCCTGGCCGCGCTGGCGATGTTCCGGAGCGGACTGGCCCTGGTCGGCTGGGAGCGCCTGTTCGGCGTGCCCGTCATCCTGTGGTACTGGCCCGCCGCCATCGGGCTCAGCGCCCTGGTCCTCCAGCGCTGGATGTCGGTCGAGCCCGAGGACCTGCAGGCGCTCGGTGGACCGCGAGCAGGCCTGGCCCGCCTGTTGACACTGCCCGGTGGGCGCTGGGTCGGCGCCGCGCTGGTGGTCGGGGCCGTGCTTGTGCCCCAGGTGTTGCCGGGCGGCGACAAGGGCGCGGCGATGGTGCTGGCCCCCGCGTTGCTGGTCGGACTGGCGGCGAGCTGGGGGCGCGGAGACCTGGCCCAGCCCGCCCGCCGACAGCGCAACCTGAGGCTGCTGGTGCTGGGCACGGTGGCCGTGGCGCTCTCCGGGTCCTGGCTCGCCGAGCGGGCCCTGGACGGGCGCTATGCCCCGGTCGCAGCCCGGTCAGCGGGCTGGGAGGAGGTCCCCGCCGACGCCGGCGGTCACGGCCAGGTCTGCCCCCCGGGACCCCAAGCCGAGAGCGGCGCCTTCGAGCTGGCGCCCTATGCCAGCGCCCTTGAGCGGGACAACGTCGAGATCCGCATCCACGACTACCTGCTCCCAGGCGCCGCCAACCGCGCCGGCAGCCGCACAGGCGCCCAGGTGCACGAGTCCCTGGCGGTGATGAGGCGCTACGCCGCCGGCCCGGAAGGCCGCTGGATGGGCGACGGCTTCGGCACCGTCGACGTGAGGCCCTATGGCCGCGCCGAGGTCGACGCCCAGCTGTTCGACGGCGTGCCGAGCGTGCTGCTGTCGAGCGAGGGCGGCACCGCGGCGGTGGTCGGGCTCCTGCTGCTGCACCTGCTGGCGCTGGTGGTGGTGGTCAAGGTGCACGAAGACCTCCAGGATCAGGGCGCGTCCCCCACCCTGGCCTACGGCGCGGTGGCCTGCGTCACGGTGCCGGCGTGGACCACGCTGCTGATGCTGGGCGGCAACTACGGCCTGATGCCCTTCACCGGCCAGTCGACGCCGCTGCTGGCGGTGATCTCGGGCACGGATCTCGTGCTGGCCCCCACCCTGTGGTGCCTGGCCTTGGTCCTGACCCGACTCGCGCGGGCCGAGGTCGCCCCCGCGCAGCCCCCGGAGCCGGCATGATCCGCGGCCTGTCCCCGCTGGCCCGGGCCGTCCTGGTCCTCTTCGGCGTGCTGATCCTGGCCATCGCCGGGCAGCACCGGAACCTGGCCAGGGCCGTGCAGGACCTGGGGGTGGCGCCCACCGGCTACCGGGAGATCGTCAACCGGGCCCTGCGGGACAAGCTCGTCTACGAGCGGGTCGATGATCTGGACGCCAGCGAAGGTGTCGGGCGCCTGGTCATCGAGACCCGGTCGGAGCGCCTGACCCCGACCGACCGCGCGTTCCTGGCCAGCAGCTTCCTGCTCGAGGACCTGGAGCACCCAGAGCGCTTCGAGCCCCGGGACGACGGCACGGCGCGGCTGCTGCCGGGGTTCCGCAGGCGCCCCTTGCCCTTCTCGGAGTCCGCGGTCTGGCGCGGCCGCATCACCTTTGCCGAGTCGACCGAAGCGCCGGTGCTGGTGTCCCGGAGCGGGCGGGTCCTGCAGCTCACCAGCGCGAGCAGCGAGCTGCCCGAGGCCACGCTGGTCCCGCTGGCGCCGCCCATCGACGGCGAAGAGACCGTGCTCGCTGGGCCGCACTTCAGCTGGCAGGCCGGGGGCGAGGTGGCGTTCCGCCTGTACGCCGTGCCCGGCCCAGACGGCCAGGTCTCGGTCGTGCTGAGCCGGCCCCGGGGCGCGGTGGGATCGCTGCAGCAGAACGGCGCCCACACCGCCGCGGCCGGCGCCCTGCGCGCCCTCGCCCCGGGCGATTGGCTGGTCTACCGCCACCGGGGGGTCAGCGATGTCTTCCACCTCCAGGCCGGCCGCTCCGGCGTGGTGTCGGACTTCCGCCGGGGCCGGCACGGCTGGGAGCGCACCTTCGAAGACGCCTGGGGACTGTCGGACTTCGCCCAGGGCACCGCGGGCAGCCTGGACCGCCTGATCTCGTGGCTCACCGAGGCCAACGCCCGGAACACCAGCCGCCGCCAGGTCCGGCGCGGCGGCGGCCCGGTGTCCGAGTCCCGGGACGCTCTGCGGGACCGGGACCTGACCCTGACGGTCGACCCGGTGCTCCAGGCCGCTGCCCAGGCGCTGTTGGATGCCCAGCTGGCGGACCGGATGCCTGCGGGGGGCTGGTCCCTGGAGGGGGTCCCGCGCCTGCCGCCGCGGGCCGCCGTCGTGGTGACCGACCTGGCCGATGCCGGGCTGTTGGCCGCCGCGAGCTTTCCCGAGGGCGACCACCTGGACGACCACCTCGACGCCCTGCGCGAGGGCACCGGCGACCGGGCCTTGGCGGACTACATCGCGCTCCAGGCCGGCCGTCGTCGCCACGCCTTGGTCCGGAACCACGCCTTCGATGACCACCAGGTGGGCTCGACCGTGAAGCCCTTGTTCGCCGCAGCGGTGGCCCTGGCCGACACCCCGGTCGACCCGCTCAGCCTCGAGGTGCGTGCGGCCGGGGACTCCGAGCGGACCGACGACGGCGAGATCCCAACGGTGCTGGGCGCCCGCGAGCACTGGCCCATGGCCCTCTACAAGGACCACTGCCACGGGGTCGTGGACTTCCAGGAGTACCTGGCGCGCTCGTGCCACGCCTTCCAGTTCCGCCTGGGCGCCCTGGCCCTCGAAGCGACCGATGGGGTGAGCCCGGAGCTGTGCAGCGGGGGCCTGGGCGGTCGGCTGGAGCAGAGCCGCGCGTCGTCCCCCGCCACCCCCGGCGAAGCCGCTGCGCTGTCGCCCCTGTCGACCTATGCCTGGCTCACGGGGGCTGTGCTTCGGGACCCCGAGACCCGCGGCGTGCACCGCTGGAACACCGCGTGGTGGGCGCCGCTGGACCAGGAGATCGCGTCGGCGGTCGAAGAAGAGCTCGGCTGCGGCCTGGACTTCGCCCGGTCCCTGGGGCCGGTGAGCCCGCTCCAGGTGAACCTGGACGTGGGCAGCCTGGATCGCTGTGCGCCCCACTACAGCAGCTTCCTGAAGGGGGGGGCCACGAACCGGTGGAGCAACGCGGACCTGTCCGTGGCCTATGCGCGTCTGATCACGGGCCGGGCCCTCCAGGGCCACCTGCTGGTCGAGGGCGCCCCTTCCAGCGACGCCTTTGCCCCCACGGACTGCAGCGCGTCGGTCGCCTGTGGGGATCCTGAGCGGTACGAACAGGTCCGCCGCGAAGTGCTGGCCGGCATGACCCGAGCCGTCTCGGACCCCAGCGGCACGGCCCGGCGCATTCGCACCCCGGTCCAGGCCACCCTCGCGGACCTGGAAGCCGCCACAGGCGCCCGGTGGGGGGCCTATGGCAAGACCGGAAGCTCCGTTCGGCCTGCCACGCTGGTGACCCGTGTGGATGACGGCCTGGAACCCATCCGCGAGCGCGACACCGACCTGCCTGTCGCGAACTTCGTGCTGGCCTTCGTGCGCTGTGCAGAGGGGCTGGACAGCCGACGGCAGCAGCCTCTGGGCTGCAACCGCCTGCCCGACCTGGGCGAGCCGGTCCAGGGCTACGTGGTCCACCTGTGGGTCGACGGCCTGGCCGGGGTGATCGAAGGGGGCGCCGACGCGGCCGGGCTGCTGGCCACCCGCGAGGGGCGCACGCTGATGGACCGGCTGAGCCAGGTGAGCGCGCCATGAGGCGGGTCTTCCCTTGGCTGGTCGTGGTCGCCGCGCTCGTGTTCGGGGCGCTCCGGGCACCCCCGGGACTGTTCACCCCCTGGTCGATCTCGACCCTGCCCCCGGGGGAGCGGCTGAGCAGTGTCGAGGTCCGGTGGATCCAGCTCCACGTGCCCGCCGACAGCACCCTGACCGAGACGCTCCAGGCCTGGCGCCTGGACGCACCTGCGCTGAGCTTCCGCACCCGCTGCGACGGCGAGAACCTGCAGCTGGACGACGTGCGGGGGGTGACGGGGACCGTCTGGGTGGCTGCAGGCGATCCGCCCCCGGCCATCGGCCCGGGATGCCCCGAAGACCCGGCCCTCTGAACGGGCTACGCAGGGCTCCCCCTGGAGTCTCTGATGTCCCTGGTCCTGACCCTGCTGGCCTGTGCTGGCGACACCACGAGCGACTCGGCGACCGCGGCCGACTCGGGCACGACGGTGACCGACACCGGCACCACCGGCACCACCGGCACCACCGGCACCACCGGCACGACGGACACCCAGGACTCCGTGCCCCCTGCGCCCAGCGTCGCGATCTGGCCCGCGGTGCCGTGGCCGGACTCCCCTCTGCGGCCCGACGGTCTGGACACCACCCCGGACAGCTGCGCCTGGTCGGTCGACGGCGTCGAGGTCTCCCAGAGCTGCGAGGTCCTGGGCGAAGACCTGGGGCTCGGCCGTGACGACACCGTGGTCCTGACCGTCGTGGTCGATGGCCAGGAGGCGGTCAGTGACCCTGTCACCGTCAGCACCTGGTCCAAGCTCCTGGTCACCGAGGCCACCGGCAGCAGCGTCGCCGTGATCTCCGGCAAGTCCCTGTCTCGCACGGACACCGTGGCCCTCGAAGGCGACGGCGCCATGCCCATCGCCACGGCGCTGACCGCCGACGGCACGTCGGCGTGGGTCAGCGACCACGTGGGCCAGGCCCTGGTGCGGGTCGAGACCGAGACCTGGACGGTCCAGGAGAGCATCGCCATCGACGAGCCCATCTACTGGGTGGCCGAGGACACCGCCCGCAACCGCCGGATCGTGGCCGACCAGGGCACCCACCGACTGCTCTTCGTGGGGGACACCACCACGTCGCTGTCCCTGCCGGCGCCCCCGGTGTCGGTCCGGGTCCAGGGAGACATCGCCTGGACGGCGGGTCGCGGGGGTGGCAGCCCCACGGACACCGGGCCCGAGGAGCCCGTGATCGGCTTCGTCGGGCGGGTGGACCTGGCCACGGACACCCTGGTCGTGGCCGAGCTCGGCGTCGAGCCCTACTGGGCCGAGCCCCACCCCGACGGGTCCCAGGTCGCCGTCGCGGACCAGGAGGCCCAGGAGATCCTGGTCCTGGACGCCGAGACTCTGGCGATCGAGCACACCTGGCCGGTCCCTGGCGGGCCCACCGGACTCGCCTGGTCTCTGGACGGGACCCGGGTGTGGGTGGCGCTGTACTCCGAGCAGCTGTTGGTCGAGCTGGACACCGCCGACGGCAGCGAGCTGCGGCGCTGGACCCTGGGCCGGGGCACGGTGGGCGTGTTCCCCCGCAGCGACGGCCGCTGGTTCTACGTGCCGGTGCTGCACAAGGACCTGGTGATGGTCTTCGACACCTTCCAGACCCAGGCGGACTACGAGCCGGGTCGGATCACCGGGGTGGATGGGCCTCGGGGGGTGGAGATCGTGCCGTAGGCGTCATGCTACGTTCAGTCAGAGTTCTTCGACTGTGACTGCGACGACTCGGACCCCGCCATCCACCCCGCAGCGACCGAGGAACCCGACAACGCGATCG
>CAZFLE010000071.1:0-35188 GCA_964519895.1 uncultured Enterobacterales bacterium | reverse complement strand
CGTCCGGGCCCGGACCCCGGCGAGCGCCGGAGGCGCGGGATGGCGGAGCCATTGGTCAGGAGGCCGGCGAGTAGGACGCAGTCCTGCTCGTCCGGGCCCGGACCCCGGCGAGCGCCGGAGGCGCGGGATGGCGGAGCCATTGGTCAGGAGGCCGGCGAGTAGGACGCAGTCCTGCTCGTCCGGGCCCGGACCCCGGCGAGCGCCGGAGGCGCGGGATGGCGGAGCCATTGGTCAGGAGGCCGGCGAGTAGGACGCAGTCCTGCTCGTCCGGGCCCGGACCCCGGCGAGCGCCGGAGGCGCGGGATGGCGGAGCCATTGGGCAGGAGGCCGGCGAGTAGGACTCTCGGCGGCCCGTTGTCCGGGCTCCTCAGTGCCGTGCGCAGGTGGTCTCGCCACGCACCGTCGATGAACAGATAGTCGGGCGAGAAGCCCTCGACCTGGAAGCCCAGCCGGCGCAGCACGCCCGCACTGCGGTGGTTCTCGCGCATGTAGCTGGCCTCGATCCGGTGCAGGGCCAGGTCCTCGAACACGTACCGGATCGCCCGCTCCAGGGCCTCGGTCATCAAGCCCTGGCCCGTGTGGGCGTGGTCCAGGCCGTACCCCAGGCTGCAGGCCTGGAGCGGCCCGCGGCTGATCCCGGTGAAGTGGGCCGTGCCGACCACCGGCCCCTCGTGCAGCGACAGGAAGAAGCGCAGGGACAGGCCGTCGCGGAACTCCCCCTGGTTGGCCGCCAGGGTGGCTCGCCAGTAGTCCTGGGTCAGGTCGTCTTCGGGTCTGGGAGGGTCCCAAGGCCCCAGGTGCTCCTGGTTCCGCTGAAAGTACGCCGCGACCGGCTCGGCCTGGTCGGGCCCGGGCAGCGAGAGGGTCAGGCGCCGGGTCCGAAGGCGCGGGAGCTCGGGGTCCATGAGGCTCGCTAACGCCTGGCCGGTGTGAAACCGATTCGAGGGATACCCGCTCTCCAGGAGGCAGCCCTGCTCACCCTCGGTCCGTTCACGCTCCAGCGCCCGATGAGTCGGGGTGGCATGGCGGTGGTCTGGGCGGGTGAACACGCGGCGTCGGGGCATCCGGTGGCGGTCAAGGTCCTGTCGGTCCCGGACCAGCGCCGCCACGCCTTCCAGGCTGCCTTCCACACCGAAGTGCTGGCCGTCGCCGCGCTGAGCCACCCCAACATCGTGCGGGTGCTGGACCACGGCGTGATCCCCCAGGACATCGCCGACCAGTGCGGCGGTGCCCTGGAGGCCGGGGCGCCGTACCTGGTGATGGACCGTGCGGACGCCAGCGTGCAGATGCGGCTGGGCCTGATGACCTGGCCGCGGGTGCTCGACCTGTTGCTGGGGCTGCTGGAGGGGCTGGCCCATGCCCACGCTCGGGGCATCGTGCACCGGGACGTGAAGCCGTCGAACCTGCTCCTCGGGCGGGGGGACGGTCGTCTGGTCCTGGCGGACTTCGGACTGACCCACGTGACCGGGCTGCACCGGGTGGCCGAGGGCGAGCTGGCGTCGGCGGGCACCCCGGGGTTCATGTCTCCGGAGCAGATCCAGGGGAAGTGGCGGGACTTCGGGCCCTGGACCGACCTGTACGCCACCGGCTGTGCGGCGTGGGCCATGGTGACAGGTCGGCCCCCCTTCAAGCGGGCCCGCTCCCGCGAGGTCCTGGCCGCCCAGCTATACCAGCCGGCGCCGACCCTGGAGCCCCGCTTCCCGGTCCCCGGCGGTCTGGAGACCTGGCTGCGCCGCCTGCTGGCCAAGCACCCCTCGGCGCGTTTCCAGCGGGCTGCAGATGCGCGACAGGCGCTGGCCGGCCTGCCCTTGGCGCGGGCGCTCCAGGCACCGGACCCCAACGTCGCCGAGGACGCGCCCACGGTGGTGGTCGACCTGTCGACCGCCGACCTGGCAGGTCCCCGGCCTGCGCTCGCGGCCGACAAGGGCTCGCCGGGCCCGAGCACTCTGAAGCTGCCGCTGTCGTGGCGTCTGCCGTCGGACACCCACGCCCCCCGACTGCTCAAGGGTGCCGGCCTGGAGCTGTGCCGGCATCGTCAGGTGCCCTTCGTGGCCCGGGAAGGCCACCGGGATCAGCTCTGGTCCGACCTGGCCCAGGTCCACCGCACCGGGCGGGTGCGCGTGCACCTGCTCCACGGGCCCAGCGGGGTAGGCAAGAGTCGCCTGGCCCGCTGGCACTGCGAGCGGGCCCATGAGACCGGCGGGGCCCAGGTCCTGACCGCCGTGCACGGGCCAGAGGCTGGACCCACCGCCGGCCTTCGTGCGGCCCTGATCCGGGATCTGGGGGGGATCGGCCTGACCGGGCTCGCTCTGGTCGACCGAATCCGCGCTGAGCTGGAGCGGCTCGGTGGCCAGGGGCCCATGGACGAGGCCAGGGCCCTGGCGGCCTTGATCGAAGGCGAGTCCGACGCCGCCCGGATTCGCTTCTCGTCTCCAGAGGAGCGCTACCTGTTGCTCGAGCGCCACCTGCATCGACTGTGTCGCCTGCGACCGGTGGTCCTGTGGATCGACGACGCCCAGTGGGGCCTGGACGCGCTGGGGTTCGTAGAGCACCTGCTGCGCAGGGACGCGCCGGCCCAGCCGCTCCAGATCCTGCTGACCATCCAGGACGAGGCGCTGGCGACGCGGCCTGCCGCCCTGGAGATCGTCGCTGGGCTCGGCCGCCAGGATGCGGTGAGCCGGGTCCACCTGGGTCCCCTGGGTCGGGCGGAGCGCCAGGAGCTGGTCCGGTCGCTCCTGCCGCTGACCCCGGGCCTGGCCCAGCGGGTCGAGGACCGGACCCAAGGCAACCCGTTGTTTGCGGTCCAGCTGGTCCGGGACTGGAGCACCCGAGGCCTGCTCGAGGTGTCTGACCAGGGCTTCCGACTGGCCCCGGGGGCGCCCCAGCGCTTGCCCGACGAGCTCGCCGGGGTCTGGGACGAACAGGTGTCGCACCTGTTGTCGACCCGTCCCCGTGGGGATCACAAGGCCCTGGAGGCCGCAGCGGTGCTGGGGACCGAGGTCCTGGCGACCGAGTGGCAGGCCCTCTGTCAGCGGCTGGGGTGTGTGCCGTCGCCGGGGCTTGTCCAGGAGCTGTCGTCCCGGCTCCTGATCCGAGCCCGACCCCACGGGGGCTTCGCTTTTGCGCACGGGATGCTGCGCGAGGCCATCGAGGCCCGGGCCCGCCGCCGCCGCCGGCACGGGGACCTGCACAGCGAATGCGCGGCGATGTTGGCCGAACGGGACGATCTCGACGCTGCACAGCGGCGGGTCCACCACCTCCAGGCCGCGGGTCGAACGGCCGAAGCGCTGCCGGCGTTGCTCGCGGTCGTCGAGGCCCGGCGGAACCGGTCCGAATTGCGCCAGGCCCGGAGCCTGCTGGGTTCGGTGGAGAGTGCCCTCGAGGCGCTGCAGCTCCCACCGGGCCACGAGCACCGTGCGCGGCTGGCGGTCTGGCGGGCGGACCTGGCGGCGTGGGACCCGGGCGAGGACTCCACGCTCTCCCGGCTCGACGCCCTGCGTGCCCAGGCCATCGCCCACGACTGGGTGCTGGCCCAGGCCCGGGAGCGGGCGCTCCGGGGCCGGGAGGTCTACCGCCGCGGGGGCTTGAAGGAGGCCATGGACCTGTACCTCCAGGCCGGGGTGCTGTTCGAGCGGGCCGGTGACCTGCCTGGAGCGTCCCAGAACCACGTGAACCTGTGCCAGCTGACCAAGTTCCTGGGCCGCCTGGACGAGGCCGCCGAGCATGCTCAGCGGGCCCTGGACCTGGCCCGCCAGGCCGGCGATTCGTACCAGGTCGCTGCGGCGTTGCACATGCTCTCGACGGTCGCCTGGAAGAACGATGACGCCGCCGGCTGTGCGGCGTGGGCGGCCGAGGGGCTGGCGGTCTGCGAAGAGCACGGCTTCCGCGCCAACGCGGCCAAGTGCCGGACCCAGCTCGGAGAGGCCGCCCGTCAGCGGGGAGAGCTGGACGCCGCCCGGTCTCACTACAAGGCCGCTCGGGCCCTGTTCCTCGCCCTGGAGCGCCCGCTCTACGTGTTCGTGGCGCGCATGAACCTGGTGATGATCGCGCTGTCCCAGCAGGACTACACTGAAGGGTTGGCGATCCTGAGCGCTGCCAGGAGCCAGCGCGGGGTCGACCCCGGGCACGTGCTCATGTCGGCGGTCGAGCTGGGCCTGGCGTTGTGCGAGGGTGGGCTTGGGAACTGGGCGGCGTGGGACCGCCACCTGCCGGTGGCTTGCGCGGGCCTGGCGCGATCGGGCTTCGTGGACAAGGACATGGCCTGGCTGGCCCAGCTCGCCGCCCAGGTGGCCCAGTCGGCCGGCCACGACGTGCGCGCGGCCGCGGCCCGGGACCTTGCGGCGCGGCAGCTCGAGACCCTGGGCCGACTGGAGGAGCTGGCGGCGCTGAGGGCCACGGAGTCCGCTGGATAGAGCCAGAGGCCTCCCCCCGAGCAACTACAGGCTGGTCGCCCACCACGGCGACGCCCAGATCCGCTCTTCTTCTTCCCCGTCCCCGATGCGAAGCCGCAGGTAGAGCCAGTCGCCGTCGCCGGGGGTCCAGCTCCAGGCCAGCGACGCGTCCGTGCTGACGTCGCCCAAGGCCTGGGTCCCTGTGACCGTGATGCCTTCGACCCGGGCATCCAGGCCGGCGACGGTCACCATGAAGGGACCGTTGGCGGGATCGACCTCGGTGCCCGGGGGCCATGGGGTCCCGTCAACGTCCACGAGCGTCAAGTCAAGCGCCGCCGGCGGCGGGCCGCTGGTCGCCACTGTCGCGCGGGCCTCGAGGGCGTCGAACAGGCTGTCGCTGGTCAGCGCTCCGGACACCCACGCGCCCGTCAGCCCCCCGGGCGCGAAGCCGGTCAGGGGCTCGGGGATGCCGGTGATCTGGCCCCAGTACCCCACGGGGCCAGGGCCGTCCTCCAGGCTTCCAGGCCGGGCGTCGTGGGAGTCGGTGCCGGCCACGAAGCCCAGCCTGTGGCCCAGGGATAGCGCCGTGCGCACGGCCCCGCGAGGCACGTGGGCGATGGCCCGGTTCACCCGCCACTCACAGCCCTCGGCGTCCAGATCGGCGCACTCGCCCACCCCGTGCTCACTGGCGATCTCGACCAGGTGCTCCCGGGTCGGGGTGTTCTCGGCCAGGTCCCAGTCCGTGGGCTGGGGACTGCGCACGGCGGTGTGGTGGGCAAAGGTCAGCCAGCGCAGGTCGCCGCAGGCATCCACGGCGCCGTCCAACGCCTCCCACAGGGCGGCCGGGGTGGTGGCCCAGATGACCTCGCCCTCGTCGTACCAGGTGCCGTCGCTCTCGACCTCGATGGTGCCGGTCACCGGGTGGTCGGCCCGCAGCCGGGCCTGGGCGCAGGCCTGGGGGTCGGACAGGATCACCGTGCGGTGGCCGCCGACCGGGTGGCCATCCCGCTCGTCGTGGGTCTGCCAGGTCCACTCGTACCCCAGCAGCCCCAGGATGCCGTCGGTCTCGGCCAGGACAGCCTGTTGCCCTGCCCAGATGTCCAGCGCAGGCCCGTCGAGGCCTTCGGGGTAGAAGTCGGACACCTCGGCGTGGTCCGTCAGGGCCACAAAATCCAGGCCATTGGCCTGGGCCTGGGCCAGGAACTCCTCGGCCGGCAGCTCCCCCAGCGGACTGCAGTCGTCGTGGTCCTCGCACCCGTCAAAGGACCAGCGGCTGTGGGCGTGCAGGTCGCCCCAGAACCACCGGGCGGTCTCTCCGGTCTCCCCGGTCTCCCCGGTCTCTCCGGTCTCTCCGGTCTCATGGGTCGACGTCGGTGCGGTGTCCGTGGCCACCGTGAGCACGGAGTCCGACACGTCAGCAGGTCGACAGGCCAGCAGGAGCAACAGGGTCACCCCACAGTGCTACCCCATCCAGCCCGCCGGGGGCGAGCTCAGCCCCCGGTTCGCAGCATGGCGATCTGATGGTCCGGCACCCCCGACGCCTGGAGCAGCATCCGGTGGGAGCCCACGCGCACGACTTGGACCTCCAGGCCCAGGTACAGCCCGCTGGGCAGGGCCAGGATCAGGTGCACCCGCTCACCGATCTCCAGAGCCTGGACCCGCTCGACCACCAATCGAAACCAGCCGTCGCCCATCTCCAGCGCCTGGTGCAGCTCGTCCAGGGCACGCACAGGAGCCATGAGCCCGTGGTGGCCCTCTTGGGAGAGGGTCGGCGTGATGAGCGCGTGGGGCGGCACGGGGGTCCGACGGTCCAGGGGCACCCGCGTCCGCGGCACGCCCGGCAAGGGCGGCAGGGGCGCCCGGCGATCGTCCAGGTCCGGCGGGACCACGCTGCTGCGGACCTCGCTCAGCCGCTCAGCGGCGCGGAGCATGCTCGACGTGATGCCCCGGCGGCCCTTGGCCTTCTTTCGGCGGGGGGAGAATCCGGCCCCGGGGCCACGCTGCTGGGCGAGAAAGGCGTGGATGCGGGCCTGGTCGGCCCCTTGGGCACGCCAGGTCCCGCTGTGGAACCAGCCCCGCTTGTAGAGCGTGTCTTCGCCCGGAGTCACGTGCTGGACGCGGATCTTCACGACCACCGACGACTCGCCCAGCATCAGCCGGACCGGGATCTCGGCCTTCTCCGCCAGCGGCGTGTCCGTGAGGAACTCGACGATCAACGCATCGAGCCGCACCGCCATGCCGTCGGCCGGGGCGGTGCCCTCGACCTGGAGCGTCATGGCGCCCAGCCGGGACGCGGTGGACAGACTCGAAAAGGTACTGCTCGTGCTCGGCATCGACGCCCCCCCAGACGTTCTGCAGACCCATGTCACGGGGCCAGGGCTTCCTTTCCCTCACCGCGTCACCTGGATCATAGCGGAGGCGCTCAGCGGGGGTTACCTACCGGTCGGTAAGTTGCGCTAGATGCGTCCGTGGAGGTCCAGGATGGCAGAGCCCGAGGTTCGTGAACGCATCCTGGCCGAGGCCACCCGCCTGTTCGCGGAGCGGGGCTTCGGCGGGGCGTCGGTGCGGGAGATCGTCGAAGCGGCCGGGGTGACCAAGCCGGTGCTCTACTACCACTACGGCAACAAGGAAGGCCTCTTCCTGGAGACCGTGCGGCACCACATGGACCGGCTGGGCCAGGTGATGACCGATGCCATCGCCGGCGACGAGCCTGTTCCCGTGCGGCTGCAGCGTTTTCTGACGGCCTACCTGGACTGGCTGAGCGCGCACGAGCACGCCCTCAAGCTGCTCGTGGCCTGCCGCCACACCCCCGAAGGCGGCCAGCCCGAGGTGGACATGATGTCCATGCACCGCCAGCACGGCGAGCTCCTGGCCGGGCTCCTGGCCCAGGGCGTGGCCCAAGGCACGATCCGCGCCGACCTGAACCCCCAGGACCTGGTCATGGGGCTGATCGGCATGGCCAACATCTTCTGCATGGCCCGCATGTTCGGCGCCATCCCATCCGATGCCGACCACCCCCAGCGCATCCTCGACCTCTTCCTGCACGGAGCGGCCCCCCGATGACCCGCCTCTCGACGCCAGCTCTCTTGGCCCTGGCTCTGGCCGGGTGCTCGCAGCCCGCCGCTTCGACAGAGACCGTGCCGGAGCGGTCCGCTCTGACCCCACCCCCCGATGCGTCGGTCCGGGTCGAGGTCGCCGCGCTCAACCCCACCGTGGCCGAGACCGTGATCTCCCTGCCCGGTGAGATCGAGGCCGTGCGAGACGCCGACGTGGCCAGCGCCATGGGGGGTCTCGTCCAGGCCGTCCTGGTCGACGAGGGCGACCGGGTCTCCAGCGGCCAGGTGCTGGCCCGGATCGACGTCGACCTGCACCAGGCGACCCTGGCCCAGGCCACCGCCCAGCTCGAGGGCGCCCAGGCCGAGGTCGAGCGCACGAGCCGGCTGGGGGACCTGGCCACCCAGACCGCCATCGTGAACGCGGCGGTGCAGCTCAAGATCGCCCAGGCCGGTGTCGCCCAGGCCCAGGCCCGCCTCGATCGGGCCACGGTGCGGGCGCCCTTCTCCGGGGTGATCGCCACCGTGTCCCTGGAGCGGGGCGAGGTCGCTGGGCCTGGCAGCACGGTGGTGCGGTTGGTGAAGCTCGATCCGGCCCAGGTCACGCTGGCTGTGCCCGACCGCGACGTGGTCACGCTGCGGGTGGGCGACGACGCCCAGGTCACGACCCATGCCCAGTCCGGCGTCGTGGCGGGCACCGTGAGCCACATCTCGCCGGCGGCGAACCTCAAGACCCGAGCCTTTCGGGTCGTGGTCGACGTGCCCAACCCCGGCGGCACGCTGCTGCCGGGCATGATCGCCCAGGTCCAGGTGGCCCGCACCCTGGCCCAGGACGCCCTGGTCATCCCCCAGGACTGGGTCGTGACCCGGCTGGCCGACCAGGGTCTGTTCGTCGACGAGGACGGCGTCGCCCGCTGGCGGGCCGTGACCCTGGGCGACGTGGTCCGGGACCAGGTCGTGATCACCGGCGGTGTCGGTCCCGGGGACCGGGTCATCGTGACCGGGCACCGGGACCTGGTCGACGGCGACAGCCTGTTGGTGGCCCGGGAAGGCGTCTGCTGCACCCAGGGCCGGGTGACCTTCCAATGATCGCCCGCGTCGTCCAGGCCTCGACCACCGTGCTGCTGGCCGCGTTCTGCGTGTTCGTGTTCGGCCTGCAGTCCTATACCTCGATGCCCCGCGAGTCCGCGCCGGACATCCCCATCCCCGTCGTGATGGTCACGACCCCCTACATCGGGGTGGCACCGGCGGACATCGAGGGCCTGCTCACCATCCCGATGGAGAACGAGCTCGCGTCGCTCAAGGACGTCAAGGCCATGCGCTCCACGTCGGCCGAGGGCGTGAGCATCATCTCGATCGAGTTCGAGCCCGACGTGGACATCGACTCGGCGATGCAGTCCGTTCGGGACAAGGTCAACAAGGCCAAGCCCAAGCTGCCGTCGGACAGCGAGGAGCCCGAGGTCCGGGAGATCAGCTTCTCGGACTTCCCGATCCTGATCATCACCGTGGCAGGTGGCCTGGACGAAGAGGGCCTCAAGGAGCTGGCCGAGCCGCTCCAGGACCGGCTGACCCGCATCCCGGGCGTGCTCGACGTGAACCTGAGCGGCGGGCTGACCCGGGAGATCCAGGTCCAGATCGATCCCATCCGGCTGTCCCACTACGCCCTGGGCCTCCAGGACGTGGCCAACGCCATCAGCGCCGAGAACGTGAACATCCCCGGCGGCGAGGTCTCGGCGACCGACGCCAGCATCCTGTTGCGGGTGCCCGGGGACTTCACGAGCCCGGCCCAGCTGGAAGAGGTCGCCATCAAGCGGCGCGGGGACCGCCCGGTGTTCGTGCGCGACGTGGCGACGGTGGTCGACACCTACGCCGACCGGGGGAGCTATGCCCGCATGGACGGCCAGCCCGCGGTGAGCCTGAGCGTGACCAAGCGCTCGGGCGCCAACATCATCGAGGTGGTCGAGGCCGCCAAGGTCACCACCACCGAGCTCTCGGCCGGCTGGCCCGACGGCGTGCGCCACGCCTTCCTGTCCGACCAGTCCGTGGCGATCAAGGACATGGTCTCGGACCTGGAGAACAACATCATCACCGGGCTGATCCTGGTGGTCGGCGTGGTGCTGTTCGCCATGGGGGTGCGCAACAGCCTGTTCGTGGCCCTGGCCATCCCGCTGTCGATGTTGATGGCGATGATCGTGCTCCAGAGCCTGGGCTTCACCCTGAACATGGTCGTGCTGTTCAGCTTGATCCTGGCGCTGGGCATGCTGGTCGACAACGCCATCGTGGTGGTCGAGAACATCTACCGGCACATGGAGCTCGGCAAGAGCACGGTCCAGGCCAGCGTCGACGGCACCCGCGAAGTCGCGGTGGCCGTGGCTGCGTCGACCGCGACCACCGTGGCCGCGTTCCTGCCCCTGGTGTTCTGGACCGGGATCATGGGCGGCTTCATGGGGTACTTGCCCAAGACGCTCATCGCGGTGCTGGTCGCCAGCCTGGTGGTGGCCGTGTTCATCCTGCCGGTGTTCACAGCGGTGTTCATGAAGGTCAGCAAGGGCGTGCGAGGCCCGGACCACGTGGCGGTCGACGGGCCGATCATGGGGCCCTACCGGCGGATCCTGGCGTGGTCGATCGACCACCGCTACGTCTCGGCCTTTGCGGGGCTGGCGGTGCTGATCGTCAGCTTCATGGCGTACGGCCAGCTCAACCACGGCACGGAGTTCTTCCCCAGCACCCAGCCCGAGCGGGGCTTCATCACGGTGCGGGCCCCCGACGGCACGGACCTGGAGACCACCGACCGCATCACCCGCCGGATCGAGGCCGCGCTGGCCCTGGAGCGCAACATCGAGGTCGCGGTGGCCGAGACCGGCGTGGCCGGTGGTGGCCAGGACTTCGGGGGGGCCCAGTCGGCCCCGAACCAGGCCACCATCAGCCTGGACTTCCTGCCCGACCGCAACGCTGCCGAAGAGGGCGAGGAGATCCGCGACGAGTCCAGCCTGGTCACCATCGATCGCCTGCGGGACATCGTCTCGGGCATTCCCGGCGCGGAACTGGCGGTGGACAAGGAGAACATGGGCCCGCCCGTCGGGGCCCCCATCTCGGTCGAGGTCTCCGGTGAGGACTTCCACCAGGTCGGCGAGCTGGCCAAGCAGGTCCGTCGCACGCTCAAGGCCTTGCCCGGCGTCACCGAGCTGGCCGACGACTACCGGGTGGGTCGCCCGGAGCTGCGGCTGCGGGTCGACCGGGGCGCCGCCAAGCGGGTCGGGCTCGACACCCGCACCGTGGGCAACACCGTGCGCACCGCCGTCGCCGGCCAGGTCGCCAGCACGCTGCGCCAGGGCGACGACGAGCACGACATCGTGGTGACCCTGGCGCCGCGGTACCGGGGCGACGTGCAGTCCGTGCTGGACCTGCGGCTGCCGGGCAGCGAGATGACCAGCCCGGACAAGTTCCCGGTGCCCATGTCCAGCGTGGCGTCGTTTGAGCTGGCCGGCGGCTCGGGCGCCATCCGGCACCTGGACCAGGACCTGGTGGTGACCATCACCGGGGACATCCTCGAGGGCTTCAACGAGAACGCCGTGCGTGCCGACGTTCAGGCCGCGCTGGACAGCTACCCGACACCGGCGGGCTTCCACCTGCGCATGGGCGGCGCCGACGACGAGCAGCGCAGCGCCCAGGCCTTCCTGAGCCGGGCCTTCATGATCGCCCTGGCGCTGATCCTGTTGGTGCTCGTGACCCAGTTCGACAGCCTGTTCATGCCGGGCATCATCCTGGCCAGCGTGGTGCTGTCCCTGGTCGGGGTGCTGTGGGGGCTCGTCATCACCGGCACGCCCTTTGGCATCATGATGACCGGCATCGGGGTGATCTCCCTGGCGGGGGTGGTGGTCAACAACGCGATCGTGTTGCTGGACTACGTGGAGCAGCTCCGGGACCGGGGCCTGGACATGCGCGAAGCCCTGATCGAGGGCGGCATGACCCGGTTCCGACCCGTGGTGCTGACCGCCATCACGACCATCCTGGGCCTGGTCCCGATGGCCACGGGCATCAGCTACGACTTCACCCGGATGCGGCTGCTGGTGGGCAGCTCGAGCACCGGGTTCTGGGGGCCCATGGCCGTGGCCGTGATCTTCGGCTTGTTGTTCGCCACCCTCCTGACCCTGGTGATGGTGCCGACGCTCTACGGCATCGCCGAGGACGCCCAGGGTCTCCTGCGGCGCCTCACCGGCCGGCGGGTGCCGGTAGCGGCCAAGGTCGGCCTGGCGTCGCTGCTGGTGGCGGGCGCATCGCTGCCAGCGAGCGCGATGACCCTGGACCAGGCGCTTGCAGCGGCAGAGGCCAACAACCTGGACCTGGCGATGGCCCAGGCCCAGGCGGACCAGGTCTCGACGCTCAAGGGCCAGGCCTGGTCGGCCATCGCGCCCAAGGTTCAGCTCTCGGGCTCTTGGACCCGCAACGAGTACCCCATCGAGCTGGACAGCTCGGCGATGATCCCCGAGGAGTTCCAGGAGTTCATCGACGAGCCCGCCGAGCCCATCGTGATCCAGGAGCAGCAGTTCTGGCAGGGCAACGCGAGCGTGATCCAGCCGCTGTTCTCGGGCGAGGCCCTGCCCACCCTACGGGGGACCTACTCCCTGACCCGGGCCGTCCAGGCCGACGTGGCCGGTGCCCGCCTGCGGGTGCGCGCCGGCGCCGCCCAGGCCTTCTACATGCTGGCCAGCAGTCGCGAGGCGGTCCGGCTGGCCCAGGCGAGCGTCGAGAACGCCCGGCACCAGCTGTCCCTCGCCGAGCGCCAGGTCTCCGCCGGCGTGGCGCCCCAGCGGGCCGTGCTCCAGGGTCAGCTGGGGGTCTCGGTCGCCGAGCGCCAGGTCGCGATGACCCGGGAACAGGTGGCGATGGCCGAGGCGTCCTTCGAGCGCCTGACCGGGTTGGCGGCGCCGGACGCCTTGGAGCTGCCCGAGCTCCCGGCGGTGCCCGGGACACTGGACGACGCGCTCCAGCAGGCCCTGGCCCATCGGCCCGAGCTCACCGCTGCCGCCGAGCGGCTGCGGGTGGCCCAGCTCCAGCGCCAGGTCGAGATCGGGTCCTTCATGCCCGACCTGAACGCCCGGTTCACCTACAACTACACCCAGAACACCGGGTTCTCCGACGACCCCACCATGTGGATGTTCGTGGCCAGCGGGGACTGGACGATCTTCGCCGGCGGCTACCGCAAGGCCAAGCTCCAGGAGAGCGCCCACGGGCTGCGGGTCGCCGAGCTGGCGGTCCAGCACGCCCAGGCCAGCACCACCGAAGAGGTCAAGCTCGCCTGGGAGCGGCACCAGCGGGCCGAGGGCTCCAGCGATGCTGTGGCCCGGGAGCGGGCCCTGGCGGCCGAGTCCCTCAAGCTGGCCGAGCGGGCATTCGGCGCGGGCTCCAGCACCTGGCTCGAGGTCGAGGAGGCCCGGCTGATGGTCGACCAGGCCCACCTCAACGAGCTGCTGGACCAGGTCGAGCGGGACATGGCCAAGGTTCAACTGCTGGCGGCCGTCGGGCGGTTCTGAGCGGGATCGACGCGACCCGATAGCGCGCAGGTCCGGGGTGAACGCGACACCCCCAGCGCAGGTCCCGGGCGAACGCGACAGATCGCCCGCGAAACGGCGCAACAACCCCTGTCGAGTCGTGATCTTGGCCCGACATGGGCCCCTGGCACGTCGGTTGTCGCGTTCGACCCGGACCTGCGCGAGGCGTGTCGCGTTCGGCGGGGACCTGTGCAGGTGGCCTGCCGCCCGGCCCCCCTCTGCCCATTTGCTACCTTGGGACTGGAGGTCGACCCGTGCTCGTGATCGCCATCCTGTGGGGCTGCACCGGTGCGGGCGAGGACACGGGCTCGGTCACCGCCACCGGACCCGACGACGCCTGTGACGTGGTCGACCCGTACCCGTCCTTGATCCTCGACAACGACTGGCAGGCCGAGCGCTTCGGCACCCTGGACTTCCAGGCCCGCGACGGGAACATGCTGCGGGCCTTCACCTTTCGGTCCAGCGGGTTCGAGCCGGCGACGGGCCCGATCCTGTTCGTGATGCACGGCAGTGGCCGCACGGCCGAGAGCTACCTCGAGGCCATGATCCCGGTCGCAGAGCGGGTCGGGGCCGTGGCCATCGCGCCGGAATTCCCCGAGACCCTCTACCCGGACTCCGACGACTACACCCTGGGGGTCGGCACCGGCGTGGTGCCGGACGGCGGCGTCTACGACCCCGACGAGTGGCGTGCGCCGAGTGACTATGTCTTCTCGGAGCTGGAGCATTTGTTCGAGGGGATCAAGGACCAGCTCGGCAGCCAGGTCTGCCGTTACCACGCCTTTGGGCACAGCGCGGGCTCCCAGTTCCTGCAGCGGCTGGTGCTCTTCCTGCCCCACGCGCGGGTCGAGCGCGTCGCGGCGGCCAACGCCGGCTGGTACACCCTGCCCGACTGGGGGGACTTCGACGACGAGAACACCCACGTGCCCTACGGCCTGCAGGGCTCCCCGGTCAACGCGACGGACCTCCAGGCCGGACTCGGCCAGGGCCTGATCGTGATGGTCGGCGAGCTGGACACCGCCACGTCCGAGGAAGACAGCGAGGTCCGGGGCTCCGACGAGGCCGAGGCCCAGGGCGCCCACAGGCTGGCCCGCGGCGAGTTCCACGTGGCTGCGGGACGGGCCCAGGCCGATGCTCTGGGCGTGACCCTGGGCTGGTCTCTCCAGGTCGTCCCCCAGGCCGGCCACAGCAAGGACCACGTGGCCAGCACCGCGGGCTGGGCGCTCTTCCGTGGGCCCGACGAGTCCTGGAGCGATGGCTGTGAGCCGTCCGAAGCCGCCGATGCTGGGGCGTTGGTGCTGAACGAACTGCACGCCGACCCGGCGCCTGACCTCTCTGGCGACGCCAACGGCGACGGCCGTCTGGATGGCTCGGAGGACGAGTTCTTGGAGCTCTACAACGGGGGCTCTGACCCGCTGTGCTTGGCGGGGTGGACGATCTCGGACGTGGCTCGCAGCGGGGTCGCGACCCTGCTGCCCGGCACGGAGCTCCCGGCCGGCGGCACTCTGGTGCTGTTCGGGGGCGGCGCCGCGCTGGGCGACTTCGGTGATGCCCAGGTCGACTGGGGGGGGCGGCTGAGCCTGAGCGGTGAAGGCGACGTGGTCACGCTGCGGGACGCCGCCGGTGCCACGGTGCTCCAGGCGTCGTGGGGGGACTGCGAAGGGGTCGCGTGCGCGGCGTCGCACTACGCCGAGAACCTGCTCGACGTGGGCACTTCGCTGACCCGCTCGCCCGAGCTGACCGGCGAGTGGGTCCTGCACAGCTCGGTGGCAGAGGCGCTGTACTCGCCAGGGACCCGGGCGGACGGGACTGGGCTCTGATCAGGAGGCGGGCACGAAGGTGAGTCGGTAGGTGACCGGGTCGTCCAGCTTGTCGCTGGTCACCCGGTAGCTCACCACCAGCTTGTCCTTGACCCGCCGAAAGCTCGACGACAGCGTGCCGTTCTCGCCGATCACGATCGACACCAGGGACTCCCCCTGCTCCAGGCGCTGGATCTTGACCGGCTTGTCGTCGCCGTCGGGCACGAATTGGCTGGGTGGCGCGCCCAGGGTCGACGTCCTGGGGGTCTTGCCAGCGATGCCGATGGTGATCTGGTCGCCGTCGACGTGGATGAAGTAGCCGCTGGGCCGGGGGGCGGACTTCTGCAGCCTGGGCTCGGCGACACCCCGGATCAGCAGGTTGAACTCGTCGGCTGCTCGGGCGACGGCCTGATCTCTCAGGGTGAGCTCGGCCTGGACGCCGCTGTGCACCCAGGTGCCCGCCAGGGGGGTCCAGTCGGCAGCGATAGCGAGGGCGAAGAGAGCCAGGATCATGGACATGGCGGGAGTGTAGCGACCTGGGGAGGCAGGTGTCCGGCCGGGCCGGCCGGCGGTGGGAGGGAATTCGACCGAAGGTCCCGTTGTCTCCCCAGCCCCGGGGGGGCTCGTCATGCACACATCTGCCCTTCGAACCGCGCCACTCGCCTCTTCGGTCGAGCTTGGCAGCCTGCGCCTGCTCAGGCCCCTCTGCCAGGGAGGCATGTCCCAGGTCTGGACCGGTCTCCTGGGACCCCAGCGCACCCCGGTCGCGGTGAAGATCCTGACGTCCACCAGCGCCGACGGTGCCGAGGTCCGGGCTTTCAAGCAGGAGATCCGGCTCCTGCGGCTGACCCGCCACCCGAGGGTTGTGCCCGTGGCTCGGGTCGGCGAGATCCCGTCGACCAGCAAGCTCGTGCGCCATGGTCTCGCCCGGGCCGGGGCGCCCTGGTACGCCATGCCAATGGCCCAAGGCAGCCTGTACCACCGCACGCGCACCTGGTCGTGGTCCGAGCTGGCCACCCCGGTGGTGCAGATCCTGGAGGGCCTCGACCACCTGCACCGGCGCGGTGTGGTCCACCGGGACCTCAAGCCGTCGAACATGCTCGTCAACCACGACGGCGACGTGATGCTGGCGGACTTCGGGCTGGCCCTGCGCCCCCAGGTCCGGACCCGGACGCTGATGCCGTGGGCCGGCACGCCGGTCTGCATGGCCCCCGAGCAGGTCGAGGGTCGGGTCGGCGACTTCGGGCCGTCCACGGACCTCTACGGGCTGGGCTGCACCATCTGGCGGCTCATGACCGGGGGCTGGCCGCTGAAGCGCACGTCCCAGGTGGGCACTCGGATGGCCCAGCTCCAGGCACCGTTGCCGGACTTCGAGCCGGCACAGGACGCGCCGGAGAGCCTGGTTCCCTGGCTGCGCCGCGTGCTGAGCAAGGACCCGGCCGGCCGCTTCGCCAACGTGGACCGGGCCCTCGAAGGCTTGTCGAGGGGCGGCCTGCTGCCGCGTGGCGAGAGCCCGCCGGTGCGGATTTCCTGAAGATCGCCCATGTGAGATCCGACGGGGTCATCACCGGATCCCGGGGGTTCCCTGCCATGGCACCACAGTCTCAGGAAGAAGACGAGATGCACAGCGCTGGCGATCTGACGATCCCGAACTTCAACGAACAACTCCAGGCCTTCATCCGGCGCTTCGTCGATCCCCTGGCCGGTGATCCGGAAGCCCTCGCCTTTCCCGACGCCCTCCTGTGTGACACCGGGGCCACCCCCGAAGGTGGGCGCTGCTGGCTCGCTGCCGGCACACAGGGCTGCTCGGTGATGGCGGACACACCGCCGGACGCCCGCTCCTGCTACGACTGTGGGGTCCTGCGCCAGGCCCTTGCGGACCCGGTGGCAGCGCTCCGCGAGAACGCCCTCATCCTGGCCCACCAGCTCAGCACCCGCACCCACGGCCTGCGTCAGCAGGCCATCCGGGACCCGCTGACCGGCCTGCACAACCGCCGCTTCCTGGCCGAGGTCTTCCCGCCGACGGCGTCGCTGGCCCGCCGTCAGGGGCAGACCCTGTGGCTCCTGGCCGCCGATCTGGACGGGCTCAAGCGCATCAACGACGACCTGGGACACCACGCCGGGGACGAGGCGCTGGTGAACACGGCCCGCCTGCTTCGGCAGACCGTCAGGGCGTCGGACCACGTCTTCCGGATGGGCGGGGACGAATTCCTGGTGGTGCTGGTCAACTGTGACCGGGAGTCCGCGGAGTTGGTGTGCGGCCGGATCCAGGACTGCATCGCCCTGTACAACGCTTCGTCGGCGACGCCCCCTGAGTACCCGCTGTCCCTGAGCATCGGGGCGGCCCGGTTCGATGCGACCCGGGGCCTCGACGGATCGGTCGCTGCGGCGGACGCCCGGATGTACGCCGAGAAGCGGTCCCGCCGGGCCGGCTAGTCGGATAGGAGGGCCCCCGAATTCTCCGGAGGTCTCCATGTCTGGCATCACCGACGACAACCTGCTGCTGCAGCGCTTCTACTCCCACTGCGCTGCGCGCCCCAATGACATCTACATGCACCAGCCCCACAGCGGCGGCCAGGTCGACACCTACACCTGGTCCCAGGTGCTGGACCACGCCCGCCGACTGGCCGGCTACCTGCAGTCCCAGGGCTGGGAGCCCCAGTCCAAGGTCGCGATCATCTCCAAGAACTGCTGGCAGTTCATCGCGACCGACCTGGCCATCTGGATGTCCGGCCACGTGTCGGTGGCGCTCTACCCCACGCTGAATGCCGAGACCGTGTCCTACATCCTGGGCCACTCCGACGCGAAGTTGGTGTTCATCGGCAAGCTCGACGGGGTCGACGAGATCAACAAGGGCATGCCGGACACTCTGCCCCAGATCCGCTTCCCGAACTCGCCGGCGTCGTTTTCGGCCCTGCCGAACTGGGCCGACGTCATCGCCGAGAGCGAGCCCATCGAGGGCAACCCGACCCGCGACGCCGACGACCAGGCGCTGATCATCTACACCTCGGGCTCCACCGGCGTGCCCAAGGGCGTGCTCCACAGCTTCCGCACCATCTCGACCCCCACGGTCGGTCTGGTCAAGATGCTCGGCGTGACCCCCCAGGACCGCGCCCTCAGCTACCTGCCCCTGGCCCACGGCATGGACCGGTGGCTCAGCGAGTGCGTGTCGCTCTACGCGGGCAGCACGCTCTACTTCGCCGAGAGCCTGAACACCTTCGTCCAGGACCTGGGCCGGGCCAAGCCCACAATCTTCGTGTCCGTGCCGCGCCTGTGGCTCAAGTTCCAGCTCGGCGTCTTCTCCAAGATGCCCAAGAAGAAGCTCGAGACCTTCCTTAAGATTCCGATCCTCTCCGGCATCGTGAAGAAGAAGATCCTGGGCAACCTGGGTCTGGACCACGTGCGGTTCGCGGGCTCCGGCTCGGCGCCCATCCCGGCGGAGCTGCTGACTTGGTATCGCAACCTCGGCCTGGAGCTCCTCGAGGGCTACGGCATGAGCGAGAACTTCAACTACAGCCACATCACCGTGCCCGGCAAGGGCCGCGCCGGCTACATCGGCCACGCCTACGCCGACGTGGAGTGCAAGCTCTCCGAGACCGACGAGATCCTGGTCAAGAGCCCCGGCACGATGGTCGGGTACTACAAGGACCCGGAAAAGACCTCCGAGGTCATGACCAACGACGGCTTCCTGCGCACCGGTGACCGGGGCCAGATCGACGACACCGGCCGCCTGCGCATCACCGGCCGGGTCAAGGAGCTCTTCAAGACCTCCAAGGGCAAGTACGTCTCGCCGGCGCCCATCGAGAACATCATCAACAACGACACCCACATCGAGCTGTCGCTGGTGGCCGGCTCAGGTCAGCCCATGACCCACGCGGTCGTGCAGCTGGCCGAGGACCTGGTGCCCAGGATCAACGACGCGGGCGTCAAGGACCAGGTCAGCGCAGCCATGGAGGACCTGCTCGCCCAGGTCAACGACAAGATCGAGGAGTTCGAGAAAGTCGGCTTCATCGTGATCGCCAAGGACCGCTGGACCATCGAGGACGGCCACCTGACCCCGACCATGAAGATCCGTCGCGGCGCCATCGAGGGCCAGTACGAGGGCAACATGGAGCAGTGGTACGGCGCCAAGAAGAAGGTCATCTGGGAGTAGACGCCCTCTGGGCGAGCCCCGCGCGGCGGTCCGCGGCCCCCTGGGTCGGGGCCGCCGTCGTGCTTTGGGGGTAGACCTGGCTTCTCTTGGCCGGATCGGCGGGCAGAGCCCTTGTCTTCTTCCGCCTCGCCCGCCAGAGCCGGCCTGTTCTTCCGCTTGGGCCCGGAATTGGGGTTCTGGAGGCCGGATTGGCGCCCCAGGAGCAGGTTTCAGGGGTTCCTGCCCCCCCGGGCGGAAGAGGGAAGGGGCTCTACCAGATCGCAGACCACGGGATGGTGGTCGTAGTAGGTCGCGGCCTGCACGTCGGGGTGGCCGTCGGTCACGCCGGGGATCCAGCACGACCCTGTCAGCACGTCGCTGGCCATGTGGTCGATGTCGGCCAGGCCGCCATAGGAGCCAGGGGCGTCAGAACCCACTTCGGTGAGCCAGGCAAATGCGCGGCCGTCGCCCACGAAGTCGCCCCACCGCACGGCGCTGGCGTCAGTGCCCGTGAAGCGGCCCGGGTCGGTGTTCAGGTCCCCCAGCACCAGGTTGCGATCGCCGCTGGCCGCGGGCTCTCCGTCTCCCAGGTCCACGAAGACCTGGTCCACCTGGGCCACGCGGCAGGCCTCATCGTCGCTGCTGAAGCCCGACGTACCGTGCACGTTGACCAGGGTCAGCGACGAGCCGTCCGCCAGAGTCATGTGCCCGCGGGCCACCCGGGCCCCCGAGCCGCAACCCGGCGTGGACTCGCCGGCCAGGCCCTCCAGACAGAAGTCCTGGTCGCAGCCGTCGAAGGTGCCGAACGACCGCCGCACCGCCGCGCACTTGTCCGGGTGGCCCGGGTGGCAGGCGACCTGCCAGCCGTCGCCCAGGATCGTCTGGGCCACGGTTGGGTCACCGTCGGTCCAGTGCTCGCAGACGAAGTCGGTGTGGGCTTCGGGCGGGATGTCCGTGCAGGCGTCGGACCAGAAGATCTCCTGGAGCCCGACCACGTCGGCCTGGGTGGTGTCGAACCACTCTCGGGTCGCGTTCACTGCAGGCACCCAGGCCAGCCCGTCTCCGTACCAGGTGTCCGACAGCGTTGCGTGGTCCGCCGTGTAGCCGTCGTCGGGGGCGTCGTCGTGGTCCAGGCCCTCGGTCGTGCCGGTGTTGAAGGTCACGGCGCGCAGGTCCAGGGCCGGTCTACCGGTGTCCGTCGGGGTGCCGGTGCAGGCCAGGACCAGCGAGCTCAGCAACATGAGAGCATCCTAGCCCTGTGAGGCGTTGCTGCGTCGGCACCACGATCACCCCGAGTGGAGCGCGGCGGCCTTTGGTGCTCTGTTGGACCCCGACGCCACTGCCTCGGAGCGCTGGAAGCGCAAGCTGCCGCTCTACCGTCAGGCCGAGATCTTCACGGCGCGGGCCCGCGGGGCCAAGACCTACGTGGAGCCCTGGCGGCGTGCGTTCAGGCGAGCGGGGATCTGATCAGGCCAGCCAGGCCCACAGGCCACCGAGGATCGCTGCGATCGGGGCCAGGCCGGCGGCGGTGATCGCGAGCCCGGTCCCGACCAGCCCGAGCCAGTCCGTCGAGGTCGGGGTTGGATCCGCACGGTCCAGGTCGAGGGAGGTGGTCAGCTCTCCTACGGTGCGGTCCAGGAGCGCGTCGTCGAAGGTCGTCCGGTACAGGCCCCCGGTGGCCCGTCCTCGAGCCCAGGCCCGAGCGCAGCGCCGGGGCATGAGCCACAGCCCGCCGGCGACCCCGCCCAGGTTGATGAGCCACGCGAACCACAGGGCGCCGCAGCCAGCGGCGATCTCGAAGCACGAGATCTCGAACTCCCCCCGCCAGTCCGTCTGGTAGCCGGTGACGATGTGGTGCAGGTCGTGGAAGCGCACGGCGGCCACCCTGGCGGGCGGGTTGGGGATGACCATGGGGATCCAGCCGAGCTTCAGGTGGACCCTGGTCTTGTTGTACCCGCCGTCGGCTCCGAACCCGTTGGCCTCGAAGTAGGCGGCCCGGGCTTGCCGCAGGGTCAGGGCGGGGTCGTAGGTGTCGCGAGTGGCCGGCACGGGGGCTTCGTATCGCGCGTCCAGAAGGGTGGAACCCCGGCCTGCTCTTCCGTGAGCGGCCGGGGTTCCAAGGCTTCTCAGCCCGTCCTTCCACCCACAATGTAGGGCGCCTCCTCGTCGAGGGGTGTCTCCGGCTGTCCCGGGGTGTCACCGGCTCCTGGTACGCCCCTGCAGGCTGATCCACGCGACCCCGTAGCAGGCCGCCGCGACGAGCCCGACCTCGCGGAATCCCCAGGCCATCGACAGCGCCAGGGAAAGCACCGCGGCCAGCACGCCGAAGAAGCCGTTGACCGCCCAGTGCCACGGCTTGCGTCTGTCGCCGAAGTGCACCATGCCCGCGGGGAACCACAGCCCCAGCACCGCGCCGCCGGGCACCAGCAGGGCCGCGCTCAGAGCGATGCGCAGGGCCAGGGGCCATGCCAGGGCCACGGCGAACAGGGCAGGCAGGACGGCCACCGTCACCGCCAGAGCCACCGGCACCAACCAGCCTCGGGCAACCAAGGTGCCAGGCCCCAGGCGTGGGCTGACGGCCGAGCCCAGGCCCATGCCCGCCAGCAGCGAAGCCAGCACGACGCTGACCGCGGTGGAGGGGTGGCCCAGCAGCAGAACGAAGTGCTGGACCAGCAGAGCCTCGAAGAGCATGAAGCCCGCCCCGATGGCCGCGAAGTAGAGCGAGCCGGGCAGCGCGGACGTGCCGTCGTCCAGAGCCCGGCGGATCTGAGGCAGCACGAAGGGCAGGCCAAACAGGAAGGCCGCGGCGAGTCCCACCCGCTTCATCAGCTGGCGCAGCACGTCCGTGGACTCGCTGTTCATCGGCAGGCCAGCCAGGGCGGGGTCGTCCAGGGGCGGGTCGAAGGGGGACTGGACCTGGAAGAAGTAGGGGCTGTCGTCGGTCGGGGGCCGCACGTTGAGGCCGGCGGCGGCCAGGGTCTTCGTCTGGCCATGGGCCAGGTCCGTGAGCAGGCCGGGCGGGCCGGGGAGCAGCCGGGTGAAGCCCCGCTCCCGACAGATCCGGTCCAGGGCAGCGAGGTCGGCGGCAGACCAGGGTGTGGGCGAGACCAGCAGGGTCACGACCTCCTGGGCTCCGACCACGAGCAGGTGGTCCGCGGGGCTCGGTGCTCCGCGCGCCAACAGGGCGGCCCGGGCGAGGATCAACAACCGGGGGAGCTCGCTGTGCCAGCGGCTCGTGGACAGCACGCCGTCGGCCGCGAGTCGGTCCAGGTAGAGCCCAAAGGCCTCCACCGTGTACAGGCTGTTCTCGGCCAGGGCATAGGCTCCGGCCGCGCTCGCGGCCCAGGAGTCGATCAGCGAGATCTGGATCAGGTCTCGGCGCCCGTCTCGGTGGGTCAGGTGGCTGCGGCCCTCGCTCGCGTGGGCCGTGACCGCGGGGTGGTGGTAGATGTCGCCGGAGAAGTCCCCGAAGCGGGTGCTCACCAGGTCGATGGTGGCCGGGTTCAGCTCGACCGCTTCGATCGCCGTGGCCCCCCCCAGCAGAGCGGACAGGATGTCCCGACCGCCGCCGGCCCCGATGACCACGACCCGTTCCGGCGATCGAAGCTGGGTGCCGACGGTGGTGACGTCGTAGAGCAGGTGCGCCACCGCGGACAGGTCCCCGTCGAAGCGCGTGATCGGTGTGCCGGCGTGGCCGTCCTGCTCCAGCCAGAGCTGGTCTGGTGCCGCGTCTGCCGGGGCCTGGCTGCCCTTGCCCCAAGCGAAGCCCGCGTCGTGCCCGTCCAGGTGAGCGTAGCCCTCCCCGAACACGGTGAGCCGTGCGGTCGGCGTCCAACGCTCGACCAGGGGCGGCAGCGAGGTCTCGTCGTAGGCCTTGGAGTGGGTGACCTGGAAGGTGTCGGTGAGGACCAGGATGCCCACCAGGACCGCGCCGACAGCCACCGCGGGCGCTCGGCACGTGCCCCCCAGGAGCACCGCCCCGACCAGCGGGAGCAGGCCACAGGCCGCCGCAAGGCTCGGGGTCGGCACCGCGTGCATCAGGGGAATCGCCACCACGGCCCCGGCGCAGGCCCCCGCCAGGTCCGCCGCGTACATGCGCCCGATGGCCGGCCCCGCGGCCCGCATCAGGAGCAGGCACACCGCCGATCCCAGGGCCACCAGCGCGGGCAGCACGCCCAGGATGACCAGGCCGGCGACAGCCTCGAGGGCCAGGGCGCCGCGACTGACCACCACGGCCGTGGCGACGGGGAGCAGCACGCCGGCGGCGATCAGGCTGGGCCCGAGCCACCGCTGGGGCCGCTTCATGAACGAGAACCAGATGCCCGGGGCGCCCAGGCCCAGCATGACCAGCGAGAGGGTCAGGAAGGCGAAGTGGTACCAGACCACCACGCTGAGCACCCGGGTCAGCGCGATCTGGAACACCAGGACCGCGGCGCTGACCAGGAAGATGGCAGCGTGGGCGGCGCGGTCGTCGGACATCGGGGCAGACCCTATCAGTGGTGTGGGGGGCCGCGTGACACTCACCCCCCGTCCGGCGGTAGTCGGTTTAGTTCCCGAATCCCCGGGGCGGACCCTCTCCAGGAGTCGACATGCGTACGTACACACTCTTCCTCACTCTGGCCGTCACCGGGATGGACAACGCCCAGGCCGGCACCGATCTCCTCGCCTGCGAGTCCGGCGATGCCCCCTCGGGCTATGTCGACGAGACCTGTGCGGTCTCCAACGGCGAGGAGGAACGCGAAGTCTGCCGCTTCATCGACGAGGACGGGGAGTCGTGGACATTCTTCTGCGATCTGGACATGGGCGAGACCGACAGTACCGCCAGCCCGTCCGGGGTCGTGGTGAGTCACTACAACGGCAGCTCCCGCACCCTCTCGGCGTGGGGCACCACCAGCAACGGCGAGGACTTCTGCTGCACGGCCGATGTCACGGACGACGACCTGGTCGGGGCCAATACCGTGTTCCTCCACGGCACCAGCATCGACGACGACGTGGCCTTCCGCGACGGCGCGGAGACATTGCAGTCGGCGGACTTCGAGAGCCTGTCCGGCCTGATCGAAGCCGGCGATGGGGCGGACCAGATCCTGGGTTCCCACGAGACGGCGAAGAACTACACAGAGGATCTGGACGGCCAGGAGGGGGACGACACCATCCAGGCCGGACAGGGCAACGACACCTGCTACGGCGGCGCCGACGATGACGTCATCGACGGCGGTCTGGGTAGCGACGTGATCGACGGTGGCAGCGGAAACGACTTCGCCGACGGCGGCCCGGGTGTCGACACCTGCATCGCCGAAGGCCAGGCGCTCTGCGAGTTCTGACGGTCGCGCTCGGGTCCTCCGGGGTCGGCGACGAGCCGGCGATCACTTGGTTGGTGGGGTTGGAGTGACGGCGATGGCCTCTTGGGCTCGGCAGGTCTCTCAGAGAGGCTCTCCAGACTCGACGCGGTCGAGCAGCGCGATGATGTCCTGGGGGTCGCACAGCACCTCTCGGCTGATGAAGTGAACCAACACGCCGCCATCGACGAATTCCAGGTCGTATTCCTGGACTCCGATGTCGCGCTTGGCGGTCAGGTGTTGCCGCAGTGAGCTTGGTGTCACCCACTGGCTGTCCATGGCCTCCGTGGTGCCGTGCCAGGCATAGGCGAGACCCTCATCCGGAGGCGTCAGGCTTCGGGCCCGAGCGATCAGTCTTGGAAGTCTCATCGGTCGGGCGGGTCGACCTTCAGGCCCAGGTTGCGCAGGGCGTTGGCGATGGACGACCGGGCGTCTGTTCGGATGCGCTCGTCCTGTTCGGCGTCCTGGCGCGCCTTGGACCCGAGCACCTTGCCCAAACCGGACTCCAGCGCTCCCAGGATCTCGTCGACCTTTTTTCCGGACTCGGAGTCCTGGTCCTCGAGCCAGTCGGCCAGGGTGCGCAGGTTGCCGGCCAGGCGTTCGGTGTCGAGCTGGTCCTGGGCCGTCTGGAGGAGTTCTGGAAGAGACGCGAGCCGCTCGGCGCCGGCGATTCCGCGAGACTTGAGGTCGGCGGCGATGGCCCGGGCCTGATCCCGGGCGCGGTCCCGTGCCCCAGGCTCGTCGGACTGCAGCTCCTGGACGACGCGCCCAAGAGTCTTCATGAATTTGTCGAGGTCCCCGCCGGCCAGCTCCTCGAGGTCCAGGCCCAGGGCCGCACCCAGACGCTCGGCGAGGGTCGACGCCGGCTCGGGCTCCGGGTCGGGCCCAGGCGTGTCTTCGGGGGTCCCGGTTGCGGCGTGCTCTGCGATGGCGTCGTTCACGAGGGCGAGCAGCTCGGCCACCTGGCAGGTCGCTTCGGCGTCCCCGAAGTAGACCAGGACCCGGTCTCCCTGGCGCTCGATGCCGGACACATTGCCCCCGAGCTCGTGGCCGGAGATCAGCGCGTCGCGGAGCTGCTCGAGACCGAAGTCGTGAGCGGCGACCCCCTGCTGGACGAAGGACCATGCGGCCTGGAGCTCGGGGTCAGTTGCGGTCACTGCGGGTCCTGATCATCGGTGAGAGAGGGGTAGCTCTGGGGCGTCGCCATGTTGCCGTAGCTCGGGGGTGACGTGTATGGCGTGGGGGCGTGGTCCGGGAAGGTCCCCGCGTTCAGGTTGGACTGGGGGTAGACCGTCTCGACCTGGGGCACGCCGTCGACCATCTTGTAGTGACCTTGGACCGGGATCGGATGACCGTCGGGACTGATGGCCGTGCCGGAGAAGCTGCCGTTGCCGTTGCCGACAGGTGGCGTGTTCGTGGTGTTCGGGGCCCCGGACAGGGCGTTTGTGAGCACCTGGGTGCCGGCGGCGTCGACGTCCGCGGTGCCCATGCTGTCCGGGAAGGTCGACTTCCGGACCGTACGGGTCTGGTTCTGGCCTGGGTTGGTGGCGTCGGGGATCGGGTTGCCAGCATTGTCGAGCTGGGTGCGCGTGTACTCCTGGATGGTCGAGCCGTTCACCGGATCGGTGGCCACGGTCTGTTGGGAGTAGCCGTCGTCCGCTGCCCGGGTCGTCATCGCGTCTGCGTTGTGACCACCGCCGCGCATGTTCCACTTGCCCTCATAGGGGCTGCCGGCGCCGGCGCTGTCTCCGCTGTTGACGTGGTCGGACCGAATCGTGGGGGAGGGCCCGTCGTAGGCATTCCCCGTCGCCAGGCCGTGCAGGCCCTGGCCGGCGTTGTACCCAGCACCGTAGCCCCGGGCCATGTTCGACTGCTGCCACCCCTGGACCCGGCTGTTCATGCTGATGCCGTTCGTGAACGCGCTCATCAGCAGTCCGACGCCGAAGTTCTCCCAGGTGAAGTTGCCCGTCCCGATGTTGATCCCGGTGTCGATCACCATGTCCAGCGCCACGCTGGCGCCGAACTGGCTCATGCCCGACAGGCCCTTGGTCAACAGTCCGCCGGCGCCGCCAAGAGCGCCGCCCAGAGCGCCGATGGCCATCGCCTGCCAGATGCCTTCGGTCAGATCCCGGCCGGAGAAGCCGTTGTCGATGACGGTCGTCGCCGCGGCTGTGCCCGCCCCGACGATGGCCCCACCGACCACCGTGCCGATCACCCCCGCGACGGCAGCACTCGCGCCCATGCCCGCGGCCAGTCCGGTCACGGCGCCGATCACCATCGGACCCAGCACGATCGCGACCAGCAGCACGACCGCGATGATCAGGACCCACTTGAGCACGGACTTCCAGCGGGGCTGGACCTGGTCGTAGGCCTTGCGGGCTTCGGTCGTGATCGCCGGGCCCATGTCGGTGCGGACCGCGTTCTCCAGGCCGTCTTGGACCGTCTGGGCCTGTTGGGTGAAGCCGGCGCTGAGCTGTTCGCCCAAGGTGCCGTAGGCGCTGTCCAGGCCCGCTTCCAGGTCGCAGATGCCCGAGTCCAGGCCGTCGGTCGTGTCGTCGACCGTCTGCTGGTGGGCGGTCACGACGCCGTCGAAGGACTCGACCGACGCGGCTTCGAGCCCGGCCAGGCCCTCGTACAGGCCGTCCAGGGTCTGCTGGCCACCATCCAGGGCGCCCTGGGTGGTGGTCTGCAGGCCGGTGATGGCCTGGGCCTGGCTGTCGCTGAGCCCGGCCAGGACCTCTTGCTTGCCGGCGTCGACCCCGGCCAGGACCGAGTCGATGGCCGTCTGGATCTCGACGTCGGCGGTGGCCAGGGCCTCGTCGACGGCGTCGGGCGGCGGGGCGTCGGCACCCCCGAGCTGGTCGAGCAGGCCCTGGAGCGACGTCTGGATGCCGGTGGCGGCGTCGGCCAGCGCGGTGGTCAGGTCAGCGCTGCCGGTGTCGGCCAGGGCGATGATGCCGTCGATCGCGGTGGTCGCCTGGGCGTCCAGGGCCGACGTGGTGGTGTCGCGGTGGGCCTCCAGCCCGGCGATGGTGTCGGTCTCGGCCTGGTCCACGCCGCTGACCAGGGATGCGCGGACGGACTCGGCGTTGGCCAGGCTGTCGTCGCGACCGGTGTCCAGCGACGCGGCGGCGCCGTCGAACGCGGCCAGGATCTGGGCCCGGGTCTCGTCGGCGATGGACCAGACCGCCTCTTCGTCGGTGGGCTGGCGCTCCCTGGCGGCGTCGGCTTGTTCGTCGGCGGCTTTCTTGAGCTCGTCCCGGTAGCACTCGCCGACCTTGGTCGCGGCCTCGGCCTGGGCGTCGCAGCGGTTGTCGGTCAGGTAGCCGTCCAGCGGGCCGTCTTCGCGCCAGATCTTGCCGCCCAGATACGACGACGAGCGGGCGGCGGCTTCGGTCATCGCCAGCTGGCCGGCGGCGTCTCCCGCAGCGGCGAACGCGGGGCCGCACTGGGCGTACAGCCCGTCTACGGTGGCGATCTGGGCCTCGGCGGCGACGTCGATCTGGGCGTCGGCGGCCGACAGGGACGTCTCGAGGGTGGCGTGGCCGGTGGTGCAGGCGGTCTCGATGGTGGCGACCGTCGCGTCATAGGCGCCCTGGATGGTGCCTCGGAGCCCCTCGGCGGCGGACCGGGCCTGGCTGATCATGCCGTCGATGCCGGCTGTGACCGCGGCGATGCTGGCGGCCAGCTCGGCCTGGACCGCGGCCTGGGCCTGGGCGGACGCGGCGGTCAGCTGGGCCTGGAGCTGCTGGCCCTGGGTGTCCAGGTCCTGGGCCCGCACGGCCACGTTGGCCACGAAGCCGTCGATGGCCGCGGCGCTGTAGGCCCGCTCACCCTGGAAGCGGGCGTCGGCCTCGCGCAACTCTTCCGGGCTGGCGTCGGGGCCGAACAGCGCCCCCACGTCGACGCCGGCGAAGTCCACGGTGTCCATGGCGCCCAGCCCCGTGACGGCGGTGCTCAGGGTCGACGCGGCGCCTGCGGCCCGGCCCGCGTCGTCGACGGCGGGCGCTTCGGGGGTGGCCTCGGTGGCCTGGACCTCTTCCTCGCTGGCCGCTTGCTCGCCCTGGGCTTCGCCCTCCTGCTCGGCTGCGGCCTCGGTGTTGTCGGACTCCGGGGTCTCCGGCTCCTCGGCGTCGCTCTCCTGGGCGGCGTCTTCGGGAGAGGCATCGGTCTCGGGGGGCTCGTCCTGGTCGCTGTCGGCCTGGAGCTCGCCTTCGGCGTCCTGTTGCTCGACCTCTTCCTCGCCCGCGGCTTCCTCTTCTTCGGAGGCCCGCATGTCCGCCAGGCGGTCCTGGTTGCTCGCACCGCTCGCCGCGCCACCGGCGCCAGCCTGGGGGCCGGCCGTGCCCTGCTGGGTCGCGACGTCTGGGCTCTGGGTCGGGGTGCTCTGCTGTTGGGTCTGCACGGATCTCCCCCGGGGTGCCTCGCGCTGCCTGCTTCAACATGCGGGAGGCCGGGCTCAAAGGTATCTGCAGGAGAACGTGTCCACAAGACCCCCGAGCAGCGATGATCATGCCTTTCCTCGACAACCCTGAGCGGGTGCTCCCGGTGGCCGTGGATCCCCGGTCCCCATCGCTCGACGCGGACCTGCTCGCGCTGGTCCGCGCCATCGTGCCGGACTGGGCCGACGCGGACGGCGCGGCGGTGCAGCCGGTCCACGGGGGCATCACCAACCTGCTCTTCCGCTTGGAGTCCGTCGGCCGGCCCCCGCTGCTGGTCCGGATCTACGGGGACAACACCGAGGTGGTGATCGACCGGGAGGGGGAGAACCGCCTGTTCGCGGCGCTCAGCCGCCAGGGCTTCGCGCCGACCTACCACGGGCGCTTCGCCAACGGCCGGGTCGAGGGCTGGCTGGAGGGCTTCCGCGCCCTGGCGCCCCAGGAGATGGGCGAGCCGGGGCTCCGGCGACTGATCGCCCGCAGGCTCCGTGTGATGCACGCGCTGCCCGCCCCGGCCGGCGGCCCCAAGCTCTGGCAGACGCTGTCCGGGTGGATGCAGACCGCACGAGAGGTCGACTTCACCGGCGACCAGGCCGCACTGCGGGATCAGCTGGACCTGGCGAAGTACGCACAGCACCTGCGGGCACTCGAACAGCGAGAGGGCGAGCTCAGGCGAACACACGCCGGGCGCCCGGGCTGGGAGGCGGGGTTCCGTTCGGTCCTGGCCCACAACGATCTGCTCTCCGGGAACGTCCTGACGAACGCGATCCAGGATCGGGTCCACTTCGTCGACTACGAGTACGGTGGAACAGCGCCAGCTGCGTTCGATGTCGCCAACCACTTCTGCGAGTACGCCGGATTCGACTCGGACTTCGAGGCCGGGTTCCCCTCTCGCGACGACCGCGACGACTTCATCAGCCACTACCTGGGGCACGGGGCCACGCCCGACGAAGTCTCGGACTTCTCCCGCGCCGTGGACTTCTATGTGTTGCCGGACCACCTGTGGTGGGGGACCTGGGCGGTGGTCCAGGCGCGCTACTCCCCGATCGACTTCGACTATCTGGAGTACGCCCGCCTACGGCTGGCCGGGTTCGACCTACACCTGGGCGGTCTTTAGGGTAGCCTGGATCATGCTCTGGTCCCTGACCCTGCTGGCCTGTGCCCCCGTAGACGTCGACGTCGACGTCGACACCCCGTCGGCCCAGTCCTCTGCGGCCGATCCGCTCCTGCCAGACCAGGGCGTGCAGTCCCGGTGCCAGCGCCGGGCCGAGGCCCCCGATGCGCCGCTGAGCGAGGACCTCGAAGACCTGCGGGCCCGCTTCGTCGCCAACCAGGACCTGGTCCGGGTCGTGGCCATCACGGCCCCCGGCTGAGGACCCTGCGAGGCCGGGGCGGCCTTGATGATCGACCTGGCCGACGAGCTCGACGACCCTCGCATCGCCTGGGACGTGGTCTGGGTGCCGCTCTACCCGGGCTATGACACCGTCCAGGACGCCTTGGACAACACGCCGCTGAGCCCTCGGCAGGACCTGCGGGTCTGGTACGACGGCGACCTGGTGCTGCCCGAAGGGCTGGCCGACGATCACGGCCTGAACCTCGCGTGGGACGTCTACCTGGTCTACGAACCCGGCCGGAGCTGGCACGATCCGGATCCGATGACCCTGGGCGAAGCCGACTTCTGGATGCACCAGATCTGGGACGGCCCGGATGACCAGGTGCTCAGCCCCAGCGACTTCGTGGACGGGGTGACCGAGCGGCTGCCTTCCTGTGACGTGGTCGGCGAGCTCTGAACGGGGCTCACCCTCCGTCTTCCCGGGCGTTGCGGGCGAGACACTAAGATGGCTCAGGAGGTCATGCGATGCCCCGAGTCCTGCTCGTGCTGTTCGCCATCGTCTATGGGGTTCGGTTCGCTTGGCCAGCACTGACCGGTGCAGGCGCCGGCGGTCCCTTCGGTGAATTGTGGCTCCCCGACGGGGGCAGCAGCCTGCTCCTGGACTCGGACATCCGCTACTGGGGAGTGACGTCGGCGACAATCGCCGCCCTCTTCCTCTACGCCGCGGTCCACCTGCGGCGCTCGCTGGCCTGGGTGGACCTGATCATGGCGGGGGTCCTGGTCGGGGCGGCCATTCGGACGGCGGAGATCGCTTTCGTGGGCGTGCCCCCGGGGCCGGCTGTGGTGGCGACGGTGTTCGAGTGGCTCTTTCCGATCCTGTGGTTTCTGGGCACTCGGTCTCTTCGTGCCGAGCGCCGGGACAGGCTGAGCCGCTCCCGTGAGCTGGCCGTGCCCGCAGACACTGCCTGGAACGCGTTTGCCGACTACGCCGGTGTGGCCGCCTGGCACCCCTACATGACCGACGCCCAAGTGGTGGCGGGGGGGCCGGTCGACGGCGTCGGCGCCGCCCGAGACTGCCGCTTCGGTCCTCGCATGGCCATCCGAGAGACCGTCACGGAGTGGGACCACCCCGGCCGGCGCATGGTCATCGCCATCGACTTCCTGGAGGGTCCGCCGGCGCCCCTCGCGGACCTGTCCGCGGCGGTTCGCGTCGAGGTGCTCCCGGACGACCGCTGCCGGGTCGTGCTCTCCATGGCCTTCCGGACTTGCTTCGGACCCCTGGGCACGCTGGCCGAGCCGCTGGTGCTGCTGCAATACGCTGGGGTGTTCGAAGCCATGCTCGATGCCCTCGACGGCTGGGTCACCACGGGCCGACCCCCGGTCCCGCTGGCCATGCCCGGCTCGGGCCGAGACACCACACAGGGGGCAGCATGAGCCAGGACCTCAGCGATCTCCTCCACTTCGGCCTCAACGTCTCGGGATCGATGCTGATCTGGGCGGCCGTCTTGGCCTGGTATGTCTGGCCCAAGGTCAAGAAGATGGACAAGGCAGCGGCCCTGGTGCCTCTGCTCCTGCTTCACACCACCCGGGTCAATGGGCTCGCGTTCTTGATCCCCGGGGTCGTGAACGACTTGCCCGCAGGCTTTGCAGTGCCGGGTGCCTATGGCGACCTGGCGGCGGCGGTTGCGGCCGGAGCGGCAGCGGTCGCGCTGCGGCGGGGCTCGTCGCTGGGGGTGCCTCTGGCGTGGCTCTTCTCCGTGATCGGCCTGGCGGACCTGGGGCTTGCGACGGCGAACATCCTGCTGCACGGGGTCATGCCTGCCCACCTCGGCGCGGTCTACTACCTGGTCGCGGTGGTGGTCCCGGGGCTCTTGCTGACCCACGTGGTCGTGGTGTTGCGACTTCGGCAGCCCTGAACCGGGCTCGGTCAGTCCTGGGCCCAGCGCTGTCGCAGGAATGTCCCCAGGGACCTCACGGCCTGCCGGGCCTCGGGCAGGAACATGCAAAAGGCCTGGAACACGTGCACCATGCCCTCGCGCACCTCGAGCACCACCTCGACCCCGGCGTCCTGGGCGCGCTCGGCCAGCTGCCGGACCTGGGGCAGGAAGATCTCGGCACCCCCCGCCTGGATCATCAGCGGTGGCAGCCCGGTCAGGTCGGCTGTCGCCGGAGACACCAGCGGGTCGTGGCGGTCGGAGTCCGTGTAGTGCCCCGAGCACATCTTGAGCAGATCGCTGCACAGGTAGTCGTGATCGTTGTCGACGCTGGGGTCCAGCCCGGCGTCGGTCAGGTCCACCCAGGGGGACAGCAGCAAGGCGCCACCGACCTGGGGCTCGCCGCGGTCTCGCAGCGCGATCAAGGTCGCCAGGGACAGGCCGCCGCCCGCTGAGTCGCCCGCCAGCCAGAGCTGTGTGCGGTCCCTGTCGGCGCTCAATTCTGCGACAGCCGCCAGGCTGTCCTCGAGGGCCGCCGGGTAGGGCGCCTCGGGGGCCAGGCGGTAGTCGAGCGCCACCGTGCGGCACCCGGTCGACCACGCCACCCGGGAGATCAGGTCCCGGTGGGTGGCCGGGCTGCCGAGCACATAGCCCCCCCCGTGCAGGTACAACACCGTGGGCCGGTCGTCGGTCCAGCCCCGGGGCACGTGCACCTCGGCGGGTCGGCCGGCGAGCTGGGTCACCGAGTGCTGCACCCTGCGCCTCATGGCGCCCGGCCGATTGGCCCCCAGCATGCCGGCCCGAATGCGCTTCAACGGCACGCCGACCACACCGTGGGCCGCCGCCCGGGCCACCGCACCCACCACCTCGGCCCGCCAGGTCCAAGCCGGGTGCCCCGGCCCCTTCAGCCAGCGCCGGGGCAGCGCAGAGACGGCGGCCCAGGACACGCGCAGGCCGTAGCGGAGCACACCCATGGTGCCCAGCGTAGCGTGGTCAGGGGCTCTCGACTTCGACCGGCCCGGCCACGTTGTCGGTCTCGTCGGTCTCGGCCACCTCGTCGTAGCTGTCGGCCAGGATCCAGGACCAGCAATAAGCACACCAGGTCTCGACCAAGAAGTCCGCGAACAGGGTCTCGCCGGCGTCCAGGCTGGTGACGGTCACGAATTCGTCGCCGTCGCTGGGCACCGTGGGCTCGCTGGTCTGGTCGATGTACAGATCGACGTAGAATTCCGCGACGCTCTCGGCGCCTGTGTTGGTCACGTCGACGGCGTAGTAGATGCTGGTCTCGTCGGCGATCCAGTCGAAGTAGGTGATCGCGATGTTCGGTCCGTCGTTGCTGGCGTCGTCGACCGTGATCGAGCCGCTCCAGCTGTTGTTGGACTCGTCGGACTCTTCGACTTCGCCCACCAGGTCCACATAGGCGGCGATCTGGTGGGAACCGGCCGACGCGGGCAGGGTGAAGCTGCCGGTGATCGAGTCTCCGGGACCGGTGTACTCGACCAGTCCATAGGCGTCGCCGTAGTCCTCGGGCCCAGGTGTGCCCGACGGGTCCAGGAAGACGTCGACCCAGTACCACGCGGCCCCGGCGGTGCCGTCGTTCGTCAGGGTCACGGTCAGGGTCACGTCGTCCGTGCCGGCGACCCCTTCGACGCCGGAGATGCGCAGGTCCGGGCTGGCGCTCTGGAGCACCTCGACCGGTACGTCGGCCGACGCCACGTCGTTCCACTCGGCGTGGATGGTCGTGGTCCCCGTGCCGGCCGCAACCAGCACGCCACCGGCGCCCAATTGTGCGACAGATCCATCGCCGGTGATCCAGCGGACCTGGCCCGCGGCATCGCCCCGGCTGCCGTCGGACCAGGCAGCCATGGCCTGGAGCTGGACCTCGCTGCCCTGTTCGACCGTGAGCTCCCCCGGCTCGACTGTGAGCCCCAGGAGCGCCGCGTCGGTGACGGTGATCCGGGCGGGCACCGAGTCGATGCCGTCGACGGACGCTGTCACGGTGGCTTCGCCGACCGACGTGCCGCTCAGGACCCCTTCGCTGTCCAGGCCCTCGGAGACGCTGGCCACGCCGCTGTTGTCCGACGTCCACGTGACCACGGCCGTGATGTCCCGGCTGGTGCGGTCGTCGTAGAGGCCCTTGGCGGTCAGCTGGGCGTCGCTGCCCACGGGGACCACCACGGCCTCGGGCGTGACCAGGATGCCCACCAGGTCGCCCAGGTCCGCGGTGTCGTCTCCGCCCGGGCCGCTGCATGCGACCAGGGCGAGCAGGAGAGCCCCCTGCACTACTCGCGCTCGTAGTCAGAGCCCATGAGCGTCAACAGATCGCCGTAGGGCAGGTACGGGTTCTCGGAGCTGCCGCTGCTGGCGGTGCGGGGGTTGTTGTAGGGGATCCAGGCAAAGTCCGGGTGCTTGTCCTCGACGTCCCAGGTCCCGCGGAGCACCGTGCCTTCAGAGTCGGTCACCAGGGTGTAGCCCCAGGTCTCGGTGAAGCTCTCGGGCTCGGAGCCGCTGTCGATGAACTCTTCGTCGACGCCGTCGGTGGTAAAGGTGACCTCGGCCACCACGTCAAAGGTGCGCTCCAGCGGCGTGACGGTCACGTAAGGACGCATGTCCTCGAGGGTGCTGCTGCCGATGCCCCAGACGTCGTCGAGCTCGTCGACGGTCTGGAAGGGCCCGTAGTACTCCCGGTGCTCGATGATGCGGGCGGCCTTGGAGGAGCCGATGCCGGGCAGCTCGTCCAGGGTGGCGGCGTCGGCGGTGTTCACGTTGATCAGGTCCTCGGCGCCGGCGGGGGTGGTCTCGTCGGTCACCAGCTCGACCTTCCAGGCGGGGAAGTTCCAGACGGCGTCGGTGGCCGTTGTGTCGAACACGATGGGCACACCCTGGTCCCGAATGTAGAACGTGACCAGCTTGGTGAACGCCGCGGGGGTCAGGTCGGTCAGGTCGTCGCCCTCCTTGTAGTACCGCTTGCCGTAGAAGCGGCTGTAGGTGGAATAGTGCGACTCGGTCATCAGACCCTTGAGGTCTGCGGTCGTGTACTCGACCGACTCGCCGTTCCACGTGGAACTCAGGCTCTCGGTGGGCTCGTGGGTAAGGATGGCGGCGGCGGCCCAGCCGTTGCAGTGGCCCCACCAGGTCCCGCCGACCGGGTTGTAGGAGTTCAAGAGCTCCCACGCCGGCAGGTAGAAGGGGTTCGGGCTGGTCTCGCCGGCCAGGTAGAGC
>CAZFLE010000070.1:4361-35524 GCA_964519895.1 uncultured Enterobacterales bacterium | reverse complement strand
GGCTACCGGGCCATGGACCTGGGGGACCTGACCGAGGGGCTCCTGCCTTAGTCCCCGGACGAACTCCCTCACCCACTCGGGATACCGGGCCGGTCCATGTCCGTCATCACCGACCTCGCCGACCGCCAGCTCGCGGCGTACAACGCCGCCGACCTGGACGCTTTCTGCGCCTGCTACCACCCCCACGTCCAGATGTTCGACGGCGAGGAGCTGGACTGCGAGGGCCGCGATGCCTTCCGGGCGCGCTACGCGGACCTGTTCGCAGCAGGGGGCTTCGGCGCGACCGTGCCCAGCCGCCTGGACCACGGCGGGCACTGTGTGGACGAAGAGCACTGGTGGCGGGTCGATTCGGAGACCGGCGAGCGCCGAACGGGGATCCTGCTGGTTCGCTACCGAGAGTGGGAGGGCCTGATCGGCGTGGTGCAGTTCCTGGGCTGAATCCCGCTCGCACCCGCCGCGCTCACCACGGGTTGTTCCAGGTGACATCGACCGTCAGGCCCACGCTGTGGGCGGTGTTGCCCCAGCGGTCGAGGAGGTCCACCGGGACGACCGCGCTCGTGACCCAGGCACTCGGCGGACAGGTCATGGGCTGGGTGTGCAGGAAGAAGCCATGGTCGTCGCGAGCCACGATCAGCGTGTCCCGCTCGGTCACTTCTCCGCCCAGCACGATATCGGCGCTCTGGCCCTCTGCGAGCATCCACAGGTGCGATCCCATGTGGGGGTCCGGCTCGTTCCAGCCGACAGCCAGGTCCCATGCGCGGAGGACTGACGTGTCGGCACCCACCCACGTCCGACCGTTGAAGAAGCCGTTTCTGTCCACGATCAGCGCCCAGTCATGGGTCAGGTCCGTCACCTCGACGGTGAAGCTGCACCGCTCCTTGTAGGGCACGCAGTAGTTGGTGTCGGCCAGCCGGTGGCCCAGGTCCAGCGAGACGTCGCCGTCGTGGGTGCCGTCGTCGGTCTGGAGGGACACGACGTGTGTGGCCTGCGACCCGTTGAGGTCCTCGGGAGGACAGGTCAGCTCGTGGCTGACGGCCACGTCGCCCTGGGAGCCGGAGCCATCGGTCTTGGCGACCTGGGCCGTCAGGTCCAGGGTGACACTCTCGCCGCACTGCACGTTGTCGATCGGCAGGCCCAGGGGCATGAAGGCTTCTTGCCCCACGGGCAGGCCGTCCACGGCACCGGCCCTCCCGGAGCACAGCTCCCCCCCACAGCTGTCGTCCGTACCCTGCGCCGTGACCTGGAAGTCCCGCATGCCGTCGAGCCCCGGCGAGCTGGCATGGTCCAGGGTGGTCACGGCGGCGTCGAAGAGACAGGAGAGGGTCGTCCCGCCGGGCAGGGAGTGGGGGGTGCAGGACGGATACATGGCGTCGGTCACCGGTTCGATGAGGAGCTCGAGGGTCACCTGGTGACGCCACACGCCGAGCGTGGGATCGTTCACGTCCACCGTGACCTCTTGGGACCAGGCCGGCGTAGCGCCTGCGAGGCAGGTCAGGGGGAACGAGAGCTGGGCGTCGCCCTCGGCGCACCAGAGGCAGTCGCCATTCAGCTGGGAGAGCACGCAGGTGTTCCAGAACTCCGCCCCCTCGATCGGGTCATAGACATGGTTGCCAATGACCATCGAGTAGCAGGACTCGTCGCAGGACTCCCCTTCTGCCAGGATCGTCATGGCCGGCCAGTCCTGGTCGAGGGGGCAGGTCTCTTGATCGACGTTCAGGCAGATGGTCTCGCCCAGTCGGGTCGAGGTGGCGATGCCGTCATCCACGCCGTCCAGCTCCCGGACCGTGATCGCGACGTCCAAGGTGTCTGACCCTTCGCAGGGCACCCGGTACCGGCCGAGCTCACGCATCACCACAGCGGTGGTCCCGTCCATCAGGTTCGCTGCCGTGAAGTCCAGGGTGCGCAGCCCCTGGCCCCAGTCGAAGCCGAACATCAGCTCTGGTTGGGTCTCCACGGCCAGGGACGCACCGACCTCGTAGGACTCGAGCAAGATGCGGTACTCGCACGGTGTCTGGTCCTGTCCCCACGCGCTCAGGGGAAGAAACCACAGGCAGAGGGTGGCCAGGCCGCGGCGAAGGGGCGAGAGGCGCATGAGGACCTCCAGGGTCACGACGAACGGAACGGTGTCGTCGAGACCCTGGAGAAGGGGTCTGCCGGGCGCGAATTTCAGGAGGCCCTGCCGCGTGGCCGCCCTCAGCAGCCGTCGTTCGCCGCCCCCGGCGTGCCCAGGTCCCCGTCGCCGTAGCTGCTGGTGGCGGTGCACCAGGCCTCGCCCTCGTCGTTCTGGTCGGCGGTCAGCTTGCCCGGGTCCAGGCTCATGCTGGCCCCGGTGGCGTCGGGGAAGGTGGCGCCGTCGTCCCAGGCGACCCGGTCGACCTCGGTGGCGCCGTGCAGGAGCACGAGCTCGTCGGAGCCGTTGGCGAGCTGCATGCCGGTGGCGAAGCCGTGGTCTGCGGGCACGCCGCCGTTGGTGCCGGTGTCGGTCTCGCGGGCAAACACGGCGTAGCCCCCGGCGGGGACCAGGACCTGGGTGTCCGAGGGCAGGACGAAGCTGTCGATGCCCTCGTCGGCAAAGGTCCAGTCGGCACAGATGGTGATGTCGATGGCCGTGGGGTTGTGCAGCTCGAACCACTCGCCGGCGCTGTCGCTGACCGCGTCGGGGTCCTGGAGCACCTCGGTGACGACCAGCTCGCCTTCGCTGATCAGGCCCTCGTCGCAGGCGCCGTTGCAGTCGTTGTCCAGCCCGTCGCGAGCCTCGGTGGCGCTGGGGGACACCGTCGGGTCGACGTCGTCGCAGTCGTCGCCGCCCTGCTCGGTCGCGTCGTGGCCGTCGCCGTCGGCGTCGTCGTCGCTCCACCCGTCGCAGTCGGCGTCGACCCCGTCGTACCAGGTCTCGGTGGCGTCGGGGTTCACCCAGATGTCGTCGTCGTCGCAGTCGTCCCCGCCGTGGTCGTCGCTGTCGAAGCCGTCGCCGTCGGCGTCCAGGTCGCTGTCTTCGCCGCAGTCCTGGTCGATACCGTCGTACCAGACCTCGGTGGCACCGGGGTAGACGCTGGCGTCGGTGTCGTCGCAGTCCACCCCGCCGCTCTCCCAGCCGGTGTAGCCGTCGGCGTCGGCGTCGATCAGATCGCCGCCGTCGCAGTCCTGGTCGATGCCGTCGTGGGCGGTCTCGGGGGCGCCCTCGTACACGCTGGCGTCGTCGTCGTCGCAGTCGCCGTCGACCTCGCTGGTGCCGTCGCCGTCGTCGTCGTAGAGCACGGTGCCCTCGTCGGTGATGGCGTCGCAGTCGTTGTCGGCGCCGTCGGCTTCTTCGGGGGCGTCCGGGTAGCTGGTGGCGTCGTCGTCGTCGCAGTCGCCGTCGCAGCTGGTGACGCCGTCCAGGTCCAGGTCCTGGCACAGGTCGACGACCACCGCGGCCTGGCAGCTCTGGGCCTTGCCGCGGGGGTCCTGGACGGTGAGGGTCAGGGTGTGGGTCCCAGACGCGCCCGGTGTCCAGGTGGTGTCGATGCTGCCGTCGCTGTCCGGCGTGCCGCTCCAGATGGCCCCGTCCAGATCGGACTGGACCAGGACTGTGAGCTCGGTCTGGTCCACCTCGGCGTCGCCGACGCTGGCTTCGACGTCGAGCAGGTCGCCCAGCTCGGCGGTGTGGCCGTCCCTGGGCGTGTGGAGCTCGCACCAGGGCGCGGAGTTGGTGTCCGCCACCAGCCGCAGGGTGGCCTGGCCAGCGCGTCCCCGGGTGTCGATGGCGGTCAGCACCAGGTCCTGGTCGGCGTCGCTCAGGCCCAGGAACAGGCCCACGTTGCCGCTGGGGCAGCTGTCGAAGCCGTCGTCGTGGGTCCAGATGACGTCGTCGATGCTGCTGGTCAGGCTCAGCTCGAGCCACTCCAGGCTGTCCTCGTCGGAGACCTGGGCGCACAGGTTGAACGGCTCATCGGGCTGGAAGGCGGCGCCGTCGACCGGCGAGATCCAGGCCACCTGGGGCGGATCGTCGGTCGAGGAGACCGTCGCGTCGAGACAGCCTGTGAGCAGGGCCAGGATGACCATGCCCACAGGCTATCCGGAGAAGTGTGAAGAGTGCGTGCGGGGCCGCGGACGGTGGCACGGTAGGGTCCACTGCAGGCCTGGAGCCCCCATGACCGCCGCCGTGCATGCCTTGATCGCCGCCGACGCCCCCTCGGAGCGGGTCGCGCGGGCGCTCTCGCGTGTGGCTTGGGCCGATCCCGACGTGCTCGCCCTGGTCGTGCCCGAGCCCCACGCGGGCGGGGTCGCCGCGGTGATGGTCGATCTGTCGGGCCAACAGCTCCTGGGCGACCTGCACCAGGCCGCTCGCCAGCTGTCGAGTGCGCAGTACCCGATCTGCGTGGCCCTGGGTGGCGAGCACCCGCGCTGGACCCGCTACGAGGGCGCCGACCCGGTCGAGGACTACGACGACGGCGACGACCAGTTCTACCCGGTCGACGAGGACGGCTTCCCCGAGCTCCAGGTGACCCCGATCGCTCGCCGGGACGGCCCGCCCGGAGACTGGAAGGTCTTCCGGCCCTGCCTGGACCGAGGCATGGATCGGCTCTTGTCCTGTCGCTTCCGGCCCCTGGAGCGCACCCTTCTGAGGGCACTGGAGGGCTCTTCGCCGGCGGTCCGGGCCTTTGTGCTCAAGCGGTCAGGGGTGGCGCTGGACCGCCCGGCCGAAGTGGGGTGGAAGACCGCGGCGCGGCGGGGCTGAGCAGGGGCCTACTCGTCGATCACGCCCAGCATCAGCGCCTCGATCGCGGCATGTCCGTCGGGGCTGGGGTGCTCGCAGGTGGCGTCCAGGTACAAGGTGGCGTCCCCGCCTCGATAGCAGCGCCCGGTGGTGTCGTCCCAGTTGTAGCCGTGGCCGCAGAAGTTCTCGCCCATGAGAGCCACGTCGATGCCGGTCTCGGCGGACAGCGCGAGCAGGGACTGTTGCCAGTGCAGCACCAGCTCCTGCGTGAAGGGCTGCTTCAGGGGATCGTCCAGGCCCAGCATCTGGGCGCCCTCGCAGTCGGCGATGTCCGCCGCACCATCGGCATCGGTCACGTCGAAGATGTTGGCGACGATGACGTCGATGCCCCCGGGGAAGGTGGCGGGGTCGTCGGTGAGCCAGTGCACCGCGTCGGACAGATCGTCGATGCCCTCCTGCCACTCCGCTCGGATGGTCTCCTGGTCGACGGCGTCCTTGACGTCGTTGAGCAGGCTGTACAGGTCGTTGCCGCCGATGGTCATGATGACCAGGTTGTGCTGGTCCCGAGCGTCCTCGGGGATGCAGTCGGCGAGCTGGTCGTTGTCCTTGTGCAGGTCGTCGGTGCGAGCGCCCCACTTGGAACAGTTTGCGAAGTCCCCGGACAGCTTGGACAGGGACTCGCCCGACGTCAGGTCGACGTTCTGCCAGAACCAGTCGGGGGCCTCGAGGCCCCAGCGGGCCGCCAGCTCCAGCGCCAGGCGGTTCCGGTACCACTCTTCGGGCTCGGCCAGGTCCAGGGTGGTCCAGTCCGCCGGCAGGGGGGCGCCGGCGGTGATCGAGTCGCCCACGAACACCACGCGCTCGATGCCCGCGATGTCCTGGTGGTTCGTGCCGGTGCAGGTGGCGTTGAGCACCGCGCCGCTGATCGCGTAGTCGACCGGGCTCTGGATGTCGGCGAAGCAGGGGAGGGGTGCCGTGCCGGTGTCGGTCGTGGCGGTGTCCGTCGAGGTGGTGGCGGTGTCCCCGGTCGTGCCGCTGGCGGTGTCCGTGGGGGCCGTGGCGGTGTCGGTCTGCTGGGAGCCCGAGTCCGAGGCCGCCGAGGTTTCGGAGTCCCCGGACTGGAGCGAAGGCCCGGAACAACCTTGGATGAGGAGGAGGAGGCTGAGCACAGCTGGAGGGTACCGCGCAGAGCGCTCTTCAGCACAGGTCCCGGTCGAACGCGACAGTGGCGACGCAGGTCCCCCCTCGACGCGACAGAATGGCCACCAGCGACCCCCGATCGGCCCCCGATCGGTGCCAAGACGGCTGAATCCGGCCGTTGGGGCGCTCGGGAGGGGTCCCTTGTCGCGTTGGGCCCGGACCTGTGTGGCGGGTGTCGCGTTCGAGGAGGACCTGTGCGGGGCGGGAGGGCGCAGCCTCCGGGGACGCTGGACACTCTGCGCTGCAAGGGCTTGAGATCGGGTCCTTGTCCCCCCGATCCGAGCACGCTATGCCCACCCCGCCGATGGCTCCTTCCCCCTGGCTGCTGATCCTCGTCTTTCTCGGGCTGAGCGCACTCATTGCGTTCGGCACGATCTTCGCGGCGTGGGCTCTCCGGGTCCGGGCCAAGGTCGACCTGCCCACCAAGGGCCTGACCTATGAGTGCGGCGAGGAACCCGACGGCCTGGCCTGGCTGCGCTTCCACCCCCGCTACTACGTGGTCGCGCTGGTGTTCGTGCTGTTCGACGTGGAGGCCGCGTTCCTCTTTCCCTGGGCCCTGAACCTCGAAGCCCTGGGCAGCCTGGCTTTGATCGAGATGGGCGCCTTCCTGGGCATCCTGACCCTGGGCTGGGTCTACGCCCTCAAGAAGGGAGCGCTCAAGTGGCAGTAGACGAGTCCGGACGGAACTACACGCACCCGGTCTACGGCTACGCCGAGTCCCTGCCCGGCGCCGACCTGTTCCTGACCAAGGCCGACGAATTCCTGACCTGGGGCCTCAAGAACGCCCTGTGGGTCTTCCCCATGGCCACCAGCTGCTGTGGCATCGAGTTCATGGCCGCGGCCTGCAGCCGCTTCGACATGGACCGCATCGGCTCCATCGCCCGCGGTACCCCGCGCCAGTGCGACGTGATGATCATCGCCGGCACCATCACCGTGAAGATGGCCCCCCGGGTCAAGAAGCTCTGGGACCAGATGCCCGAGCCCAAGTGGGCCATCGCCATGGGCAGCTGCGCGATCTCCGGGGACTTCTACCGGGACATCTACAGCGTGGTGCCCGGCGTCGACACCTTCATGCCGGTCGACGTCTACGTGCCCGGCTGTCCGCCGAACCCCGACGACCTGCTCATGGGCATGCGGCGGCTCCAGGAAAAGATCACCCAGGTCCGCGCAGGCACCTGGGTCGAGCCCGAGCTCGCCCCGGACACCGCGGGCTTCAAGCGTCCCGAGATCGGCCGACTGGGCGATCCGGATCGGGACCCCCGGACCAGCCAGGACCAGCTGGACAGCGTGCTGAACCTGGGCATCCACGGCGAGGCCACCCGTGCCCCCCAGGCCGACGAATGATCGTCGACCACCCGGACACCGCCGCATGGGTCGCCGAGCGCTTCGGCTGGCAGACCGCCGACCCCGAGCTGGGCCCCCAGGTCCCCGCGGATCAGCTGGTGGCTCTGGCCACGGCCCTGCGGGACGAGCTGGACTTCGCCTATGTCGTGTACTGCGTCGCGGTGCACTACCCGGCCGAGGACGAGATCCAGCCCAAGTTCAAGGAGGGCGAAGAGCCCCCACCGGTCATCCCCGCGAAGCCCGACCGCTGCCTGGTCACCTACCGCGTCCGGCGCCTGGGCCCCGGCACGACCACCTTTGGCTTCCACCTGTGGGTTCCCACCGGCGAGACCTGCCCGTCGCTGGTCGACGTGTGGGCGGGCATGGACTGGCAGGAGCGCGAGCAGTACGACCTGGTCGGCGTGGTCTTCGACGGTCACCCGGACCTGCGGCGCATCATGATGAGCGAGGACTGGCCGGGCCACCCCCTGCGGCGGGACTACGCCATCGACACCCGGCACCACCCGTGGCGGTGACCCCCTCCCCGACGCCAGAGCCGGCGACCCAGCGGGTCGGGGGCCTGGAGCTGCCCGTCGAGCTGCTGCGCCCGGCGTGGGGCGATCCCTACCTGGACCTGGACGACTACGACGCCGAGTCCGACGTGATGGCCCTGAACCTGGGCCCCCAGCACCCGTCCACCCACGGGGTGCTGCGGGTCAAGCTGTTCATGGACGGCGAGGTCTGCGTGCGTGCCGTGCCCTACCTGGGCTACCTGCACCGTGGCGTCGAGAAGCTCTGCGAGAAGCTCAGCTACGCCAACGTGACGCCCATCGTCGACAAGAACGACTACGTCTCGCCGATGATGAACGAGCTGGCGATCAACATGACCTTCGAGAAGCTCATGGGGTGCGAGCCGCCCCCGCGAGCCCAGGTCATCCGCACGATCGTGGCCGAGCTCCAGCGGGTCGCCAGCCACCTGTTGTGGGTGGGCACGTTCTGCCTGGACATCGGCGGCGCCATCGGCGGCGGCGCCAGCGCGTTCATGCACACCTTCCGAGAGCGCGAGCTCATCCTCGAGATCTTCGAGGAGCTCACCGGCTGCCGCTTCCACTACAACCACCACACGGTGGGCGGCCAGCGCCACGACATCCCGGCGGGCTGGGACACCCTGGTCAAGCAGACTTTGGACCACATCGAGCGCCGCACCTTCGAGTACGAGGACATGCTGACCGAGAACCCGGTCTTCAAGGCCCGGACCATCGGGGTCGGCGTGGTGGACCCCAAGCTGGCCATGGCCTGTGGCGTCTCGGGCCCGGTGCTGCGGGCCAGCGGCGGTGACCACGACCTGCGGCGGGACGCGCCCTATGCGGCCTATGACCGGGTCGACGTCGACGTCCAGGTCCGGACCGAGGGCGACATCTACGCCCGCTACCTGCTGCGGCTGGCCGAGCTGCGCGAGTCCATCCGCATCGTGCGCTGCCTGATCGACGACATCCCCGAGGGCCCGATCTGCGCCCTCAAGGCCGTCAAGCTGCCGGGCGCGGTCAAGCCCAAGCCCGGCTTTGCCTACACCGCCATCGAGAGCCCCCGCGGCGAGCTGGGCACCTTCGTGGTCGCCGGGCCGGGCAAGCGCGGCAAGGGCGGCCCCAACCCCTACCGCTGCAAGATCCGGCCGCCGAGCTACCACGTGCTCTCGCTCTTGCCCTACATCGCGCCGGGCGAGAACCTGAGCGACATCATCGCGATCCTGGGGTCCCTGGACCCGATCATGGGCGAGGCGGACCGGTGAGCATCTCGCCCTTCCTCTGGTCGGTGATCGTCGGCTTCGTCATGCTCAACGTGGTCATGTTGGGCACCGCATTCCTGATGCTGTTCGAGCGCAAGTTCGCCGGGCGCATGCAGAACCGCCCCGGCCCGACCGAGGTAGGCCCCAACGGGCTGTTCCAGCCGATCGCCGACCTGGTCAAGCTGCTCCAGAAAGAGGACATCGTCCCGGACAAGGCCGACCGTGGCTTGTTCAACCTGATGCCACCGCTGACCGTGACCTTCACCCTGGTCATGCTCGCGGTGGTGCCGTTCAGCGAGAACATCCTGGTCGCCGATCTGAACGTCGGGGTGCTGTTCCTGCTGGCCATCGGCAGCATCCAGATCGTGCCGGTCTGGGTCGCTGGCTGGGCGAGCAACAACAAGTACGCGCTGCTGGGTGCCATGCGCGGCATGGCCCAGGGCATCAGCTACGAGATCCCGCTGGTGCTGTGCGCGGCGGTGCCGGTCATCTACGCCGGCACCTTCAACCTGACCGAGATCGTCGAAGCCCAGCAGGGCTGGGGCTGGTTCCTGTGGTGGCCACCGGGCCCGGGGTTCTTCGCCTTTGGCCTGTTCATGCTGTGCGCCCTGGCCGAGGCCAACCGCATCCCCTTCGACATCCCAGAGGCCGAAGCCGAGCTCGTGGCCGGTGTGAGCACCGAGTACACGGGCATGAAGTTCGGCCTGTTCTACCTGGCCGAGTACCTGCACACCTTCATCTCCGCCGCGGTCGCCAGCGTGCTCTTCCTGGGCGGCTGGGAGGGCCCGGGGCCCGACGGCTGGTGGTGGATGATGGCCAAGACCCTGGGGCTCTTCGTGGCCATCTACTGGGCCCGCTGGACGCTGATGCGGTACCGCAGCGACCAGCTGCTCAGGTACTGCTGGGTCTGCTTCCTGCCCCTGTCGCTGCTGCTGGTCGCGGCCGCCGGGACCTGGACCGCGCTCGTGGGGCTTCCCTCCTGATGGGCGACCAGATCCTCAACGCGATGTGGACCACGATGAAGAACGTGTTCCGCCCCAAGACCACGGAGATCCTGCCGTGGAAGCAGACCCGGAAGCGTCGCGAGCGGTACCGGTCGACCTTTGCGTTGGTCCACAACGACCTGGGCGAGGAAGCGTGCATCGGCTGCAAGATGTGCGAGAAGATCTGCCCGAGCGACATCATCACGGTGGTCGCAGGCGGTCGCAAGGAGAGCCCGGTCACGGGCAAGAAGCGCGGCTACGCCGACGACTTCATCCTGGACCTGAACGCCTGCATCGTCTGCGAGCTCTGCGTCCAGGTCTGCCCCGAAGACGCGATCCTGCACCTGACCGTGCCCCAGGGGCCCGGCTACACCCGCGAGGATCTAGTCCTCACGATGGACAAGCTCTACGACAACGAGAAGCGCGACGCCGCGTCGTGGGGCACCGGCACCGGGCTGGTCGCCATGCAGGACCCCAAGCGGGGCCTGGAGCCGCCCAAGCCCAAACCCGAAGCCAAGGGCGACAAGTCGTGATCGCCTTCTTCGTCACGGCCGCGGCACTGCTGGTGACCGCGGTGATGGTGGTGACCAGCAAGGACCTGGTGCGGGCCGTGCTGTGGCTCGGGCTCTCCCTGGTGGTCACCGCCGGGGCCTATGCCCAGCTCGCGGCGGACATGCTGGCGGCGATCCAGATCATGCTCTACGCCGGCGGGGTCGTGACCCTGATGCTGTTCGCCGTGATGCTGACCCCGCGGCCCGACGACGAACGGCCCACCGTTGCCCTGGTGAATCCCGAGCGGGGCTTCGCCGCGGCCCTGTTGATGTTCTTCGCCCTGGCGATGGCCCTGCTCCAGGCCGAGCTCCCGGGCGGCACCGCCGTCGCCGTGTCGGACTCCCAAGAGGTCGGGCGGCTGTTCTTGACCGACCACCTGTTGGCGTTCGAGGCCCTGAGCGTGCTGCTGCTGGCGGCGATGATCGCGGCCATCGTGATCGCCCGCCGGAGGGACGCCTGATGGCCCTGGGCGTGCTCCCCTGGCTGCTGTTGTCGGCGGCCCTGTTCTCGACCGGCCTGTTCGGGCTCTTGACCCGCAAGCACGCCATCGGGCTGCTGATCAGCGTCGAGCTGATGGCCAACGCCGTGAACCTGAACCTGGTGGCCTTTGGCTACTTCCGCGGGGACCTGACGGGCCAGGTGCTGGCCCTGTTCGGCATCGCCCTGACCGTGGCCGAGGTGGTGGTCGGGCTGGCGCTGGTCATCCAGCTCCACCGGCACAACCGCTCCATCGACGTGGACTCGGCCCGGGAGCTGGCCGGATGATGCTCCCGCTGCCCGCGTTGGTGCTGCTGGCGCCGCTGGTCGCGTTCGCGGTCGTGGCCCTCTACCCGTCCCTGCGGCGTCGGGGTCCGGCTGCGGGGCTGGCCGTCGTGACCGGCTCCTCGGTGTCGCTGTTGGCAGGGGTCCTCATGCTGGTGGGCCAACAGGGCCTGGATCGCCCGGTGGCGCACCAGGTCTGGCGCTGGATGCCATCGGCTGGCCAGGACCTGGCCCAGGTCGGCTGGCTGGTGGACAGCACGTCGGCCCCGATGGTCGTGGTGGTCGGGCTTGTGGCGCTGTGCGTGCAGATCTACAGCTTTGGCTACCTGCACGACGAGCCCGGTCCGGCCCTGGGCCGCTACTACGCCTGGCACGCGCTGTTCGTGGTCGCCATGCAGACCCTGGTCATGGCGCCCAACCTGATGCAGGCCTTCATCGGCTGGGAGCTCGTGGGGCTCTGCAGCTACCTGCTCATCGGGTACTGGTGGAAGGAAGCCTACGTCGGCAAGGCCGCGGTCAAGGCCTTCTGGGTCAACAAGGTCGCCGACGGTGGCCTGTTGCTGGGCCTCATCGTGCTGGGTGGTGCCACCGGAAGCTTCGAGTGGGATCCCACCAAGCTCGACCCGGCGCTCCTGACCGCGGTGACCCTGCTGCTGTTCGTCGGGGTGATGGGCAAGAGCGCCCAGGTCCCCCTCCACGTGTGGCTGCCCGATGCCATGGCTGGACCCACGCCCGTCTCGGCGCTGCTGCACGCGGCGACCATGGTGGCGGCGGGCGTGTTCCTGGTGGTGCGGGCGTGGCCCCTGTTCGAGGGCGCCGAGACCACGCTCACCATCATGTGCTGGTTCGGCGGCGTGACCGCCTTCGCAGCCGCGTGCTTCGCCCTCGTCGAGGACGACGTGAAGAAGATGCTCGCGTTCTCGACCTGTTCCCAGCTGGGGTACATGGTCGCCGCGCTGGGCTCGGGGGCGCTGGTCGCCGGCTACTTCCACCTGACGACCCACGCCATGTTCAAGGCGCTGCTCTTCCTGGGCGCCGGCTCGCTCATCCACGCGGTGGGCACGAACGCCATGAGCGAGATGGGCGGCCTGCGCAAGCAGATGCCGGGCACCTTCGTGCTGTTCACCATCGGGTGTCTGGCGCTGGCGGGCATCCCGCCCCTGGCCGGGTTCTTCTCCAAGGACCTGGTGCTCGAGGGCCTGTTGCACGGTGGCCAGTTCGGGCCTCTGGCCCTGTGCCTGGTCGGCGTGGTGCTCACCGCGGTCTACAGCGGTCGGGCCGTCGTGAAGATCTTCTTCGGCGAGCTCCGCAGCCCGGACGCCCACCCCCACGAGAGTCCTCCGTCCATGATGGGCCCGATGCTCCTGCTGGGCGCGGCGACGATCATCGTCGGCTTCCTGGGCGCCCAGTTCTCGGGGTTGGTCAACGGCACCCCCGACGGCGCCTTCCACGTGGCGCCCGTCGGCGTCGCTGGCCTGGTCCTGGCCCTGGTCGGGCTGGCCATCGGCAAGTGGTTGGCCGACGGCGGCAGCGTGGCCCAGCTCAAGGGCCTGGGCGAGTACATCTTCAGCAGCCCGCTGGACCGCTTCTACGAGACGGTCTGGCGGCGGGTGCTGCTGGTCGGCGCGGCGTGGCTGGCCTGGGTCGACCGCTACGTGGTCGACGGGCTCATGAACCTGGTCGGGTGGGGGTCCATCGTGGCTGCCGAGCGGGCCCGCAAGCTCCAGACCGGCCTGGTCACCGACTACGTCGCGGCGGTGGTCGTGGGTGTGCTGGTCGTGGCCCTCTACACGGCGAGCGGCATCTGATGGGCCTGCTCTCCCTGATCGTCCTGGCCCCGATGGCCGCGGCCGTCGCGCTGCTGTTCATCCCGACCGCGTCGCGGGCCGTGGTGCGGCTGGTGTCGCTGGTCGGGGCGATGGTGTCGCTGGTCGGTACGCTGGAGGTCATCCGCCGCTACGACCTGGCCACCGGGGGCATCCAGCTCCGGGAGCAGCTGGACCTGGTGCCCTCGATGGGCATCTCCTGGAAGCTCGGGGTCGACGGCTGGGGCGTCTCGCTGCTGCTGCTCACCGCGGTGATCATCACCGCCGGCGTCTGGGCCACGTGGACCGAGCAGAAGCGCAGCAAGGAGTTCTACGCCTGGCTGTTGGTCCTGGTGACCGGGGTCTTCGGGGTCTTCGTCAGCCTCGATCTCTTCCTGTTCTTCCTGTTCTACGAGATCGCCGTCCTGCCGATGTACCTGCTCATCGGTATCTGGGGTTCGACCAAGCGGATCGACAGCGACGGGCCCTTCCGCTTCGCCTACGACATGCTCGACGTGGGCGGCAAGGAATACGCCGCCATGAAGCTCACGCTGATGCTCCTGGCGGGCTCGGCGCTGATCCTGGCGGCGCTGTTCGGCATGGTGACCGCCGGGCCGACCACCTGGGACCTCGAGGTCCTCCAGGCCCGGGAGTACAGCCGCACCTTCCAGCTCATCGCCTTCCCGGCGCTGTGGGTCGGCTTCGGGTCGCTGGCCGGGCTGTTCCCCTTCCACACCTGGTCTCCCGACGGCCACGCCTCGGCCCCCACCGCGGTGTCCATGCTGCACGCCGGCGTGCTCATGAAGCTCGGGGCCTTCGGCGTGATCCGGGTCGGCATGGTCTGTCTGCCCGAGGGCGCGATGGCCTGGGCCTTCGTGGTGGGCACCGTGGCGGTGATCAACATCGTCTGGGGCGCCGTCTCCGCGATGGGCCAGAAGGACCTGAAGTACGTGGTCGCCTACTCCAGCGTGAGCCACATGGGCGTGGTCATGCTCGGTGCCGCCACCCTGACCACCGACGGCTGGAACGGCGCGGTCTTCCAGATGTTCGCCCACGGGGTCATGACCGGCCTCTTCTTCGCGCTGGTCGGGCTGATCTACGAAAAGGCCCACAGCCGCGACATCTTCGCGATGGGTGGCTTCGCTGCCAAGATGCCCGCGGTCTCGGTCTTCTTCACCATCGCCTGTCTGAGCTCCCTGGGCCTGCCGGGCATGGCCGGGTTCGCCGCCGAGGTGCTGGTCTTCCTGGGTGCGTGGAACAGCGACCACAGCTGGTGGGCCGTGCCGGGCATCCTGGGCGCGGTCATCACCGCGTTCTACGTGCTGCGGGTCTCCCGGGCGATCTTCTGGGGCCAGGGTCCCAGCGACGCCTACCCGGACCTGACCGACTGCCGCGGCACCGAGTGGATCGCGCCGGTCATGCTGACCGCCTGCATCCTGCTCTTCGGGCTGGCGCCGGATCTGCTCCTGCGCTTCATCGACGTCTCGACCGTCGAGCACCTGGCGTGGCTGGGCGCCCACGCCGACGGCGTGGCTGTCGTCGTCGAGGGGGTGCAGCCGTGACCGTGTTCCCGGACCTGGCCCCCCTTGGCCTCGAGCTCTCCGTCCTGGCGCTGGCGCTCTTGGTCTTCGTCGCCGATCTGCTGCTGCCCGCCAGCGAGAAGCGCGGGCTCGGGTCGCTGACCGCCCTGGGGCTGGGCGTCATCCTGGTGGCGTCCTGCTGCGGGCTGTCGACCCAGGGCGTGACCTTTAGCGGGACCTATGTCGCCGACGGCGTGGGGCTCTACCTCAAGCAGGTGCTGCTGGTGGCGGGGCTGTTGGGCGCTCTGGGGTCCATCGACCACGTCGACAAGCACTTCCCCGCCCGCCAGGGCGAGCACTACCTGCTCATGCTGGCGTCGCTGACCGGCATGCTGTTGTTGACCGGCGCCCGGGACCTGCTGCTCTGGGTCGTGGCCTTCGAGCTGGCGGGCATCCCGCTGATCGTGCTCGCCGGCCTGCAAAAGGACAAGCGCGGCACCGAAGGGGCGCTGAAGCTCTTCCTGACCACGGCGGCGAGCAGTGCGTTCACCCTGTACGGCTTCTCGATCCTGTGGGGCCTGTCCGGCTCCACGGCGTTCGTGGGCATGGCCGCGATCGGGGTCGGGCCGTTGCAGTCCCTGGCGCTGGCCATGGTGCTCGCCGGGGTGGCCTTCAAGCTCGGGGTCGTGCCCTTCCACCTGTGGATGGCCGACACCTACGAGGGAGCGCCCACGCCGACCGTGGCCTTCCTGAGCGTGGCGCCCAAGGTCGCCGTCTTCGCGGGCCTCATCCGCTTTCTGCTCGAGGGCCTGCTGCCGCTCCAAGCGGTCTGGGGTGGGGCCCTGGTCCTGCTGGCGGCCATCACCCTGGTCCAGGGCAACCTGTCGGCGCTGGCCCAGACCGACTCCCGGCGACTGCTGGCCCTGAGCGGGGTCGCCCACATGGGCCTGATGCTCATGGCCCTGGCCGCGGGCTCGGCCGAGGCGGTCGGGGTGCTGTGCTTCTACGCCCTGGCCTATGCCTTCACCAACATGGGCGCGTTCCTGGTGGTGAGTGTGGTCAGCGAGTCCGAGGGCTCCGCCGACATCGGGGCCTACACGGGGCTGGCGACCCGGGCCCCGGCCCTTGCGCTGGCGATGCTGATCTTCCTGCTGTCCCTGGGCGGCATCCCGTTCGTCGCGGGCTTCTGGGCCAAGGTGCTCTTGCTGTGGGCGGCGTGGCAGGGCGGCCTGGTCGTGCTGGTCGTGCTGGCGGTGCTGCTCGCCGTGCTGGCGCTGTTCTACTACCTCAAGATCGCCCGGGCGCTCTACATCGCCGAGAGCGACAACGCGTCCGTGCCGACCCTGGGTCGGGCCACGGCGAGCGCCATCGGCCTGTGCGTGGCCGGGGTGGTCGTGATGGGGATCCTGCCGGGGCCGTTCCTGGAGACCGCGATGAGCGCGGCCAGGGCGCTGGGTCTCTGAGAGCCTGCTAGCCCGCGTCGTCCTCGCACCACGCCAGATCCGTCGTGTCGTCCCGGGGGGCCACCAGCACGTCCAGCATCGGGAAGTAGGCTTCGCAGCCCCCGTCCTCGCCGGGCACGGCCCGGACGCGGAGCTGGGGGTCCTGGGCCCAGCCCTCGTAGTCGAAGGGCTCGCTGCAGCCCCCGTCGACCCAGGGGTTCACGAACGCCGCCTGGGACGTGAAGTCCACGCCGTCTGTCGGTTCGACCCCGATGGCTGCCACGAGCTCGTCCCAGGTGCCTCTGTCCTCGACCACCCGGCGCTGCTGGGCCCACGACGTGTTGTCCTCGTACTCGCCGTAGCCCAGGGCGTAGAGCTGGAGCTCGACCTCGGTGGCGTCGGACGGCGCTCGGCCCTCGCACAGCGTGCCCTCGCAGGCCAGCACCAGGGACCACCAGAGCACGGGCCAGGCTACCGCGGTGCGTGCTCGCTACTTGGCCAGGATCTCGGTCTCGCGGATCCAGCCGCGGCGACGGATCGGAGGCGCTTCCAGGATCGAGGTGCGACGGGGCGGCTCGCCGGCCTCGAGGGTCAGCCGATGGCCAGAGCGGCCGGCGACCCGACGGGGAGGTGGCGTGGGCTGGATCTCGTGGATGAGGGTGACCATGTCGGGACTCCGCGATGTTCTTGCATCGGTCACTGGGCCGGTGGACCTTAGCCAAGTGTCTGTGCGCGGTACCCTGACCTCGGAGGTCCAGATGGGGGTCTACGCAGCCGTCCTCGCTGGCGTCACCGTGGTGGTGCTCTTCCAGCTGGCGCGCCTCCGCCGCTTTCAGCACCGCGACGTCTCACCTCAGGTGCTCGCCCATGCGGAGGCCGAGCGGCAGGCGGTGGTCGACGCCGCCCTGGCGCGCGCCGGCCTGGTCGATGCGGGCTGGAGGCTCAGCCACACGACTGCCTATGGCTGGCCCAGCGTGGTCGCGCACGTGGCCAGCGACGAGGCCGCAGCCGGCCTCCAGAGCGAGCTGGAGCGCTTGCGCACCGCCCTCGCAGCCGAGCTCGCCGACCGGGGCCGACCCGGCTTCGACGCCTCCCTGGGGGTCGTGTTCCAGGTCGACGGATAGAAGTCCCCATGACCTCCCGCACCCTGACCACCACCGTGCGCGGCCAGCCCACCTCGGACGGTGCTGGCGTCAAGCTCACCCGGGTCATCGGCCAACACGCCCTGCGCAACGTCGATCCCTTCCTGCTGCTGGACGAGTTCCGCAGCGACGTGCCCGACGAGTACCTGGCCGGGTTCCCGCCCCACCCCCACCGGGGCTTCGAGACCGTCACCTACATGCTGGCCGGGGCCATGAAGCACAAGGACAGCGTGGGCAACACCGGCCACCTGGGGCCCGGCAGCGTCCAGTGGATGACCGCCGGCCGCGGCATCGTGCACGAGGAGATGCCCGAACAGGAGGACGGCCTGTTGTGGGGCTTCCAGCTGTGGGTGAACCTGCCGGCCGCCAAGAAGATGACCGCGCCGCGGTACCAGGACATCCCGGCGGATCAGATCCCCCAGGTCTCCGTGCCAGACGGCACGGTGCGCGTGGTCGCCGGGGCCTTTGGCGAGACCACCGGACCCGTGGGTGGCGTCGACGTCGCGCCGCTCTACCTGGACGTGCAGCTGGACCCCGGGGGCTCTCTCGACGTCGACGTGCCGGACGGACACCGGGGCTTCGTCTATGTCTTCGAGGGCAGCGGCCAGGTCGCGCACCAGGACCTGGGTCGCGGCGAGCTCGGTGTGCTGTCCGACCAGGGCACCCTACAGCTCGCGGCCGGCGCCGAGGGCCTGCGCATCCTCGTGGTGGCAGGCAAGCCCCTGAACGAGCCGATCGTTCAGTACGGGCCCTTCGTGATGAACACCCAGCGGGAGATCCAGGAGGCCATCCGGGACTACCAGGCTGGCCGCCTGGGGCGTTGAAGCTGGCCGCTCAGAGCACCACCGGCACCGGCTCGGTGATCGTCACGTCGGTCCGGGTGACCCGGGCCCGCCAGGCCTCGACCTCGACCCCTGCGGCCGCCACCCGGCGCAGAGCCGCACCATAGGCCGGGTCGATGTCGTCGGCGGGCACGACCCGCTGCGTGTCGCTGCGGGGCACCAGGAACAGCAGCAGCCCGCGGTGGCCCGCGGCCACGACCTCGGCGAGCTCCTCGAGGTGCTTCAGGCCCCGGCTGGTCACAGCGTCCGGGAACGCGCCCACGCCGTCGCCGAGCATCAGGGTCGCGTTCTTGACCTCGACGTAGCAGTCCGGCCGCTCACCCTGGCTCAGCAACAGGTCGATGCGGCTGTTCTGGGAGCCGTACTTGACCTCGGGGCGGACCGAGCCATAGCCAGCGCAGGAGGGGATGCGACCGGCGTCGATGGCCTCGCGCACGACCCGGTTCGGCAGCGCGGTGTTCACCAGCACCGCCACCCCGCCGACCACCGAGACCTCCCACGTCCACTTGAGCTTGCGCTTGGGGTTGGTGCTGGGGGAGATCCAGACCGGGGCCTGGTCCTCGAGACAGGTCTTCATGGTGCCGGTGTTGGGGCAGTGGGCCACCACCACCTGGCCATCGGGCAGGGCCACGTCGACGAAGAAGCGCTTGTAGCGGCGCACGAAGCGACCCTCGACGAGGGGGGTGGCGAAGTCCATGGAGCCTCCGGTCCAGGCCCGTCTAACGGGTCCGGATCCGCCTGCGGACCAGGGCGAACACAGCGAGCCAGGCCGGGATCCAGGCCCCCCGGGGTCGGGCGCTCGCGGTACAGCCGCAGCCCTCGGCACCGGAGACCGAGAGCGTGAAGGCGGCGGTGCCCAGGGGGTCGTCGGCGTCCATTCCTTCGGGGCCCAGGTTGACCACGCCGACGGTCGCTGCGTCTCCACTCAGGGTCACCTGCAGCGTCATCGCCCGGGCGCTGGTGACGCTGGCGCCGTCCGACACCACCAGCGCCCACTCGGTGTCCGCGGGGCTCTCCAGGTCCAGGGTCAGGGTGTCGCCAGCGTCCCCTACCAGGGTCCAGTACGACGTGCCCAGGGGATAGGGCGGCCACGAGGGACTCAGCGTGTCGCCCGTCCTGGCCACACCCTCGACCGCCACGATGGCGTCGTCGCCGGCGAACGCGGCTTCCTCGGCGCCGTGCTCCCCGCCCAGCTGGGCCCGCCAGCCGGCGAAGTCGACCATGCTGCTGCGCCAGTCGCCGGTCAACTCCTCCCACGCGTCCAGGACGTCTGGCTCGGACCCGACGCCCTCCTGGGCCAGGGCCTCCCAGAGCAGGGGTCCCGCAGCGCCCTGTCCGTCCCCCACAGACCGGTCCAGGAACCACATCCAGGCGACCGCGCCGTACTCGTAGTAGGCCCAGATCCCGTACTGCTCGTCCAGCTGGTAGCCGTCTTGCAGCACCGCCGACGCCCAGGGGTACCACTGGTAGTCCCCCAGGTTGGACGCGCTCGTGGTCCAGGTCGGATCGGTCCAGCGCTCGGCCGCCACCGCGGTGGACTCCCACACGCTCAGGAAGGGCTCGGCATAGTCGGTCGCGTACTGCAGGACGTGGTTGAACTCGTGGTGCACGAACTCCCGCAGCTGGTCCGGATCGGTGTCGTGGTCGATCACGATGAAGGCCGGTGAGCCGGCGAAGCCGTCGGCCGTGTCGCTGTCGCTGCACTCCGGCTCGCCGCCGTCGCACTCCACCCAGGCGATGCCCGGCCCGCCCGCGCTCTTCAGGTAGACGTCCAAGGCGCTGGAGCCTCCCTCGCCCAGGTCGTCTCGTGGGGCCCGGAAGCCGATGTCGTCGACCTGGGCCGACCACGCCTCCTCGGCGTAGACCAGCACGTCGTCGCACAGGTCTTGGTACGCGGCGTCCTTCCAGTGGCAGCGCACCCGGCCCTCGAAGCTGTCCTCGCTGTCCGTGCCCGTGGGGCGCGCTGCCAGGGACGGGGTCAACAGCAGGGTCAGGAACATGGCCGACCTCCCGCCGAGAGCCTACCTGGAAAGGGAGGGACCATGGACGACACCGGACTGCCCGACCCCGAGCCCGCGGCCGCCGAAGGCCTCCAGGCGGTGGCCGATCGGCTGGGCGTAGCCCTCGAGGTGGTCGAAGCGGTCGCCTCGGCCCTGGACACCCAGCCCCTGCTCGAGACCTGGGATCCGCCCAGTGCGCCTGCGGTCGACCCTCTCGCCAGCCCGCCAGCGCTCCCGGGGCCGGCCCTGTCCGAGCGCTACGAGGTGCTCGAGCTGCTGGGCGAGGGGGGCATGGGCTCGGTCCACCGGGTCTACGATCGGCAGCTGGAGCGCACCGTCGCCCTCAAGGTGCTGCACCCGTCCATGGGCGCCCGGCCCGCCAACGCGGCCCGCTTCCTGGAGGAGGCCCAGGTCTCGGCCCAGCTCCAGCACCCGGCCATCGTGCCGGTGCACGACTACGGGCAGATGCCCGACGGCCGCGCCTACATCACCATGAAAGAGGTCCGGGGTCAGACCCTGGCCCAGGCCATCGGCCACCTCCACGCAGGCCGCGAAGAGTGGACCCTGCGCCGCATGCTCGAGGTCTTCCTGCGGGCGGTGGAGGGCGTGGCCTATGCCCACGACCGAGGGGTGGTGCACCGGGACCTGAAGCCCGAGAACATCATGCTGGGGGATCACGGCGAGGTGTCCATCCTGGACTGGGGCCTGGCCCGGGTGGGCATCGGCCTGAGCTGGGGCCCGGGGGTCGACCCGGTGGTCTCGAACCGCACCGAGCGCACCCGGGTCGGCGCGGTCGCCGGCTCGCCTGCGTACATGGCGCCCGAGCAAGCCCGGGGCCAGACCTTCAAGGTGACCGCCCGGACCGACGTGTACGCGCTGGGCGGCGTGCTCTACGAGATCCTCACGGGCAAGCACCCCCTCTACGGCATGACGGCCCAGGAGATCATGGCCCGGTTGCGGGCCGACGTGCGCATCCCGCCGCCGCGTGGGGGGCGCTTCGACATCCCGCCCGAGCTCGAACAGCTGGTGGCTCGGTCGACCACCCCCGATCCCGCCGGTCGGCCGGCCGATGCCCAGGCCTTCGGCGCCGCGCTGCGCGACTGGCTCGACGGCGCCCGGCGGAGAGAGCGGGCCCTGGCCCTGGTGGCCCAGGCGGACCAGGCCGGGGTGCGGGCCCAGGAGCTGTCCGCGGGCGCCACCACGCTGCAGGCCCAGGCGGCGGCCCAGCTGGCCGAGACCCCGCCGTGGTCCCTGGACGCGGCCCGGACTCGGGCGTGGCAGGTCGAGGACGACGCTCGGGAGCGCCGCATACAGGCCGAGGAGGCCCAGGACGAGCGCTCGCGTCTCCTGAGCGCGGCGCTGACCCAGGACCCGGGCTGTGTCGAGGCCCATGCTGGCCTGGCGGCGGACTACCGCGCCCTGCACGCCGAGGCCGAGGCCCGCGGAGACGCCCGCGAGGCCCGGCGCTGGGAGCGCCAGGTGCGCAACCACGACCGGGGGGAGCACGCCGCCTGGCTGGAGGGCACAGGGGCCCTGAGCCTGGTCACGGACCCGCCGGCCCAGGCGATGCTCTACCGCTACGTCGAGCGCGGGCGGCGGCTGGTCGAGGAGCCCGTCGGCAGCCTGGGCACCACACCGCTGATCCGGCACGTGCTGCCCCGAGGGAGCTACCTGGTGGTGCTCCAGGCGCCCGGCTGTCAAGACCTGCGCTACCCGGTCCGCATCGGTCGCCAGGAGCACTGGGACGGGGTGGCCCCCCGGGCCGGGGACCCCGCCGTCGTCCGGCTGCCGCGACTGGGCGAGCTCGACCCCGACGACGTGTGCGTGAGTGCAGGCTGGTTCTGGAGCGGCGGCCACGTCGAGGGCATCGAGCACCCCTTGCCCAGGCGCAGGCTGTGGGCCGACGGCTTCGTCATCCGACGGCACCCGGTGACCTGTGCCGAGTACGTGGCCTTCCTGGACGACCTGGTCGACCAGGGCCGAGAGGCCGAGGCGCTGCGCTGGGCACCACGCGAGGTCGGCGGCGGCGAGGCCATCCTGCTGGGCCGGACGCCCGCTGGCCACTTCCAGCTCGTGCCCGACTCCCAGGGCGACGAGTGGCCGCCGTCCATGCCGGTGATCATGGTCGATCCGGACTGCGCTCGGGCCTATGCGGCCTGGTGGTCCGAGCGGACCGGCGAGCGGTGGATGCTGCCGCCAGAGCTCCTGTGGCAGAAGGCCTGCCGCGGCGTCGATGGACGTCTCTACCCCTGGGGCTCCCACTACGACCCGGTCTGGTGCTGCGGGCGGGACGGTCGGCAGGGCAGTCCGCGCCCGGGCCCCGTCGACGAGTTCCCGGGCGACGTGAGCCCCTACGGGGTGCGGGGCCTGGCCGGCAATGTGCTGGAGTGGTCCCACGATGCCTACCCCCAGGGCGGCCCGGTGCACGACCAGCGGGTCCAGGTCGGCCCCTTCGAGGCCGCGTCTCGGCGGGTCCTGCTCGGCGGTGCCTGGACCCACGGCGGTGCGGTGGCCCGGGCCGACTTCCGGCTCTCCCAGCGGGCGACGTTCCGGAGTGGCACGGTCGGCCTGCGGCTGCTTCGCAACTTTTTGTGAGGGTGCTGAAGGACTCTTGCCGTCCTTGCGTCATGGGCAGGTCACCGGGCACAGGCCCGGGCCCTACGCACGTGCAGGAGCCTCCATGTCCCGATCCCTCGCCGCTTCCTCTGTCCTGATCCTGCTGGCCGCCAGCGGCTGCGACCAGGCCCCGGCCGACCATCTCGATGGAGACTTGGCTGTCGAAAAGGGCCTGGCCCCTGCCCTCAAGATCTCGCTCGAGACGGAGCTCCCCGGGGACTGCCGCGACAACGACGGCGACGGTGCCGTCGACGAGGGCTTTGCCTTCAAGGCCGACTGCAAGAAGAACCCCCACGACCTGGACGGGTCGTCCGGCGGCAAGATCGTGGACACCGATCCGGGCGGCGAGATCGTCCCGCGTCCCGGCGACGACCCCTATGGCAAGACCCTGGCTGTCGGTTCGACCAACGCCAACGCCGTGTTCCTCATCGAAGGCCTGGTGACCGGAGACATCGAGCGGGTGGCGTCGGTCACCTTTCAGGGCGCCCGCGGCGACGACGTGGGCACGGGGCTGGTGTCCAGCGGCGGCAGCCACTGGCTCGTCGGCGCCCCGGGCACTGGGACCACAACCCTGCTCGATGGCAGCCGGAGCGGGACCTACAGCCTGGCCCGGGATGCGGACGACGCGTGGCGGGGGCGCGGGGACAGCGGCGCGACTCTGGCCGCTGGCGACATCGACGGCGATGGCCACAGCGACGCCGTGGTCGGAGCGCCGGACAGCGACCTGGCCACCGTGGTCTTCGGGCCCTTCTCCAGCCGCTCGTCGACGGTCAGCATCCCCGGGATCAGCGCTGCCGCGGGCATGTCCTCGTCGGCCCTGGTCGCGGACCTGGACGGCGATGGCTTCGACGACGTGGTGCTGGGCTCGTCCGACGGGGCAGGCGCGGTCAGCGTGTACGCCGGGTCGGACCTGGCCCGAGGTCGGGTCGGTGCCGTGGCCACCTGGACCGGCGAGGGCGGCCGCGACGCCGCGGGCTCGGCGGTCGCGCTGGCCGGCGATCAGACCGGCGACGGGGTCGCGGACCTGTGGATCGGTGCACCGGGCCACGACGGTGGGGACGGCGCCGTGTACCTGGTCAGCGGTGCGGCGCGGGGCGGCAGCCTGGCGGGCGCGACAGCGATCCTGGTGGGGGTCGAGGACTCCTCGCTGGGTGCGTCACTCGCTGGCGGCCACGACCTGGACGGCGACGGCTTTGACGACATGGTCGTCGGGGCGCCCGACGAGCAGGACGAGTTCGGCCGGGTCGGCGGTGTCTGGGTCCTGTTTGGACCCTTCCGGGGCGACGCCAGTGTCGGAGATCTGGGTCTCCGCTTCTCCGGCAACCGCGACGGCGACGCCCTGGGCAGCGCCCTGTGCATCGGCCCCGATGCAGACGGCGACGGCCTCCTCGAGGTCACGGTCGCCGCGGCCGGTGCCGGCGAGGTCTATGTCATCAGTGGTGCGACGTTCTGATCAGCCGCCCAGGGCCGCGGCCCCCAGCAGCCTGAGCGACGTGGCGTCGGTCAGGGTGAGCACGTCGCCGGCCTTGACCTCGACCGTCGTGCTGACCTTGCGCTGGTCGCCGCCTCGGACTCGGACGAGGGGGCGCAAGGCGGTCACGTGGGACGCGCCGTCCCAGCGCATGTGACGCCGGGACAGGTACGGGTCCACCAGCCGGGTGGTCTGGTACAGGCCGTGGTCGGGACCACCTTCGGTCGAAGCCCGACCCAGGGTCTCGCCCGGCCCGAGCCGGAGCCGCCGACCGTCCTCGGGCCCCCCCAGGACTTCGACGGCGACGGGCTCCTCCTGGAAGCCGGAGTCCCAGCCCCAGGTGGCGGACTTCAGGGTCGACTCCCCCGTCGGGAGGGACGTGGGGAACGGGCCGAGCAGGTGGCCGAGCAGGTCCCCGGGCTCCCGGGCCAGCTCGGACCACAGAGCCTCGAGATCGAAGCCGTCCGGCAGCCACCAGCCCAGCCGGGTCAGGCGCGGGGAAGGCAGGAGCTCCGTCGGCCGGCTGGCGTCCAGGCTCAGGCCGACCAGGTGGCGTCGCCACAGCTCCCGGTCCCGGGACAGGGCAAAGCGCAGGGCCGCTGTGCTGGGGGTCGCGTCCGATGCCTGACCCAGCGCTGCGAGCAGGTGCTCCACCCCGATGAACCCGCCCTCGGCGGCAGTCGCCAGGTGCACGGCTTCGCCCACGAGCTCCGCGGCGACCGGTCCGGGCCGGGGCCAGCCGGTGGGCCTGCGCTCGACCCGGACCAGGGGCGTGTCGAGCACGGCGACGTCGGAGATCCAAAGGGCGTGGTTGGCCCAGCGGCAGTCCGGGTGAGGCAGCGCCAGGGCCCGGACCTCTCGACGGCCGGCTGCGGTGGCGCTGGCCGCGTCGGCCCCTTCGAGCAGGGCCACAACCAGGCCCGAAGCAAAGGCATCCGCCGCCTCCAGGCCCGCTCGAATCAGCGGGCCAGCACAGGCCCGGGCACCCGACGTCATCAGGCGGGTGGCCAGTGCGTCGAGCTCGCCGGGCGTGGCACACCCGGCTTCGCAGACGTCGAGCACCACCAGTCCGGCCTGGCGGACCGCCGGGCCCAGGGCGTGGGCTGCCGTGCCGGGACCCTGGTCGGCGTCTTCGAGGGCCAGGCAGACCCCGTCCGCCACCCGCTCCCCGTGGCCGATCACCCACAGGACCTCGCGGCCTTCTTCGGCTTCCCCAGGCCCCTCCAGGAGCCGCAGGCCCAGACGGTCGGCCAGGCTGCGCAGGGCACCGATCCGCGCCGCGCAGGTCGGGTCCTTGGGCTCGGCGCACCACAGACGGAGGTCCAGGCCGCGGCGGGGCTCGAGCGCGGGCGGTGGCGTCGCCGGGGCCAGGCGAAGGACCACGCCGCTCCCCGACTCCTCGAGGGGTGGGCCCTCCGGCCCCGCCAGGAGCTCCCAAGGCAGGGCCCTCGCGGTGGGCTCGGTGGCGTCGATCACCACCAGCGCGAGCTGATGTTGCCCGGCTGCGCGACCCAGCAGCCAGGCCCAGCGTGCCGCCAGCTCCGGGGCCGCCGTGAGCAGAGCGCTCAAGTGGCTGCCCGCTTGTTCCTCGGCCCGGGACCGCGACGCGTCCCGGCCCCGGACGAGCACGGGGGAGCTCGATGCCAGAGCCCGCTGGATGCGCTCTCGGGCACCGATCACCTGGTCCGGGGTCAAGGTGCCCTCGGCGGCCCGGGACCGGCCGTCGCCCACGGCCACGCGCCAGCCACCGTCGGTGTCCGGGCGAATCTGGATCAGCAGCGGGTGGGCCATGGCCGGATGCTACTGCGTGGGCCGCCGAGGCGGGCTACGCGGAAGGGGTGCAGGCAGCAAGGAACACGGTGACCGACGAGCAGATCGCTGAGCTTCGACAGGCCTTGACCCGCGCCGTGCGCCAAGTCTGTCCAGCGCCGCTGCGGGACCAGACCGACGACATCGTCCAGCTGGCCACCCTCAAGGTGCTCAGAATCCTGGAGCGGGGTGAGGGGAACCGAACCCTCGGGGCGTCCTACCTCAAGAAGGTGGCCTACACCGTGGCCATCGATGAACTCCGCAAGCGGCGTGTCGACCGGGAGATCGCCATGGACGCAGACCTCGAACGCACGTGGGCCGATGGCGCCCCGGATCCGGAGCGGCTGGCCCGCTCGTCACGGTCCGCGATCGCCATCTCCGAGTGCATGGATGGCCTCAACGACGACCGCCGGGTCGCCGTGGCCGCCTATCTCCAGGGCCACTCCGTGCCCGAGACCGGCCGCCTGACGGGGTGGTCCACCAAGCGAGCAGAGAACCTGGTGTACCGAGGGCTGGCACAGCTCCGGGAGTGCCTGAAGGGCAAGGGCGTGACGCCATGAACGACGACGATCTCAAGACCCTGTGGGCCGCCCGCGAGGGCACCGGATCCCCGGTGCCACCGGAGCGCATCTGGCAAGCGGCCCGCGGCGAGCTGCCAGCCGACGAGACGCGGGCCCTGCTGAACCAGCTCAGCGCGGATCCCCAGCTGGCCCAGGAGTGGCGTCTGGCGCTCGCGCTGGATGGAATCACACTCGCGACGGTGCCAGAGCTGTCGCCTCTGACCGGCTTGGCAGAAGGTGCCGCCCAGGCGGCCCAGGCCGCTCTGGACTGGGTGTTCGGCGGTCAGGCCGGCTTTGGCCTGGCGTGGCAGACCGCGAGCGTGCTCGGTGCCCCCAAGGTCCGGCCCGGCGATCGCTTCCAGGTCCGCATCGACGACGTCGACGACGCCCAGGACCGCAGGGTCGTGGTGCTGCGCCGCCAGGAGCGTTGCTGGGAGGTGGTGTTTCCCTCCACCCCCGACGAAGACCTCCGGCTCGGAGAGCTCCAGCCCCAGAGCGACGGCACGCGGCTGCTCGATCTGCTGGCTGCAGAGCCCGCCGGTCGCCAGGAGTGGGCCGTCGTCCTGCCCAAGGCCGATCGCCCGGTTGACTTCGACGACAGCGTGAGCGGTCGGTGGGCGTCGCTGGCGTCCGACGTCGAGCTCGGCGGTGTGCCCTGGGCCGCGGTCGAAGTCGAGGTCACGCCGATCGGCTGAGAGCAGCGCCGAGCGAGCGGTTCAGCGGGCGGACAGGCCTGCGATGCGCGCCGCGCGAGCGCCGTCCCCGACGCCTTCGCACGTCCGCATCAGAGCCTCGAGCTCATTGGCGATGTCCCGGTTGCGCGTCCCCAGCAGCCCCACCAGCTCGCTGGCCTCGGGCCACCAGGACTCGAAGTCCTCGGGCTGCTCCAGGTGCAGGCTCGTGCGCATCAGTGCCAGCAGCGCCACCGCGAGGGGCAGGTTGCGCCCCGCTCTTCGCAGGCCGTGGGCCGCGCTGGCCAGGTGTCGCGCCGCTTCGGCCCACTTGCCCTGGTCACAGTGCAGCAGGCCCAGGTTCAGGCTCGGCACCGCGTGGCCGGGCATCCCGGACGCCCGGAAGCAGCGGACCGCCTCGGCATAGCAGCGGACGGCCTCGTCGTGGCGCCCCAGGTGCCGGTTGGCCTCGCCCAGGTTGTTCAGCACATTGGCGAGGGTGGAGGGGCGGTGGCCGACGTGTCTCACGCCCTCTTCTCCGGCCAACCGGGCCTGTTCATAGTCGCCGCGGGCGGTGTGCACCATGCCCGCGACCACGGCGTACCGGCCTCTGTACTCGTCGTCCACGCGGTCCAGGACCAGTGCCAGACGGTCCAGTTCGATCAGTGCCTGGTCCAGGTCGCCCAGGCGGCAGTACCAGGTCACCAGCTGAGTCTGGCCCTGTGCCCACTGCGCCCAGGCGTCGTCGGCCTCCCAGGCCAACAGCAGCTCCCGCTCGATGGCCACCGCGTCTTCGTAGCGTCCGCTCCACGCCATCAGGACCCCTTCGTAGCGGCGGACCGCCCGCTGGCAGGTCACGTCTCCACTCGCCAGGGCCGCGTCCTGGGCCTCGGCGAAGATCTCCCACGCGGCATCGGCGCTGAACAGGTTGACGACGGTCCTGGAGAGCCACAGCCGATGCCAGGCCACCCGCGGGTCGTCCAGGCCTGCCCCCGCCTGGTCCAGAGCCTGGCCGAACGCCACCAGGAGCGGGTACTCCCAGGGTCTGCGCCCCCGGGGATAGCTGAGCTGGACGGCCGCCATCAGCACGTCGGCGGCGCGGTCGGGGTCGCCGGCTCGGAGCAGGTGGTGCCCGAGACGCCGCAGGCTGGCAAAGTCGCTCGGCTCCCCATCGCGCAAGAGCCACGCCACACAGGCCCGGTGGTGGTCCGGGAGCCGACGCTCGGCGTTGGCCGTGGCCATCAGACTCTCCCGGAGCATGCCGTGCTCGAATTGCCAGCCTCCTGGCACCGCGGTGGCCAGCCGCGCATCCTCCAGAGCGGCCTCGAGCTGGACCAGGGGCGCGTGCAGGGCGCAGATGCCGGCCCAGGCCTGGCGGTCCACCCGGAGCCCGAGCACCGCCGCCCGCTCCAGGGCGATCGCGGCGGCTCGGGGATCGGGGCAGCGCCCACAGACCGAGGCGACCCGCGCCTGCCACAGCCGCTCCAGGTCTTCGGGGAGGGGCAGCTCCGCACCTGGCCGGCTGCGCAGACCGTCCTCGGTGGGCTGGAGCAGGCCTCGGGCGACCCAGTCGTCCACCAGGTGGATGGCGAAGAGAGGCTTGCCCTCGCAGCGGGGCCGCAGGGTCTCCACCAGATCCCACGCCAGATCCAGGCCGTCGCGCAGCATCTGGTCCATCTCCTCGTTGGACAGGGGGCCCAGGGGCAGGGTCGACAGGCCTCGCTTGTCGAGTCCCGCGAGACGCTGGGCCTCCTCGGGCCGCTCGGCGAGGGCCTCGTCGCGGGCGGTCAGCACCACCAGCACCGCACCCCGGCCCAGGTCCAGGAGGCGCTCGGCCAGGTCCAGGCCCGGCGTTCCCCACTGGATGTCGTCGAGCCACAGCACCACCGGGTGCTTCAGAGCCTGATCGATCAAGACGCGGCCCATCGCCCCGGTCGCCTGGGTCGGATCCTGGGGCAGGGCGTCTCCCAGTGCGCGTCCGAGCAGGGTCTCGAGCATCCGGGTCAGGTCGTGCTGGTTGGGTTCGAACCGGGCCCGGGCCTGGGTGGCTACGCCCAGCTCCTCGGCCAGCTCGCACAGCCACCGGGCCAGTCGGCTCTTGCCGATGCCCGACGGGCCCCGCAGGCAGATGGCGCGCGGTGTGCGGGACCCGACCACCTGGAGCAGGGCCTCCCACAGCGCGTCGCGGGCCTCGATGCGCCCGGCGAGCGGGACCTGCCGGACGCCGTGGAGGCTCAGCCCCAGTCCGGGGAGCTCCCGCTCCAGACGCTCGGCCCGGGCCTCGTGGCTCGGTCGACGCCACGTGGGCGGCGGAGGAGGCGTGGGCGGCCAGGGCAGGGCTCGGCCCGCTTGGAGCTCGTCCAGGGCCCAGTCCAGGTCGGCGGCACGACGGATGCGCACGGCGGGGTCGGGGGCCAACAGCAGGCACAAGAGCTCGCCCAGCCCCCCTGGCATGTCCGGCGGGAGCGCGGGCGGCTCCGGGGGGTACTGGGCAAAGGCCCAGGCCTGGGCCGGGGACTGACCCGACGGCAGCAGGTGCTCGCCCGTCGCCAGCTCCCAGATGACCCGGCCCAGGGCGAAGAGGTCTGTCCAGGGACCCAGGGCCTGCCAGTCGCCCCGGAGCTGCTCGGGCGCCATGGTGGCCAGGTTGCCGCGCAGGTCCTGGCTGGCCCGTTCCAGCAGCTCGGAGCGATCGAGGGCGACACCGAAGTCGGCGAGCAGTGTGCGCTGGCCCCGGCGGAGCAGGTTGGAGCGCTTCAGGTCCAGGTGCAGCACGCCGCGGGCGTGGGCGTGGGCCAGGGCTCGCAGGGTGTGCACCAGCACCGGTCTGAGCTCGGTCCAGGCCATCGGCCCCGGGGCGTCGGCCAGGCTGCCGTCCGCGCGCTCCATGGCGAACCAGGCCTGGCCTGCGAGCAGGTGGCCTCGGGCACGCTCCGCTTCGGCCGGGGTGACGAGGCCTTGCTCGAACAATCGGACGATGTGGGGGTGCCGGAGCCCCGCCAGGGCGCGGATCTCGCGCTCGAGCCGACGATCGCTCTCGGCCCGCACGGCGGCGAGCACCTTGACCGCGACGGCGCCCCCGCCCGGGGCGGTGGCCGCCCAGATCTGCCCTTCACGGCCCCGTCCCAGCGGTCGGTCCAGCCGGAAGGGCCCCAGGTGTTGTGCCGGTCCAAAGGCCATCGGGCCCCAGGATGCCACCTGCGGGGTCCCCGAACGCGGTAGCGTGCGCCGGAGCCACCGAGGGGATCGTCATGGGCAAGCTGTTCACGGAGTTCGTCGGCACCTTCTTCCTGGTCCTGACCATCGGGCTGTGCGTCAACCAGTCGGTGGCGCTGGCGGCCATCGCCATCGGCGGCATCCTGGCCACCATGATCTACATGGGCGGTCACATCTCCGGCGCCCACTACAACCCCGCAGCGACCCTGGCGATTGTCCTGCGCGGCGCCATGGACGCCAAGAATGCGGTGCCGTACATGCTGGCCCAGATCCTGGGCGGCATGTGCGCGACGCTGATGGTGCTCGCCCTCAACGGCAGCTCCTTCTCACCGGCCCCCGGCGAGAACGTGCCCGTGCTGGCCGCTGTCCTGGTGGAGCTCCTGTTCACCTTTGCCCTGTGCCTGGTGATCCTGCGCACGGCGACGGTCGAAGAGGTCGCCGGGAACTCCTACTACGGCCTGGCCATCGGTCTGGTGGTGACGGTGGCCGTGATCACCATCGGTCCGATCTCGGGGGCGGCGCTGAACCCGGCGGTGGCCCTGGGCACCGTGCTGGTCGACGTGTGGATGGGCACTGGTGGGTTCAAGCACCTGTGGATCTACATCGTCGGGCCCTTCGCCGGCGGTGCGCTCGCCGCGGTCGCGTTCGGCGCCCAGCGCGAGGACTGAAGGACGTCGTGGGCTGAGTGTCCGGAAACCGGACACTCGGGGGGCTTGGGCTGGTCCAGGGGGGGTGAGTGTCCGGAATCCGGACACTCGCCCGCC
>CAZFLE010000070.1:0-4261 GCA_964519895.1 uncultured Enterobacterales bacterium | reverse complement strand
GGGCTTGGGCTGGTCCAGGGGGGGTGAGTGTCCGGAATCCGGACACTCGCCCGCCTGAGCAGGCTCCGCCCTACCAGGCGCTGCCCGGCCCGCCGTACGTGCCCATGTCGTTCGTCGTGCCGTCGGCGTCGTCGTAGGCGCTGTTCGGGTTCCCTGCGTCGATGGCTGGGGAGCCGGTGGTGAGGGTCCAGTCGTCGTTGTTGTAGTCGCCGTCGTCTGACGCGTCGGTGAACAGGGGGTCGTCGCCCAGGTTGCCGTTCACGCCGATCAGGTCGGTGGTGTTGCTGTAGTTCGACGCGAAGCCCACGACGGTGTTGTAGACACCCGAGTAGCTGGCGCCGGAGTCGACCTCGATGCCCTCGCCCGAGCTGTCGCCGTAGAGGATCGAGTTGGCCATGTCGAACACGCTGGTGCCGGACACATAGAAGCCGGCGCCGGTGCTGCCCAGGTTCAGACCCAGGGTGCTGTTCACGATCGTGACCGTCGCGTCGTAGCCCACGATCGCGCCGCCGTCGCCGCTCGACGCGTCGTTGACGCTGACGATGGTGTTGGTGAGGCTCAGCACGCCGCCGTCGACCTCGATGCCCCCGCCGTCCGTCGCCGAGTTGCCGCTGATCCACGAGGAGGTCCAGTCCACCGTGGAGCTGGCGTCGGCGTACAGACCGCCGCCCTGGTCGGCGTAGTTCTGGGTCACGTCGACACCGTCGAAGGTGGCGGTCCCGTTGAGCACCGCGATGCCGCCCCCGTAGCTGTAGACGTAGTAGGTGTCGTCGCCGGACGCGGTGGTCGACGCGGCCGGGAGCTCATTGCCGTCGACCCGCAGGTCACTCAGGGTCGCGTTGGCGCCGTCGATGTAGATGCCGCCGCCGTAGTAGGTCGAGTAGTACTCGTAGCAGGTGGTGGTCGACGTACAGGCCGACGACGTGCTGGTCTCCTCCAGGTAGCCCTCGCCCGCGGTGAGGGTGAAGCCGCTCAGGGCCACGTCGGTCTCGCCGCTGTTGATGGTCACGACCGACGTGGTGCCGCCGGTGCCGTCGACCACGGTGGTGTCCGCGCCGTCGACGCTGCTGACCGTCAGGTTCTTGCCGTTGAAGTCCAGGTTCTCGAAGTAGGTCCCGGCGAACACCAGCACGCACTCATTGCTGTTGTCCATGGCGTCCTGGATGCGGGTCCACGGGTTGTCCAGGGAGCCGTCGGCGCCGCTGGTGACCGCGGTGACATCGACCACCTGGGGCTCGGCCGGGTCGGAGTCGTTGCAGTCGTGCTCGTTGTCGGGACCCTCGCAGACCCAGTCGGTGCTGCCGGGCTCGCCGAGCCCGTCGCCGTCGGCGTCGGCCGGGTACCAGTCCCCGTCCAGGGCGTCGTTGTCGACCGTGCCGTCGCAGTCGTTGTCGGCGCCGTCGCAGGTCTCGTCGGCGCCCGGGTAGGTGGCCGACTGGGTGTCGTCGCAGTCCGTGTTGTCGTCGATGTAGCCGCTGGCGCCGTAGCAGGCGGTGCTCGCGGTCCCGGACATGTCGCCGAAGCCGTCGCTGTCGGTGTCGGGGTACCAGTCCTTGGCGTCGGCGGCGGTGTCCTCGTCGGTGGTGCCGTCACAGTTGTTGTCGACGCCGTCGCAGAACTCCAACGCCCCGGGGTTCGTGGTGGCCTCGGCGTCGTCGCAGTCGGTGGCGTCCGAGACGTAGTCGGTGGGCTGGTAGCACTCGACGTCGGTGCTGTCCGGGTCGCCGTAGGTGTCGCCGTCCGAGTCGGCGTACCAGGTGGTGGCGTCGGCGGCGGTGTCCTCGTCGACGGTGCTGTCGCAGTCGTTGTCGATGGCGTCGCAGTACTCGGTGGCCGCCGGGTTCACCGCAGCGACGGTGTCGTCGCAGTCGGCGTCGTCGGCCACATACCCGCTGGGCGCCGTGCACTGCACCACCGTGGCGCTGGCGTCGCCGTAGGTGTCGGCGTCGGTGTCGGCGTACCAGGTCGCCGCGTCGATGGCGCTGTCCTCGTCGACCGTGCCGTCGCAGTTGTTGTCGACGCTGTCGCAGAACTCGTCGGCGCCCGGGTAGGTCGTGCCGACGGTGTCGTCGCAGTCGGTGCTGTCGGCCACGTAGCCGCTGGGCGCTTCGCAGGAGACCGTCGTGGCGCTGGCGTCGCCGTAGGTGTCGCTGTCCCCGTCGGCGTACCAGGTGCTCGCGTCGTCTGCGCTGTCCTCGTCGGTGGTGCCGTCGCAGTTGTCGTCGATGCCGTTGCACAACTCGGTCGCGGCGGGGTTGACGTCGGCCAGGCCGTCGTCGCAGTCGGTGTCGTCGGCCACGAAGCCCGCGGGCTCGTCGCAGGCGATGGTCGTGCTGTCGGCGTCGCCGTAGGTGTCGGCGTCGGTGTCGGCGTACCAGGTGCTGGCGTCGGTGGCGGAGTCTTCGTCGATCGTGCCGTCGCAATTGTTGTCGACGCCATCACAGACCTCGGCGGCTGCCGGGTTCACGGCGATGTCGCCGTCGTCGCAGTCGCTGTCGTCGCTGGTGTAGCCGGTGGGCTCGGCACAGGCGGCGTGGGTGCTGTCGGGATCGCCGTAGCCATCGGTGTCGGTGTCGGCGTACCAGGTGGCGGCGTCGGTGGCGGAGTCCTCGTCGATCGTGCCGTCGCAGTTGTCGTCGATGCTGTTGCAGATCTCGGGATCCGACGGGCTCACCGCGTCGTCCAGGTCGTCGCAGTCGTCGTCGGTCGCGACGTAGCCGCTGGGCTGTTCACAGGCGTTCAGGGGCGTCGCAGCGTCGCCGTGGCCGTCGGTGTCGGCGTCCGCGTACCAGGTCGCCGCGTCGGCGGAACTGCTGTCGTCGGTCAGGCCGTCGCAGTTGTCGTCGATGCCGTTGCAGATCTCGGTGGCTGCGGGGTTGACGTCGGTGGCCCCGTCGTCGCAGTCGGTGGCGTCGGCGACGTACCCGCTGGGCTCGGTGCAGTCGAGGGTGGACACGTCGGGGTCGCCGTAGGTGTCGGCGTCGGCGTCGGCGTACCAGGTCAGGGCATCGGCGGCTCCGGGGCCGTCGACCGTGCCGTCGCAGTCGTTGTCGATGCTGTCGCAGACCTCGACCGCGTCCGGGTTCACCGCAGCATCGTCGTCGTCGCAGTCCTGGGTGTCCGACGTGTAGCCGGACGGGGTGTCGCAGGCCTCGACGGTGTTGTCCAGGTCGCCATAGGTGTCGCCGTCGTTGTCGGCGTAGAAGACGATCGCGTCGCCGGACCCCTCGTCGATGGTGCCGTCGCAGTCGCTGTCGACGCCGTCGCAGAGCTCCACGCCGTCCGGGTTGGTGGTGTCGTCGTCGTCGTCGCAGTCGTCGCCGCCGAACTCGTCGCTCTCGTGGCCGTCGCCGTCGGCGTCGGTGTTCACCACGTCGAACCACACGGACGCCGTCGCGATGCCGCCCAGGCTGTCCGTGGCCTGGACCGACAGGGTCTGGGTTCCTTCTTCCAGGCCCAGGATGTAGAACTCGCCCTGGCCCAGGGAGTCCGGGTGATCCGGGGCGTCCGGGTGGGCTTCGGCCGCGCCGCCCCACTCCAGCGCGATCTCGGTCAGGTCGCCCTGGTTCTCGTCGGTGACCAGCAGGGTGACCGTGACCACGTCGCCCAGCCCGACCCGGTCTCCCTCGGAGGGGCTGACCAGGGTCAGGTCCGGCACCGGGTTGGCCACCACGGAGAAGGTGGTCGAGTCGCTGCCGCTCTCGCCCTCGCCGTCGACCGCCATCAGGTCCAGGAGGTGGTTGCCCACCGGGAGCTCGCCTTCGACCTCGATCGACACGCCGTTTGCCGTAAAGGTCTGCACGCCCGCCAGCTCGCCATAGCCCTCGAGGGACCAGATCAAGGTCATGTCCTCGGTGGCGGTCTTGTCGTCTTCGACGACCGCGGAAAAGGTCGGTGCGAGGGTGCCGATCTCCATGACCTGACCCTCGGTCGGCGTGGTGATCGCCACGTTGGGCGCCTTGTTGATCGTGGTGACCGTGGAGTCGGAACAGGCGAGCAACAACAGGGGCAGCACCGCAGAGGCTGCGAGCGGAAGGCGGCTGGACATCGTGTCCTCTTTCGTGCGAGCGAGTGGAGGTCTGGCAGGCGGATCAAAATAGCGCCTTGGATCGGCCAGGCGCAAGGGCTTCGTAACCCTTCGTTACGGGCTGATACGACCGCGTCCGGCCCCTGGACTCGGACGTCAGGGGTCCCCGAACATCGGCTGGATCCGGGTGGCCTCGGCGGGCACCTGGAGCAGCGTGTTGAACAGCACTTCGCC
>CAZFLE010000069.1:0-36135 GCA_964519895.1 uncultured Enterobacterales bacterium | reverse complement strand
TGGCTGCTGGGCATCCGCTCGCCCGACGAGCTTCGGCGGCATCCGCTGAGAGGTGCCCTGGTGGAATCATGGGTGGTCTCCGAGGTGCGCAAGGCGCTGCTGAGTCGGGGACTTGCTCCGCGTCTGCACCACTGGCGCAATCACCGCGGCCAGGAGGTCGATCTCGTGGTGGACCGCGGCGTGGACCTCCTGGCTGTCGAGGTGAAGTCTGGCGCCACCCTTCACCGTTCATTCTTCACGGACCTCGACCGCTTCGCGGCGGTCGCCCGTGAGGCCGTGCCCCCACCGGTCGGCGGCATCGGCAGAGTGCTGGTCTACGGGGGCGACCAGGCTCAGCGGCGCACGGCCCATGATGTGGTGCCCTGGCGTCAGCTCCAGGGCTACGACTGGTCCGGCGAGGACCCATGAGCGCTACGGGTTGTCACGATCCCGTCAGCCCGCCGGTATAGGATCCACGGCCCCTCCGTCCTCCCGAGGAGTTCCGATGGCGTTCGTGGTCACCGAGCCGTGTGTGAAGTGCAAGTACACCGACTGCGTGGACGCGTGTCCCGTGGACTGCTTCCACGAGGGCGAGAACTTCCTGGTCATCCACCCGGATGAGTGCATCGACTGCGGCGCCTGTGTCCCGGAGTGCCCGGTCGAGGCGATCTTCGACGAACCGGACGTGCCCGAGAAGTGGCAGTCCTACATCGCCCTGAACGCCAAGCTGTCCGAGAGCTGGCCGCTGATCTTCGACGCCCAGGACCCCCTGCCCGACGCCGACGACTTCAAGGACGTCGCCGACAAGCGCCACCTGCTGAGCGAGAACCCCGCGTGATCTGTCCCCTGATGCTGTTGATGAGCTCGACCGCCCTGGCCCAGGTGGCCGGCGGCACCCTGATCGTGAATGTGCCGAATTCGCCGGGCGAGATCATGCTCGACGGCTTCCCGACCGGCCAGGAAGCGCCGGCGACGCTGGAGAACGTCGCCCCCGGCACCCACCTGGTCCAGATGGAGTTCGGCTGCATGGTCGGCGAGAAGCAGGTCACGGTCACCGCCGACAAGACCACCAAGCTGACCCTGCCCATGACCTACAAGGGCGGCACCGGCACCATCCGCCTCAAGGGCGTGCCCTACACCGCCACGATCCTGGTGGACGACGCGCCGATCCGCTCGTGGGAAGAAGGCGTCGAGGCCAAGTGCGGCTCTCGGAGGATCACGGTGGAGTCCCCGGGCTTCGAGGACTGGTCCACCAACGCCATCGTGACGTCGGGCAAGTGGCTCACCGTGCAGGTGTCCCTGGTCGAGGCCGAGATCCAGGAGACCGCGCCGGCGCCGCCGCGCCAGAGCAGCCGACCGGTCGACGACTTCGAGGACGACTACGACGAGCTGGACGAGCTGGATCGGGCCTACGCCGACGAGGGCGACGACTACGACGACTACGACGAGTTCGACGAGCTGGACGAACCGGAGCCGTCGTCTCGGAGCAGTCGGGACAAGGACCGCGAGCGCGAGCTCGAGCGTCGCCAGCAGGAACAGGAGGAACGCAAGCGGGCCGAGGCCGAGCGCCGCCGGGCCGAGGAACAGGCCAAGCGAGACGAGGAGGACCGCCGGCGGGCCGAAGAAGAGAGGCGGGAGCGCGAAGCCATCGAGCGCCGCCAGGCCGAAGAAGACGCCCGGCGCCAGGCCGAGGAAGACGAACGGCGGTCCCGGTACGGGGACATCGACAGCCTGGACGCCGAGGAAGAGGAAGAGGAGCCCCAGAGCCGGCGCCGCACGTCGACCGACGACGAGCTGGACGAGCTGGAAGAGGAATACGACGAGTTCGACGAGGACGATGGGGGCCGGTCTCGGCGCAACTACGACGACGAAGAGGACTTCGACGACGAGTTCGACGACGAGGACACCGACCGCTTCGACGACGAGGACGAGTACGACGAGCTGGACGAGCTGGACGAAGGCTCGTCCGGTCGCGACCGCGAACCGCGCGAGCCCCGCGAGCCCCGTGCCCCGCGCGAGGGCAGCTCGCTCTCGGGCGGCAAGGGCCTGCAGCTCGGGGGCACGGCCGCCGCGGGTGCAGTGGCGCTGGGCGGCGCCACCTTTGCCATCGTGAGCTCGGTCCAGTACAGCGCGGGCCGGGACAACTGGAACGTGATCGTCGACGCGACGGGCTTCGGCTCGGAGCAGGAGATCAGCTACTGGGACCAGTACGTGCAGCCCTACCGCAACCGGGCGATCGCCGGCGCGATCATCGCCGGGGTCGGCCTGGCCGCTGCCGGCACCTGGTTCTTCGTGGCCCCCGACGGCACGGTCCACGTGGGCATCTCCCGCCGGTTCTGATGGTCTGGCTGAGTCTGCTCGCGCTGAGCGGCTGCGACTGGGTCGACGGGGGGACGGGGGCCCAGGCCCGAGCGCCCAAGGCCGCCGCCGCCGTCCCGTCCCTTCCCCCGGCCTTGGTGCCTCTGCGGCAGACCCCCGACTGCTGGGCCGGTCGCGGCGGGCCCACGCCGGCCCAGGTCTGCCTGGACCCCATCGCCCGCGGCTACGACCGCCCGGTCTGGGCATCGGTGATCCCGGGCGGCGAGACCTGGGTGCTGGAGCAGGCGGGTCGTGTGCGGCGGGTCGGCCAGGAGGCGCCGGTGCTCGACCTGACCGACGCCGTGAGTCGCCGGGGCAACGAGGAAGGACTGCTGGGCCTGGCGCTGCACCCCCGATTCCCCGACGACGACCGGGTGTTCCTGTACTGGTCCGCGTCCGGGCCCCGACGCTCGGTCATCGCCTCGTTCCGGGCGACGGCCCAGCGCATCGACCGCAGCACCCAGCAGGTCCTGCTGGAGGTCGAGCAGCCCTTTGGCAACCACAACGGCGGACACCTGCTCTTCGGGCCGGACGGCTTCTTGTACGTGGGGCTCGGTGACGGAGGCTCCGGCGGGGATCCGGCCAACAACGGCCAGCGGCCCGAGACCCTGCTGGGCAGCATCCTCCGACTCGATGTCGACAGCGCCCAGCCCTATGGGATCCCGCCGGACAACCCCTTTGCCCAGGGCGGTGACGGGCGGCCCGAGGTCTGGGCCTGGGGGCTGCGCAACCCCTGGCGCTTCGCCTTCGATCCGGTGACCGGCTGGCTCTGGGCCGGCGACGTGGGACAGAACGCCTACGAGGAGGTCCACATCGTGCGGGCCGGGGGGAACCACGGCTGGAACAAGTGGGAGGGCCGTCACTGCTACAAGACGGAGAGCTGTGACCCCGCAGGGCTGGTGCCGGCGCTCTGGGACTACGGCCGGGATCTGGGCCAGAGCATCACCGGAGGCGTGGTCTACCGTGGCCGGGCGCTGCCCGAGCTCTCGGGCGCCTTCCTGGTGGCGGACTTCGCGTCGGGGCGGCTCTGGGCGCTGTGTTCGGACGGGACCGAGCTCCTGGGCGAAGCGCTCCTGGCCGACACCGACACGAACATCGCCCACATCGGCCTGGGCCCCACAGGCGAGCCTCTGGTGGTGGGCTTCGACGGCACCCTGTCCCGGATCGTGGGGCGGCCGCCGAGCGGGTGTCCCTGAACCGTCCCTTGGCACGGCCCAGCCGACACCTGCGTTAGAACGCGGCGCTTCCCGGAGTGCCGATGTGGCTCCTGATCCTGGCGCTGTCGACCGTGGCTGCCGACGAGGGCATGTGGCTGCCCGAGCAGACCGGGGCGCTGGGACCCGAGCTGGCCCGGAACGGGATGACCGTGCCCGTGCGCGACCTGATGGATCTCAGCAGCCACCCGCTGGGGGCGATCGTGTCCCTGGGTCACTGCAGCGGCGCCTTCGTGTCGGGCGAGGGCCTGGTGGCGACCAACCACCACTGCGTCACGGGCGCACTCCAGGTGAACTCGGACGCCGAGCACGACCGGGCGGCTCAGGGTCATGTGGCCGGGGAGCGGGACCAGGAGCTGTCTGCAGGCCCCACTGGCCGGGTCTACGTGATCGAGCGGTTGGACGACGTGACCGACCAGGTGACGGCCAAGATCAGGACCGGGCGCCGGGCGACCCCGGACGGGGACCGTCGGGCCCTCATCGACCAGGCCAGCAAGACCCTGGTGGCGTCCTGTGAGGACGGGGGCAGCCGCCGGTGCCGGGTGGTCGAGCAGTACGGGGGCCTGCGCTACTTGCTCGAGGTCAAGCGGGAGATCCAGGACGTGCGGCTGGTGTATGCGCCCCCGGCCAGCGTGGGCAGCTACGGCGGCGAGATCGACAACTGGATGTGGCCGCGCCACGCCGGGGACTTCGCGCTCTTGCGGGCCTATGTCGCGCCCGATGGCACCTCGGCGCCCTATGCCGCCGAGAACGTGCCCCTGCAGACCCCGAACCACCTGATGCTCGACACCGGTGGCGTGCAGCCGGGGGACCTGGTCTGGATGGCCGGCTTTCCCGGACGGACCTCTCGGCTGGCGCTGGCGACGGAGCTGGAGCACCACCTGACGCGGGTCACGCCGTTCAAGATGGACCTGCGACGGGAGCTGCTGGCTCTGGTCGAAGGGTCGGCGGCCGAGCATCCCGACACCGCGCCGGTGCTGTCGGCCACGATCGACTGGCTCGGCAACTCGGTGAAGTACGCCGAGGGCCTGTTGACCCGGCTGGGGGACGGCCATGCGGTCGCGGCCAAGGAGACCGAGGAGGCCGCGCTGCTGGCCTGGATCACCGCCGATCCCGAGCGCGCGGAGACCTGGGGCACCAGCCTGCAGCAGGTCCGGGCGCTGATCGCCGAGGGCCAGGCCCACCCCGAGCGGGACATCCTGGCGTCGCACCTGAGCTATGGGCCGGATCTGTTGCGGGTGGCCCACACCGCGCTCAGGGTGGCCATCGAAGGCGAGAAGCCGGACCTGGAGCGAGACCAGGGCTTCCAGGACCGGGACCGACCGCGGCATGTCGGGGGGTTCGAGCGGCTCGCGAGCACCCTGGAGCTCACGTCTGATCGGGCGGTCACCGGGCACCTGCTCGCCACCCACCAGGCGCAGGCCCAGGCCGAGCGAGTGCCGGAGGTCGACGCCTGGATCCAGGCCCAAGGGGGCGTCGAGTTGGCTCTGGAGCGGCTCTACGGCGCCACCGAGCTGGCCGAGCTGGACACCCGTCTGGCCCTGCTCGAGGCCGATCGGGCCACCTTGGAGGCGTCGACGGACCCCTGGCTCGAGCTGGCGTGCGCCCTGGAGACCCACCTGGCCCGGGAGCGAGAAGCCGCCAAGGTGCGCAGCGGGGCCCTGCTCCGGCTGCGGCCCCAGGTCATGGCCGCTCTGCTCGCCTTCCGCGACGGCCCGGTCTACCCCGACGCCGACAGCACCCTGCGGCTGACCTTTGGGGCGGTTCAGGGCGCGGTGCCGCAGGACGGGCTCCAGTACCTGCCCCAGACCACCGTGGGTGGCATGACGGCCAAGGCCGGGCCCGCCCCCTTCGACGCGCCGGTGTGGCTGCTCGATGCCGCGGCGGACTCGTCCGCCAGCCGCTTCGCCGACGAGACTCTGGGAGACGTGCCGGTCGCCTTCCTGAGCACTCTGGAGGCGACGGGGGGCAACAGCGGCTCCGCCACGCTGAACAGCGACGGGGAGCTCGTGGGCCTGGTGCACGACGTGACCTGGGAGTCGATCGCGTCGGACTGGGCCTACGAGGACGCGGTGGCCCGCTCGGTCCACGTGGACGTGAGGTACCTGTTGTGGGTGCTCTCGGTCACCGAAGGGGCCGAACCGGTGCTGGACGAGCTCCTGGGCAAGGGCGGTGAGCTGTGATCGCGGCGGCTCTGTGGTGCGGGGTCGCAGGCGCGGCCAGCCTGGACCTGCTCGAGGTCGGCGGCGCCTATGGCACCCCGAACACGGACGGCGGCACCGCGGCCTGGTGGAACCCCGCCGCCTTTGCGACCGGCGACGGCCTCCAGGTGCACGCCGAGGCCGCGCCCTTCATGGGCGGCGTGCGCTTCGAGCGGGACGATCCCCACGGCGGCTACGACGAGTACCACACGGTCGCGACCATCCCGTACGTGGGGGTCAGCTACGACCTGAACCGGGATGACTTCGGCATCGGCGCCGCCTTTGGGGTGCCCTTCGGGCGCGGCGGCCAGGCCATCTGCGAGCCCGGGTACGAAGGCGGCCTGCTGGACGTCTGGGGCGATGGCCCCGAGTCCTGCACCGACGACGCAGGGGCCGGCCGTTACCACATGCGCACAGGCGCGTCCGAGGCCTACTACGCCATGGTCGGCGCGGCCTGGCGGCCCCTGGACCAGCTCGCCGTGGGCGCAGTGATCTCGGTCGTGCACTCCCGCTGGTACGCCTACCTGGACAGCGAGACCCTGCCCGACCTGGAGGCGGCGATCCACGCTCTGGGCGAGGAGACCCACTACACCGACGACGACCTGGAGGACCCCGACTACGCCAGCACCCTGGAGACCCAGGGCTACCTGACGGACACCCGGATGAGCTTCGCGGTGGGGGTCAAGGTCATGCCCGACCCGGAAGACCGGGTCCAGCTGTCCCTGACCTACCACCACGGCGTGACCCTGGAGCACACCGGCGACGTGCGCATCCTGATCGGCTGTCCACCCCAGGACGACGCCATCGGGCGGTTCGGCTCGGAGTCCTATGGGCTGTGCGACGATCTGCTCAGCGCCGACATGAGCGTGTCCTACCGCCTGCCCAACCGGGTGCACGGCGGCGTGGCGGTCACACCGGTGGACGCGGTGCGGGTCGAGCTGATGGGCGGCTGGGTGAACTGGAGCGTCTACCAGGACTTCTCGATCCAGATCTCCGACGTGGCGGCCCAGAACCCGGACATCAACCCCGAGGCCGCGCACCTGGTCGAAAAGGAGCAGCTGTGGGCCCGGGACGTCGAGGACAGCATCTGGGGTGCGGTGGACGTCAAGGCGACCCTGGCCCGGGGCTGGCTCACCCTGGGCGGCCGGGTGCTCTTCGACCGCGCCGCCGTGCCGGACCACGCCCTGAGCCCCAACAACTACGACGCCAACACCGCGACCCTGACCGGCATGGCAGCCCTGCACATCCTGCCTGTGAACCTGGATGTGCTGGTGAGCTATGGGTACAGCATCATCGGCGAGCGCACGGTGAGCGACAGCGCCTTCGACGTGACCCTGGGGGCCGACCGCCACGAGGAGCGCTGGTACTACCCGCACGCCAACGGGACCTACACGGGCTGGACCCACCGGGCTGGCCTGGCGGTTCGCTGGACCTTCTGAGGGTTGCGCACCGGGGTGTGCATGGGATTAGGTGGGCGCATGTTCACCGCACTGATCCTGGCCGGGAACCTGGCCTGCTCCGGCGACACCGATCCGCCGCCCCCGCCCACGGGCACCGAGCCGACCGACACTCCGCCCACGGACACCGCACCCACGGACACCGCGCCCACGGACACCGCGCCGGTGCTGCCGGAGATCTGCTACGAGTATGGCGTCGCGGACTCCACGATCTACCCGGGCCTCGGCCGCGACGGGGCCGAAGGGGCGGTCCTGATCGCCGACGGCGTGCCGGTCTGGCTCGACGGCACAGGCGACGACGGCTCGACCCTGTTCACCCTCGACATGAACGGGCTGACCGATGTGGCCCTGTTCTACACAGAGCGTGCCCTGGGCGACGTCTCGGACTTCAACCTGGCGGAGACCGAGGACATCTTCTGTGTGGCCCACGACGACCCCTGCGACGGCATGTCCACCATGCGACTCCAGCTCACCGGCACCAAGTACGCGGTGACCCTGGAGAACTGGCCCGAGCCGGTGTGGGTCGTGGCGATGGACGCGGCGGACGCCCCGACCTGTCAGGAGTAGACGCCCGGTCCGCTGGGCACCATGTCAGGATGCCCCATGACCGCCTGGCTGCTGTTGCTCGCGTGTGGGGACCCGGTCACCTACACCCCCCCGGATCCCACCACCGACTCCGGCACCACCGCGACCTGGGGCCCGGTCGAGTCCGAGTGGTGCAGCCCGAGTCCCTGCGCTGACCCCGACCGCTCGGTCTGCCGGGTGGCCGACGAAGCGGTCGTGTGCCTGTGCGACGACGGCTTCCACGAGACGGTCGACGGGGTCTGCGAGCCCCAGGAGTGTCTGCCGAACCCCTGTGACCAGGCGGGCGGCACGACCTGCGAGGTGGTGGACGGCGCCGCGGACTGTGGGTGCGATGCCGGGCTGCAGCAGGACAGCTGGGGTCGTTGCGTGGGCGATGCCGAGGAGTGCATGGACCCCCAGGACAACCCGGTCGAGGCGTGGCAGACCGACGGCTTCAGCGTGCACCTGGCGCCGCTGGTCGGGGCCGACGGCACGGTGTACGCGCCCCAGCTCGATCGGGGCGTGGTCGCGATCAGCCCCGATGGCTCCCAGCCCTGGACCCCTCGCTACGACTACAGCGCGGGCAGTCCCCTGGTGCTGGCGGCCGACGGCGGCATCCTGACCGGGGACAGTGCGGGCACCCTGCACGTGGTGCACCCCGACGACGGGCGGGAGTGGTGGTCGTGGTCGGTGGGCGGCGCCATCGTGTCCAAGGCCGGCGTGGCCACCGACGGCAACGTCTACGTGGGCGACGGGACGGGCGTGTTGACCGCCCTGAACGCCGCCCAGGAGCTGTGGACCCGGGAGTTTCGCAGCGCGGTCGACGTGCGCCCGGTGGTCGGCAACGGGGACACTCTGTTCGCGCTCGCCGTGCTCGACGAAGGCGCAGGGGTCACGTCCGAGCTCTATCGGCTGGATCCCACCGATGGGGACATCGACTGGCGGGTCGACGAGGCCGGCCTGGGCGAGCCTGTGGGCTCCCCAGTGGTCACGACGCCGGGCCTGATCGCGGTGGCTGCGGGAGACCAGGTGGTCTGGTTCGACCCGACCGGCGCCGAGGCGGAGCGAGTCACCTTGCCCGCCGCCGCGACCGCCGAGCCCGTCGACGACGGTTCATCGGGCCTGTACGTGGTCGCCGGTGGAGCCCTGTGCCATGTGGACGCCAGCGAGAGCAGCCTGGACTGGTGCGTGGACGAGGTCGCGCCGGCGACCGGGCCCGCCCTGGCCCAGCAGCAGCACGCGGCCTTCGCCGACGCCGACGGCACGCTGCACCTGGTGAGCCCCGACGGCGACCGGGTGTGGGCCCTGCCTCTGTCCGGTGCGCTCACGGCCAGCGCCCAGGGGCCCGAGGGGGACCTGCGCCTGGGCTCCAGCGACGGGTGGGTCTACCGGGTGGCCTTCTGCGGGGCATGCACGCAGACCTGGTGCGACGGCGACGTGCTGATGGGCTGCCGCGAGGACGGCCAGGGCATGGCCGAGCTGGAGGACTGCAGCGAGAGCGGCGCCACCTGCAGCGACGGGGCCTGCCGGGTCGACGACTACGCCGCCGAGGCCTGGCGGACCTGCGCCGACGAAGGGCCGGTGTGGGTGGACTCGGACGGGGTCGAGGGAGAAGCCATCGAGACCTGCGCCGACGGCGAGCACTGCGTGGGAGGCGCCTGCGTGACCTGCTGGGCGTCCCAGGACATCGGCTGCTCAGACGAGCTCACGGTCAGCGTGCTGGACGAGTGCGGCAACCCCGAGGCCGTGGTCGAGCGCTGCGACGAACAGGGGCGGGTGTGTGATGCCGGGAAGTGCGTGATTCCCTGAGGGGGGCTCAGAGCCCGGTGGTCGACGTCCAGTCCCCGGTCATGAGCGGGTCCCAGCCCAGCTCGATGCCGTAGGTGTAGGAGTAGTAGAAACGGCCGCTGGTCGTGCGCCCGAAGTTGAAGGCGTAGATGGAGTCATAGGTCGCCAAGCGGCCCTGGTACCAGAGCTTGCGGCCGCCGCCGCCAGGGGTGAACGGCAGGGCCAGGCCAGTGGACGAGTACCAGCTCAAGGCGTCGGGGAGCACCTCGCTGCCGACCACGCCGCCGCAGGCGCCGCTGGTGGCCCAGCCGCTGCGCCAGGTGACCGGGATCTGGTAGGTGTAGCTGTAGCCGGTGTGCACCACGCCCCCGAGCATGCCGCCGAGGGACCAGTTGCAGCCCACGACGCTGCTGCCGTAGTCCAGGGTCAGCTCGCCGGACACGTTGCTGGCCGAGATGTCGAACATCAGGCTGAAGTGGTAGGCGGGCGGGCCACCGGGGCCGTAGGAGTAGCCGTACTGGATCTGGGCCAGGCTGTAGGCCCGGCCGCCGGTGACCCGGGCCGAGACCGTCGTGCACTCCGGGGTGCCCCAGCAGTCGTCGTCGTCGCAGTCGGTCAGCCCGTCCCGGTCGTCGTCGTCGTCGTTGTCGCAGTGCTCGATGCAGCCCTCGTGGTCGGCGCACTCGGCGTCTTCGCAGTCCACCAGCCCGTCGTAGTCGTCGTCTTCGCCGTTCTCGCAGTCCTCGGGGCACTCATCGACACAGTCGACGTCGCGGCAGTCCTCGCGGCCGTCGCCGTCGTTGTCGATGCCGTCGTCGCAGTCCTCGATGCAGACGTCGGCGCAGTCTGGATCCGCGCAGTCGGCCAGGCCGTCCCGGTCCTCGTCGCCCTCGCTCTCGCAGTCCTCGACGCAGACGTCGACGCAGTCGGGGTCGTCGCAGTCGGCCAGGCCGTCCAGGTCCTCGTCGCCCTCGCTCTCGCAGTCCTCGACCGGCGGCGGCGTGGTGTCGACCGTGTCCGTGGGCGGGGTGCCGGTGTCGTCGGCGGTGGTCGGGGTGCCGGTGTCGGTCTGGGTCGTCTGGGGGACCGTGCCGGTGTCGGCGGTCGTGGTGGTGTCGGTGCAGGCCAGGGCGAGGGCGAGGAGCCACATGGCGGCAATCTATCCCTGATCTCGCGATCCTCCCTGTAGATCCCCGCGGCATTTCCGTTGAGAGGGGAAGAGGCCGTCGATGATCCCCTCCTTGCTCTGGTCCCTCGCGCTCCACGGCACCGTCCAGGCGGCGTGTCCGTCGTCGTTCCGGGACGTGGTGAGTGGCGCCGAGGCAGCCCTGGTCGCCTATGAACAGGCGGATCTGGCCGGCTTCGACGCGACTCGGTCTCGACTGGACGAGGACCTGGCCTGTCTGGAGGCGATCCTGGAGCCAGAGGAGGCGCTGCAGCTGCACCTGGTGTGGGCGCTGGCGTCGTGGGTGCGGCAGGATGTGCCTGCGACTCGCGCAGCGCTCGGGGCCGTCTCGAACCTGGACGCCGACTTCGCCCTCCAGGCTCATGTGGCGGTGCTCGACGCCCGGCTGGTGGCGCTGGCCGACGAGGCAGCGACGGCCCCACCTCTGCCGGAGACCATGGTGCTCCCCCTGGTGCCGTGGAGCACCTGGCGGGTCGATGGGGCTCTGGCCGATGGCGCAGTGCCGGTCGGGCGGCCGGTCCTGCTCCAGCTCAGCGACACCCGCAGCGACCGCACGCGCACGTGGTACCTGGCCGACGGTGGGCTGCCCGACGGCTTCGAGGACCCCGATGCCCAGGGCCTCGTGGCCTGGCGGGTCCAGGGCCCCCAGACGGCCCCCCAGGACGCCAGCCTCCACGTGGACACAGCGCTGGTCGGGCCCACCACGGCCCATGCACCGGCCCCGGCGCCGCCGCGGGCCCGCAGGATGGCTCTGACCGGGGGTGCGCTGGCCACGGTCGGCACCTTCAGCCTGCTCGTCGCGAGCGGCCTGAAGGGCGACTACCTGAGCTGCGCGGACAGTCCGGACTGCGACGAGAGCAACGAGATCGGCACCCTCGTGCTGAACCAGCTCACCGGCTACGGCGGCTACGCCCTGGTGCTGACCGGGGCCGGGCTGGGCGTGGGCGCGGTGTTCAACCGGCGGTTCTGAAGGAGCCGTCCCTCAAGGGCAGAGGCTGGTCGTGCCGGCGACGGTGTGGCAGACGCGGCGGGCCTGATCGGCCCCGGTGCCCGCCTCCTTGGCGAAGTCGTACCACTCCTTGGCAAAGGTGCGGGCGTCTGCCCGGGCGCGGTCCGCGGCGTTCCGGTCCTTGGACAGGCGGTCCTGGGTATAGCGCCCTTCGGCGGCAGCCCAGGAGTCGTGGGCGGCCATGGCCCGGAACTTCAAGAGCGCGGTGACCCACCCCGCGTGCTGGGTCTCCGGGAAGTCCTGCTTGTTCTCCAGGGCCCGGTCGGCCCACCGGATGGTCTCGCTGTGGCGCTTGTTCTGGCGCATCCAGGCGGCGTACTGGTAGCAGAGCACCGGATCGGACTGGGTGATGTCGGCCAGGTGCCGCGCCGCCAGCTTGGCCCAGGAGGTCATGTCGCCCCGGGCCCGTGCATCGGCGAGCAGGTAACGGGACAGCCGGTCCTGCTCGGTCTGGCGCTCGCTGGCGGCCAGGGCGTCTGCGAGGCAGCTGTGGTCCGCGGGGGTCAGCGCCCCGGCGGTGGCCCTGGACTCCAGGCCGGCGGCGGCGCCACAGGGGTGTCGGAGACTCGGCGGGGCGGCGACGGCGGGCTCGGGGGTCGGGGACTCTGGCTCGGGCTCCGGGGCGGGCGCGGGCGCCACGGCACCGGGCTTGGTGGAGCTGTGCGCTGGCGTGGGCTCTGAGGGGCTGGGGCGGGTCTCCACGGGTGTCGCGGCCGCCGGGGGCTCCTGGCTCTGGGCCGGGGCGGTGGGGACCGGGCTCGAGGGTGCGGCTTGCAGGATCGCTGGCTCGGGTGGACTGGGCTGCAGCATCTGGAGGGCTGCGGCTGTGACCCCCGCGGACAGCGCTGCCGCGATGACCAGGCGGGGCCAGCGGGGCCGGGCAGTGGTCTCCAGGGGCCGGACCAGGGTGGGGCCCGAGTCCTGGGTGCGGGGGAGCTCCGCGGTCGGGCCGGGGCCCGGAGTGGCGTCCTGGGGACCCGACATCGCCAGATCGACCTCCAGCGCCGCCAGGGAGATCTCCCCGCTCATGCCCTGGTGCTCCCGGAAGACCGCCAGCATCGCCTTGGCGTCGACGAAGCGGTCGGCGGGGTCACCGCGGGTGGCCTTGTAGATCGCCTCGGCCAGCCACCCGTGGCGCTTGGGGAGCCGGCTCCCCAGGTGGGTGATGCTCGTGGTGGTGTGCAGGGCGTAGTAGGCCTGCCAGCCGGACTCGGACTTCAGGGCCGGCTCGCCGACCAGGGCTTCGTACAGGCACAGGGCCAGGGCGTACAGGTCGCTGGCGGGGGTGGCCGGCTTGCCCGCCCAGAGCTCCGGGGGCATGTAGGCCGGCGAGCCGAAGACCATGTCCGGGGCGGTCAGGCGCGAGCTGTCCGCGGCCTTGGCGATGCCGAAGTCCAAGAGCTTGGCATCGGACCGGGCCAGCATGATGTTGCCGGGCTTGATGTCTCGATGGACCACGCCCCGGGCGTGGGTGTGGGCCAGGGCGGCGAGCAGCTGCTGCCCGATAGCGGCGACGATCGGCGGCTCCAGGGGGCCGGCCTTGCGCAGGCGTTGCTCCAGGGTCACGCCCTCGATGTACTCCATGACCAGGAACACGCCGTCGTCCTGGACGTGCACGTCGTGCAGCGCCACGATGTTCGCGTGCCGCAGGCCGTCCAGGATCTGTTGCTCCCGGAAGAGCCTCTGCAGGGTCCCTTCGTCGCCGGCGATGGCTGGAAGCAGCGACTTGATGGCCACCGTGCGGTCCATGTGCAGGTGACGGGCCTCGTACACCGCGCCCATGCCGCCTCGGCCGAGCTCGCGGATGATCTCGTAGTTGCCGATCACCCGCCCGATCAGGCCGGCATCCCGTCGAGCGAGCTGGCCCTGGGGTGGCGTGTCGATGCGAGGGCCGGAGTCGCTCAACAGCCGTGGTTCTCCATGCCGGGGGTGCCCTTGTCCGAAGAGTCGGGGATGTTCGTGCGCGATGGGCACCAGTTCTCGTGATCGTCGTTGCTCGTGGCACTCAGCGCGTCGGCGCTGAGCTGCCAGGCGACGCCCTCGCTGGTCTCGGAGGCGAGCCAGGTGATGCTGTCCAGGTCGACCGCGGAGTCACCGCTCGTGATCCACAGGGTCGAGGCCTGTTGGCGGAGCCGCAGGCCGTTGCCGAGCCAGGTGTCGGGGGTGACAGCGTCCAGCCCCCACTCGCCCGGGTCCGTGAGGGCGAGCAGCGCCACGTCGTTGGAGTCCACCACCACCGTGCCCGGGACGGACTCCCGTCCACCCCAGCTGTCCTCCAGGCCCAGCCCGTTCAGATCGACTGGGTTGTCGGTCAGGTTCAGGACCTCGATCCACTCGCAGTTCAGATCTGGGCACACCAGGGGGTCGATCATCACCTCGGTCACCACCAGCTGGCCTTCCTGGAGCTCGTCCACGGTCAGCACAGCGGGAGGCGCTTCCTGGACCAGGACGTCGTCGTCGTCTCGCGGGAGCAGGTACCAGGTCCCGTTGCGGTGGGACAGGAGGCCGATCAGGCGCTCGAACACAGTGTCGCCGATCGAGTCCGGGAAGCCGTGCAGTCCGTCTTCGACGGCCAGCTGCTCGCCCGTGGCGAAGGCCACGACAAAGGAGTCCGTGCCGACCTCGACGACCTCGACGTCCTGGACCTCGACGAGCATCGACTCGTAGGGCTCCAGGTTGTCGGCCTCGGCGAAGAGCTCGCCCGGCAGGATGGTCGGGCTGGCCAGCGGGTGGTTGGCGCCGGTGTTCTGCACCTCGTCGTCGTCACCGACGACCTCGACGGCGCTCAGTTCCTGGAGCTCGGTGTAGGTCCCGGTCACCAGGAGCTCGTCCCCCCGCACGTAGCTCCTGACGGCCATGCTGCGGGTGTCGACCCAGATGCCCGACCACGCATCCGGGCTCCCGTCCTGGAGAAAGACGCCGTTCGCGTGCTGGTTGTGGGCCGCGATGCCCGAGACGATCACCCGGGTGTTCTCGGGCAGGAGCCCCTGTTGGAGCTCGGAGATCTTCACGTCCAGGGGCGCGTCGGACTCGGCGGGGCTCGCCTGGTCCGGGTCGGGCTTCCAGTCCGCCGGGACCAGCACGACGCAGCTCGTCAGCCACAGGATCAACACGCGGACACGCTCCGGGTCGTCCCGATCATCGGAACGCCGGGGCCGGGACTACAGGCCGATCTGGATCTCCGGAAGTGTCTCCGGCGAACCGGCGCTACAGCGCGATCTCGATCTCCATGGACGTGTGCAGGCCGGTGCCCGCGTCGCGGCCGATGTCCGCGCCGGAGATGGTCAGGCCGTCCAGGGCCGGCAGGGGGAATTCCAGCCCGCCGAGCAGCATCATGAAGCTATCGATGGGGAGCATCTCCTCGATGAGCCGGGTGGTGGTCTCGTCCGACGCGCCCCAGTCGCTGTCCAGGACCATCATCGCCAGCTCGGGCTCGCCGAGCTCCAGGGCTGCGACGCCGTTGTCGAGGGTGATGTCCAGGCCGATGAAGACCGAGACCGCCACCTGGAGGTACTCGCCCAGCTCGCCGCCGGGGCTGTGGATGTCCACGATCAATTCACCGGCCTGGATCTGCAGGCCGCCGTCGACCTCGACGGCCACCGGGGGCAGATTGGCCTTCAGCTGGATGCTGCCCTCGTGGGCCTTGAGCGGCGCCAGCATCAGCGGGTCCAGGGAGCCGTCGTCGGTGGACAGGACCATGTCCAGCACGCCCCCGCGCCAGGCCTCGAAGAGCATCAGGTTGACCAGGTCGTCGGAGATCGCGCCCGAGACGGGGGACCGGGTGTCCAGGTCGGGGGTGGCCGGGGCCGAACCCAGGAAGCCGGGGTAGACCTTGGTGCCGGCCATGGGGACCGACGCGTCGACCCGGGTGGACAGCGCCACGCCGTCGTTGTCGATGCTGGCCTGGGTAAAGGCCACGCTGACCGTGAGCGGGGCGCCCATCAGGTCCAGCTCCATCGACAGGTCCAGACCGGTCAGCAGGTCTTCGAGCAGGGGCGGGACCATCTCCTCGATCTTCTCGACCAGCATGTCCTCGACCACCCCGCGGATGGTGTCGACGAACAGGTAGTCCTCGATGTCCCAAGGCAGCAGTGAGGTGTCGTAGCTGAAGCCCTTGAGCTCGACGGCCGGACTGCTCAGAGCCACACTCAGGCCGCCGGCGCCGTCGACGCCCAGCAGCAGGTCACCGGTGATGATCGCCTTGGTGGATTCCATCGACGCGTCTTCGTCAAAGTCGATGCCGATGACCTGGCCGTAGGCCTGGAGGTCCACGAACAGGTCGGGGATGGTGACTTCGAGGGCCAGCACGCCATTCTGGGGCGTGGCCTCGATCCGGGCCTCGGAGAAGGTGATCTCGTCGATGTCGCCGCTGATCTCGACCGCGTCCCAGCCCCACAGGCCGTAGCTGTCCTCGTAGACAGGGTTCATGGCGGTGACGGACTCGTTGACCACGTCCTCGGTGACCAGGCCGGCGGCGAAGTCCGTGGCCTGGTCGATGCCGTCTTCGTTGAGGCGCAGGGACACGGCGTCGTCGATGGCCTGGCCCGGGTCTTCCCAGGTGCCGGCGAGCACGCCGACCCGGTCGAAGGTCGTGTCGTCGGTGCCCTGACCGAGAGCCTCGACCGAGTTCAGTCCGCGGGACAGGGAGACCACGGTCTCGAAGGTGCCGTCGTCTTCGAGGGCTGCGGGCACCGCGTTGACGGTCACGCTGTCCACGTGCTCCCAGGTGCCTGTGACCTGGAGCTCGCCCTCGCTGTGCCAGCTGGCCGCCAGGGGGCTGGTGAGGGAGACCACGGGACTCGGCGGCACGTCCTGTTCGGTCAGCTGGCTCTCGTGGGTGCAGGCCAGGGTCAGGAGCAGGATCACGGCAGCCTCCAGGGTGGCGCGCTCGCTAATTGCCGGGGATCTCCCTCGGAGTCAAGGGCCTGGGTTGCTGCAACAGCGGAACCCGTCATCTTCTTGACGATGTCCCTTGGCATGCCAGTGGCGGCTCAGGCAGTCCTGACCGTACTTGGCCGTCCACATGGTGCCGCCGCGGAGCACGCGGGCGCTGCGGTTCAGGGCGCCGCCGTCGGGGGGGAACGGGGGACCGGGGTGGGCCTCCTGGACCCACTCACTGACCCCGCCGTCCAGGTCGCGGATCCCTTCGGGCGTCGCACAGTCGGGGAAGCCACCGATGGGCACCAGATCGCGATCGTCGTAGTAGCGGGCGCCTTCGGTGAAGCAGCGGCCGGGCTCGAAGCTGTCGCCGTAGCTGTGGGTGCGCCCGGCCGTGCCGCGACAGGCGGCCTCCCACTCCAGGCTCCTGCACAGCCGCTTGCCGGCCTGGGCGCAGAGCTCGCCGGCCTGGGCCCAGGTGGTGTTGGTGCGGGGCTTGGCGTCGCGCCGGTTGGGGTACTCGAAGACGTCGATGCAGAACGGCCCCAGGGTGACCGTCGTGGGGTCCAGGGCGTAGATCTCGGGGCCGTTTGGGTCTCGGCCCAAGTTGTAGGTCTGGCGGGACAGCTTGACCATGTCGTCGGGGCAGGGACCGTCATCGGGTGGATCGGTGTCCCAGCCGGCCAGCTCGGCCGGGTTGTGGCGGACCACGACCGGCTCGTCGGTGTCGGTGCCGGTGCGCTCGAGCCACGTGAACGCCGCCCAACGGGGGCCGTCCAGGGTCTTGGCGATCCGGGTGCAGTCCTGGATCTGTGCCACCGCACTGAACCACGCGGACTTCTGGTCCTCGGTCAGCCCCATCAGGCCCAGAGGCCGGCGGCGCTCGGCCTCCTGGTGCCAGGGACGCTCGCCGTGGATCACGAGCACGTTGTCGAAGGCGCAGGGGTCTTGCACGAAGCGGTTGTCGGCGGCGTACTCGGTCTGGACCCGTCGGACGGGCCAGTCCACCGGCGTGTCCGGGCGGCGGGCGTCGAAGAGGGTGTAGACCCAGTGGCCCGCGTAGCCCTCCTTGGCCTGGCGCAGGTCCAGCACTGCGTGCTCGCCGGGCTTGTCGAGCCAGCGCAGCAGCTCGGCGTCCAGGGAGCGCTCGGCGGGGATGCCGGGATCGGCCACCTGGGGGTCGAGGGGTCCCAGGTCGGCCCGGCCGGCGTGGTTGACCAGGGCCCAGACGGTCAGGGCGACAGCGAGGGGGGCGGCGCGACGGGGCAGCCCGGCCCGGGCCAGGCCCGCTGCGGCGAGCACGGCAAGGGGGCCCACGACGAAGACCACAAGCCCCTCCTGGCCGGGCTCGGTGCGCGAGAGCAGGGGCAGCGGAGACAAGGCGGCGGCCCACCAGATGCGGTCGTCGGCGTGGCGGTGGCGAAGGACCAGGGCCAGGCCGAGCAGGGTGAGCACCGCCGGGGCGGGCTCCAGGCCGTGCAGCGGGATCCAGGTGGCGAGCTCGGAGAGCCGGTCGGGGTTGTCCCCGCGGCCTCCGAAGACCAAGGCCCGGCCCCAGCCGCGGAGCCAGCGGGCGTAGAAGGGACCGGCGATCAGCGCGATGGGTGCCGCGGCGAGCAGGGTGATGCCGGCCCGTCGGAGGAGCTGACCGCGACTGGCCAGCGCCGCCAGGGGGGTGAGCCAGATGAGCGTCGCCATGGTCAGGCGATCGCTCATGAGCCCTGCGGCCACGACCGTGCCCCAGGCGAGAGCGGGGCCCGGGCGTCGCAGGCCGTCGCTGCGGACCAGCAGGGCGGTCGCGGCCACGGCCAGCGCGGCCTCCCAGGCCATGGGGGTGTAGTGGCGCAGAGTGACCAGAGGCAGGCCCCCGAGCAGCGCGAGCCACAGGGCCAGGTGGCCGGCGCCGGGTGCGAGCCCTCGAGCGCCGCGGACCAGGGCGCCGCCCCAGAGTGCGGCCACGAGGACGAGCAGCGCGAGCGGTGCAGCAGGGTGGGTCGGGGCCGCAGCGATGAAGGGCGCGGTGGCCAGGTAGGCCAGCCCCGGCCAGTAGTCCGGGCGCTCCTCGGTGGGGTAGCGGCCCTGGAGGGCGTCCCAGGCGTCACCGGGCTCCGCGAGCTGGGCCTGGACGTTCCGGGCGTTCTGCAGGTGGGTGATCTCGTCGTAGCCGCCCGGGTGCCACTGGGTCACGAACCAGTGGGCGGTCAGGGCCAGGACGCCGATCACCAACGCGGCGGCCAGCGCTCGGGGCCAACGGGACATGGGCGGAGTCTACGGGGTGAGGGTGCCGCCGAGCGGGTCTGCGACCCTGTACAAGGGACCAGATGGGGTCGACTGTCCGGTTTGCCAGACCAGATGGGGTTCGGTGTCCGGTTTGGCGCCGAATCGGGCTTGAATTGGTCTTGGGGAGGGTCTCGGTGAGCCTCTCAGGGCCTCGGAGGGTCCCAGAGCGGACACTGAACCCCATCTGATCCGGCGAACCGGACACTCGACCCCGACTGGTCCCCCCGCGCTACGCTCCTCTGCGGATGATCTCCCCCTTGCTCTCCCTGCTGGCCTGTGCCGACACCGCGGTCGACACCCTCGACGACTGGCTGGAGATCCGCATCTCCGCCAGCGACGACGACGCCGAGGAGGACACGGACGGGGTCATCAACATGGACAGCAGCGACCTGGAGCTGACCACCGAGGACACCGCCCAGACCGTCGGCCTGCGCTTTGCCCAGATAAGCCTGCCCGGGGGCGCCACGGTGCTCGAGGCCACGGTGCAATTCGAGGTCGACGAGATCAGCCCCTTCCCCACCTTCCTGAGCCTCAAGGGGCAGCTGGACCCGGCGCCGCTGGCGTTCTCCGAGGCGACCGACGACCTGAGCCGGCGGGCGCGCACCAACGAGACCGTGACCTGGGACCCCGACGTCTGGGCCACCCCAGGGGCCGCGGGGGCCGAGCAGCGCACGCCGGACCTGGCGCCGCTCCTCCAGGAGCTGATCGACCAGCCCGGCTGGGTGCGCCACAACCCGGTGGTGCTCTTGATCACCGGCACGGGCACCCGCACCGCCAAGAGCTTCGACGGCGACCCGGAAGGCGCGGCCCTGCTCCGGGTGCTCTGGGAGGAGTGATGTCCCTCTGGCTCCCGCTCCTGCTGTCCGCGGCCCCGGCCCAGGCCAAGAGCCCGCTGCTCCGCCCGGCCCATGAGCGGGCGATGGTCAAGACCCTGGGCCTGGACAGCGTGGCCGACCTGCCCACCTACAGCCTGGACCTGTCGCTGTCGGACACCGAAGGGCGCTACGCGGGGCGGGGCACCTTGCGCTGGACCAACACCACCGGCGTGCCCCAGGTCCGGCTGCCGCTGCTGCTCCACCCCAACGCCCCGGCCGAGCTGGGGGCGCCGGAGTCCGGTGGCCTGACCCTGAGCGCGGTGGAGGTGGTGGAGGGGCCCGAGGGCTTCCTCACCCCGTCCAGGCCCACCGTGGCCCAGGTCACCTTCGAGCGGGCCATCCGCCCGGGCGAGGTGGTGACGCTGCGGCTGGACTTCCACGGCAGCCTGCGCCAGCTGGATGCTTCTGCCAACGACCTGTGGACCCAGGCGATGGACTCCCTGGGCAGCATGGGCTCTCCGGTGGGCGGCTCGGACTACGGGCTGCTGGCCCAGGGAGACGGGCTGGTCACCGCGGCTTCGGCGGTGCCGATGGTCGCCCCCTTCCGCGATGGCAACCCCATCACCGACGAGCCCAGCGGCATTGGGGATCTGGCGTGGAACGACCCGGTGAGCTTCGAGGTCCGGGTCGCGTCTCCGAAGGGTCTGCAGGTGGTCACCAACCTGGCCGACGGCGAGACCCGGGCCCTGGATTCGAACACCCAGGTGGTCACCGCCGCTGGCGCGGGCGTCCGGGACCTGGTGCTGGTCGCGTCCCGGGACTGGCACATGCGCGAGGCCACCGTCGACGGGGTGACGGTCCGGTCCTGGGGCCTCTCCCAGGACGCCGCCGCCACCGACGACGTGCTGAGTGACGCGGCGGGATCCCTGGCGTTCTTCCAGGAGCACTACGGCGACTACCCCTTCACCGAGCTCGACGTGGCCGAAGCCACGCTGGTCGGCGGCGCTGGCGGCGTGGAGTTCTCGGGCATGGTCCTGGTCGCCGGATTCCTCTACCGCGAGCCCGACGCCGCCAGCGATCCGATGGCGATGCTGGGCAGCTTGGGCATGGGCCTGGAGGGCAGCGGCGCGGACATGGGCGGGAGCCTGTCCGAACAACGCCAGTTCGTGGTCGCCCACGAGCTCGCACACCAGTGGTCTCCAGGCCTGGTGGGCACCGACGCCCGCACGAGCCCCGTGGTCGACGAGCCCCTGGCCCAGTACCTGGCCGGCCGGTACGTCCAGTCCCTGTTCGGCGACGCCAAGGGCGCCGAGATCCGGGACCGCAACGTGCTCCTCAACTACGTGGCCTACCGCACCATGGGCGGCCGCGATGGCGCCGCGGATCGGCCCACGGACACGTTCCGATCCACCGCGGAGTACGCTGGGCTGGTCTACGGCAAGGCGCCCTATCTGTACGTGGCTCTGGAGGAGGAGCTGGGCCGGGCGCGGCTGGACAAGGCCATCGCCGGCGCCATCGACCGCTGTAGTTGGACCGTCGTCTCCGGCGATGACTGGCTCGAGGCCCTCCAGCGCTCCGGGGCCCGCGGTGCCGTGACGACCGGCCGCCGGTGGTGGAAGGAGGCCTGGGCCGACCAGGACCTGAAGGTCGACGACGAAGGCTGGCTCCTGTTCGAGCTCGCCCTGGGTCCAGAGCTGGCCGGGACCTTCAAGGAACTCCTGGCGCTCACCGGCATGACCCCCCGGGACCTGTTCGCGATGATGGGCATGAGCCTGGATCCCGGTGCGGGTGGCCCGCCCCCCAGCGGCCCGAGTCCCGAGGACATGTTGGACCTGCTCGGGGGGAACTGACCGCTGATCAGTCCTCGCCGTCCAGGTAGCCCCTGGGCGTGAAGTGTCCGACCTGGCCCAGCGCCGCGACGTAGTGGTCGCCGCGGTCTGGAAAGCTGGTCACCTCGTCGGCCCGATCGGTGCCGACCACCGCGTAGACGGCGTCGTCGCGGCCCTCGTTGAGCAGCTGGTGGGCCACCCCCCCCGGGGCCCAATGGACCACGTCGTCCTGCGCCAGCTTCACGCGGGTCTCCTGGCCTTCGGCAGACACCTGGCGCAGGGTCGGCTCACCGGCGATCACCAGCAGCAGCTCTTCGTTGCTGTGGTGTCGGTGCAGGGGCGAGGGGTGGCAGCCAGGGGTCAGGCGGTCCAGGTTCACGAACACCTGTCGAGCGCCGGCGTGGCGTGAGAGAGGACGCCCGTGGAGGCACCGGGGAGGCTCGCCCAGCGTGAGCTCCCCCAGGAGCCAGCCGGCGACGTGGCGGGGACGGTTCTCGGTGCCCAGGACCTGCACGGTCGCGGCGTCTCGGGCGGACCTGGCCTGGGCGAAGACCTGGTCCGGATCCCGAGGGGGCACGGCGCTCTCGCCCGGGGCGCGACCATCCCACAGCCCCGGGCCGCCCAGAGCGCGAATCCACACCTTGCCGCTGTCGGCGTAGTGCACCACGGCCTGGCCCGGCTGATCGCTGACCGCCAAGAAGCGCACGGGGCGGCTGTCCCGGTTCCGGCAGGCGTGGGCGATGCCGGAGTTCGCCGGCCAGGCCACCAGCTCCCCGGTGCGCACCGGAAACTCTCGGCGCCGTCCGTCGGGGGTGCGCTCCAGGACCGTCAGCACCCCGTCGAGCACGAGCACGTGCTCCTCGCGAAACACGTGCCAGTGCAGAGGAAAGGCCTGGGTGTCCGGCGCCAGCTCGGAGATCCGCGCCCCCAGGTGCACGAAGGGAAAGCGCGGGCTCAGGTTCTTGTCTGCCGACCCCCACCCGCTCGGCCAGCCCCGGGGCTCCCAGGGTAGCGCTGACGTGCGCAGGACGTTGTCCGGCAGGGCGGCGCTCACCCTGTGGGCTCCGCCAGGTCCGGCGCCCGCTCGGCCCAGGGCCTGGCCTGTTCCAGCTGAGCCGCGAGCCGGAACAGCACCGCCTCGCCCCCCAACGGCGCCGCGAGCTGGACCCCGATCGGCAGACCCGCGTCGTTCCACCACAGCGGCACGGACATGGCCGGGCTGCCGGTCTGGTTGAAGAGCTGGGTGTTCGGGGTCGCCGCGAGGGTGGTCTTGCCCAGGGTCTCCAGGGCGAAGTCCAACAGTGGCTTCAAGGGCAGGGCGTTGAGCAGGTGGAGCTGGAGGGCCTGGCTGCCCGAGGGGTAGAGCTCACCGACCTGGGCCGGAGGGCGGGCCAGGGTGCTGGTCAGGAACAGGTCGTGGTCCTGGAAGAAGGCCCCGAGGGTGCGCCCCGCCGCCTGCATGGTGGCCCGGGCGGCCTCGAGCTCCGCAGCGCGACCCTTCCACCCGATCTGCGCGAAGAGCCAGGTGGCGGGCTCGAAGTCCCGGGCCCGGGGCCGGGTGCCGGCGACCTGGGCGGTCTGCGCGACGAACCCTGCGGTGCCGGCCCCCACGGTCAGGAAGTAAGCCCGGATCAGGTCGTCGACGGCCAGCTGGGGCCGGGCTTCGACCACCTCGTGGCCCAGGGCGGCGAGCAGCTCCAGGGCGTCGTCGACGGCAGCCACACAGTCGGGGTGGGTCTCGCCGGCGTAGAGCGTGTCCCGGGTGAAGGCGATGCGCAGCCGGCCCGGCGCCCGGCCGACCTCCTCCAGCCAGGTGCCTTCGTGGTGGGGTGCCGCGTAGGGCTCGCCCGGGGTGGGCTGGTCCAGCACGTCCAACAGGGCAGCGCTGTCCCGGACCGACCGCGCCAGCACGTGTTCCTGGACGAAGCCGCCCCAGCCCTCGCCACCGTAGGGTGCGAGGGTCACCCGACCCCGGCTGGGCTTGAGCCCGAACAGCCCGCAGCAAGAGGCCGGGATCCGGATCGAGCCCCCGCCGTCTCCGCCCTGGGCGACGGGCACCATGCGCGCGGCCACGGCGGCGGCAGAGCCCCCGCTGGAGCCTCCCGGGGTGTGGGCGGAATCCCACGGGTTGCGCGTCGGCCCCCACAGCGCGGGCTCGGTGATGCCCATCAGCCCGAATTCCGGGGTGTTCGTGCGGCCCAGGACCTGGAGGCCGGCCGCCAGGTAGCGCTCGGCCGTGACGGCGCTGAAGTCGGTCACCCGGCCTTGGGTCAACCTGGACGCATTGGACAGCGGCGTGCCGGCCAGGGCGACCTTGAGGTCCTTGAGCAGGAAGGGCACGCCCCGCAGTGGGCCGTCGGGCAGGGCCTCCAGCCGGGCCCGGGCGAAGTCGTAGAGCGGGTGGATGACCGCATTCAGCGCCGGGTTTCGGGCGTCGATGCGGGCGATGGCGGCGTTCAGCAGCTCGGCGGGACTCACGTCGCCGGACCGCACGCGAGCGGCCTGGTCCAGGGCGTCCCAGCGATCGTACTCGGGCAGGCTCATCGGGGGCTGCCCAGGTGAGGTCGGCCGGTGATGCGTTCACAGCGGGTCCGGCCCTGGTCCGTGCGCACGGTCTCGCAGAGCCAGCCGGCGTGGGGCGGCTCTTGGAAGGCCAGGCGCACGACCAGCAGGTCGTAGGCCGTGTCGTCCAGGTGCGCCGTGGCGGTGGCGAAGCCGGCGGGGTCCGCGACGAGGGGCGTCGCCTGGGCCAGCCGGCAGTCTTCGCGGGCGGTCGCGTCGCCGAGGCGGCCACAGTCGGCCACGCTCTGGGGCTCCCCGCCGCCACAGGCCAGGGCGAGCACGAGCAGGCTCACTGGCCGATGAGCCCCGGCACCGCGTCGAGACCGTGGAGCACCTGGCCCCGGGGGTGCTCGTTGAGGTGATTGATCTCGTGCAGGGGCGTGTAGTCGTTGGCCATCAGCGCCACGGTCCCACCCATCGCCAGGGGCAGCGCCAGGTCCAGCTCGAAGATGTCCCCGCACACCACCAGGTCCGGCCAGTCGAGTCCTTCGGCGTCCAGCAGCGCTCGCAGCGCGTCGTGGTAGAGCCGCCGCCGCAGGAAGACCGGACGGGCCAGGCCCGGCAGCGCCAGGGACTCTGGCACCGCGGTGAAGTCGTCGTCGATCACGTACTTGCGGGCACGGCCGTGCACCCGCTCGACCAGCCAGGTGAGCGTGTTGGTGCCGTCGGCGTTGCTGCCCAGGTGCTTGATCTTGTTCCTCACCGGCACGGTGTGGCTGTTGGTGACCACGTAGGTGGCGGTGCCGTGCAAGGACTCCAGGGCTTCGCGAGCGCCCTCCCGGAAGACGATCCGGGTCTTGGTGTAGTTGTACTTGTAGAGGATCCCGTCCAGCAGCCGGGCCCGCTGGTCGGGGTCCTGGAAGGCGCCGACGTTGTCCAGGACCATGCGGGCCACCGGCATGATGCGCAGGTACGGGTCCACGCTGGCCGGGGCCACGATGCGCCCACCGAACTCCCAGCCGAAGCGGGAGATGTCGTTGCGAACCTGTTCCTCGAAGCGGTCGGCCAGGGCCAACACCTGGGCGGTCTCCAGACCGGCCAGGATGGCGATGTCCTCGAGGTAGCCCTGTCGGTAGGGCGCACCCTCGGCCTCGGCGTCAGTCATGGTGCCGTCGAAGTCCAGCACCAGCAGCTTCTTGCTCATGGACGGGTCCTAACGGCTCACCTTGCCCACGCCCTGTTCGGTGAACCACGTCGCCGCGCGGTCTCGCAGGTCTCCCTGGAGCACGATGGCGTCGTCTTCGATGCTGGCGCCGCATCCCAGGGCCTTGCGGACCGCCTTCGCCCACCGGTCCAGGTCCTGGGGGGGCAGTCCACGGACCAGGGTCACCGTGCGGCCCCCTCGGCCCTTGCGGGAGTGCTGGAGCACGACCCGGTTCGGCACCTGCAGCCCCGGGTCCGCAGCGGCGGCGGGGGTCGCGGCCTCTGCAGAGCGCTCGGGCGAGCTCTGCAGGCCGGCCTGGGCCAACAGATCGCCCAGTCCTCCCAGGCCGCCCGACGGCGCCGCTGCGGTCGAGACCTTCTTCTTGGATTTCTTGTTCTTCCGGCCCACCGTCAGTCTCCTTGCTTCAGCTGGCACATGCCCATGTGGGTCCAGCGGCCATCGGTGCCTTGGAGCTTGATCCGAGCCAGGCCCGGCTCGGTCTCTGCGGCCACACGGGGCTCCAGGGCACCCGCGCGGGCCAGAGCCCGCACCAGGGTCTCGTCGGCGGCGAAGCCCGCCGCGCGGGTCTCTGCCAGAGCCTGTTGCCAGGTGCGCTCGCCGTCGAGCCGGGACAGCAGCTCCCAGATGTCCCCGGGCACCGGGCACTCGTCGTAGGGGGAGTAGCCGTAGACCCAGCCCCCTTCGGACGTGACCTCCCACTTCATCAGGCTGGGCCCCAGCACGTCCGCCAGAGGCTTGGTCCGGGCCTGGTCGTGCTCGCGCAGGGCGGTGCGCAGTCGGCCCAGGGGCTCGTCCTGGCGGAGCTCCACCAGGTCCAGGGTCTCCAGGCGCTCCGCGCACCCGATGAACCAGGCCTCCCAGTCCTGGGGGGCGCCGTCGTCGCCCGGTGGATCGGCCTGCTGGAGCAAGGCATAGGCCAGCAGGCTGGCCGCCCTGCCCAGGGCGTCCCGCACACCGTCCCACAGGGCCTGGCCGCGCTCGCCCTCGACGTGCTTGCAGAACCACGTCCGGCACACGTGGTTGCGTGCGCCCCAGATGCCACAGGCCAGCTCTCCGCCCACCCAGTAGGGACAGCGCAGGGACAGGGTCTTGCCGAACCCCTCCGGGCCGACGCGGCTGTATTGCTTCTGCCATCCGGGCTCGGGCTCGACACCCAACCCCACGACCCGGGCGCCGCCCCGGAGCAGGCCCCGGATCACCTGGGCCCCGGCCCCGCCCTCCTGGAGCACCTGGCCCACGCTGTAGTTCACCAGCCGGGGAAAGAAGGTGCAGCACCGCGCGTCCTCCAGGAAGACGTCGCGGTGGGGGTGGGGGTGGGCCATCACGCAGTCGGTGCAGGTCGCCAGGTGCTCGTCGGGCCAGGACACCTGGGCCAGCTCGGGCACCAGGGCGTGCACGGCGCCGGGCAGCCCCGCCAGCGCGCCGTGATCGGTCAAGGTCGCCAGACCAGGTCTGGGCCCACGTCGGCCAAGGTCGGGCACCCGGCGAGGGCCAGGGCCTGGTCCAGCTCCTGGCCCAAGAGCGAGAGCGCGTGGCTCACCCCAGCGCTACCGTCGACCGCCAAGCCCCACAGCGCCGGACGACCGACCAACACGGCCCGGGCCCCCAGAGCCAGGGCCTTGAGCACGTCGGTGCCCCGGCGCACGCCACCGTCCAGGTAGACCTCGCACCGTCCATGCACCGCTGCGACGACTGCTGGCAGGGCGTCCAGGGTGGCCACAGCGCCGTCCAGCTGGCGGCCGCCGTGGTTGCTCACCACGATCCCTCCGGCCCCGTGGGCCACGGCGGTCTGGGCGTCGTCGGCTCGGAGGATGCCCTTGAGCACCAGCGGCAGGTCGCTCAGCGACGCCAGCCAGTCCACGTCGTGCCACGTCAGGCCCGGATCGAGCTGGCTGGCGACGTAGGCCGTCAGCCCCGATGCGCCTTCGGCGGCGTCCAGGTCTTCTCGACCGGTGCCCACCACGTTGCCCAGGGTCAGGCCGTCGGGCAGGTGGAAGCGGTTGCGCACGTCGGCTTCGCGGGTCCCCATCACCGGGCCGTCCACGGTCAGCACGAGGGCGGTGCAGCCGGCGGCTGCGGCCCGCTCCACCAGAGCCCGGGTCAGCCCCCGGTCCCGGTACACGTAGAGCTGGAACCACACGGGCCCTGTGGCGGCGCCGCAGACCGCCTCGACCGAGCGGTTCGACAGGGTGCTCAGGCAGAGCACGGTGCCGGCTTCGCCTGCGCCGCGAGCGGTCGCCACCTCACCCTCGGGGTGTGCCAGCCCGTGAAAGGCGGTCGGCGCCACCAGGATCGGCAGGCGGACGGGCTGTCCGAGCACGGTGGTGGCCGTGGAGCGCTCGGCGACCCCTCGCAGGACCTTCCAGGCGAGCTTCACCCGGCCAAAAGCCGCCACGTTGTCCCGCAGGGTGGTCTGGTCCAGCGCCCCCGAGGCGTAGTAGCCCCACGCCATCTCGGACAGGACCTGTCTCGCGGCGGCCTCGTACTCGGCCAGGTTGATCGGGGTGGACACGGGCTCAGCTGGCGGTGCGGAAGGTGGTGAAGGCGTGGGGGTAGTGCGCCAGGTACCAGTTTCGCAGGCTGGGCCGCAGCAGGCGGACGTCGGTGGCCCACGAGCCGCCGAAGACCACGAAGTGTTCACCGTCGAAGAAGTCCGTCGAGTAGCCGGGGTAGGTCCTGGCCCAGGGGGTGAAGCCCGGGAGGGGCCCGAAGGGCGTGGATGTCCACTCCCAGCCGTTCCCGACGAGCTCCTGCACGCCCCAGGCGCTCGCGCCGGCCGGGTGGCTGCCCACGGGAGAGGGCCCCCAGCGGTGGAAGTCGAAGGTGCCGTGCTCGGGCCCGGGGGGCGCGTGGCCCCAGGGCGCCGGTCGCGTGCTGCCATCCGGCGCCGTGAAGGCCGCGCGCTGCAGCTCGGCTTCGGTGGGCAGGCGGACCCCGTGGTGGGCGCAGAAGCGACGGGCCTGGACCTGGCTCACGTGCACCGGCAGGCTGGCCACGGCGTCCAGGGGCCAGCGGCGACCCAGGTGGGTCCAGCTCCAGCCTTGGTGGGCCCGGGTCCAGGCTCGGGGCACCAGCTCGGGGGGGCTTCCCTGGGCGTCGAGGAAGTCCAACCAGCGGGCCACGCTGACCGGGTGGCTGTCCAGGGTGAAGGCCGGGACCTCGACCTGGGTGGCGGGAAACTCATTGTCCCAGCCAAAGGGCTGGTGGGCGAAGTCCCCGCCGAGGCTGACCGGGCCCGCGTCGATCCGGATCGGCGCGACCTCTGGGGGCAGGCCCCCGTCGGGCTCCCACGGGACCGGCGCGACCCCAGGCTCTTCTTGGAGCAGGTAGAGCAGGGTCTCCTGGTGCATCAGCTCGTGCTCCAGCACCAGGTGCCAGGCGCGGTCGCCGGTGGCCAGGGGCTCCTGGAGGGCCCGGGTCTGGCGGAGCAGGGTCGGCAGGACCCCCCGCACCCGGTTGCGGTAGGCCAGCACCCGGTCGCGGTCCGGCCATGACGCCCGGTCGGCCGCTGTGGGATCGTCGGGGCCCGCCGGGTCGATGCCCCGCTCGAACAGGACGTCGAGCTCCGCGTCCAGAGGCCCGAGGTCCAACAGACCTGCCCCCAGCTGGTTCCAGGCAAAAGCCGGCAAGTGGCCCAGGTAGAACAGGGGGGGATGCCGCAGGGGGATGGGGCGGCGGAGCCAGCCGTCCCCGGGCACCAGATCGAACAGCCTGTCCGTGCGGGCCCAGGCCGCCTGGAGCGCCGCGATCACGAGAGGCGGAGCAGCGCCAGCGCGTAGAGCTCGTGGGGATCCGTCACCCAGCGGTCGATGACCAGGCCGCTCTCCCGGATGCGCTCCTCGAGGGTCCTGCGGGTGTACTTGCAGCTCAGCTGGGTGCGCAGTTCCTGGCCCTTCTTCATGTTCAGGGCCAGGTCCGCAGCGGGGATGCGCACCTTGTGGGACACCCGCGAGCGCAGGCGCATCTCGATCCACCGGGACTCCCGGTCGTAGAAGGCCCGGTGCTCGTAGCGGTCCAGGTCGAAGTCCGCGCCGAAGCGGTCGTTGACGACCTGGAGGATGTGCTTGTTGAACGCGGCGGTCACGCCGTCCCGGTCGTTGCAGGACCGCTCCAGCACGTCCCGGTCCTGGACCAGATCGACCCCGATCAGGAAGGCGTCCCCCGGGGCCATGACCTCGGCCACCAGGGTCATGAACCCAGGCACCTTGTCCGGGTGCAGGTTGCCCAGCGCACCGGCCAGGAACAGGATCATCCGCTCCCCGCCGGGGCCCAGTCGGTACAGCTCGTCCTGGAAGTCGGCCTGGACGACCCGGAAGTCCACCCCCAGGTACGTGCGGCTCAGGGCGGCGCGGGCACGCTCCAGGAAGGTCGCGTTGACGTCCAGCAGGGTGCACCGGACGGGCAGGCCGCGGAGCGAGAGCAGGTCCAGCAACAGACGCAGGTTGCGGCCGTCACCCGAGCCGATCTCGGCCAGGTGGCGGGGCTGGAGCTCCTCGAGCAGCGGCGGCGCCAGGGCCTGCAGAATCCGCCACTCGGTCCGGGTCGGGTAGTACTCCGGGAGCTCGGTGATGCGGGTGAACAGCGCATGGCCCCGGTCGTCGTAGAAGTAGCGCGAGGGCAGCTCGGGCAGCGGGCGGCACAGGTGCTCCCGCAGCTCGGCGATGTCGGCAGCGTCCGGGAGCGCGTTCTCCATGGACCCAGAGTGCCGCGTCAGGGTTGACGTGTCAAGACTGATCCAAGGTCTGACAGGCGCTGTGTGGCTACTGGGTCGCGCTCACCGTGAAGCCCTGGACCACCTCGCCGGCGACCTGGCGCTGGTAGTAGACCACCCCCAGCACCACGTGCTTGATGCGGGTCTGGAGGCCGATCCAGCGCTTGAACTCGTGGCCGAAGCCCAGGATCTCCGCCTGTTCCCAGTCCACCCGCCGGTCGGGGTTCACCGCCAGCGCCGGGGCCACGCCCACCACCGCGTGCAGCTGTCGGGGTCCCCCAGCCAGCTGCAGGGGCACGTCCAGGCCGAAGCTCGGGGGCAGGGAGAAGTCTTCCAGCTCGTAGCGGTTGCGCCAGCCATCGACCCCCAGCTCCAGCCCCCACCACTCGTGGTGCAGGCCTCCGAACAGGCCGGCGCGGGCCTGGTGGCCCCGCTTGTCGGCCCCGATGATCCAGTCTGCGTGCACGCGCATGGCGCCGAAGAACCAGCCGCCCTCCTGGGTCGCCTTGATGCCCGCTGAGCCGCCAAAGGCCAGGAAGAAGGGCTCGTCCAGGTCCTGGACGACCCCCGCCACGCCCACGTCGGGTGCGGCAAAGGTCTTGACCACCCACTCCCGGGGGACCGGCTCGGGCTCGACGGTCGCTGACGCTTGCAGCTCGGGGTCCTGGGCCGCGGCCAGGCTGATCAGGAGGGTCCACGTCATCGGGGCTCCACCCTATCCGGACTTCGGGCTAAGTCCGCTCCATGCCTCTGAAGATGATCGCTGTGCTGGGCTGGACCGTCGCGGTCCTGTGCGCCGTCGGCTGGTTCTGGCAGTGGGTGAAGACCCAGGAGAGCGCCGAGCTGCTGGCCAAGGCCCGGGCCCGGATCGACGAGCTGACCGGCGGGCTGCGCGGCCTCACCCAGGAACGCGACGACGCCTTCAAGCGCGGCCGGGAGCGCGAGGCCCAGGCGAAGCAATTCGGTCACGAGGGGGTCGTGCGGGACGTGCTGCCGGTCATCGACGACTTCGAGCGGGCCCTGCACCCGGCCATGGCGGCGGATCCCAAGGGCCTCTTCCAAGGCATCACCATGGTCCGCCGGCAGCTCCTGGACACCTTGGTCCGACACGGCGTCTCGGCCTTTGATGCTTCGGGACAGGCCTTTGATCCCCGCAAGCACGAAGCGGTCGACCAGGTGGTGAGCGCGGACCAGGCCCCGGGCACCGTCGTGGCCCAGCACTCTGCGGGCTACCTGCTCAATGGACGGCTGCTCCGGGCGGCGCGGGTCGTGGTCGCTGTGCCGCCTCCGGACGCCGACGACGCGCGGCCAGAGGTCGGCGAAGAGTGATCGGGCGGGGCCGCGTTCACGCGGTGCTGGGTCCCACCAACACCGGCAAGACCCACCGCGCCATCACCCGGATGCTGTCGCACCAGACGGGCATCTTCGGGGTGCCCCTGCGGCTCTTGGCGCGCGAGGTCTACGACCGCGTTGTGGCCCAGGTCGGCGCCGAAGCGGTGGCGCTGGTGACCGGCGAGGAGCGCATCGTGCCCGCCGAGGCCCGGTACTTCATCTGCACGGTCGAGTCGATGCCGATGGACCGTCCTGCGGCGTTCGTGGGGGTGGACGAGATCCAGCTCGCCGGGCACCGGGAGCGGGGCCACACCTTTACCGATCGGATCCTGCGGGCCCGGGGCGTGCGCGAGACGCTCTTGCTGGGGGCGGACACCATCGAGCCCCTGCTGGTGCGGCTGGTGCCCGGGATCGAGATCACCCGGTACCAGCGGCACTCGGAGCTGCGGTGGTCCGGCGCGAAGCGCCTGGCGACATTGCCGCGGCGGGCGGCGGTGGTCGCCTTCTCAGCGGCCCACGTCTACCGGCTGGCCGAGCGCTTGCGGGCCCGTCGCGGTGGGGCGGCGGTGGTGCTGGGGGCGCTGTCTCCACGGACCCGCAACGCCCAGGTCGCGATGTACCAGGCCGGCGAGGTCTCCCACCTGGTGGCCACCGACGCCATCGGCATGGGCCTGAACATGGACCTGGACCACGTGGCGCTGGCGGCGCTGGGCAAGTTCGATGGCCGGGAGCACCGGGACCTGAGCGCCGCCGAGCTGGCCCAGATCGCCGGGCGCGCTGGGCGGTGGAAGCGTCACGGGACCTTCGGGACCACCGACGGGGTCGGCGAGCTCGCGCCGCGCATGGTCCAGGCCATCGAGGCCCACGACTTCCCGGTCCAGCGGGCGCTCTACTACCGCAACGCCGAGCTGGATCTGTACAGCCTGGACGGGCTCCTGCGCAGCCTGGACCAGCCGCCGCCCCAGCGCTTCCTGCTGCCCAAGCGAGACGCCCAGGACCACCAGGCGGTCGCGGCGCTGGCCCAGGTGGATCCCGTGCGCAGGCGTGCCCGCGGAGTGGACGCGATCTCCTTGCTGTGGGACGTGTGCCGGGTCCCGGACTTTCGCAAGACCCTCACCGACAGCCACCACACCATGCTGGAGCGTCTGTACCTGGACCTGTCCGGCCCGGCGGGTGTGCTGGACGAGGACTGGGTCGCCGAGCGCATCGGGGCCCTGGACCGGGACCACGGAGACCTGGACGCGCTGATGACGCGGATCGCGTGGACGCGTACGTGGACCTACATCTCCCACCGGCCCGGCTGGCTCGGGGACGCCAAGGGCTGGCAGGGGCGGACCCGCGCGCTGGAGGACCGGCTGTCCGACGCCCTGCATGCACGCCTGACCGCCCGCTTCGTAGATCGCAAGGCCATGGCCCTGGTCGGTGGAGAGGCACCCGTGGTGGCCGCGATGACCCAGGACGGGGTCATCGAGGCCCAAGGCCACGTGCTCGGGCGGCTGGATGGCTTCACGCTCACCCTGGCACCCGGCACGTCGACGAAGGGGCAGAAGGCCGCTCGCCGAGCCGCTCGGGACGTGGTGGCGACACGGGTCGCCGCCCAGCTGGATGGACTGGTACAGGCCCCCGACGACGCCTTCCAGGTCACGGCGGACGGTCGGGTCCTGCACGGCCAGGTCGTGCTCGGCTGCTGGATCCGTGGGCGGAACCTGCTCGAGCCGGGGCTCCGGCTGGCGCCGCTGGCACTCCTGGAGGGTCGGGACCGCGATCGGATCCGGGCGCGGCTGGAGGCGCTACGGCGTGACTGGGTCGAGGGACTCTTCGCACCGCTGGCGCAGCCGGCCGCCAGCAAGCTCGGACCCCCTGCGCGGGGCCTGTTGCACGAGCTGCGGGGGGGGCTGGGCAACCTGCCGCGACCGCAGCTGGAGCGGCGCATCCACGAGCTGCCGGATGCGGATCGCAAGCGCCTCGCGGCGCTGGGCGTTCGCCTGGGTCGCCACGGGGTCTTCGCCCTGGCCCTGCTGCGACCCGAGGCCTTGGCCCGGCGGGCGCTGTTGTGGGGGCTCTTCCACGGCCTCGACCCGCTGCCGCCGCCGCCCCAGGCGGGTCGGGTGATGGTCCCGGTGGAGCCGGATCGGCCCGTGGCCTGGTACCCGGCCGTGGGCTTCGCCCCCCTCGGCGAAGTGGCTCTGCGGCTCGACGTGCTGGAGCGGGTGTCGGCGTCACTGCGGCGGGCTGGGCGCAAGGGCCCCTTCACCCCTCCGGACGAGATCCTGAGCTGGGCAGGGCTGAGCCGCGACCAGGTGCCCGGTGTCGTCACCGAGCTGGGGTGGCGGGTCGACGGGGACGGGCTGGTGCGGCGTCAGCGACGGCGGCGATGAAGGTCGACGCCGCGGCGCTGCGTCGGGCGCTGGCGACGCATCCCTGGCAGGAGCTCCCCGCCCTGCCCGGGCGCACCAACCACCTGCGTGCCGGGGTGCTGGTGCCGCTGGCGTGGGACCCGGATCCGATCTGCTGGATGACCCTGCGAGCGCCGACCCTGAGCCAGCACCCGGGCGAGGTGAGCTTTCCAGGGGGCAAGCCGGAGCCCGGCGATGCCGACCTGGAGGCCACCGCATGTCGCGAGGCCCAGGAAGAGTTGGGTGTGGCGATCCAGGAGGTGCTCGGGCGTCTGTCGTCGATGCCGCTGTACACCAGCGACTACCGGCTGGAGCCCTTCGTGGCCCGGGTGGATCCCCGGGTGCAGGTGCTGCAGCCCAGCGAGGTCGCGCGGGTGCTCCCGGTGGACGTGCTGGCGGTCCTGACGGGTCCGCCCATCGACGCCATCGCCTATGAATGGAACGGGCGCCGCCACCTGAGCCCCGTGTTCGTGCTCGACGGCCACCCCATGTTCGGGGGCACGGCCCATGCCTTCATGGAGCTGCTCCAGGTCGTGGCCCCGATTGCCGGCGTTGCGGTCCCGAGCCTGGTCACCGGGCGCTTCGAGTGGTCTGATCTGCTCTGACCGGCTCCCGAACGCCTACCTCACTCCCACGAAGACCTGGGTGTAGAACCAGGTGCCGTCGGTGCCCTGGGCGACGCCCGAGCCCGCCAGGTCCCAGCCCTCGTCGAGCATGTTCTCCAGGTGGTCCGGGCTCTCGATCCAGTACTCGAGCATGGCTTCGGCGGCTTCGGCCTCGGTCTCGGCGCCGCTCACCCTGCCGACGTTCTCGCCGACGCTGGTGGCGTTGCCCAGAGCATCGATCACGTCTTGGGCGCGGGTGTCGAAGCCGTCGTGACCCACTGCCACCAGGCCTTCGGCCATGTCGTCGCTGTGGGCCCGCGCCACCGAGCTCACCAGGTCGTCCAGGTCCAGGTCGCTCAGGCCGGCGCCGTTGCGGTAGTCGTTGACCAGCTCGTGGACCTCGTGCTCGGCGCTGCTGGGCACGTAGTTCGCGTCCACACCGGCGCCCAGGTTGGCGCCGTCCTGGCTGCTGGCGGGCCCGAAGTCGCCCTCGGGGGCACAGCCCCAGATCCCCAGGCTCAGGCCGATGAGGAAGAAGACAGGGGCTCGGCTGTTGCGCCAGTGGTCCACGACCTTTCCAATATATCCGTGTCCCGGCGCAGCCCGGTGCGGGAAAGATCGGTCATTTGTCCGATGACACCCCCACATCCCTGCTCGCCCACTTGGTGACCGTCGGGATCTCATACGTCGCCAGCCTGTTCAAGAGGGTCTCGCCGTCGGTGTCTACGAGCACCAGGTCCCGATGGATCGGTCGGATGAAGCCTTCCCTGTAGGCAAGCTCGTACCAGGCGACGAGCGGGTCCCAGAAGCCGCGGTGGTTGAGCAGGCCGACCGGCTTGTCCTGGTAGTTCAGCTGGGCCAGGGTGGTGACCTCGGCGATCTCCTCCAGGGTGCCGTAGCCACCGGGCAGGGCCACGAAGGCGTCGGCCAGGTCCATCATGCGGTACTTGCGCACCCCCATGTCGGCGACGATCTCCAGCCGGGTGACGCCGGTGTGGCCGACCTCGAGGGCCATCAGCTTCTCGGGGATCACGCCGATCACCTCGCCCCCGGCCTGGAGCACGGCGTCGGCCAGCGCACCCATCAGGCCCACCTTGCCCCCGCCGTAGACCAGGCCGAGCCCGCGGGCGGCCAGCAGCTGGCCGAAGTCGCGCGCGGCCTGGAAGTAGTGTTCGGGCACGTCGTCACTCGACGCGCAGTAGACGGCGATGCGGTTCAGGGTTCGCATCGCCGCCGACTATCTCCGGAGGTTCAACAGCGTCGATCTGATCGGCGCTGTTCAGTCCTCGAAGTCTTCGTCCAGGAACGTCACAGGGACGGCAAGGGGCATCGTGTCCTCGCTGACCGGTTCCGGGTCCTCGGACCAGCCGCTGTCGAAGCCGGGCTCCGGCTCCCAGGCGGTCAGGTCTGCGGACTCGTACTCCTCGGTCGGGACCCAGTAGCCCTCCTGCCAGGTGTTGCCGTCGAACCAGCCGGGCACCCAGATGGCACCGGCCTGGGCCTGAATGGGCTCCCAGTAGCCGGAGTGGTACACGCCCTCGTCGTCGTAGTAGGACGAGATCCAGCGGTGGCCCGAGCGCTGGCCGGGGCGCCAGAAGCCCTCGACCCACTCCTCGCCGTCGAAGAAGCCAGCCTCCCAGGTCATGCCTTCGGGCGGGGTGCCGGAGGGGACCCAGTGACCTGCCACGTACACGCCGTCCTCGAGGTAGTAACCCTCGACCCAGGCCCAGTCGCCGTCGGTGCGCTCCTCGGGGCGGTAGTAGCCCTCGAGGTAGGTGTCACCGGACCAGTAGCCGGCCACGTAGA
>CAZFLE010000068.1:0-36845 GCA_964519895.1 uncultured Enterobacterales bacterium | reverse complement strand
CCTGCTGGAGGGTCTCGTAGCCGAGCTCGTTGCCGCCGGTCATGTACACGACCAGGTCCGGCTGCCGACGCTCGATCTGGCGCCTGAGGTGGGACTGGCTCTGGCGCCCGATCGAACCCAGCCCGGAGCCTGCGACCCCCAGGTTCTCCCAGGTCATGCCTGGCCCCCGCGTCTCCAGGGCCACCCCGTAGAGCGTGACCGGTCCATCAGTCCCGGTCTTGATCCACAGGTACTCGGCCCCGTCCGGCGCCAGGACCTCGCGGAAGCGGTCGCCGTGGGAGGCGCTGTCGGTGCCTAGGCGCACGCCACCGGCACCCTTGGGCACCGCGGAGAAGCTGCCGCCGCCGGGCTGGACCTGGTAGTGCACGTCGAAGCGATGGAGCGGCTGCCGCTGCCCGTCGATCTCCAGTCCGCCCAAGGTCGACCGGGCCCCATTGGTTCCGGTGCTGACCGTGCCGCCCAGGCCATAGCGGGGGGTCTCGGCCCCACCAAAAGTGATCGTGAGGCTCTCCCAGTCGCCCTTGGGCCAGCGGGCCACGCCCGGGCGGATGGCCCAACGCGGGTCTACCTGGACCGCAAGGAAGCCGGGGCCCCCGTCGCCGAACCGGGCCTGGAGCCGCGTGCGCACCGTGCCCACGATGCCGTCGCCAGCGATGGTCGAGTCGCCCCAGTTCAGCGCCCGCACGACCCGTCCTGGCTGGGCGTCCTCGGCCTCGGCCAGACGGGCGAACCAGTGGTCCAGGGAACCGGGAGGCACGAGCAGCGCCGTCGGCACCGCCGGAGACCTGACCGGCAGCGGGGGCGGGGTCCAGCCGTCGTCGGCGACCACCACAGGCGCCCCCACGCCCAGGGGCGCGTCCAGGTCCGCGTCTCGGGTGATGACCTCGCCGGACTTCGTCTCCACCACCACGCGTTCCGGCGAGAACAGGTGCACCAGTGGCACCGGCTCGCCTGGCACCCAGGGTCGCACCGCCTGGGCCTGGGGGACCGCATAGGTCACCGCCACCAGCACCCCGAAGGCGCCCAGGACCATGCCCAGGTGCTTCAGCTCGCCGCGGTGGTCGCTGTCAGCCACGCACTGGAGGTGACCCGCCAGCGGCCGCTTGTCCACCCCTTCAGAACTGGTAGTACACGAACGCCAGCTGCTCGCCGGTGCCCCAGGTCAAGCAGGCGACCCCCACCCCGGCCAGCACCCCGGCCTGGACCACCGGGTGCTGGGCGCCGAACCAGGCGCGGGCACGGTCCACCCACGCCGACGGGGTGAAGTGGATCACGAAGGCGATGCTCAGCACCACCCAGGAGAGGTGCGAGAAGCGAGGCATCACAAAGGTCGGGTCCCACAGCCCCGTGGCATAGGCGACCGCAGTCTCCAGGTCGGCGGCCCGGAACAAGACTCGGGCCAGCACCACGAAGTGAAAGGTCAGACCCAGGCGCCAGGCGTGGGACCACCACCCGGGCGGAGCAACCCCCGGGTCCCGCCCGTGGCGCTTGCGGAAGCTGCGCTGGACGCACATGGCGGTCCCGTGGACGGCTCCGTAGATGACGAAATTCCAGCTCGCCCCGTGCCAGACCCCGATGACCAGAAAGGTGACCATCAGGTTGGCATAGGCCCGCCCAGCCGACGCCCTGGCGCCCCCCAGCGGGAAGTAGATGTAGTGCCGCACCCACAGGCTCAGGGTCTTGTGCCATCGTCGCCAGAAGTCCGTGACCGTGAGGGCGACATAGGGCCGGTCGAAGTTCTCGGGGAGCCTGAGTCCGAACAGGAGACCGGCACCGATGGCGATGTCCGTGTAGGCCGAGAAGTCGTAGTAGATCTGCATGGTGTAGGCGTAGAGCCCGACCATCAGCTCCGGGCCCGTGAACCGCCCTGGATCGGAGAACAGCGGGTCGACCATGCCCACCCGCAGCACGTCGGCGATGATCACCTTCTTGGTCAGGCCCTTGCCGATCCGAAACAGGCCTTCGGACACGTGGCCCCGCTGGAGCAGCGGCAGCGCGGACATCTGGGGCAACAGCTCGTGGCCCCGCACGATGGGCCCGGCGATGAGCTGGGGGAAGAAGGTGATGAAGCTGGCCATGTTGACCAGGCGAGGCTCCGCCCGGCCCGAGCGACCGGCATCGACCACATAGGCGATGGCCTGGAAGGTGAAGAAGGAGATGCCGATGGGCAGCGCCAGACGCACCGACGGCAGGGCCAGGGTCACGCCCGCCGCACCGAGCGCCCCGACCAGATCCCCGCTGAGCCAGTTCCAGTACTTGAACACGATCAACGGGGTCAGCAGGCCCAGGACCAGAGCGGTCCGGAGGCGCCTGGGGTCCTTCTGGGCGGACTTCACCCGGGCCAGTCGCCGGGCCCCCAGCCACGCCACCAGCACCACGCCGGCCAGCAGCAACAGGTAGGTCGCGTTCCACGACGCGTAGAACAGGACCGACGCGAGCAGCAGGGTCCAGATGCGCCAGACCCGCGGGGTCGCCCAATAGGCCAGCACCGCCAAGGGCAGGAAGACCGCGAAGTCGAGCGTCGGGAACAGCATCAGCGGGGCTTGGGCTATCCCGCTCCAGTGCTCACCCGGGCGAGTCCCCGTCCGCGGCTGCGATCAGGCTCCGGGCCTCGGTGCACAGGAGCTTCCAAGCGTCTTCGCCCGGACCGGGTCCTTCGGCGTACAGGGTGTACCGCAGGTTCAGGTGCCCCGGGTCCAGGGTCACGGTCACGCTCGTCAGCCAGCGGGTCACCGGCAGCCGCAACAAGCCATTCACCCGCTGGCCGCGCTCCATGGTCCGCACCCGCTGTTCCGGCTTGGCCGGCTCGGCACAGGCATAGCCCTGGCCCTCATCCGAGCAGGCCCGGGCCGTCACCCGGCCCAGGATCTCGGCGATCTCCTTGGGCCGCTCGACGGGCTCGACCCGGTCCAAGGCCGAACGGACATACAGATGGTGACCGGAGCTCCCCTGGGCCTGGGTGCAGCTCCCCCCGTCCCACTCGACCAGCGGACGGCGCCGCTCTGCGGGCGGATCCACAACTTCGCTGGGGCCCAGGTCCAAGGGCTCCTGACCCCCGGCCAGCCCGATCCACAACAGGGCGATCATCCGCTGTCCTCCAGCCAGAGCGCCATCACCAGGTCGTCCCGGTAGGTGCCATCGGCCAGACGATACTCCCGGCTCCGACGGCCCTCGACCTGGAAGCCCATGCGGTCGTACAGGGTGATGGCCCGGCCGTTGTCGGCGAACACCGTCAAGGCGAGCTTGCGCAGCTCCGGGTTGTGCCGGGCCCAAGCCACCACGGCATCCATCAGGACCCGGCCCACGCCGCAGCCCCGGGCGGGGCGGTCCACGAAGATCTCGATCCGGGCGACGTGGCGACTGCGCCGCAGGTGGCCACCCTGGGCCATCAGCGCCCCGACCACCTGGTTGTCCAGGCGACCGACCAGGAAGCAGGAGTTGCTCGCGCCGGCGAGCTCGCGGATGGCCGCCGCCTTCCACGCGCGGGTCTGGCGAAACTCGTCGGCCTGGGTGATGAACCACGCGCCTTCGGCCAGGACCTGGCGATGGATCTCCAGGACCGGACCGGTGTCGGCGTCGACGCCGTGCTCCGCTCGGACCGTGCAGCCCCGCACCCGTCGCTCGAGGGGCAGCGGGTCGTCGGTGGCTCGTGAGGGTCCGGCCAGCTGGCCAGGCCCAGTCGGCAGGCTCAGGCGCCGGCCCACGGAGCGGCCGCACCGGCGTTGGCGCCGGTCATGCCCTCCATGCGGGCATCGAGGGTGCCCATGGCCTTGGCCCGGGTCAGGACCGGGTTGTTCAGGATCGACCGGACCGTGTGCAGGGCACGCTTGGTGATCTTGGAAGCCGGGCGCATGTAGTCGCTGGTCATGACGTTCACGACGCGCTTGTCGATGAGCACCTTGAGGAGGCCGTGGGGGAAGTAGCCGGAGCGGGTCAAGTACAGCAGCGTGTTGGTGTAGCTGTCGGTCCGCTCGAAGTACATCTTGTCGTAGATCTCCTTCTTCTCGTCGTTCACCAGCCCGTCCCGCATGGCGAGGGTGTGCAGGCTGGTGCCCGGGTAGAAGATGACGGAGAAGGCCTGGAGCTTGTAGGGCTTGGGCAGCTCGCTGATGAGGCGCAGCGTGTCGAGCTTGTCGTCCAAGGTCTCGTACGGCAGGTCGTAGATGACGTCGTACTGGGGCGGCGCGGTCCGGTCGGCGAACTTGGTGATGATCTCGGCGGACTTGATGATCTTCTCGTTGCCCATGGTCGAGCGACGGAACATCTTCTGGATGCGCTTGGAGCCGTGCTCGACGCCCATCTGGATGCACAGCAGGCCGGCGTCGACCAGGGCCGCGTACTTCTCTTCGGTGATCGTGCCCGGGGAGCCCAGCAGGTAGAAGGGCTCGTTGATGCGGGCCTTGTATTCGCGGGAGAACTTGAGCATGTCCGGCAGCGGGCGGCCGAAGAAGCTGTCGTCGCTGAACCAGAAGAAGTTGACCTCGGGGTATTCGCGCTTGACCCACTCCAGCTCCTGGAGCACGTCCTCGACCGAGCGGTAGCGCACGAAGCGCTGGCGCTTGTACAGGTCACGGGAGAACGAGTTGCCGCAGTAGCTGCAGGCGTGGGGGCAGCCGCGGCCGGTCATGGTCTGGTACCCGACCCGGTCGAACATGCGGCTGACGGTGCCGTTGTGCAGGTAGCGGCTGATCAGGTCCTTGGTGACCGGCAGGATCTCGCCCTCGAAGAGCACGTACTGGTCCTCGACCGACCAGTCGGGCCAGGGGTAGGTGTCCAGGTCCTGCTCCAGGGAGCCGGGCGCGTTCTTGATGACCTTGTCGCCCTGGCGCCAGACCAGGCCCTTGATGTCGTACAGGTCGTCGGTGTTGCCGGCCGCCATGCGCTCGCAGAGCTTGAGGATGAGGTCCTCGGCGTCTCCGATGGCCACGTAGTCGGACCAGAAGGCGCACTCCTCGGGCCGCACCGACGGGTGGAAGCCCCCCCAGATGGTGGGGATGCCCAGGTCCTTGGCGGCACGCGTGAGCTGCTTGGCCGAGTCGAAATAGTGCGTCATCAAGGTGATGCCGACCAGATCGCAGTCCCGGATGATGTCGGCGTACTGCTCCATGACCAGGGGCGGGTAGCGCTCCTCGGACATGTTCACGTGCTCGAACTCGCCGTCGCCGGCAAAGTCGGGCAGGCAGATCATGATGCACTCGTGGCCGGCGTTCTTGAGCACGGCGGTGAGCACCCGGAGGCCGTAGTTGGCGATGTCCGGGTAGGGCGAGACGAGGGCGATCTTCATGGCAAATCCCTGACGCAGGCAGCGCCGCAAACTATCCAAACTCAGGCCGGGGCCGCAACTGCGTGCGCGGTCCGTTGCCTGTCCGACAAACGGTTGACGAGGCCCGAAGCTTGATGGGCCGCAGGCAGACTAGTCCTTCCACCCCTTGTAACGGTTCAGCTCGACCACGCGGTCGTCGTTCATGATCAGCTCGATGCTGAAGAGCGAGACGGCCTTGTAGGCGGTCTTGGAGCCGGGGATGTAGACGAGCGCCGAGCCGTCGGACTGCTCCTCGAAGCGGTAGACGTAGCGCCAGGCGTTGTAGGTGTTGGACCCGATGAGCTTGGCGTTGTCCCAAGGCGGGCCCCACGCCATCAACACCATGTTCTTGGTCCAGCCCACCTCGACCTTGCCGGTCAGCACACGCCCGCGCTCGTCGGGGGAGAGCGAGTAGAAGCGGTCCCACAGGTTGATCTCCTGGAGGTAGGCGTTGCGCTCGTCCTCGGTCTTGAGCTTCAGGAAGGACTTCTCCTGGTCGTCCTGCATGAAGGGCTTGAGCGCGTAGTAGTGGTCGAATTCGGCGTCGGACAGGCGCTTGAGCTTCTTGCCCGCGCAGCCGGAGCCGAGCAGCAAGGCGGTCAGGACGAGCGCAAGGATGCGTGGACGCATGGGACCCTCCGGGCGGCCGCCACCTATCCCGTCTCCGCGCTCCTGCCTTCCCGCGGGGCTGGAGGGGGGATGGGGGACGCGGCGTCCACCACGCCTACAGCACCCTGTGGAACCCAGCCCTTCCGCCCGTCCGGGAGCGCCACGAGGCGCCAGCTGCCCAGGGAATCGCCCAAGGTGACCTCGGCGCCGGCGTGCAGCGCGAACAAGACGACGCCGGAGCGCTCACCCCCGGCCGATCGGACCTCGACGGTCTCGGCCAGCACCACGCCGCCCGGCGGCGCCGAGAGGGCAGACGCCGTGCTCGCCACCAGCAGCAGGGCAGGTCCGCCGACCAGGGCCGCGGGCAACCCCACCGCCACGTCTCGCCGCACGCGCCCCACGATGGCCAGCAGAGCCACCAGCCCGCACCCCCACGCCGCCAGCCAGCCCTGCTCGGCGGTGGACAGCGTCGCCTGCCAGAAGAACAGGCCCGGTCCACGGTCGACGTCCAGTCGGTCCTGGACCTGACGCCGTGCACGGTCCAGGTTCGCCGTGATGTCGCCGTCCCTGGGACTCAGGTCCTGGGCCCGACGCCAGGCGAGCATGGCCCGAGCCTGCTGTCCGTCCCGAAAGAGCGCATTGCCCAGGTTGTAGTACAGATCTCCGGTTGGGTGCCCCGCCTCGATCAGGCTCGACCAGAGCTGGGCGGCTTGGGTGAAGTCCCCGTCGACATAGGCCTGGTTGGCCTGGTCCTGGAGATCCTGGGGCCCGGCCTGGCCGACCCCCGATGCCAGCAAGATGCCCAGTAGCAGACCGCTCAAGGGGCCCTCCGGTCGAGCAGCTCGGACGCCGCCTGGAGCACCCGGGCCTGGAGACCCGCCCGGTCGCCGCCGCCGTAGCGCGCCCGGTCCAAGTCGGTGTAGAGGTCCAGGACGCGAGCCCTGAGGTCCCCGCTCAGGCCGGCGGCTGCCGCGCTGCGTTCCAGCCCCGCCGGCGGCTGGCCCAGGGCCAGGCCCAGGGCTTCCCGGAACAGGCCCTCCAGCTCGGCAACCCCCAGCTGCTGACCCGAGGCGTCCGCCAGGCTGCGCCGCAGGGCGGCCCGCGGATCGTGCCGGGGCCTGCGGGCCTGGAGGTGCTCCCGTGCCAAGACGCCCAGAAGTCCGAGCAGGGGCAACCCGACGACGGCCAACAGCCCGGGGCTGCGCGGATCGAAGACCTGGCTGCGCAGGCGGGCCCGGGGGTGGATGGGCAGGATGTCCTCGCCCACGGCCGCCACCTCGCGCCGGCGGTCGAGGGCTGCCTCCTGGGGGTCCTGGATGGACAGCTCCGCAGCCTCTCCAGGCAGGACCTGGAGCTCCAGGGGCTCGGTGCGGAGCGTCGCGAAGTCGCCGACGGTGGGGTCGAAGACCTGGAGCGTCAGGGCCGGCAAGGTCAACGGGCCTAGCTGCTCGGGCACCACCGCCCGGCGCCAGGTTCCGACGGCGTGGTACTCGCCCGAGCGCACCTCGGCCTGGACCTCGGGTTCGTCGTCGTAGACCCGTACCCCCACGTCGTCGCCGACCCCCGGTAGTGCAAGGCCGGCCAGGCTGCCGGAGCCGTGCAGCACCACCGTCATCGTGGCGCTCTCCCCGAGCTTCAGCGTGGCCCGATCGAGGGTCGCCTCGAGCTCGAAGTGCCCGACCAGACCCGACCAGTCCTGGGTCCTGCCCTTCGTGGGCACCTCGCGCACCCACAGGTCCAAGGGCTCGGTGGCGTGGGCCTCGGTGCGTGCTTCGGCGAAGCGGCCCAGGCCCAGCCCTCGCCGCCGGGCGGTCTCGGCCGTCACTGCGAACTGAGTCCTGAGCACGCCGGCCGGCACCTCCCGCGCCCCCGCCAGGCTGGCCTGGAGCGGTGTGTCCAGCTCCAGCACGGTCCAGGAGAGGCCGTCTTCGACGACGGGGTACTCCCGCTGGACCGGCTGCGCGAGCGGGTCCGGAACGAAGCCCTCGAACACCGGTGCCTGCCAGCGCAGGTCCAGCAGGCGCTTGCGGGTGCGGAACTCGACCCGGTGGACGACCACCTGGCCGACCCAGATGTCGTCCACGCCCAGGGTGCCGAAGATGGTGTCCGCGGTCGCCGCGCCGCTGTCCCGGGCACGGACCCGCAGCCCCACCGGAGGCGCTTGGAGCCGCTGGCCCTCGACGGAGACCGCGGCGGGCTGCAGGTCGTACTGCCCCTCCGCGAGCGCGGTCAGCGCGTAGTTGAACGTCAAGGTTCGCGTCGTCCTGAAGTTCACCATCACCGTGGACTGCTGCGTGCCCTGGTAGACGACCTGGAGGCCGTCGACCGCGGCAAAATTCGGGGGCTGGGCCTTCTGCGCGTCCACCACCACGACCCGCAGCCCGATGGTCTGTCCGACCCGCATGTCCCGGCTGTCCAGCTGGACCGTGACCTCGGCCGCGAGCGCGGGCAGGGCCACGAGCCAGAGCACCACCACACGCCACAGCCCGATCACCAGTCCCGCCCTTCGCTGCGGCCCTTCACGGTCACCCGAGGGTTGCCCTCGTCGACGGACTCGAGCAAGCGCTCGGCTTCTTCCTGGGACAGCGCCTGCAGGCCTTCGACCGGCTCTCCGGCGTCGACCGGCGTGCCGGTGTCTCCGCCTTCGCTGGCGGGCTTGATCTCGCCCTCGGACTCGGCGTCCTGGGCGTCGGCCTGGGCCTCGTCGCGGGTGCCGTCATCGCCCGGCTCGCTCTCGGATGCGTCCTGGGGCTCGGAGGGATCACCCTCGGAGGGGTCGCCGCTGTCGCCCGGTTCGCCTGGTTCGGGTTGACCCGAGTCGCCGTCCTCGCCGTCCTCGCCGTCCTCGCCGTCCTCACCGTCTTGGGGCGGGGGCTCCTGGGCCCGCCGAGCGAGCTCCTGGCGCACCGCGTCGGCGTTCTGCTGCGCCGGCCCGTTGTCCGGGTCCTGCTCCAGGACACGGTCCCAGTCGGCGACCGCCTCTTCCAGTCGTCCCGCCCCATAGTGGCTCAGCCCAGAGTTGTAGCGGGAGCCCAGGGCGTGATCGCTGTCCGGGGCGCGGTCCGCCAGGTCCGTGAACACCCGGGAGGCCTCGTCAAAGCGCCCGGCTTGGAACAGGGCCTCGCCCAGGGACCAGGCCACACCGGGGTCGTTCGGGCGCTGGACCTGGAGCTGGGTCAGCGCATCGACGGCTTCGGTGGTCTGTCCAGAGGCCAGCAGTACCCGGGCGTCGTCGAGGGGTCCCGCCCAGGCGGATCCGCCCCCCGCGAGTCCCACCAAGAGGAGGCCGGCAGCCAGGCGACGGCCTCGCCCGTCGCCGAGCAAGGCACCGATCAACAACAGCGCGATCCCGCCGGCCAGTGGCCACTGGAAGCGCTCGTCCCAGATCTTGTCCCGCTTCACCGTGGTCACGCTCGCTGTCAGCTCCCCGTGGAGGCGGTCCGCCAGGGCACGCACGTCCTGGGCGCCCGCCACGGACCTCAGGTACGCCCCCCCGGTCGCGGATGCCACACGCTTCAGGCCGTCCTCGTGGAGCTGGGTCAGCACGACGCTGCCGCCGTCCTTCTTGAACCCGCCCCCGGGGAGGGGGATCGGTGCGCCCCCTTCGGTGCCGATGCCCAGGCTGTAGACCCTGACCTTGGCGTCGTTCAGATCGGCCACCGTGTCGGCCAGATCCTCGTCCCAGACCTCGCCGTCGCTCATCAGGACCACTGCGCGGTCGGCCTTGCCGTCGTCGCCAAAGAGCGCGACAGCCTGCTCCAGGGCGGCCCCCACAGAGCTCCCCTGGGCCTGGATCGTGCCGCTGTCGGTGTTGCGCACGATGCGCTCCAGGGCGTCGTGGTCCAGGGTCAGCGGCACCCGAGGATAGGCGCCCGCCGCGAAGATGATGAGCCCCACACGATCCGTGGGGAGCAGCTGCAGCAGGTCCAGGATCTCGCGGCGGCCCCGCTCCAGGCGACTGGGCTCCACGTCCTGGGCGTCCATCGAGCGGGACACGTCCAAGGCGATGACGACTTCGACCCCCTCGGCCTGGAGCTCCCGCCAGCTGAAGCCCCAGCGCGGCTGTGCCGCAGCCAGCGCGGCGAGGGCCAGGCCCAGCACGGCGAGGGTTGTGATCCAGGCCCGCCGGCGAGCCAGGCCGGCGGGCACATGGCCCTCCAGGACCCCCGCCGAGAACAGCGCCTCGAGCCCGAGCCGCCTGGACCGGCTCGCCGCAAAGGCCACCAGCACCAAGACGGGCAGTCCCCAGAGCAGGTGCAGCCAGCTGGGGGTCGCCAGGGTCACGGGAGCCTCCGGAACAAGGTCCAGCCCAGCAGCAGGTGCAGCGCGAACAGCACCAGCCCCGGCACCAGGGCCCACCGGAACAGCTCTTCCCGGTGCACGAATTCCGTGACTTCGGCGGTGCTGGTCTCGAGCTCGTCGATGGTGGCGTAGATCGCCCGCAGCGACCGCGTGTCCGTGGCCCGGAAGTACTGGCCGCCGGTCTGGACTGCGATCTGCTGCAGCGTCTCCTCGTCCACGTGATCGCCCCGGCGAAACATGCCGAACAGGCCCCCGCCGGAGCCCTCCATGGCGCCCACCCCAACGGTGTAGACCCGGATGCCCAGCGCCTCGGCGGCCTGGGCGGCCTGGAGCGGTGACAGGCGACCGGCGTTGGAGCGCCCATCGGTCAGGAGCACCACCACCTTGGACGGCGCGTCGAGCTGGTCCAGCCGTTTGCCTGCGACGGCCAGTGCCTCGCCGATGGCGGTCTTGTTGGGCCCGGCCATGCCGATGTCGACCAGCCGCAAGAAGTCCAGCAGCGTGTCGTGGTCCAGGGTCAGCGGGACCTGGGTGAAGGCCTCCTCGCCGAACACCACCAGGCCCAGGCGATCGTGCGGTCGCCCCTGGACGAATTCCGCCATGACCCGTCGTGCCACCGTCAGCCTGCTGGCCTCTTGGACCCCGATCGTGAAGTCGAGGGCCTCCATCGAGCCCGAGGTGTCCAGAGCCAGCATGATGTCGATGCCGTCGCTCTCGACCACCGTCTCCGTCTGCGTCAGCTGTGGCCGTGCCAGGGCGACGATCAGCAGGGCCAGCCCGGACAGCTCCAGCAGCGGCACGAGGGGGGCGGTCAGCGTGCGCCAGGACCGTCCCCCGGCCACCACGACCAACGACGACCAACGGACCGGGGCGGGCCTGCGGACCCAGCGCACCCAGGCCACCAGGGGCAAGGCCGCCAGGAGGACCAGCCAGATGGGGTGGTGCAGGGCGAGCATCAGGTCGGGGCCGCCAGCGTGTCTTGGGCCGGCACAGGGCGGGTGGCGGCGATCACCGCCCGCAGGTCTGCGTCGAGCTCGGTGAACAGCGGGTCCCCCCCACCCTTGCGGGCGAACTTGATCAGGTCTGTGGCCGTGAGCAGTCGGCGGGTCCGCACCTGGAGGCTCTGTGCCAGGTCGAGGGCGTCCAAGATCTCCCGGCTGGTCGCCGTGGTCGCCGCCACCGGGAGCACGGCCTCGAGGTACCGACGGAACAGGGCGGACAACCCCACCGCGCGGGCGTGGTCGTCCAGCGAGGTGTCGGCCTGGAGGGCTTGCCAGGCCAGCAGCGCCAGCTCGTCCGGTGGCCGCGGCGGCGGCGCGGGCGCTGCATCGAGGCGGCGGCGATGCCACCAGAGGCCCGCCCCCGCGGCCACCACCCACAGGCCAGCGAGGGCGAAGGGCCAGACCGGCAGCGGCTCAGGCACAGGCGCCAGGGCCATCGGCGCCAGATCCGAGCTGGGGCCATCGGCGCCGATGTCCGCGTAGAGCGCCGCGCTCTGCAGCGTGCGGGTGGCGCCATCGGAGTCGGTGAAGGTGATGGCCAGGGGCGGCACCACGTGGCTCCCGGGCGCCCCGCGGAGCTCCCAGACCTGGACCGCCGCCGCCCGCTCCCCGTCCAGACTGTGGGCGTCGACCAGCGTGCTCCCGAGGCCCTCCAGCTCAGGGAGTTGGCTGCCCAGCCCCGGGGTCCAACCGTCGGCCCAGGACACGGTGAGGGTGAGCACCAGGGGCTCGTCGACGCCCACGTGCTTGCTCTCGAGCGCGGCGTGCACCTCGGTCTGCGCCACCCCGAGCGGCGCCTCGAGCTGGGGCTGCCCACAGGCCAGAACCGGCCAGACCAGCCCGATCACCGTCGTCCCCCGCGCTCGAGCCGGTGGAAGTGGGCCATCAGCCCCTGGAAGGGGTCCTGATCCGTGCCGATCGGGGTGGCGTGGGCGCCGCTGCGCCGCAGTCCCGCGACCCGGGCCTCGACCGTCCAGGCCTCGCGGACCCTCCGGGTGTCTACCAGCCGACGCCTGCCCGTCTCGGGGTCCTCGAGCTCGATCAGCCCGACCGCAGGCACACTGCGCTCCCGGGGGTCGTGGACCACGAAGGCATTCACCTGGTGGCGGCTGGCGAGCGCCGCGAGCTGGCGGTCCGCGTCGGAGTCGCTCAGGAAGTCCGAGATCAGGCACACGACCGCCCTCCGCTTGAGGACCTTGCCCAGGTACTCGGCGGCGCCGCCCAGCTCGGTTCGAGAGCGGACCGGCCGGTGCTCGAAGACCTCGCGGATGACCCGCCAGGCGTGGCCGCGGCTCCGACGGGGGGGCACCATCAACTCCACGTGATCGGTAAAGGCTAACAGGCCCACCCGGTCGTTGTTCCGGATGGCCGCGTAGGCCAGCGCACCCGCCACCCGGGCCATCTGGAGCCGCTTGTCCGTGCGACCGTCCCGGCCGCCGCTGCCGAAGCCCATGGACCCCGACACGTCGATGGCGAGCATGAGCGTCAGCTGCCGCTCCTCGCGGAACTCCTTGACGTGGGGGGCATTGGCCCGTGCCGTCACGTTCCAGTCGATGTGGCGCACGTCATCGCCGGGCACGTAGGGGCGCACCTCCTCGAACTCCATGCCGCGCCCTCGGAACGCCGAGCGGTAGCCGCCGGCGAAGAGCGAGTCGACCCGTCGTCCTGCCTGGACGGTGAGGCGCCGGATCTGGCGGAGTTCGTCTGGGGTGAGCACAGGGGTCGACCTCTAGGGCGTCTTCACCCGCTCGAACAAGCGCTTGATCAGGTCTTCGCTCACCAGGTCCTCGGCCTCGGCCTCGTAGGTCAGGAGCACCCGGTGGCGCAGCACGTCCGGGCCCACGGCCTTGACGTCGTCGGGCGTCACATAGGCCCGCAGGTCGAGCACCGCGTGAGCACGGGCGGCCGCGGCCAGGGCGATGCTCGCCCGCGGCGACGCACCGAATTCGATGTACCGGGACAGCTCGGCCAGGCCCACGCGGTCCGGCGCACGCGTGGCGCGGACCAGGTCGACGATGTAGCCGGCGACCACGTCTTCCATGAGGACCCGGGAGCACAGGGCCTGGGCCGCCGAGACCTGGGCCAGGCTCGCGACCGGGTTCACCGTGGGCCGCGCAGCGGCGCTCCGGCGCAGGATCTCCTGTTCCTCGGCCCGGTCCGGGTAGTCCACCCGGAGCTTGAGCATGAAGCGATCGACCTGGGCCTCGGGGAGGGGGTAGGTGCCCTCTTGTTCGATGGGGTTCTGGGTGGCCAGCACCAGGAACGGCGCCGGCAGCGTGTGGGTCTCGTCGCCCAGGGTCACCTGCCCTTCCTGCATCGCCTCGAGCAGGGCCGACTGAACCTTGGCCGGCGCTCGGTTGATCTCGTCGGCCAGCACCAGGTGCGCGAACACCGGGCCCTTGTGGGTCTGGAAGCTCGCGTCTCTGGGGTTGTAGATCTGGGTGCCCAGGAGGTCGGCCGGCAACAGATCCGGGGTGAACTGGATCCGACTGAAGCTCAGGTCCAGAGCCCGGGACAGGGTTCGCACCGCGGTGGTCTTGGCCAGGCCGGGCACGCCCTCCAGGAGCAGGTGGCCCCGCGCCAACACCCCGATCAACAGGCGGTCGACCAAGTAGCGCTGACCGACGATGACCTTGCCGACCTCGTCGCGCAGGGCCGTCAGCCAAGGGGTGAGGGCCGCGACCTGGGCCTCGAGGGCTTCCATCTGTGCGCTGGACATGCGCCTGCTCCGCTGCTGCTGCTTCTGCTTTGTGCTGTGTGGACTAGTGGGAGAAGCGGTCCACGAGGTCCCGCCAGAAACCCTTGTCGGACACCTTTGCGTCCTGGAGCTCCGCGAGCTGGCGCAGGAGCTCCTCTTCTTCCTTGGACAGGTCCTTGGGGACCTGGACCACCACCTGGACCTTCTGGTCCCCCTGGCGGTTGCTGGCGTTCACGTGCCGGATGCCGTCGCCCCGCAGGTTGAAGACCTTGCCCGAAGGCGTGCCCCGGGGCACGCTCAGGGTCTCGGTGCCGTAGACCGTGGGGATCTCGATGTCGGAACCCAGACAGGCCTGGGCATAGGTCATCGGGACCGTGCAGTAGACGTCGTAGCCGTCCCGCTTGAAGAACTCGTGCTCCCGCACCCGCAGCGTCACGTACAGATCACCGGCCGGGGCGCCAGGATCCCCCTCGTCGCCCTTGCCGCCCAGACGGAGCTGCATGCCGCTGTCGACTCCTGCGGGGATGGTCACGCTGAGCTTCTGGCTCTCCCGGTTGCGACCCTTGCCCTCGCAAGCGGGACAGGGCTGCTCGATGACCTGGCCCTGGCCACCGCAGGCCGGACAGGCGGTGCGGATGTGAATGAAGAGCTGCTGCTGCACCACCTGGCCGGTGCCGCGGCAGGTGCCACAGGTCTTCTTGCCGGTCCCGGCCTTGGCGCCGCTGCCCGTGCACGGCTGACAGGACACGTGTCGGGGAAACTCGATGTCCTGCTCGGTCCCCCGGATGGCGTCCATGAAGTCCAACCGCAGCACGTACTCCAGATCGGCGCCCCGCCGCACCCGAGGTCCGCCGCGGCCACGGCCGCCCCCCATGCCACCGCCCCCGCCCCCGAACAGGTCCGAGAAGATGTCCGAGAAGTGGCTGAAGATGTCTTCGGCGCCCCCGAAGCCGGGGTTGAAGCCCGCTCCGCGCATGCCTTCGTGGCCGAAGCGGTCGTAGGCCGCCCGCTTCTGGCCGTCGCTGAGCACGTCGTAGGCCTCGCTGACCTCCTTGAACTTCGCTTCGGCAGCGGTGTCGCCCGGGTTGCGGTCGGGGTGGAACTGCAAGGCGAGCTTGCGAAAGGCCTTCTTGAGGACCTGGTCGTCGGCGTCCTTGGGGACCCCGAGCACCTCGTAGTAGTCGCGCTTGCTCATGGACGTTCCTCAGTCCTCCCAGACGTGCAGACGGCCGGACCCCCCTGCGGGAGCCCGGCCGTAGCCTGCAGAGGCTGCTCAGGCCTCTTCGAACTCTGCGTCGATGACGTCGTCGCCGCCGTCGGAGGGCGGTGGCGCATCGCCTTCGCTGTCGGGACCGGGGGCACCGTCGGCGGCGTCGCCACCCTGGTACATCATCTGGCCGATCTCCTGGGCCTTGGCCATCAGGCTGTCGAAGGCACCCTTCAGGACGACCGCGTCGTCGCTGTCGAGCGAGCCACGGGCCTCGGCGAGCGCGGCCTCGAGGTCGGTGGCCTTGTCCTCGGGGATCTTGTCCCGGTTGTCGTTGAGCAGCTTCTCGACCTGGTAGACTTGGTTGTCCAGGTTGTTCCGGGCCTCGATGATGTCGCGCTGGGCCTTGTCCGCATCGGCGTGGGCCTCGGCGTCCTTGACCAGCCGCTCGACCTCTTCCTTGGACAGGCCGCTGGACGAGGTGATCGTGATGTTCTGCTCGCGACCCGTGGCCTTGTCCTTGGCCTTGACGTTCAGGATGCCGTTGGCGTCGATGTCGAAGGAGACCTCGATCTGCGGAATGCCCCGGGCCGCGGGCGGGATGCCGTCGAGCCGGAACTCACCGACCTTGTTGTTCTCTCGGGCCAGGGAGCGCTCGCCCTGGGACACCTGGATGTCCACGGCGGTCTGGTTGTCGGCTGCGGTGGAGAACACCTCGGACTTGCTGGTCGGGATGGTGGTGTTGCGAGCGATGAGGATGGTGAAGACGCCGCCCAGGGTCTCGATGCCCAGGGACAGGGGGGTCACGTCCAGCAGCAGCATGTCCGTGACGTCGCCGCCCAGGATGCCGCCCTGGATCGCCGCGCCCATGGCGACGACCTCGTCCGGGTTCACGGAGACGTTGGGGTCCTTGCCGAACAGGGCCTTGACCTTCTGGGTGACCAGCGGGATGCGGGTGGAGCCGCCGACCAGGATGACTTCCTTGATCTCGGAGGTGGACACGCCGGCGTCCTTGATGGCCTTGCGGCAGGGCTCCAGGGTCCGCTCGATGATCGGGTCGATCATGCGCTCGAACTCGGCCCGGGAGAGGTCCTTCTCCAGGTGCTTGGGGCCGCTGGCATCGGCGGTCAGGAACGGCAGGTTGACGCTGGTCCGCGGCGAGCTGGACAGCTCGATCTTGGCCTTCTCGGCGGCGTCCTTGAGGCGCTGCAGGACCATCTTGTCCTTGGACAGGTCGATGCCGGTGTCGCTCTTGAACTCGGCCACCAGCCACTCGATGAGCACCTGATCCACGTCGTCGCCGCCCAGGTGGGTGTCGCCATTTGTGGACTTGACCTCGACGATGTTGTCGCCGACCTCGAGGATGGAGATGTCGAAGGTGCCGCCGCCGAAGTCGTAGACGGCGACGATCTCGTCGTCCTGCTTGTCGATGCCATAAGCCAGCGCGGCCGCCGTGGGCTCGTTGATGATGCGCTTGACGTCCAGGCCGGCGATCTGGCCCGCGTCCTTGGTGGCCTGGCGCTGGGCGTCGTTGAAGTAGGCCGGCACGGTGATGACCGCCTCGGTCACCGGAGTGCCCAGGTAGCGCTCGGCCTGGGCCTTGAGCTTCTGCAGGGTCATCGCCGAGATCTCGGGGGCGCTGTACTTCTTGCCCTGGATGTCGACCCGCACGTCGCCGGTGTCGCCACGAACGACCGTGTAGGGCACGCGACCGATCTCCTTCTGGGCTTCGTCGAAGCGGGAGCCCATGAAGCGCTTGATGGACGCGACGGTGTGGATCGGGTTGGTGATGGCCTGGCGCTTGGCCGACGCACCGACCAGCCGCTCGCCGTCCTTGTTGAAGGCCACGACAGACGGGGTGGTGCGGGCGCCCTCGTCGTTCACGATCACAGACGGCTTGTCGCCTTCCATGATCGCCACCACCGAGTTGGTGGTGCCCAGGTCGATGCCGATGATCTTGCCCATGCTGGAGTCTCCGAGTGGGATCGCCGCAGCGCGGCGGGGCCGAAGAGGACAACGAGTCAGGCTCGATGCCCATCAGACCTCGATCGAGGTCACTTTCGGCGCGGGTTTTAACAGCTCGGGGCAGCGGGCCCCGCGGTGACGCCCCGTAGATAGGAACCTGTCGCTGACCCGGCAAGGGGGGATGACAACATCGCCGCGCGCCAACAGCGTCACCACGACACTCGCGTCATGCCTGGGCAACGCCCCCCCGGGTGGCGGCCATGTGATTTCAGTGACTTAGGGGTTGGCACGAGACCTGCAAACACTTCCCTGCGTCCCTCGGGGAGTTCAACCCGACCCTGCCCTGACCCTTCCTTGGGGGATGGGTCCGACCCGGAAATCCCTCCAGGCGGGCTCTCAACTGTCCTTACTCAATCGAGACCACTGACCCCCTTGGGATCCCGTGCCGGGACTCCAAGGGGGTCAAGTGCTCTGCTGGCTTGACGACGCGCGGCTGGGTGCCTAACAAAGGCGCCGCCCCGGGCCTTGCCCGGAATTCGTCTTCCTGAACCCGACACCTGGAGCCTCTCCCATGGCGTTCCGCCCCTTGCACGACCGCGTCCTGTTGAAGCGCGTCACCTCAGAGAGCCGCTCAGCCGGCGGCCTCTTCATCCCAGACTCCGCCAAGGAGAAGCCCCAGGAGGCCGTCGTGGTCGCGGTGGGCCCTGGCAAGCGCACAGACGATGGCTTCCGCGAGCCTTCGGTCAAGTCCGGCGACAAGGTCCTGTTCGGCAAGTACGTCGGCGACGAGATCAAGCTCGACGGCGTCGAGCACATCATCCTGCGCGACGAGGACATCCTGGCGGTCCTCGAGGACTAGCCCCCTACCCCTTCCCCACCTGCATCTCTTCACAGCTTCGTCCAAGGAGACAGCCCATGGCTGCCAAGGAAATCCACTTTCGCGAGCACGCCCGCAACGAGATTCTCGCCGGCGTCGACACCCTGGCCAACGCGGTCAAGGTCACCCTCGGCCCCCGCGGTCGCAACGTCGTCATCGACAAGAGCTTCGGTGCTCCGGTCAGCACCAAGGACGGCGTGACCGTCGCCAAGGAGATCGAGCTCAAGAACAAGTTCCAGAACATGGGCGCCCAGATGGTCAAGGAGGTCGCCTCCAAGACGTCCGACGTCGCGGGCGACGGCACCACCACCGCCACCATCCTGGCCCAGGGCATCTACCGCCACGGCTCCAAGCTGGTGGCCGCGGGCGCCAACCCGATGGACCTCAAGCGCGGGATCGACACGGCCGTCGTGGCCGTCGTGGACTCCCTGGCTGCCTTGTCCAAGCCGGCCGAGACCAGCAAGGACATCGCCCAGGTCGGCACCATCTCCGCCAACGACGACGAGGAGATCGGCGGCATCCTGGCCGAGGCCATGGACAAGATCGGCAAGGAAGGCGTCATCACGGTCGAGGAGGCCAAGGGCTTCGCCACCGAGCTCGAGATCGTCGAAGGCATGCAGTTCGACCGCGGCTATCTGTCCCCGTACTTCGTGACCGACGGAGACCGCATGGAGTGTGTCCTCGAGGACCCCTTCATCCTCATCCACGAGAAGAAGATCTCCAACATGAAGGACCTACTGCCGGTCCTGGAGAAGATCGCCGAGACCAACCGGCCCCTGCTCATCCTGGCCGAAGACGTGGACGGCGAGGCCCTGGCCACCCTGGTGGTCAACAAGCTGCGCGGCACCCTGAACGTCTCGGCTGTCAAGGCCCCGGGCTTCGGTGACCGGCGCAAGGCCATGCTCGAGGACATCGCCATCCTGACCGGTGGCCGGGCGATCATGGACGACCTGGGCATCAAGCTCGACGGCGTGACTCTGAGCGATCTCGGCACCGCCAAGCGGGTCGTCATCACCAAGGACAACACCACCATCGTCGACGGCGCCGGCAGTCGCGACGCCGTCAAGGGGCGGGTCAAGCAGATCCGCAACCGGATCAAGAACACCACCAGCGACTACGACCGCGAGAAGCTCCAGGAGCGCCTGGCCAAGCTGATCGGGGGCGTGGCCGTCATCTACGTCGGGGCGGCCACCGAGATCGAGATGAAGGAAAAGAAGGCCCGGGTCGAGGACGCGCTCAACGCGACCCGCGCCGCGGTGGAAGAGGGCATCGTGCCCGGGGGTGGCGTGGCCTACATCCGCTCCCTCGACGTCCTGGAGTCCATCGAGCTGACCGGTGACGCCAAGCTCGGCATCGGCATCGTTCGCGACGCCATCCAGGAGCCCATCCGAGCCATCGCCGCCAACGCCGGCGTCGACGGCGCCGTCGTGGTGCACACCGTGCTCAAGGGCTCCGGCGCCTATGGCTTCAACGCCCGCACAGAGGTGTACGGCGACATGATCGAGATGGGCGTCATCGACCCGACCAAGGTCGCCCGCACCGCGCTGCAGAACGCTGCGTCCGTGGCTGGCCTGCTCCTGACCACTGAAGCCCTGGTGGCCGAGAAGCCCCAGAAGAAGGCCCCCCCGGCCGGCGGCGGCGACATGGGCGGCGGCATGGGCGGCATGGGCGGCATGGGCGGCATGGGCGGCATGGGCGGCATGGGCTTCTGAGCCCACCCCCTCTCCAGCCCGCGGAGCCCCCGCTGCCACCTGGCAGCGGGGGCTTCCTGCTTCGCTGGCGGCTCGGGGGTTAGCCTGCGGCCCGATGTTGACCCTCCCCCGCGTGCTGGCCGCCGTCGCCTCCGGGCTGGCCCTCGCCGCCATCTCCCCGCCGTTCGGGCTGCACTGGCTGCACTGGTTCTCCTTTGCGCCGCTGTTCTGGGCGCTGAGGGCCGATGACCCCCGCGGCAATGCGCTCGTCGCCTGGATCGCCGGGTACGCCGGTGTGAGCACGTTGTTCTTCTGGCTGGGCGAGTCCATCGTGCTGTTCAGCAGCGTGCCGCACTTCGCCGCGGTCCAGATCGTGCACCTGTTCGCCTTTGCCTTCGCCCTGCCCTACGCGCTGGTGTTCGGGGCCGTGCACCCGCTGCGCAAGCGCGTCGGCGCCTGGTGGGTACTCATCGTGCCGGCCCTCCAGGTGAGCGTCGAGTTCCTGGGGCCGGCTCTGTTCCCCTACTACCACGGGGTCTCCCAGTACCGGACCGCGTGGACCTTTCAGATCGCCAGCGTCACCGGCATCACCGGGGTGTCGTTCCTGGTCTTCCTGACCAACTGCGCAGTGGGCGAGGTGATCTACAGGCGGCGGGAGAGCGGTCCCTTCCCGCTGAAGCCCGTGGCGGCGGCCGCCGTGGTGTGGTTCGCCAACCTGGGTTTTGGCGCCTGGCGCACACACACCGTCGAAGCCGAGATGGCGTCCTGGCCCACCCTGCGCATCAGCCAGCTCCAGCAGGACATCACCATGTCCGAGCGCCTGCAAGAGGGCGCCCGACCGACCATGAAGCGCTGGCTCGCCCTGACGAGCAAGATCATCGGCCAGGACATGGACCTGGTGGTCTGGCCCGAAGGCGCGACGCCCTACGATCCCCGCGGAGGACGCGTCGGGGACCTGATGGGCAACGTGGCTCGCAACGCGCGGGCCCCGGTGATCTTCGGCGGCGGCTATCGCCAGCCCACGACGGACCCGGTCACGGGCAAGCAGTACAACGAGCACCGCAATTCCATCTACCAGGTGGACGCCAAGGGCAACCTGCTCGGCCGCTACGACAAGATGGTGCCGATGCCGTTCGGGGAGTACATCCCCTTCTCGGACACCTTCCCCTTCCTCAAGGACATCATCGAGGGACCCGGGGACTTCAAGCCAGGGGACGAGCCGGTCCACTTCCAGGTCGGTGACTACGCGGTCACCACACCCATCTGCTACGAGATGATCCTGGCGGACTTCGTCCAGGAGAACCTGGCGGACGCCGACTTGATGGTGAACGTCACCAATGACGGCTGGTTCGGCGACACGATGGCCCCCCACCAGCACGCGATGCTCTCCGCCATCCGGGCCATCGAGCTGGGCATGCCCGTCTATCGCCTGGCCTACACCGGGGTCTCGATGGTGGTGTCCCCGACCGGGCGCATCAGCGACGAGACGGCGCCTTACACCGAGGTCGCACGGGTCGTCGAAGTACCGGTCGGACGGGTCTCGACCCTGTACCGGTCGACGGGGCCCGTGCTGCCCTGGTTCTGCGTGCTCTTGTCGGTCGTCGCGGTCTTGACAGTCTCCAGACGGGCGCCTGTCACACCCTCGTCAACCCCCTCGTAAGGCAGGGGGCAGGTCGGGCATGGAGCATCCAGCCCCCCAGACGGACGAGGAACTCATGCTCAGCGTGCAGGGCGGCGATGCCGGTGCTTACCAAGAGCTGTTCCACCGGCACAACCGGTCGGTGCTGGGCTACCTGCGCCGTCGTGTCCGCGACGAAGAGCACGCGTCTGACCTGTTCCAGGAGACCTGGCTCAACGTGCACCGCGGCGCCCACACCTTCAAGGCCAACCAGCGCTTCCGGCCCTGGCTCTTCGGCATCGCCGTGAACACTGTCCGGGACAGCTACCGCAAGCAAGGCCGCCGGATCCAGACCACCGAGATGGTCATGGAGCCCGGCGTACCCCCGCGCTCGAACCACCCCACCCGCATGACGATCGAAGCGGCGATCGACACCCTGCCGGAGCACCTCAAGCAGGCCTTCCTGTTGGGGGCCGTTCAGGGGTTCAACCACCGCGAGGTGGCCGCTCAGCTCGACATCAGCCCGGACAACGCCCGCGCCCGCATCTCGCGAGCCCGTTCCCACCTTCGCAAGCTCCTGAAGCCCGAATGAGCCTGGACCCCACCACCCTGTGGCTCCTCGGCGAAGGGCCTGACCCCGGCGACGAGGCGAGAGCCGCCTTCCTCGAAGCCAAGGTCCCGCCAGACCTGGCCGCGCGCACGCTGGCCGCGATGGCGGAACTCACTGATGGGGCGGGCGCGACCTCGATGCGGTCCCGGTTGCAAGTGCACCGGGGGGGTCGCGCCCGTCGCCTCTTCGTCGGGGGGGGCGCCGTCGCGGCTCTGGCTGCGGCTGTGCTGCTCGGGTTGCCCACGGCGCCGCAGCAAGGCGATCTCGCAGGCATGACCCAGCGCGGCACCGGTGCGGACCTTCCGGCACTCGACCTGCGCATGGCGGTCCGGACCGACGACGGCGTCGATCGGCTCAGGGCCGACCAGACCTACGGTGCCGGAGACGTTTTCTACTTCCGGTACGAAGCAGCGGCCGATGGCTGGCTGCACCTGATCCACGCCACCCAGGCCGGCGTGCAGGTCCTGGAGAGCCAGCCCGTCACCCGGGGCCACGCCGATCTGGCCCGAGGCGGTGAGCCGCTGGCTTGGACCGTCGACGACACCGACCCGAACCAGGCCGTCTTCGCGCTGGTGCGGACCGTTCGTCCCGTGTCGGCCGACGAGCTGTCCCAAGCCTTGACCGGCGTGCTGGACGGCGACGCCCCCTTGGCGCCGACTACCCTGTGCCAGGCCGCCACCACCCTGGAGCTCAGCTGTGACGCCCAGGCCGTGCGGGTGAAGCGATGATCCTCCTCGCCACAGCGCTGTCCACTTCCCTCTTGGCGGGCACGCTGGGGTCCGGGAGCTCCGACGGCCTGGACGAGGCCTTCGCCCAGCGGCGAGTGGCTGTGCTCATCGGGGTCGACGGCTATGCCGACCCGGAGCTGGCGGGGCTCCGCTTCGCCGCCAAGGACGCCCAGGACCTGGCCGACGTGCTGGAGGACCCGGAGTACGGCGCCTTCGACCGGGTGTTCGTGCTAACCGGGGCCGAGGCGACCTCTGCCCAGGGCATCCAGCAGGCCATCGACTACGCCACCGCGGACCTGCAGCGGGACGACACCTTCCTGCTGTACCTGTCGGGCCACGGCACCCTGACCCTAGACCCCGTGGAAGGCAGCAGGCTTTGGTTCCTGCCCAGCGACGGCGAGCTGACCCGGGCCACCGACACCGGCATCGCCATCACCTGGCTCGAGGAGCGGGTCGCCCAGGTCGAGGCCAGGCGACGGGTGTTGGTCATGGACACCTGCCACAACGGCCGCGACAAGTCGTCCCTGGACTCGACCACCGCGCGGCTGCTCGAAGGAATGCGCGGCGACGCACCCGCCCCGCGGGGGTTCCGAGAGGTCTCCGAGTCCGAGGCCCGGCTGTTCGCAGCCCAGTACCACCAGCCTGCGATGGAGGACCCGGACCTGGGCAACGGGGTCTACACCCACTTCCTGATGCAGGGCCTCACCGACCACGCCGACGACGCCGACCTGGATCGGGACGGACTGGTCGACGTGGCCGAAGCCCACGACTTCGCGCGAGACCGCACCATCGCCCACACCGGCGGACTGCAGGTCCCCCGGGCCGAGTACCGGATCGTGGGCCGCGAGGAGATCTACCTGAGCGGCAATGCGTCCACCCGAGGGCGGGCCGAGCGCTCGCTGCTGGCCGCAACAGACGCGGTGCTGGCCAGCGCCAGGGTCCTGGTCGACGGCGTGCCCCGCGGCGTGCTGCCAGAGGTGGTCCCGGTGGACCCCGGCCTGCACCGGGTCGAGCTCCAGGACCACGCCGGCCGCACGCTCAGCCGGCGCACGGTCCACCTGAGGGCGGGCGAGACCACCATGGCCGAGGACCTTCTTCGGGTCCGTCAGCCCGCCCTGGTCGTGGCCTTTGGCGGTGTGGTGCGGCACGGGCCGGGCTCCGGCATGTTCGTGCCCTCGTCACCGGAGCTCGAGCTGTCCTGGCTGGACGCGCTGCCGACCCCACCCTCCTTCACCACCCAGGCCCACGTGCGCGCCAGCGCCGCCCGTGGAACCGCCGTCGACGTCGATCCGACGGCCGACGTGACCGGTGGCCTGGTGTCTGCGGGCTTGGCTGCCCAGTGGCGGGTGCCTTGGCTGCCGCTGAGCCTGGGTCCCGAGCTCGATGTGGGCCTGCCCTGGCGGTACTTCGAGGACAGCGCAGGAACCCACGCCCAGTCCACCGTGACTCTGGTCCCGGGACTGCGGGCCGACCTGCGCATCCCAGCGGGCCGGCGCTCTGCGGTGACCATCCGCTACGACGCCCGCTTGATCCCGATCTCCTACGACGGGGCCTGGACGTCGGTGGTCGAACACGGTGTCGCGCTGGGCCTGGGACGCACAGGCCGCTGAGATACCGGGCGCGGTGGAACGGTCAGTAGGGTAGATTACCCGGGTGCTCGCGCTGCTTGCCGTCCTGGCCTGCGAGCCCTTCGGACCGGGGGAGGCCGTCGACGTCGACGAGCTGCCGGTGGAGGGCGAAGCACGGATCCGCCTGGAGCCCGACTCCCTGGATTTTGGTACCGTCAGCGTCCTGACCGAAGGCAGCGCCACCCAATCCTTCGTGGTGCGCAACACCGAGTCCTGGGCCGTCGAGGTCATGGGCCTGGATCGGGTGGCCGGAGACAGCGGCGCCTTCTCGACGGACGCCCCCGCCGTCGTCCAGCTGGGCCCCTACGAGACCCTCACGGTCCAGGTGCACTTCACGCCGGCGACGTCCCGGGACTACAGCGGAGACCTGTTCCCCAACGGCCAGGTGACCGTGGCGCTGGGCGGCCACGGCGCGGCCCCGATCGCTGCCCTGTGGCCCGACACCTTGGACTGGGGCTCCGTGCCGGTCGGCTGCGACGCAGAGCGCTCGGTCCAGCTCCTCAACGCAGGCGACGAGCCACTCCAGGTCGACCGCGCCGAGCTGATCACCGAGACGGACTTCTCCCTGGCGGACTTCACCCAGCTCACTTTGGCCCCTGGAGAGTACTCCGAGCTGGACCTGGTGTTCTCGCCCGGACTCGACGGCCTCCAGGCCACCGTGCTGCACGTCTCCAGCAACGATCCCGCCGATCCCGTGAGCACCCTGGATCTGGGAGGCGCCGCCTACGACGGCGATCCGGTCTCCGAGACGGTCGCCTACGAGCCCAGCGCCTACGCCGACATCCTGCTGGTCCAAGACGGCTCGAGCACCGTCGCCACGCGCCTGGAGCACGCCACCCAGTACACCCAGGGCTTCCTGGAGACCCTCGACAGCGCGGGCGTGGACTGGCAGATCACCTTGGTCCGGGCCGATAACGACTGCCTGGCCAGCCCATACCCGTGGCTTCGGTCCACCGAAGGCGCGGTCCGGGCAGCCGAGGTGCTGAACAGCGAGCTCACCCGGGGCAGCCAAGGCGACAGCAAGCTGCTCGAGACCGCCGTGGCCAGCCTGGAGCGGACCGACCCCGGCGACTGCCTGGACGGCTTCCTGCGCCAGGACTCGCTGCTCCACACGGTGCTGATCGGAGACCGCCCGGAGGAGTCACCCTCCAGCGCCGAGGACTACGTCGCCACCATGGCCGCCAAGCTGTCGACGGCGGACGAACTGGTGGTGAGCGCGGTGATGGGCCATGGGACCGGCGGCTGCCAGGACCTGGGCCAGGCCGCAGATGCGGTCGCAGCCACAGGCGGCATGGACTTGGATCTCTGCGACGCAGACTGGGGGGACCACTTCGCGGCCCTGGCGTCCATCGCCACCAACGAGGTGCCCCAGCGCCAGAGCTACTTCCTGGCCGCGGAACCGATCCCGGACACCCTCGAGGTGTGGCACAACGGCCGACAGCTGACCGCCTGGACCTTCGACGCCGAGACCCGGCTGCTCACCGTCCAGGGCGACGATGAAGCTCTGGAGACTGGCTCCGAGCTGACCCTCAGCTACGTCGAGGCCTCCGTCTGCTCCGGTCTCTGACCCTGGGTGCACTGGTCGCCTGCGGGAACGACACCGGACAGCGCTACGAAGGACCGGAAGAGCGGGAGCTCCTCACCGTCGAGGGGCACGAGGTGGAGCTGATCTGGGAGCCGGAGACACCTCTGGCCGCGGTTCCGGTTGTCTCGCTCCAGGGGGCCTGGGAGCCGGACCAGGTCCCGACGGAGCCCGACCGCACCGACCTGCTCCGGGGCTACGGACTCCTCCAGGTCCACGTGGACCTGCCAGGGGCCCCCGGCGACCCGGAGTCATCGGACTGGTTCGGGGCGGGCAGTCGCGCCGCCGTTGCACTGGCTCTGCGCTTCGCAGTCGGCCAGGCCGTCGACCAGGACGGGCGCACGGTCTTCGACCGGGTGCCGGACCTGCAGGTGGCGGCCCTGGGGCTGGTGGGCAGCAGCAACGGCGGCAACCTGGCCGTCGCGACCCTCGCCGATCCCGACCTGGACCTGCCCGCGGTGGCGTTTCTGGCCGCCTGGGAGACCCCGGCGGGACCCCAGCTGGTGCTGCGGGAGACCACCCTGGAGGTGTTCCACGGCTGCACGCTCCAGGACGGCCTGGTGTGCGACGTGGACCTCACGGCCTTGCGTGATGGCGATCCCCCTTGGCTGGACCTCGACGGCGATGGCCAGCAGAGCGACGACGAGCCCGGCTACCAGGGCCTCAACCTGGGCGAGGACGGGCAGATGCACAGCCCGACCCTGCTCCAGGCGCTCCCCCTCGCGGAGGGGCGGCCGACCGTCGAGGATGCGGAGGCCTGGTTCGCTTGGCGCGATGCCAGTCGCCTGGCCGACCAGGCCGTCGACCGCTTTCCGGACCTGGCCGTCATCGTGACCGGCAGCGCCTTGGACCATGGCGACACCCTGCCGGGGCACCCCCAGGTCGTCGGGCTCGGGCAGGCCTTCGTGGACGCCGGTGCCTGGGTCCGACTGCTCGGGGACAAGGCCTACACCGGCTTGGTGCCAGAGCTCCCCGCCGGTGAGGGGCTCGACCTGGCGGCCTGGGGACCTCTGTACCCGGGCGTGCCCCATCGACCGTCCTACCTCTTGAGCCACGCCGCACGCGAGCTCGGCGACAGGACGCTCACCGACACCTGGGACCCGGATCTGGAAGCGGCGCTGCGCTGACGCGGGCCCTGCATGGAATCAGCTATGGTCCACCGGGCATCAGGCCGGGCGCGCAGGACTCCGAGACATGGGAAGAAGCATCCCGCTGGCGGCTGGGTGGCTGTTGGTGGCCTGTCCGGGCACGACCCCCACGGACGACACCGGTGACTCGGCCACCTATGAGTGCCCGACCAACGAAGACGCCGCGGCGATCATCGACGCAGCCTGCTGCACAGGCGAGCTCTCGCTGACCATCGGCAACGGCAACGAGCCCTTCGAGCCCCGCGCCGAAGGCAGCTGCCACACCATGGTCCACGGTCCCCAGGGCGGCTGGCACATGGAGGTGAGCGCCCAGGTCTGTGGCACCTACGACCGGGTCTACCTCCACTACGAGATCTACGACGTCGAGACCCAGATGCGGATCTCGGACAACACCTACAAGGTCGCCCTGGCGCCCGAGCTGGACGGATGCTGCGGCACCTTCACCGGCATGTTCGGCTACCTCGACATGAGCGGACTTCAGAGCGGGAGTGCGAACACCCCCCCGGAGCTGGTCTGCCTCAACGAGCTGGAGCTCCGGCTGGAGGTCTGGGACCAGGCCGGCCAGGTGGTCCAGGCGACGCGGCGCGTTATCGGCGCTCCCCACGTGGATGACCTGTCGATCTGCGACCCGGGTGAGTGCCCGGTCGACGACCTGGACAGCGAAGACAGCGGCGACACCGCCGACCCGGAGACCCAATGACCCTGAGCCTGCTCGCGCTGTTCGCCTGCGGCGACGACACGTCCACCGACGACACCGCCACCCAGGACTCCGGCACGGCCCCCATCGAGTGCCCCGAGCCGGACTCCGGTGTCGTCTCCGTCGGCGAGATCGTCGAGGAGTGCTGCGCCCTGGAGTCCGAAGTGACCTTGGGCAACGGCGAGAGCTGCCACGAGGCCTTTCCGGACGAGGGCTGCGTGACGATGGTGCACGGGCCCCAAGGGGGCTGGCACATCTGGCTCAGCTTCGAGACCCAGACCTTCCGCAACGTCATCAGCTACGAGATCGACGTGGTCGACGTGGCCAGTGGCCTGTCCCTGCTGAAGGACGACGCCGACTCGGCCCGTGTGGCGGTGCTGCCCAGCGACGACGAGTGTGTCTACACCTACCCCGGGGTCTTTGGCTACCTGAACCAGATCTCGGAGCTGCCCGGCTTCGAGCTCGACGCCGACGACACCCCGCCCGAGTTGCTCTGCCACAACGAGCTGGAGCTCTCCATCACCGTCACGGACACCGACGGGCGCGAGGCCACGACCACCCACCGGGCCCTGGCCTCTGGCGACCCCAACAAGGACGCCGACATCTGCGCGCCCCTGCCGGGGTGCGAGGTGGCCACCGCTGTGGACACAGGGGACACCGGCGCCGCCGTGGGCGAGTGTGACTGACTCGCCGGTGACGCCCGAGACCGGTGCCGCGCGCCGAACGGGGGCACTTTACCCCTGAGCCAACCGGCCGGGCTATGGTCTACCCGTCGATGCCTCGGCACCCTGCGCGAGGCCCTGACTTGCCCTGGAAAGGTGACGCAGCGTGGCTGGACTCAGCATCCTGGTGGTCGATGACGACCGGGAAATTCGCACCCTGCTCCTGGAGTTCCTGCGGGATTTGGACCACCGGGTGACCGTGGCCGCGAGCGGCCTCGAGGCTGTCGAAGCAGTCAATGCGCACGGGGTGGAATTCCAGCTCGCCATCGTCGACTGGCAGATGGCCGGCATCACCGGGCGCGACGTCATCAACCACATCCGCACCGAGAGCCCCGACACCTGCATCTTCGTGGCCACTGGGCACAACGCCCAAGAGGTGTCGGACGCCTATGCGGGCCCCGTGGTCGACCATATCCTTCGCAAGCCCTTCAGCCTGCGCAGCCTCGCCAAAGAGGTCCGCCGGGTCAGCGCAAGGCGGGCCCAGGACGCAGCCGCCGACAAGACGTGACACGGTCTGGACGATCTTCGCCCTTGCGGGTGTCTCGTTCACACGGCTAGTATCTGCATGAGGCAACCGTCGGCACACGGAAGCCTCTGAGAGCCCTGGAGCCCCCCCCGTCGGATCCTTTTATACCTGGCAACTTAGCGTCTCCTCCATCTCTTGCGGTGAGGGAACCACCGGGGGGGGCTCTCTCAGGGCAGCTCGAAGAACAGCCGGATCGTCACCGCCACCAGGCGTCGCTCAATGCGGCGCCTGAGGTCCTTCTGGGCCAGGCCGCTTGCCCTTGGGTGGCGGGCCTTTCTGGAGCTGCTGGAGGAGGTGGGGACGGGACACCAGGGTGTTGCAGCGCTCCTGGAGCTCCGGGGTCTCGATGCGGTCGCAGTAGCGCTTGCCCCGTAGGTCGACCTCGCGGGTGACGGACAGCCAGGCGTAGTCGCGGATGAGCAGGTCGCCGATCCCGGCTACCCAGCGCTCGCCAGCGCCCAGGTCCTGCCGGAACACCTCGGGTGCAACGGCCGCGCGACACTCATCGCGCGCCCGCTCTGGGGTCACGGGCTCGCAGTGCTCAGGCCGAGTCCAGGTCGACGGATCGGCCTGTCCACAGGACAACAACAACAACCAGCAGGTCAGGGCCACCCTCGGCATGTTGCACGGGACGCTCCGGGGTGCAACAACGGGTCCTCCAGGGAGACCTCGGTGCTCGACTCGCTGCTCTCCGCCTTTGGCGGTCCAGGTGCCTCTTTCCTGTACGTGCTCACCGCGCTGGCGGCCTTTGCCTTGACCGTCACCCTGGAGCGCACCTGGTGCCTGCTCGTTCGCTGGGGGGCGCTACCAGACGCTGCCCGCGACGCCTTGGAGGCTGGCGATGCTGCAGCAGCAGTAGGGGCCGCTGGCGCCCACCCGGCGGCCGCCGTGCTCGACGCCGGCGCCGGCCAGGACTCCGCCGACGCGGCCTGGGAGGCCATGTCCGTGGCCAGCGTCGAGGCCGAGCAGGTGGTTCGACGCCGGGTCGGGGCTCTGGGCGCAGTGGGCAATCTGGCCACCATGATCGGGCTCCTGGGCACCGTCTACGGCCTGATGCTCGCGTTCGGCGCCTTGGGGGACGCCAGTGCCGGCGAGCGGGCGGCCAAGCTCTCCGAGGGCATCGCCACTGCCATGGCGACGACCGCATGTGGCCTGCTCGTGGCGATCCCGAGCCTGGCGGCGCACGCGTGGCTGCAGAGCCGCGCAGACGCCGTGATGGCCCAGGTCGAGACAGCGGCCGGGCGCCTGGCCCTCGCCAAGCGGAGGCCCGCATCCGGCGACTGAGGCCGCGCCGCTCGCGACCAGGGCCCGGCCTGCGCCCCGCCCTGCTGGCCGTCGTGTCCCTGTTGCTCCTGCTGCTGCCGCTCCTGCTCGTCACCACGTCGGCCCAGAAGCGCGTGGGCCTGGACCTGAAGGTCTCCAGTGGCGAAGGGCTGAGCGTGCCCGAGATGGGGGCCCTGGAACGGCTGACCCTGCAGATCACGGCCGACGGCCTCGAGGTCCGGGCCGCGCTGCGCCGGTCAGACGTGACGGCTTCCGCGGGGGACACCGAGCAGCGCAAGGTCGCCCTGCCCCACGGGCCGACCGGCCCGGATCTCGCCGGCCTCCAGGCCGCCCTGCGGGATCTGAAGCGGCTGGATCCGGCTCGGGAGCGCATCGCGCTGCAGCCGACGGACACGGTGCCGGCGGGTGTCTTGGTGGCCGTGCTCGACGCCGTCCGAGGCGATCGCGCAGGGCCACTCTTTCCCCAGCCCTTGCTCGGGTCCGCACCGTGAGGCGGCGCATGCGAGCCCCCGAGCGCGCCGACGCCGCCACGCTGGCTCCGCTGGTGGACGTGCTGACGCTGGTGCTGGTGGCCCTGCTGTTGGGCTTCAGCACCGACCCCCCCTTGCCGGTGGCCCTGGAGCTTCCCCGCTCGACGAGCACGTCCGAGGTGGCTCGGTCCCTCGCCCTGGACCTGACCCCCGGCGCGCTGCACCTGCAGGGTCACCGAATCGCCGGCATGGCCTGGTACCTGGATCACGACGAGGACCTGGTGGACGAGCTCTACGGGGCGCTCCAGCGGCTTCCTCGGGAGCGCGTGCTGCTGCGAATGGACGCGGCTGTGCCCTACCGTCTGGTGCGCAAGGTCTTGTTCACACTCCAGCAGGCCGGGTTCGAAGACGTGACCCTCGTGGCCGAGAGTCGGAGCAGCCTGTAGCCCTTCAGCGACGGGCAAAGGCCTCGCAACGGGCCCGCAGATCCGACCGGGACACGCCGGCACACAGAGCGTAGGCCCGCTCCGGATCCAGGCGCTTGGCGTGGGCGCTCACACCGAGCCGGCAGGAGTCGGACCAGGCGCCACCCCGGTCCCTGCACAGCCGCAGGGCGGCTTCACTGTCGCTCTCCGCCACGGCCCAGCCGATGCCATGGAAGCAGTTCTCCCGGTACAGCGGCTCGTCCAGCGGCACCTCTTGGCAGATCGCCAGGGCCCGCGGCGGGTCCGTGCGGCCCAGGTACTTTCCGAGCCCGTGGAAGCAGGTCTTGCGCTGGAGCAGTGAGCCCGTGAGGAGCTGGCTCTTGCACCAGGCCAGCGCGGCCTCTGGATCGACCTGGGCCACCTCGCCGTTGACGTCGTGGCGACAGAAGTCCCGCCACATGCCGGCCCGGTCGCAGGCCCCGCGGGCGAAGTCCGGGTCGTCGGTGGACCACTGCATGGCGATGCCGAACACGCACTGATCCCGCCACTTCTTGGGCGGAATCCCACCACAGAGGCCCTCGGCCCGTGCCCGGTCTGTGCGCGAGTACAGCTCGCCCAGGTCCGCTTCGCACTCCCACCGCAGGCTCCCGCCCGCGATGCTGGCGCAGGCGGTCTGGGCCCCCTCCAGGTCTCGGGCGACCCGCTGGAGGGCCAGGAAGTGGAAGCAGGCGTCTCGGAAGTCCCCGGTCAGGGCCAGGCAGGCCTCCTCGGTGTACGCCGACCCGTCCCCGTCGCCGGGCTTCGGCGCTTCGGCGCCCCTGGGCTTCGGCGGCACCGCCACGAAGTCCGTCGCGAGGTCGAGCTCGACCGCGGCCTGGGCCGGGGGCATCACCCACAGGAGCCCGTGCACCACGCCCAGGCAGACGGCCAGGCAGGCCACATACAGGCTCCAGAAGCGCAGGCGGGTCACAGGCCTACTGCTGGACGTAGCCGATGGCTCGCATGAGCTCCTCGGTCTCGTCGGGGGTCATGCCGGTGTCCTCGACCTCGGCCACATCAGTCGGCGGCGGCGGCTCCTCCTGGAGGGCCCACCAGACCGCCCCGCCGGCCACGGCGAGCAGCATGAGCAGGGCACCGATGCGGGCGGGGGTGGTCTTCACAGCCGTGTAGGATGATGCCATGGGGTCCCCGGACAACGTCGAGACACCCGAGCCTCTGGCGTACTCCCAGGAGACCGGGCTCCCGATGCTTCCTGGCGGCCCCAGCGAAGAGCTGGTCGAGGCTGTGGCCCGCGCCTCGCTCGGTGTGTCGGCGCCCAGGACCGTGCCGCCGGAAGGGCCCCGCACCCGCTCCGACGAGGCGGTCGAGGAACCCGTGGACCTGGCCGAGGCCTTGGCCGCTGCCGAAGCCCACGAGGCGGCAAGGCTGGGCGACGTGGACCGACTGTGGGCGCTCCTGCGCAACCCGGTGCCGGCCGACCGCGCGGCCGAGGCGTTGGTCCACCGCATCGACAGCGTCAAGGAGCGCGCGGTGCGCCCCCAGGCCATCCGTGACTTCCTGACCGAAATGGACGACGCGCTGGTGTTGGCGACCCTTCATCGCCTCCTGGCTCGCGGTCGGCGCGGCGAAGCCGGCGCGAGGGCGGCGGTCCAGGAGCTGGCCCTGTCCCCGGAGATCCTGGGCGCGATGCCCAGGGACCGCGCCTGGCGCCTGGTGGGGCTCGCACAGCGGGTCGGCATCGACGAGCTCCCGCCCCTGTTCTTCCCGCCTCCGGTGGACAAGCGCCGCCTGGCCACCCCGGATCCGGACAACGAGTTCCTGCAGCTCCCCCTGGGCCTGCGCCGCCAGGCCGCCCGGACCACCGACCGCAACCTGCTCGACCGGCTGCTGCGGGATCCGGATCCACGGGTCATCACGCTGGTGCTGGACAACCCGCGGCTGCGGGAACAGGACGTGGTCACCATCGCGGCGCGGCGGCCCACCAGCCCAGAGTGCCTGCGAGCGGTCTCCCGGCACCAGCGCTGGTCCAGCCGCTACCGGGTCCGCAAGACCCTGGCCTGCAACCCCCACACCCCGGCCGAGATCGCGTGTCGGCTGTTTGCGACGCTCCTGGTCCAGGATCTGCGCTTCATCGTGGGGGCAGGGATCCTGTTGCCCGAAGTCCAAGGCGAGGCGCGGCGGGCCCTGGATCGGAGGGTCGGGCGGCCCAGCGTCGTCGAGGAGGCCTAGCCCTTCTGCTCCGGGAGCTTCTCCTCGACGTCCTGGATCTCGGCGGTCGGGTTCAGGTCGCTCAGCACGGCCGCGGCCTCGTCGCCGCCCTCCTTGACCGCGCCCCGGAAATTCCGGATGCCCTTGCCCAGGGCGGACCCGACTTCGGGCAGCTTGCCCACGCCGAAGAAGATGATCACGATCGCGAGGATGAGGACCAGCTCGGTGGGCCCGGGCATTCCGAAACCGAACACCATGATGAACCTCCTTGGGGGCTGTCGTCGGACCCCAGGGTATCCGGACCCTGACCCCCAGGCGAGAAGTTCGGGTCAGTCCTGGGCGCCCAGATCCGTCCCGCACCAGGGGCAGGTGCTGAGGGCCACCCCCTGCAGGCGCCGGATGGTCGAGGCGCAGCTGGGGCACTGGAACACGCCTTCGACCGGCGCCTGGGCCCGGACGAGGCGTTCGCGGACCTGTTCGGCCGAGGTGCCTTCGGGCAGGTCCAACAGAGCCAGGACGGCGGGCGCGTCCAGGGCCACGGTCTCGCCCCGGTGCTGGGCCAGGAGCACCTGCAGCACGACGGCCCTGAGCTGGCGCAGCTGGCGCTGAACCTCGAGCAGGCCCTCGGTGGGCGGTGCGTGATCGGTGAAGCGTCCGAAGCCGGCCATGGTCCAGCCTACTCCGGCCGCCAGGGTCCCTGCTCGGTCAGCCAGCCCGTGATCAACGCCGCGGGGGTCACGTCGAAGGCCGGGTTCCAGACCGGCACCGCGTCCGGCGCGGCGGCGTGGCCCTGAAAGGCCCGGACTTCGACCGCGGGCCGCTCCTCGATGGGAATGTCGGCGCCCGTGGCGCAGCGGCGGTCCAAAGTCGAGTGGGGCATCGCCACGTAGAAGGGCAGGCCGTGATGCCGGGCCAGCACCGCCAGGCCGTAGGTCCCGATCTTGTTGGCCGTGTCGCCATTGACCGCCACCCGATCACAGCCCACGATCACGCTGCCCACCCGACCACTGGCCATCACCGCGGCCGCCATGGAGTCGGTGACCAGCGTGCATGGGATGCCGTCGGTCACCAGCTCCCAGGCCGTCAGGCGGGCGCCCTGGAGGTAGGGACGGGTCTCCCCAGCGAACACGTGCACCGGTCGGCCCTGGGCGTGCAGGCTGCGCACGATGCCGAGCGCAGTGCCCCAGCCCCCGGTCGCGAGGGCGCCGGTGTTGCAGTGGGTGAAGACGCCGCCCGGAGGCACGAACGCCGCGCCGGCGTCCCCGAGGGCCCTGCAGATGCGGGCGTCCTGGGCGTGGATCTCCGCGGCTGCGGCCTCGAGGCCTTCATCGGGCACCGGGTCCAGCCGCTCCAGAGCCCAGCGCAGGTTGACGGCCGTAGGACGGCTCCCCAGCAGCCGGGCCCGAGCGTCCTGGCGATCCTCGCCGGCCCGCACCCCCAGGGCCAGGCCATAGGCGGCGGTGATGGCGATGGCTGGGGCGCCCCGAACGACCATGTCCCGGATCGCAGCGGCGGCCTGGTGGCTGTCCCTGACCGTCAGCCAGTCCACATCCGCAGGCAGCCGCCGCTGATCCAGCAGCGACAGGGTCCCCGGCTGGTAGCGCATGGCGCTGACCCGGCTCATTCCAAGACGACCCGGCCCGATCGAACGACCACCGACGCCCGATGGCCCCCCAGGTACTGAACGAGCACCGGCCAGTGACAAGGCTCTCCCGGCGGCGGCGGCACCAGAGCCAGGTCACCCCCGGAGCCCACGCCCAGCCATCCCCGGCGAGGCAGGGCCAGGGCCTGGGCCGCGACCCGGGTGATGCCGGCCACGGCCTCTTCGGGGGTCAGACCGAGCTGCAGGCAGGCCAGGGTCGCGCAGCTCCAGAGGTCTCGAACCGGCGAGCTGCCCGGGTTGAAGTCCGTGGCCACAGCCAGCGCCACCCCCGCACTGCGAAGCGCCGCCACCGGTGGCGCCGGGTCACCCAGGTACACCATGGCCCCGGGCAGGAGCACGCCCACCGTGCCACCGGTCGCCATCGCAGCGATGCCAGCGGGGTCGATGCGCTCCAGGTGATCCGCGGACGTGCACCCCAGCTCGCCCGCCAGGGCAGCGGCACCCGTGTGGGTGACCTGTTCGGCGTGGATCCGGCCGTGCAGGCCCGCCGCGATGCCGGCCTCGAGGAGTGCCCTGGCCTCGTCGAGGGTGAACGCGCCTGCGTCGCAGTAGACGTCGACCATGTCGGCGAGCTGGGCGACGGCCGGGATCGACCCCAGCAGGTGGGCCAGCCAGGCCGGGCGGTCCGACCGGTGATCCGCCGGCACCGTGTGTGCGCCCAGCCAGGTTCGGCGCACGCGCACGGGCCAGTCGCCATCGGTCAGCAGGCGCAGGCAGCGAAGCTCCGCGTCCCGCTCCAGGGCGTACCCGGTCTTCACCTCGACCGTCGTGACGCCGTGGGCCAGGAAGTGACCCAGGCGGGCAGTCAGGCTCTCGACGAGCTCGGCATCGCTCGCCGCCCGGGTCGCTCTGACGGTGCTGAGGATGCCACCCCCGGACTCCAGGATCTCGGTGTAGGAGGCGCCGTCGAGCCGGCGCCGGAACTCGTCGGCCCGGCTCCCGGCGAACAGGCTGTGGGTGTGGCAGTCCACCAAACCGGGCAGCCCGATGCAGCCCGTCCCGTCGACGACTCTGTCCGCCGTCGGCGCCTGGCCGGTGGGACCGACCCAGCGCACCCGGTCCCCCTCGAACAAGACGGCACCGCCTTCGACCACGCCCAGGCGGCCCTCGCCAGCCGCTGGATCCAGCGTCAGGAGCTGGTCGATGTTCCGGACCAGCAGCGTGGTCGGCGTGGTGCCCTTCATGTGCGAGGGTTAACGCAGGCCCTGTTGTGCCCGACTGGAGACGTCATGCGTCACTGCCTCACCCTGGCCCTGCTCCTCGCCACCACGCCGGCCACCGCGGGCAGCGGCGCCATGAATGCCTTTGGCCCCTACGAGGTGAACCCGGCCCTCACCACGGGTCACGCCGCCGGCTTCCGGCAGCTGTTCGTGGACCCGGCGCAGTTCGGCGCCCTGGTGTCCCCCACCGAGGCCCTGGGCGACGCCACAGACGACGCCCTGCACATCCAGAATCGCACCAACGCCTGGGTAGAGCTCTCGGTCAGCGGGGTGCGCATCGGGATCGTGGGCCCACTGACGACCGTGGTGCTCAACGGTGTGACGCCGGGTGCCTACAGCACCACCCAGCTGGGGCCCACCGGCATGAGCCTGACCCGGACCTTCACGTCGGATCGCTACGAAGCCCTGAAGTCCGCCGAAGCGGAGCGCCTGGCCGCCGAACAAGCCGCCCAGGAAGCCGCAGCCGCCCAGGACCCCGCGTCCGAGGACGCGCCCGCCCAGTAGTCTCGAGTTTCGCCCTTGGCCGCTGATGTGGCTGCTGGCCGCACCCCTCAGGCTGCCGCCTCCGCTGCCCATCGCCTGTGTAGGGCCCCGACTTTCTCGGCAGGCCGAACAGGTCCTTGGGGACACGCACTACGGGGCGGTCCGTCTTCGCAAGCTCAGC